>NZ_JAWIIV010000001.1:80263-629256 GCF_035916955.1 Noviherbaspirillum album | reverse complement strand
ATCCACCGGAACAGCAAAAACTCGCCGCCTGACGCCGCTATCCTTCAAGCCGCCATACACCAGTCTTGACACT
The DNA here is from genome assembly GCF_035916955.1 of Noviherbaspirillum album. Taxonomy (NCBI): domain Bacteria; kingdom Pseudomonadati; phylum Pseudomonadota; class Betaproteobacteria; order Burkholderiales; family Oxalobacteraceae; genus Noviherbaspirillum; species Noviherbaspirillum album. The sequence continues at coordinate 629,183 of NZ_JAWIIV010000001.1, read as the reverse complement.
AGCTCTTGATGCCCTATTACATGTGGCAAGGTGGTACTCGGACATAAGCGGCTATAAAACAGATGACTTACGGCCAGGGTGCCTGCCTGCTAGCCCGGCCGGTCTACATCCGACCATTATGCTGTCGCTAATATTGCTGCCGATATAAGAGCTATTCTTCAATAGCCCTATCGTTATCCGATGCTTACTCCAAGAATGAAGGCGTAGCCTTCGCTGGAGGAATGCGGCCGATACAGCCATCCTTTCCAGCGTTGAAAAACAATCACGTCAGGGAGGCAGGAGATGCACGGTACCAAAACAAGCGGATCACGGTGTGTGATGATGGTAGGCGCTCTACTGCTGGCGTCCGCCAACTGCAGTGCGTCGGAAGATACAAGGCGGGGTGACGACGCTTCCTCCAACCAAAGCAATACGGCCAAAGTCGGATTTGTTTACCTCGGTCCTGTTGGTGACGGCGGCTGGACATACTCGCATGACCAGGCGCGCATTCGGGTGGAATCCCTATTCAAAGGCAAAGTGGCGACCAGTTATCGTGCTGGCGTATCCACCGGCGCTGAAGCTGAAAAGGCGTTCAGAGAACTTGCTGCAAATGGACATCAGGTGATCTTCGGGACATCGTATGGCTACAAGGATGCGATGCTCAAGGTCGCAAAGGAATACCCGCAGGTCAAGTTCCATCATGTTGCGGGCGGCACGACGACTTCCAATCTGTCGGTGTACGAAGCCCGTACCTACGAGGCCGCATACCTAGCAGGGGTCCTTGCCGGTAAAGTCACAAAAACAGGCAAGCTGGGATTCGTGGCTTCGGTACCGGTACCTGAGGTGTACCGCAATATCAATGCCTTTACGTTAGGCGCACAATCGGTGAACCCGTCCGTGTCGACGCAAGTATCATGGGTCAACAGCTGGATCGACCCCAAGAAGGAGCGGGAAACGGCCGTTGAGCTCATCGACCAAGGGGCTGATGTGCTCATTCAAAATACCGACTCGCCCGCAGTGCTGAAAGCAGCGCAGGAAAGGGGAGTCAAGGCATTCGGCTGGAATTCAGACACCAAACATCACGGTATGACAGCCCATATCGGCTCGGCGGTCATCGACTGGGCTCCCTACTATGCGAAGGTTATCGCAAGCCAGCTAGAAGGCAGATGGAAGCAAGAAGCGGTATGGCTTGGCGCACGAAGCAATGTCGTTCGCCTTGTGTCCCCATCAGCAGCCTTGCCCCAGGAACTGTTACTCCTGCTTGGTGAAAAGACGCATGAACTTCGAGCGGGAAAACTTCATCCGTTCAAAGGGCCGGTGACGAACCGTGACGGAAACATCGAGATCGAAACCGGTGCGTTTCCGGACGATGATGCTCTGCGCAGAATGGACTACTTCGTCAAAGGGGTGCGGGTGAAAATGCCACCTGACAGCAACAAGAACGTCCATTGATCCATCCGCAATCACTGCGCTTCCTGAATCAGTGGTCAGGCGTAAAAGCCGCTGCGTGTCACTTCTGATTCTTTCTTCATGCTTTCTCCCGCTTACTCAGTGTATCAAACGGGAGTGTCCACAAATGGCAGGCTACCTCAGCCGAAGGTGGGTATGGTTCTACTGAGCATAAGGCGTACGAAGGCGACACAGTCAAATCCAGCCAACATCCGTTCCATGCGCTCAACGCCCCGCCTACCTTCGGAAACATGCGGCCCTCGCGAAGCTTCAACGACCCTGTTTCACCTACCAGGTGAAGTCGTCCGGAATCTGGAAGGCAGCATACGGGTCGTCGGCATCAGTCTCCGTATTGGTATTGGCCTTGTTCACCCTGACAACGAGCGAGGCATCGCGCTCGGCGATCTTGTCAGCGACAACCCGGGGCACCAGTTCCGCGGTATCGCCAAGGCAGACGATGGCAAGGTGCCCCGCGACCAAGTGCGACTGAACCGCAGCCGACACATAGATCCGCTCGACCTTGCTGCCGTGTGTGAAATGGTAGGCAATATCGCCGGCCCCTTTGCTCTGGCGATTTTTTTCCACCATCTGCACAATCTGCGCCATGATTGCTTTTTGCTTGGCGGCCGCGTCGCGCTGCGCATTGAGTTCCCGCGCCCGCTCGGCATTTTTTCGCTGTGTTTCCAAAGCCGCCACGCGCGCTTCGTCCACGCTCTGCGCGCCGCTCCGTAACTCGACCTTTTTCTGCCTGCTCTTCTCGTGATTCGCCTGTTTGACTTTCTTCTTGTCAACCAGGCCCGCCTTCAAAAGCTGCTCTTGCAAAGAAACCATGTTCTACTTACTCCGTAATAAGGCAACGTACCCGGCAATTGCCGCCAGCCATCGCGCTCGCGAGGAACGATTGCCTGCCGTCCCCGGGACAGCTTGAAACAGTCAACGTAATGCCCACGCAAATTATAACGGTGCCGTCGTTCTTATCACCGTGACGCGGCTGATGAGGAATTCACCATCGACCACGGTTCGATGAGGAACGCCAATAACGTTGAAACCCGGACCGCCGTCATCGAGCCAGCGCTGTGCCATGGGATCGAAGTCTTGTGGCTTCATGCGCAGCATCTGCGCGCTGATGACAAACGACGCGCCGGTCTTCTGCTTTCTTACCAGATCATCAAGGGAAGCCATACGTTGCCTTTCGTCTGTGGGAAGACGAATCATAAGGCAGTTTAGTTGCCGAAGTAATCGGTAATCACGCTGGATGGCTGTTTGGGAATTAACCAACGGCATGCAGATGGTTCTATCTTCCAGGGGGCTACTTCGGCGACTGCGGAGATATGTTTCTGCGACGGTACACCCATTCAACCGCTTTACTTTTGTCGAAAGAATGATGGTTGAGACATACGCTGATATCAAGAAAAATTTTGAAACATCCCATATGTCAGAGATTTCCTATGATTACATTTTGCATTAGACTACGTACGAGATAAATGACAAGCCTCCTCAGCCAGTCTTTCGCAGATAAAGCATAAGCTGCTGTGATGTGATGGGAGAAGGTATAGATGAATTCGACAAGCAATAACAACACGCGGGGCTATATTGCTCCGTCGTCACTGGCACCACAGATCGCTGCATATCAGAAGCAGTACTACATTTCGGTGCTTTTGGGAGCCATACTGTGCGGAATAATCACCTTCGCACATCTCGCCTTGTTCGGCGATCCAAAGAGTGGTGGCCTGAATCCGCTGCCAACACTATTTTCTATAGTAGCGGTTAGTATGCTGGTCCTTAGGCCGGTCGTTACACGCAGCGACCGACTACTTAAAAGTCAACTCTTACCATTCATTGGTAATGTTCCAGCAGAGTTTGGAACTATTCTTGCTGCTGCTAGGACAATCGACGATTCTACAATCCAGACGTCTGCAAAAAATTCCATTGTTATCAACTAATAGGGGCTGCCGTCTATGGCTACGGCGTCGCACTAGCCATACCGTTGCTCATCTTTACGCTAATTAAGCGTTAGTTAAAGTTGATTGCGCTGCCTTAAAAGCCCTCAAAGGTATTGGATATCATTTGGTGTCCAGACCTTAGTATCTTAAACCTCTACATATTGTCGGTGAGAAGCAGGGCTGCAGCCAAATTGAACGGTATGCAGGCATTAGAAATGCAAAAAGGCTATAACTCTTTGATTTTGAAGTTATAGCCTTACCGCATTGGTGCCGCTGACCGGAATCGAACTGGTGACCTTCGCATTACGAATGCGCTGCTCTACCGACTGAGCTACAGCGGCGACTCATGATCGAACATGCTTGCCGAAAGTCCTAAGTCATAGGAAGAGTCCGCTTCGGCAAGATATGTATTCTACAAAAATGTTTTCCGCCTCGCCAGACGGCGAAGCCTCCGTCCCTTAACCAAAAGCAAAACCTCCGCTTTCATCAAAAAGGTCCAAAGGCCCCGATACCCGGATGCATCACTCGTTGTGATACCCGGTCACCCGCTCCACTTCGTTCTTCGAACCGAGGAATACCGCCACCCGCTCATGCAGTTTCTGTGGCTGGATATCCAGGATGCGCTGCTTGCCATTGGTCGCCGCGCCGCCGGCCTGCTCGACGATGAAGGCCATCGGGTTGGCTTCATACATCAGGCGCAGCTTGCCCGGCTTGTCCGGTTCGCGGGCGTCGGCCGGGTACATGAAGATGCCGCCGCGGTTGAGGATGCGGTGTACGTCGGCGACCATGGAGGCGATCCAGCGCATGTTGAAGTTCTTGCCGCGCGGGCCGGTGTCACCGGACTGCAGTTCGTCGATGTAGCGCTTGACCGGCGGATACCAGTGGCGGGCGTTGGATGCATTGATCGCGTATTCCTTGGTCTCGGCCGGGATCTGCATGTCGCGCTGGGTGAGGACCCAGGAACCCATCTCGCGGTCGAGGGTGAAGCAGTTGACGCCGTCGCCGGTGGTGAGCACCAGCACGGTCTGCGGGCCGTAGACGGCGTAACCGGCGGCGACCTGCTTCACGCCGGGCTGCAGGAAGTCCTTCTCGGTCGGTTCCTTCATGCCTTCCGGCGCCTTCAGCACCGAGAAGATGGTGCCGATGGAGACGTTGACGTCGATGTTGCTGGAGCCGTCGAGCGGATCGAACAGCAGCATGTATTCGCCCTTGGGATACCGGTTCGGGATCGGGTGGATGGTTTCCATCTCCTCGGAGGCCATCGCGGCGAGGTGGCCGCCCCATTCGTTGGCTTCGAGCAGGATTTCATTGGAGAGCACGTCGAGCTTCTTCTGCACTTCGCCCTGCACGTTTTCGCTGCCGGCGCTGCCGAGCACTTCGCCAAGCGCGCCCTTGCTGACCGCGTGGCTGATGGTCTTGCAGGCGCGCGCAACGACTTCGATCAAAAGGCGCAGCTCGGCGGGGATGCTGTTGTGCAGGCGCTGCTCTTCGACCAGATATTGGGTAAGGCTTACTCGTTTCATAGCGATTCCATTGGTTTAATAATAGTTATGTGTTCTTGCCCGGCGACTCGGTTGTTCAAGCCTCCCTGCCGGCGCGGCTCCGATCGCGGCGGTGCCGCCCGACCGCCGCAGTGCAGGACATTCTGCCTTGCAACGGCCGTGCCGGTTTTGCCGCACATTAATGCGCGAGCGATTTGCTGATCACTTCATGCACGTCCTTCGACAGCGACTTGGTGGCGGCCACGCGCTGCAGCGCGGCGCGCATCCTGTCCTGCAGTTCCGGCGCGTACTTGCGCCAGCGGTCGAGGCTGCGAGCGAGGCGGGCGGCGACCTGCGGGTTGATCGTGTTGAGCGCGATCACTTGGTCGGCCCAGAACTCGTAGCCGCTGCCGTCGGGCGCATGGAACTGCGCCGGATTGCCGTTGCAGAAACTGAAGATCAGGCTGCGGGCGCGGTTCGGGTTCCTGAGGCTGAAGGCTGGATGGTTCATCAGTTCGCGTACCGCGGCGACATCGGTGTGGCGCGCCATGGCCTGCAGCGAGAACCACTTGTCGACCACCAGCGCTTCCTGCTTGAAGTCTTCATAGAAGCTGGCCAGCGCCGCGTCCTTGCCGGGTGCGTTGCTGTTGACCAGAGCCGACAGCGCGGCGATGCGGTCGGTCATGTTGTTGGCGTTGTCGTACTGGCTTTGGGCGAGCTTGTGGGCGTCGCCGTCGTCGAGCTCCACGATATAGGACAGCGCCAGGTTCTTCAGGCCGCGTTTGCCGGCAGACACCGGATCGGGACTGTAGGCGCCCGGGGTGCGGTTGGACTGGTAGGCGACTTCCCACTGGAAGCGCAGGGCCGATGCCAGTGCGCGCCGCAGGAAGCGCCGCACCTGGTGGATGGCTTGCGGATGCACCACGTCCATCTGTTCGGCGACCACGCTCTCAGAGGGCAGCGTCAGCGCAAGTTCGCAGAAGGCCGGATCGAGCGCGTTGTCGGTCAGCGTGGCACGGAAGGCCGCGCCGAGCGCGTTTTCGTCGGCGTTGCGGTCCAGGGCTTCGCCATTCTTCACGGCTTCGGTGAGCGCCAGCATGCGACGCATGGCCAGGCGCTGGCCGGCTTCCCAGCGGTTGAAGGCATCGCTGTCGTTGGCCATCAGGAAGGCGAGCTGGGCATCGGTGTATTCGATGTCAAGGATCACCGGTGCCGAGAAATTGCGCAGCACCGAGGGCACCGGCTCTTCGCGCACGTTGCGGAAGTGGAAGGTCTGGCTCGGTTCGGTCAGTTCGAGCACCATGGTGGTGGGCGCAACGCTTCTGTCATCGCCGCCTTCCACGCTGTCGAGCACCAGCGGCATGTCGCGGCCGCCACTGTCGAGCAGGCCGACGGCCACGGGGATATGGAAGGGCAGCTTGTTCGGCTGGCCCGGGGTCGGCGGGCAGGACTGCGTGAGCGTGATCATGTAGCTCTGGGCGACTTCGTCGTAGCGGGTCTCGACCTTGACGCGGGGCGTGCCGGCCTGGCTGTACCAGAGCTCGAACTGGCTCAGGTCGCGGCCGCCGGCGTCGGCCATCGCGGCGCGGAAATCGTCGCAGGTAACCGCTTGGCCGTCATGCCGCTGGAAGTACAGGTCCATGCCCTTGCGGAAGCCGTCGCGGCCGAGCAGGGTCTGGTACATGCGCACCACTTCCGAGCCCTTCTCGTAGATGGTGACGGTGTAGAAGTTGTTGATCTCGACGTAGGAATCGGGCCGCACCGGGTGCGCCATCGGGCCGGCGTCTTCCGGGAACTGGGCCTGGCGCAGCACGCGCACGTCTTCGATGCGCTTGACGGCTCGGCCGCTGTCGGTGCCGATCAGGTCGGCCGAGAATTCCTGGTCGCGGAAGACGGTAAGGCCTTCCTTGAGCGACAGCTGGAACCAGTCGCGGCAGGTAACGCGGTTGCCGGTCCAGTTGTGGAAGTATTCGTGGCCGACCACGGATTCGATGCCGGCATAGTCGGCGTCGGTGGCGATGCGCGGATTGGCCAGCACGAACTTGGTGTTGAAGATGTTCAGGCCCTTGTTTTCCATCGCGCCCATGTTGAAGTCGCCGACGGCGACGATCATGAAGCGGTCGAGGTCGAGTTCCAGCCCGAAACGCTCCTCGTCCCAGCGGATGCTGTTCTTCAGCGAATCCATCGCATGCTGGGTCTTGTCGAGATTGCCTTCCTCGACCCAGACCTGCAGCAGCACTTCGCGGCCGGACTGCAGCTTGTAGGTTTCTTCCTGGCATACCAGCTGGCCGGCGACCAGCGCGAACAGGTAGGACGGCTTCTTGAACGGGTCTTCCCATACCGCGTAGTGACGGCCGTCGCCGAGGTCGCCTTCCTCGATCAGGTTGCCGTTGGACAGCAGCACCGGATACTTGTCCTTGTCCGCGCGCAGCATCACCTTGTACGTCGCCATGACATCGGGGCGGTCGGGGAAGAAGGTGATCTTGCGGAAACCCTCGGCCTCGCACTGGGTGAAGAAGTTGCCGTTGGACGTGTAAAGGCCCATCAGCGAGGTGTTCTGGTTGGGACGCAGCGCGGTCTCGATGTCCAGCGTGACTTCGGCGGGCACGTTGAAGATTTCGAGAACGCCGTTGCCCAGGGTGTAGCCGCGCTTGCCGACTTCCTTGCCGTTCATGCGCAGTTGCACGAGTTCAAGACTTTCGCCGTACAGCACGAGACTCTTGCCGCGGCTACCGATATTGCGGCTGAGCGTCATGCGGGTGGCGACCCGGGTCAGGTCGGGATCAAGGTCGAAGCCCATTTCCACGGTATTGACCCAGTAGGAGGGCGGCGTGTAATCCTTGCGGTAGATGGCTTGGGGGGTGTCGGTACGCATAGGCTGATGGAATCAGGAGATAATGGCGCAAAGTGGCATTTTACCAACCAACGGCAGCAGGAGCCTATTCCGATGAAGTCATCCTTTGCGCTTTTCGTAGTTGCCATTTCGGCACTGCTTGCGGCGTGCACCCAGGAACAGCAGAACCAGATCAGCCGTTCGGTCCAGAACTGGACCGGCACCAATGGCGTCCTTGAAATTTATGCCGGCGACAAGCTGGTGCGGCGCTTCGTCCGCATCGACAAGATGACGACCGCCACCGGCACCGACGACGGTAGTCCGCGTTCCTACCGCTACGGCTACGGCGTGCTGGACGAGAACCTGAACATGATCGCCGATCCGGGCGAGAAGAAAGTCTATTTCGAGATCAGCGATTTCGGATCGAATTACATTTTTTTCGAAAACCCGCGCTGATCTTGAGACCGCTTGCCGGCACATCGGCAGGTTCATGGACAAAATGGGATACAAATATTTACGGAATCTTTAAGGCCCATTTCCATTCTTAACTTTTAATGAAGATCCGTTCCGGAGAAATGGTATGAAGCGATGGACGATCGCCATGTTGATGGCGGTTTCAACGGTGCTGCTCGGCGGCTGCGCGACCGGCACGATCAGGAGCAGCGTCACGGCCTTTCATGAATGGCCCGCCACTCTTCCCAGCAAGTCTTATGTATTCGAGCGGACAAAGGAGCAGAACGACAGCCTCGAATACCGCAGCTATGAAAACCTGGTGCGCAATGAACTCGCGCGCCTCGGCTTCGAGGAAGCGCCGGCTTCGGTCAAGCCGGCATTGAAGGCTTCGCTCAGCTACAACATCAGCAGCCGCGACGTGCGCGAAGTCCAGCCCGTCGTGGTGCATCCCTATCCATACTGGTATGGCCCGGCATGGCGCGGCTACTACAGGCCGTTCTACGGTCCCTTCTATGATCCGTTCTGGTATGCGCCGCCGGTCGTGGAGCAGCGCGTGTCGCAGTACACTTTATTCACGCGGCAACTGAAGATACAGCTGGCAGAGATGGCGGGCGGCAAGAAGCTGTATGAGACGACGGTGGTCAGCGAAGGCACCAACAGTTCGCTGGCGGCGGTCATGCCTTACATGGTGCGCAGCGCGTTCACCGATTTCCCGGGGCCGAGCGGCGTGCCGCGGCGGGTGGAGTTGAAGCTGGAGCAGTGAGTCAGTGTTGCGGTAGTCGTTTGTGTGTCGATTCGCTAGTGACTTGACTGCTTGCTTGCGCAGCCGTCCCGTTGTGGGAATAGCATTCAATGTAAAGATTGCCTCGAACGGATTCTTATTTGCTCAGGCCGTACGCCTGCAGCGGACGGCAGTCGGGCTGTATTTTTTTGGATTGCATGTAAAGGCGCAAGCAGTCCAGATCATTCTGCGTTGCTTTCTTCTCTTTCTCGTTCATCAGATGAAGTACCGAGTCGGCTGCCATGGCAGACTTGTAGAGCGGCAAAACATGCTGCGCATCCAACCGGGTGCCGAGGTCGCGTATGCTGACTTCGGCATACTCGTTCAAGGCTTGCGGCGTTGGATAGCGGATGGCACTACCGCCGAATGCCTTAGTGGCAAGGGCCCAGCGCTGCTCCTTTTTCAATCTGAGACCCAAATCGAAAAATTCCTTGGCTGCCGTCTTGTCGGCCCTGGCACCATTTTCGATCAGCCATGCCTTCACCACTGCTGGCTTTTCCAGGTCGTCCTGGGTGAGTGTGGAAATTTTCTGTGCAAGCACGGACATGGATTGCAGCAGCAGTGCACTAGCGGACAACAGTGACAGAGCCGCCAGTTTTGCCATCATTGCCTCCATATAAATATTGAAACAACAGCAATTGTTGTCTGGTACGTCGAGGCCGGTTATGTAACTTGGTGGTGCGCGTGGTTGGATTGATACGAATGGGAAGTGTGAGCAATAGCCGGCTAGATAGACTTGATGCACATGCCAAGTGCAGTGCAGATCGTCGAGTAACGCGCGTTGCTGTAAAAAAAGCGCTCTGTAGGAATAGGGCGCATTTTATTTATTATCCTGCAGCAGCGAGCTTCGGCTGGAGCGTTATTTATCTGACTTGTGCAAGCAAGTTCTTGGAGAGGGGGCGGAGTGAGGGCGGTGCTAAAACCCCAGGCGGTCTTGGCGCCCGCCCTCATCCCCAACCCTTCTCCCGCCTGCGGGAGAAGGGAGTAAATCCGAGTATGCGTCTTCGGGTCTTAGGTATGGCTAATCATCGTAGAGCGTAATTGCATCCACCCTCGCACCACTCACGAATACATTGCCTCCGAAGCAATCGTAAGCGCCACGATCAGCAGCACCGCACCCACCAGCACCAGAAGCAGGCGGCCGAACTTCGGCGCGCCGTCGCTGCCGCTGGGCTGCTCCGGCGGATGGTCCATCGGATTCCTTTCCGGTTCGTCCTGCATCATGGCAGCAGGATGGTGGAACCGGTGGTCTTGCGCGATTCAAGATCGATGTGCGCCTGTGCAACATCCTTCAATGCGTAACGCTGGTTGATCTCGATCTTGATCTTGTGGCTTTCCACCATCGCAAACAAGTCGGCCGCCATGTTTTCCAGGTCTTCCCGCTTGGCGGAATAGCTGAACAGCGTGGGGCGGGTGATGAACAGCGAACCGCGCGAGGCCAGTTCCTGCAGGCCGAACGGCGGCACGGCGCCGGATGCGCTGCCGAAGCTGACCATCATGCCCAGCGGCGACAGGCAATCGAGGGAGCCGAGGAAGGTGTCCTTGCCGATCGAGTCGTACACCACCGGCACGCCCTTGCCGTTGGTGATTTCCCTGACCCGCTCGACGAAATTCTCGGTGTTGTAGTTGATGGTATGGGTGCAGCCGTGCGCTTTCGCCAGCGCGGCCTTCTCGTCGGAGCCCACGGTGCCGATCATCGTCACGCCGAGCGCCCTCGCCCATTGGCAGGCGATCAAACCGACGCCGCCGGCGGCCGCATGGAACAGGATGGTCTCGCCGCCGCGCAGCGGAAAGGTGCGGCGAAACAGGTATTGCACAGTGAGGCCCTGCAGCATCATCGCGGCGCCGGTCTCGAAATCGATGGACTTCGGCAACTTCACCACGCCAGCCGCCGGCATGACGCGCGCTTCGGCATAGGCGCCAGGCGGACGGGTCGCATAGGCGACGCGGTCGCCCTCCTTCAGATGCGAGACGCCCTCGCCCACCGCTTCGACCGTGCCCGCGCCTTCCATGCCGAGGCCGGCCGGCAGCGGCTGCGGGTAGGCGCCGGTGCGGAAATACACGTCGATATAGTTGAGGCCGATGGCGGCGTGACGCACGCGGATTTCGCCGGGGCCGGGATCGCCGACTTCGACGTCGACATACTCCATGACTTCGGGACCGCCGACGGCATTGATGCGGATTGCCTTGACCATGTCATCTCCTGGTTAATTGTGATGGTTGTGATGGTGATGGGGAACAAGCTGCGCAAGCAGGATTTTCGCAGAACTGACGTTAGTCGCGCACGGGATGTTGTGCACGTCGCAGGCGCGCACCAGCGCGTTGATATCGGGTTCATGCGGCTGCGGCGTCATCGGGTCGCGCAGGAAGATGACTGCGTCGATCTTGCCTTCGACCAGTTCGGCACCGATCTGCAGGTCGCCGCCGTAGGGGCCGGATTGCTTGCGCTCCACGTTCAGGCCGACCTCGTCGTGCAGGCGCTTGCCGGTGGTGCCGGTGGCGACCAGGATGCACTGGCGCAGCAGGTCGGCATGCTCCGACGCCAGTTCGACCATGTCGTCCTTCTTCTGGTCGTGTGCAATGAGTGCGATGCGCTTTTTCACTGTTCCCTCTGCTAGGTAAGCTTGATGAGGAAGGCGGCGCCGGGCCGCCATATCGGTGTCAGAAGATCAGAAAGTGCCCGGATAGTTGCCGCCGTCGAGCAGCACGTTCTGACCCGTCATATAGGCCGCCTGCACGCTGCACAGGAATGCACAAACCGCGCCAAACTCTTCCGCCGTGCCGAAGCGCTGCGCAGGTATCTGCTGAATGCGGGCCTGCCGCACCTCGTCGACGGTCTTGCCTGCAGCGCTGGCTGCCGCGCCGAAATTCTTCTTCAGGCGATCGGTCTCGAACTGGCCGGGCAACAGGTTGTTGATCGTCACGTTATTCACCACGGTCTTGCGGGCGATGCCGGCGACGAATCCGGTCAGGCCGGAACGGGCACCGTTGGACAGACCGAGAATGTCGATCGGCGCCTTGACCGCGCTCGACGTGATGTTGACGATGCGCCCGAAGCGGCGCGCCATCATGCCGTCCACCGTGGCCTTGATGAGTTCGATCGGCGTCAGCATGTTGGCGTCGATTGCGGCGATCCAGTCTTCCCGGTTCCACTTGCGGAAATCGCCGGGCGGGGGACCGCCGGCATTGTTGATCAGGATGTCCGGTTCCGGGCAGGCGGCGAGCGCCTTGGCGCGCCCCTCCGGCGTGGTGATGTCGCAGGCGACCGCATTGACGGTTACGCCGGTGCGCTGCCGGATTTCAGCGGCGGTCGCTTCCAGCGCATCCGCGGTACGGGCGACGATGGTGACATGCACGCCCTCTCCCGCCAATGCCTCGGCGCAGCCGCGCCCCAGGCCCTTGCTTGCGCCGCATACCAGTGCCTGCTTTCCTGCGATTCCAAAATCCATGATGCCTCCTATGCTCGTTTTCTGGATAGTAAGTAAATGCCGGCCAGCACCAGGGCGGTGCCGGCAAGCTGTATGCCGGTGAGCGGTTCGCCGAGAATCAGCGCACCGAGAAACAGGGTCGATACCGGCCCGATCATGCCGGCCTGCGAGGTGGTCGCCGCACCGATGCGGGCCACGGCCGCCATGGTCAGGAACACCGGGAATACCGTGCACATGACGGCATTCACGATGGACAGGCCGTACACGCCGGCCGGCTGCACCAGCATCGATGCCGGGCGCAGCAGAAAAAACTGGGCAATGCAGGCGACGCTGGACACGCACATCGCGTAGGCAACGAGCCGCATCGAGCCGACGCGGCGCACCAGCTCGCCCGTCATCAGCAGGTAAATCGCGTAGCTGACGGCGCTGCCGAGCACGAAGGCGCCGCCGAGCAGGATATTGGACCCGCCGGCGCGCGCATCGTGCAGGAAGACCAGTACCGTGCCGAGGTAGGCGGTGCCTAGCGCCAACCATTCCAGCCCGGTGATCTTTTTCTTTAGAAAGAACAGCGACAGCAGCAGCACGAAGGAGGGGGTGAGGAACAGGATCAGGCGCTCAAGGCCGGCGGAGATGTATTGCAGGCCGAGGAAATCGAGAAAGCTCGACAGGTAGTAGCCGATCAGGCCGACGAATACGATCTGCCCTCGCTCGCGTCCCGTCAGCGAGGGCTCGGTCCGCGCCTTCCAGATGGCGACCGCGGCGAAGAACGGCAGTGAAAACAGCATGCGGAAGGCGATCAGCGTCACCGCGTCGATCTGGTAGCGGTAGAGCAGCTTGGCGACGATGGCCTTGGTGGAAAACAGGACGGCGCCGGCAATGGCGATCGCAAGGCCGGCGAGATAGGCCTTGCGATCCGGCGCGGATACGGGGAGTGAAGACATCCCGCGATTTTACGCCGGGCGGGAAAATCTTACTTTTTGCCACTCGCTTCCCGATGAACTTCATGATTGCAAGCCATGGCGCGGCTGATGGGCACCGCGCTCGGCGCTTAGCGCTTGAGGATCGAGCCCAGCACGCCGCGAATGATTTCGCGCCCGACCTGCGAGCCGATGCTGCGTGCCGCCGACTTCATCATTGCTTCCACCATGGTGTCCTTGCGGCGGCCGACGCCGCCGCCGCCGAACAGGCCGCCCATTGCGTCCTTGACCGAGTCGCCGAAGGATGATCCGCTTTCCTCGTCCTGCGTTTGCGTTTGTGCCTGGGCTTGCCCGCCGCGCGCGGTGCGCCCGGACTGCGCCTGCTTGTCCTGCATCTCCGTGGCGACCCTGCCAGTCAGCTTTTCATGCGCGGACTCGCGGTCCACAGTCGTCTCATACACGCCCGCCACGATCGAGTCGGCCATGACCGCGGCGCGTTCCTCGTCGGTGAGCGGGCCGATCTGCGATGCGGGCGGAATGATGTAGGCCCGCTCCACCACGGTCGGGATGCCCTTCGCGTCGAGGAAAGACACCAGCGCCTCGCCCACGCCGAGTTCGGTGATGACCTGCGCCGTGTCGAGCTTCGGATTCGGGCGGAAGGTTTCGGCGGCCGTCTGCACCGCCTTCTGGTCGCGCGGGGTGTAGGCGCGCAGCGCATGCTGGACGCGATTGCCGAGCTGGCCCAGCACCGTGTCTGGAATATCGAGCGGATTCTGGGTCACGAAATAGACGCCGACGCCCTTGGAACGGATCAGGCGCACCACCTGCTCGATCTTCTGCAGCAGCGGCTTGGGCGCTTCATCGAACAGCAGGTGGGCTTCGTCGAAGAAGAACACCAGCTTGGGCTTGTCCAGATCGCCGACTTCCGGCAGGCGCTCGAACAGTTCGGACAGCATCCACAGCAGGAAGATGGCATACAGGCGCGGAGAATTGAGCAGCCGGTCGGCGGCGAGGATGTTGACCACGCCCTTGCCGCGAGCGTCGGTCTGCATGAAATCGTCGATGTTGAGCATCGGTTCGCCGAAGAACTGGTCGCCGCCCTGCTCGTCGATGCCGATCAGGCCGCGCTGGATGGCGCCGATGCTGGCCGCGGAAATGTTGCCGTACTCGGTTCGGATCTCGGCCGCGTTGTCGGCGACATGCTGCAGCATGGAGCGCAGGTCCTTGATGTCGAGCAGCAGCAGCCCGTGGTCGTCGGCCACCTTGAACACCAGCTGCAGCACGCCCTGCTGCACGTCGTTCAGGTTGAGCATGCGCGACAGCAGCACCGGGCCGAGGTCGGAGATCGTGGCCCGCACCGGATGCCCTTTTTCGCCGAACACGTCCCAGAAGGTCACCGGGCAGGCTTCCCAGGCCGGCTGCCCAATTTTCAGCAGGTCGAAGCGCTCCTTGATGCGCGGCGTGGGCGAGCCCGGCTTGGCCAGTCCGGACAGGTCGCCCTTGACGTCGGCCATGAAGACCGGCACGCCGATGTCGGACAAAGACTGTGCCAATGCCTGCAGTGTGACTGTCTTGCCGGTGCCGGTGGCGCCGGTGATGCAGCCGTGGCGGTTGGCGAGATTGGGAAGCAGGGCGAGTTCCTGATCGTGTTGCTTGGCGATGACGAGGGGTTTGATTGGCATGTTGGAAAGGTCTCTCAGGCAAATTTCACGAGGGTCGGTATGCTAAAATTGTAGATTGCTTTTCGGCTTGGCACTTGGTTATTTTGGCAACGAAATCGTTCCGCCAAGGCTGTCCAAGGCGGCACAAGCCTTCCCAAAGTTCACTTCCAAGAAAGATTTGTCATGGCTGGACATAGTAAATGGGCCAATATCAAGCATAAGAAAGCCGCGACCGACGCCAAGCGCGGCAAGATCTGGACGCGCCTGATCAAGGAAATCACCGTGGCGGCCCGCATGGGCGGCGGCGACATGGCGGCCAATCCGCGCCTGCGGCTCGCGGTCGACAAGGCGGCCGATGCCAACATGCCCAAGGACAACGTCACCCGCGCGATCCAGCGCGGCACCGGCGGCCTGGAAGGCGCCAACTATGAAGAAATCCGCTACGAAGGCTACGGCATCAACGGCGCCGCGATCATCGTCGACTGCATGACCGACAACCGCGTGCGCACCGTTGCGGAAGTCCGCCATGCGTTCTCCAAGTTCGGCGGAAACATGGGCACCGAGGGATCGGTGGCCTTCCTGTTCAAGCATTGCGGCCAGCTGCTGTACGCGCCCGGCACCAATGAGGACGCGCTGATGGAAGCGGCGCTCGAAGCAGGGGCCGAGGATGTGGTGACCGACGACGAAGGCGGCATCGAGGTGCTGACCCCGCCGCATGATTTCTCCGCGGTCAAGGATGCGCTGGAAAAAGCCGGTTTCAAGGCGGAAGTCGCCGAGATCGTGATGAAGCCGTCGACAGAGACGGTGTTCAGCGGCGACGACGCCGCCAGGATGCAAAAACTCCTGGATGCGCTCGAAAACCTGGACGACGTCCAGGAGGTCTATACCAACGCGATCATTGAAGAATAAGCAACAAGCAGTACCGGCAGCACTGTTCAACTTCGTTCCACAGCAATCCCCGGGAGCGGCTTCGGATTCAAAGCCGCTCCCCATCAACAACGTCATTCGATTCTCATGAAAATTCTGGTAGTCGGCTCAGGCGGCCGCGAACATGCCCTGGCTTGGAAACTCGCGCAATCCGAGCGGATTCAAATGGTGTACGTGGCTCCCGGCAACGGCGGCACCTCCCTCGATCCGCGTCTGCAGAACGTCGACATCACCGACCCGGCCTGGCTCGCCCAGTTTGCCATCAAGGAAGGCGTGGCCCTGACCGTGGTCGGACCGGAAGTGCCGCTGGCGGCAGGCATCGTCAACCTGTTCCGCGACCAGGGCCTGAAGATTTTCGGCCCGACGCGGGAAGCCGCGCAACTGGAGAGCTCCAAGGATTTCGCCAAGGCCTTCATGAAGCGCCACCGCATCCCGACCGCCGATTACCAGACCTTTTCGGATGTGCAGGAAGCGCGCCGCTACATCACGCAGAAAGGCGCGCCCATCGTGATCAAGGCCGACGGCCTGGCCGCCGGCAAGGGCGTGGTGGTGGCGATGAGCGTCGAGGAAGCGCATGCGGCGGTCGACATGATGCTGTCGGATAACAAGCTCGGCGACGCCGGCGCGCGCGTCGTGATCGAGGAATTCCTCGCCGGCGAGGAAGCCAGCTTCATCGTGATGGTAGACGGCAAGAACGTGCTGCCGCTGGCCACCAGCCAGGATCACAAGCGCCTCATGGACAACGACGAAGGCCCGAATACCGGCGGCATGGGTGCCTATTCGCCCGCCCCGATCGTGACGCCGTCCCTGCATGCGCGCATCATGCGCGAAATCATCAATCCGACGGTGCTCGGCATGAGCAAGGACGGCATCCCCTTCTCCGGCTTCCTGTACGCCGGCCTGATGATCGACGACAAGGGCAACCCCAAGACGCTGGAATTCAACTGCCGCATGGGCGACCCGGAAACCCAGCCCATCATGGCAAGGCTGAAGACCGATCTCGTTACCGTGATGGAACATGCGGTCAACGGCACGCTCGACCAGATCGAACTGGAATGGGACAGGCGCACCGCGCTCGGCGTGGTAATGGCGGCCGACGGCTATCCGGATGCGCCGCGCAAGGGCGATGCGATCACCGGCATTCCCGCGGAAACGCCGGAATGCGTGACTTTCCATGCCGGTACCGCGGTCAAGGACGGCAAGCTGCTGACCTCGGGCGGACGCGTGCTGTGCGTGGTCGGCTTGGGCGACAGCGTGAAGATGGCGCAGAAGCATGCCTATGAAGCAGTCGACCAGATCCGCTTCGACGGCGCCCAGTTCCGCCGCGATATCGGCTGGCGCGCGCTGAAGCGCCCTGCCTGATCCCAGGCCCAGGCTTACGGATCGCATCTTTTGCCGGTCCGCGTGTCGAAACAGCTTTAGGAAACTGCTGCAAGCTTGCTTCAAGTTTCAGCATCATCGACATGCGGTACCGGCTCACTGGCGACGGACTGCCCTCTCCCGTTCCGCGCCGGCATTGCCGCTGCCATCAGATAAGAATCAAGAAGAATACTGCAGAGCAAGGCAACGCGAAAAAACATCGAACCATGAACGCATCCACCGAATCCACCCAATCCACCATCACCTCCGCCGACGTCAAGACCTATCTGCTCGATCTGCAGGAACGCATCGTTGCCGCCCTTGAGGAAGTCGACGGCAAGTCCTTCCTGACGGACCGCTGGCAGCGGGCGGCCGGCGAAGGGCCGATCGCGGGCGGAGGCATTTCCCGCATCCTCGAACAGGGCAATGTGATCGAGCGCGGCGGCGTGGGCTTTTCCCATGTCAGCGGCACCGCCCTGCCGCCGAGCGCGGCGGCCAACCGGCCGGAGCTTGCCGGCCGTTCCTGGGAAGCAATGGGCGTTTCGCTGGTGCAGCACCCGCGCAACCCCTACGCGCCGACTGTGCATATGAACGTGCGCTTCTTCATTGCCAGCGCGGAAGGCAAGGAGCCGGTCTGGTGGTTCGGCGGCGGCATGGACCTCACGCCCTACTACGGCGACGAGGACGATGCGCGCCACTTCCACCTGAGCTGCCGCGAGGCGCTGGCGCCGTTCGGCGACGATCTGCATCCGCGCTTCAAGAAGTGGTGCGACGATTACTTTTATTTGAAGCACCGCAAGGAAGCGCGCGGCGTGGGCGGCATTTTCTTCGACGATTTCCACGAACTCGGACTCGATCGCAGCTTTGCCATGATGCAAAGCGTCGGCGACCGTTTCATCGACGCCTATGTTCCGATCCTGAAGCGCCGCAAGGATACGCCCTACGGCGAGCGCGAGCGCGATTTTCAAACCTACCGACGCGGCCGCTACGTCGAGTTCAACCTGGTGCTTGACCGCGGCACGCTGTTCGGGCTGCAGTCCGGCGGCCGTACCGAATCGATCCTGATGTCCATGCCACCGGTCGTTACCTGGCGCTACGACTGGGCGCCCGAGCCGGGCACGCCGGAAGCGAAACTGTATTCCGATTTCCTGGTGCCGCGCGAATGGGTGTGACGCGCTGCATCGTTGTCCTCGGCGGCAGCTTCGATCCGGTCCACAGCGCCCATGTCGCAGTGGCGAACTATTTCGTTACCTTGCTGGCGCCGGATGAGCTGCGCGTTCTTCCCGCCGGCAACCCCTGGCAGAAGCCGCCGCTGAAGGCGAGTGCAGCGCATCGCATCGCCATGCTCAACATCGCCTTCGAACGCCTCGCCGTGCCGGTCGTCATCGATGAACAGGAAGTTCACCGCCAAGGCGCGACCTATACGGTGGACACCCTCGAAGCGCTGCGCGCGGAAGCCGGGCCGCAAGCCTCGATCGCCTTCCTGATCGGCGCCGACCAGCTCCTGCAGCTGCATACCTGGAAGCAGTGGCGGCAGCTGTTCGACCTTGCGCACATTTGCGCGGCGTCGCGTCCGGGTTTCGACATGGCCCAGCTGCCGCCGGAAGTGGCGCGCGAATTCGGGCGACGCAGCGCCAGCGCGGCGCAGATTCGCGGCACGCCGCACGGCCTGGGCTTTCTTGCCATGAATCTTGCCGTCGATATTTCCGCCACGCAGATCCGCCAGGCGCTACAACACGACCAACCGGTCGGCACGCTGATCCCGAGCGGGGTGCTAGACTATATCCAACAACATCACTTATACAAAAGCTAATGGACATTAAAAAACTGCAATCCACCGTGATCGACGCGCTCGAAGATGTCAAGGCGCAAGATATCAAGGTATACGACACCGTCCATCTGACCAGCATGTTCGACCGCCTTGCCATTGCTTCCGGCACCTCCAACCGCCAGACCAAGGCGCTGGCCGCGTCGGTGCGCGACAAGGTCAAGGAAAACGGCGGCAACATCGTCAGCATCGAGGGCGAGGACACTGGCGAATGGGTGCTGGTCGACCTCGGCGACATGGTGGTCCACATCATGCAGCCGGCGATCCGCGACTACTACCGCCTGGAGGAGCTCTGGGGCGAAAAGGAAGTGAAGTTCGGCGCCGCCAAGCGCATCTCCAAGCGCACGGCCTCGGAAGATGCTTCCGAGGAAGAAGCGCCGAAGCGGCGCCCGCGCGTGGCCGCGGTGGCAATCACCCAGGCGCTCGACGATGACGACGAGCCGAAGAAGCCGGCACGCAAGACCGCGGCCAGAAAGACGGCAGCGCCGAAGGCACCGGCCGGCAAGACCGTGCGAGTCTCCGCTTCCAAGACCGCCGCGCCGCGCAAGACAGCAAGCAAGACGGCCAGCAAGACCGCGGCCAAGCCCGCCGTCAAGCGCGCGCCGCGAAAGGCTGCTGAATAATCCGTCATGCAGCTCGTCATTGCCGCAGTCGGCCACAAGATGCCGGGCTGGATCGAGGATGGCTTCCAGGAATACGCCAAGCGCATGCCGCCGGAATGCCGGATCCAGCTCAAGGAGATCAAGCCGGTCGAGCGTTCCGGCAGCAAGACCGCCGAGACCGTCATGGCGCTGGAGCGCGCCAGGATCGAGGCGGCCATTCCCAAGGGAGCCCGCATCATCGCCCTCGACGAGCGCGGCAAGGACCTTACCACCATGCAATTGTCGCAATTGCTCACCCAGTGGCAACAAGACGGCCGTGATGTTACATTCCTCATAGGCGGTGCCGACGGGCTGGACGCCGGCTTGAAAGCCTCTGCCGACATGCTGGTAAGGATATCCAGCCTTACCCTGCCGCACGGGATGGTGCGCGTGCTGCTCGCGGAACAGCTTTACCGCGCCTGGTCGATCACGCAGAACCATCCATATCACCGAGTATAGAAACCCAGGCCAATGAAACCGGCAGATCATAAGATTTACCTCGCGTCGAAAAGCCCGCGCCGGCGCGAACTCCTGCGCCAGATCGGCGTCGATTTCGAACTGCTGCTGCTGCGCGATTCCGCGCCGCGCGGCCCGGAAGTCAGCGAGGAAGTGCGTCCCGGCGAACAGCCGCTGGACTACGTGACCCGCGTCACCAAGGAAAAAGGCGAATTCGCATCGAGGATCATGCTGATGCGCCGCCTGCCGATCCGCCCGGTACTGAGCGCCGACACCACCGTCGTCGTCGACAGCCGCATCCTCGGCAAGCCGGCCGACCGCAACGAGGCGATGGAAATGCTGCGCGCCATGTCCGGCCGCACGCACCAGGTGCTGACCAGCGTGGCGCTGCATCACGACGACCAGCACTGGCAGGTCACCCAGGCGTCCGAGGTACGGCTCGCCAAACTTTCCGAAGAACGGATACGCGCCTACTGCGCGACCACCGAACCCTACGACAAGGCGGGCGCCTACGGCATCCAGGGCCTGGCATCGGTCTTCATCGAACACATCTCGGGCAGCTATACGGGCATCATGGGGTTGCCGCTGCACGAGACCGCGGAATTATTAAATCAAGCCGGCATACCCGTTCTATGAGCGAAGACATCCTCATCAACATCACCCCACAGGAAACCCGGGTCGCATTAATCTTGCAGGGCGCAGTACAGGAACTACACATCGAACGCACATTGTCCCGCGGCATGGCGGGCAATATCTATCTCGGCAAGGTGGTGCGCGTTCTGCCCGGCATGCAGTCGGCGTTCATCGACATCGGCCTCGAACGCGCCGCGTTCCTGCATGTGGCCGACATCTGGGAAGCGCGCCCGCACGACAATTCCAACACGCCGGCGACGCCGATCGAAAAGCTGCTCTACGACGGGCAGGCGGTGATGGTGCAGGTCATCAAGGACCCGATCGGCACCAAGGGCGCGCGGCTGTCGACCCAGATTTCCATCGCCGGGCGCATGCTGGTCTACCTGCCCCAGGATTCGCACATCGGCATCTCGCAGCGCATCGAAAAGGAAACCGAGCGCGAAATGCTCAAGGAGAAGGTGCAGAAGCTGCTGCCGGCCGAGGAAAAGGGCGGCTTCATCATCCGCACCATGGCCGAGGATGCAAGCGAGGCCGACCTGCAGATGGACATCGACTACCTGCGCAAGACCTGGGCCACCATCACCCAGCAGGCCCGCACCAAGCCCGCTTCCAGCCTGCTCTACCAGGACCTGAACCTGGCGCAGCGGGTGCTGCGCGACTTCGTCAACGACGATACCTCGACCATCCAGATCGACTCGCGCGAGAACCACCAGATGCTGCAGCAGTTCGGCAAGTCCTACACGCCGTCGGTGCTGTCCAAGCTGGTCCACTATACCGGCGAGCGGCCGCTGTTCGACCTGTACGGCGTCGAGGAGGAAATCGAGCGCGCGCTCGGGCGGCGGGTCGACCTGAAATCCGGCGGCTACCTGATCATCGACCAGACCGAGGCGATGACCACCATCGACGTCAATACCGGCAGCTACGTGAACGGCCGCAATTTTGACGACACCATCTTCAAGACCAACCTGGAAGCCGCGCATGCGATCGCGCGCCAGCTGCGCCTGCGCAACCTGGGCGGCATCATCATTCTCGATTTCATCGACATGGAAAACAGCGAGCATCGCAACGCGGTGCTCGCCGAGCTGAACAAGGCGCTGGCGCGCGACCGCACCAAGGTGTCGGTGTCGAGCTTCTCGATGCTCGGATTGGTGGAAATGACGCGCAAGCGCACCCGCGAATCGCTGGCGCACATCCTGTGCGAAGTCTGCCCGGCCTGCTCCGGCAAGGGCCAGGTGAAGACGGCGCGCACCGTCTGCTATGAAATCCTGCGCGAACTGCTGCGTGAAGCCAAGCAGTTCAATCCGCGCGAATTCCGCATCCTCGCGTCGCAGGTGGTGGTCGACATGTTCCTCGAAGAAGAGTCCACGCACCTGGCGATGCTGGGCGACTTCATCGGCAAGCCGATCTCGCTGCAGGTGGAGAATGTCTATCACCAGGAGCAGTACGACATTATTCTGATGTAGGCAGCCGTCGTTTTCGGGACGCCTTTCATGAGGAACCTGGCCGGTCCATGGATAGATGGATGCCGTCGCCAGTAGAATGCTCAAGCCCGCAGACGATGTCTGCGGGCTTTCTTCATTTCCAAGGGTAAGCCTGAATGTACGCCCTTTAACTCCCGAGCATCGCCTTGGCCTGCTCGAGCGACTTCATGGATTCCGCGTGCTTGCCTTCCTTGTGAAAGCGTTCGCCATCGGCACGCAACTGCTTCACCTTCGTCATGGTCTCCGGGCTGACTCCCTGTGCGGAAGTCATCTTCGCATCGATCTCTTTCATCACATTCGGACAGTTGTGGGCGAATGCCGCGGACGAGGACGCGAGCACCAGGACGGCGAAAATCGTTTTCATTGTTTGCTCCTTGTGGTTGAACATGACAACTGGGATTGTGCCCTCCCGGTGTACTACCGCCGGTCGTGCGAGGTACTGATATCGCACAAGATGCATCATTACAAGCCTTTCGGCAACCACTACTTGCCTCTCCCCCGACAAGGCCGTCCGTAGCACCCATGGGAAGTCAACCAGGAGCAAATCAAAACGCCGCTATACTGCATGCCACCCGCCAATTCTTCTTTCGCTTGCCGCCATGCCAATGACCTACGAAGCCTATCTTGATGAAGTCACCACGCTCATGACCGAAATGTTCGAGATCAGCGACGAGGATGCCATCAGCGAAGTCATGCGCGCGCAAGCCGCGGATTTCTTCACCCTGCACGATGACCATCCCGAAATGCGAACCCAGGAGCGCGCGGTACAGGACGCAAGGACAATTTTCGGGCAACGCAAGAAACCGGGTTCCACCACGGCACAGAAACGGACCGGCAAGCCACGGAAGTAGCTTCGCGCCGCAATGATGCGTGATACGGATTCGCGCTGCGCATCGGCGCATTCCCGCCGCGGCTTAGTCCCGCACGTCGAGGCCAAGGAACGGCCTCTTTTTTCCCTTCACGCATCGAGTCAATGAAAACCCCGAAAAGAATACAACCGCTGATTGAAGAGGGGCTTGTCGATGAAGTCATCCGTCAGTTAATGAGCGGAAAGGAAGCAACCGTGTATATCGTCCGGTGCGGCAATGAAATCCGCTGCGCCAAGGTCTACAAGGAAGTTACGCAGCGCAGTTTCCGACAGGCGGTTGCCTACCAGGAAGGCCGCAAGGTCAGGAACAGCCGCCAGGCCCGCGCCATGGAGAAAGGCACCCGCTATGGCCGGAAGATGCAGGAAGAGGTTTGGCAGAACGCCGAGGTCGACGCCTTGTATCGCCTCGCCGCCGCCGGCGTACGCGTGCCCCGGCCCTATCACTGCTTCGAAGGCGTCCTGCTGATGGACCTGGTGACCGACGCCGACGGACACGTCGCGCCCCGCCTTAACGATGTCGAGCTGAGCGAACAGCGCGCGCTCGAATACCACGCGGTCCTGCTGCGGCAGGTCGTCCTGATGCTGTGCGCCGGAATCATTCATGGCGACCTGTCGGAATACAACATTCTGCTCGATGCCGGGGGCCCGGTCATCATCGACCTTCCGCAGGCCATCAACGCTGCCGGCAACATGGCGGCCGAGCCCATGCTGGAAAGGGATGTCGCCAATCTGACCGGTTATTTCAGCCAGTTCGCCCCGTCGCTGGCCGGGACCCGCTACGGAAAGGAAATCTGGAAGCTTTACGCCGCCGGCTTGCTGACGCCGGATACACCGCTGAGCGGACAGGTGGAGCCGGACGGCAAGCCGGCGGACGTCGATGCGGTACTGCATGAGATCGAGCGCGTACGCAAGGAAGAGGAAGCACGGGTCCAGCGGACGCGGGAAGCGGCGCCGGCCGGCAAGATGTTCAGCTGACGCCGTCGAACCGGGTCGAGCATGTCCATGCCTCTCGTTGACGGTCATGACAGGCACGCCGGTCTATACGGCAGTGCGAATCGTTAGCGTCTTACCTCCAGAGCCGCGACAACGGGCCCGCGCAGGTCCTTTCCACGATATCCCCTCCCTTGGCATTGAACGATCTCAGGTTTGCCGGACCGTTAGAGAAGGAAGCGGGAATGCGCGTTGCGTTAAACCCCCTGCGTACGATGCCGCAGGCCATCTCTCCCGCCCCGCCAAAAGCTTCGTATTGTACCCATACCAAGTTTTTGCTTTGCACAGATAAGCCGTATTCATGCAGCAGAGTGCTTGAAATTGCACGGACCTGCGCGGACCTGGGGAGGTATCGGGTCGATTCAAGCTGCGGCGCCGTTGGTCGTTAAAGCCAGAGAATCATCGGATGTCCTCGCGCCGCACCGTGAAATTTCAGGATGGGCACCCGCGCCCGGGCATCGGGATGGGCACGGCGCTCCCAAGCTGCGGTACCATGGCTGGCGACGCACCCTACGAAACCATCATGTCCACTCTGCTACAGCTTATCGAGCAATACGGCCTTGCCGCCGTGTTTTTCAATGTCCTGATCGAACAGGCCGGGGTGCCGGTGCCGGCTTACCCGACGCTGGTGCTGACCGGCGCGCTCGCCGACCAGGGAGCCTATTCGCCGGTGCTGCTGCTGGCGGTCGCGGTCCTCGGCGCGGTGATTGCGGATGCCGGCTGGTATCTCGCCGGCCGGCGCCACGGACGCCGCATCCTGTCGCTGCTTTGCCGCATGTCGCTGTCGGTGGATACCTGCGTGCGCCAGACCGAAACCATTTTTGCCAGGTGGGGCGCGCCGTCGCTGCTGGTGGCGAAGTTCGTACCGGGCTTCGGGTCGGTGGCAAGCGCAATGGCCGGCGCGACCGGCGCGACCGGCGGCAGCTTCCTGTTATTCGACATGCTGGGCGCTGCGCTGTGGGCCGGGTCGGCGATCTTCATCGGCGCCCTGTTCAGTTCCACGGTCGATGACCTGCTGGCCGTGCTCGAGCAGCTCGGCACGATAGGCTTGCTGCTAATCGGCATCGCGCTCGCCGCCTTCATTGGTTCCAAGTGGTGGCAGCGCAAGCTGTTTTTGAAGACGCTGCGCATGGCGCGCATATCTCCGGATGAGCTTTATCGTCTGCTGGAAAACGGCAGCCGTCCCACCATCATCGACGTGCGTTCCCCTACGGCGCAGCAGGGCGGCCGCATTCCGGGTGCATTCGCCGTGGCGCACGATTTTTCTTCGGGTCTGCCGCAGCAGACGGACCCTGAGCTGGATGAAGTCATCGTGTATTGCGCCTGCCCCAACGAGGCATCCGCGGCCATCGTTGCGCGGGAGCTGATGAAGCGGGGTTATCGGCGTGTACGACTGCTGCACGGCGGCATCGATGCCTGGACGGCAAGCGGCTATTCCATCGAGGGACAGGCTTGACCGGCGGACCCGCCCGCTTCGGGCAAGGAATGGATTTTCTCTTTGCCCTGTCCGCGAAAGCGCTCGTGATCGAAGACCGTGAAATTGGTCTTGCCGTCATCCTTGGGGCCGGCGGCCGCAGATAACTGCGCTGATGGTCAGCTAAGAGAAGTTCTGGCTGCTGTTGTCCCTGTTTCCAGGGCGTTCACTTGTACTATCCGAACAGGCGGCAGGCTTCCCCAGCCTTGTTGGCCTTGTTGGCCTTGTTGGCATTTGTCGATGCAGTGAGGTATCGGGGCTGGCCTGTCTATGGCTGCTGTTCTTGCCATGCCCCGCGTGCCAGGCGATACAGGCAATGCCGTCTCAATGCATGTCCTTGCGGGACAGCGGGATGATCGAAATCGTCCGGAGCGCGGTGCATGCCGAGCTTTTGCATCACGGCTTGCGAGCGCAGGTTGGGCAAGGCGGTGAAGGAAACGATTTCCTCCAGCGCCAGTACCTCGAAGCCGAAGCTCAGTGCGCGGCGGGCGGCTTCGGTCGCATACCCTTTTCCCCAATGCGCCTGCGCCAGCCGCCAGCCGATCTCGATGCAGGAGCCGAATGGCATGTCCGGCTTCGTCTCGCGCAGTCCGACGAAGCCGATGAATTCCGCATGGCTGCGCGTTTCCACTGCCCAGAAGCCCCATCCGTCGCGCGCGATAAGCTGGCACAGGCGCGCGGCGAGATCATTGCTCTGCTGCGTATCGAGAGGCGCGGGAAAATGCCGCATCACCTCGGGATCGGCATTCATGTCCGCGAACGGTCCCAAGTCCCGCCGCTGCCATTGCCTCAGGAGCAGGCGCTCGGTCGCCAGCATGACGGGCGCGTCGGCATTGATTGCGTTCGTTGAATATTTTTCCATGTTTCCCAGTCAGGCGAGTGATCGGGCTTCGCGCAGGGCGAGGCAAAACGGTCCGGCGGCAAGCATGCTTGCCGGCAGCAGATTTTACGCGGAAATGCGCCGCCGCTTTGCGTCATTCAGGGCGCGGCGGGCGGTTGTCTACAGCGCGATCGATTCGGAATGTTCTGGAAAAGGCGGAAGAGTGAAGCTGGAGGATTCGGCAACGAGGGATGGAGCCGGTGATGGAATCTATTGCTGGTGCAATAAGCGTGAGCAAGCACGGGCAAAGGAAGGAACTGCGCGAAGCCCGCATCGGTACCCGGCGCGGTTTGTCACGCCGAGCAGCATGGATGGCATGCAATTGGACGAAGGGCAACGCCTTGATGATGCGCTGCCCTGCGTACCGCTGGGTGTTAGTGCTGCGTCACCGAACCGCGCCAGGCGCCTGTCTCGGTACCGCGGGCTTCGAGCAGCTGCTTGAAGCGCTTCAGGTTGCCCTGGGTTTGCATCTTCACCAGGCCGAGAGTATCGCCGACCTGCTCGTCGATGCTTTGCGGCTCGTAATCCATCTGCAGCATGATGCGGGTGGTGTTTTCATTGATCTTGTGGAAAGTGACCACGCCGGCATTGTGCACCCCGGTGATGCTGCGCCACGCAATGCGCTTGTCCGGAATCTGCTCGGTGATCTCGGAATCCCACTCCTCTTCCTTGCCGGCCACCGAAGCGCGCCAGTGCAGGTGGGTATCGTCGAGCTGACGGACCTCATGCACGCTGTCCATGAACTGAGGGAAGTTCTCGAACTGGGTGAACTGGTTGTAAGCGGTGCTGACAGGCACGTTCACTTCGATCGACGCTGTCGTCGATGAACTCATGCCGGAACCGCGGGTTTTCTTGAGTTGCTTTGAAAGAAGATAACCGCCCACTGCCAATGCAGCTACTGTTGCTAATCTGTTGACCATGTTTTTCTCCGTAACAACGCTTTGATGATTTCAACGACCCCTGTATCGAAAGACGGACGGGTCGCACCCCTTTGCACAGACTTGACCAAATGCTTGTCTTGTTGATGATGCAGCAGTTAAAAAGTTCGCCATTACGTTGATATTCCTTCAATTGCGGGTCGCCGAGAACCCATTCCCGTCGCACTTCCAGTAAGTCACTTGCCACCGCAAACTTTCTTGAACGTGGAGATTCTGCAAGGAAATAAGCTGCATCTGCCGGAATTTCATGATGCATAAGACCGGAGTCATTAAATTCGACATGTTGATGGAACCCAAGATAGCAAGATTGCTACATAGGAGGGGCCCGCCACATGAGCTGCGGTTTGCCGGTTGATTGTTTCAAACCACGAAGTGCGGTAGACCGTACGGCTTCTTACGAGCATTGCCCGAACCCAACAACTCACGACATCAGAGAGCACGATGGCATCAATCCTTTCCTATTTTCGCCGGCATCACGAACTGCCTCAGCCCCAGCCTAGTACTGGTCAAGACACGCCGAACGCAGTTCAGGCCGAAAGCGCACCGGCAACGGCTTTGCCTGAAAGTGGCCAACGCCATCCACCCGCGTCTCATCTTAGGAAAGCGCTTGCCGGTTTACTTCCAAATCTCGAACACCGTCCAGCGCCGCCTAGCCCGCAGCCCCCGCGCTGGTTCGGCCCGATTGACCTGAGCCAGGTGAGGTTTCCGGCTAACGTGGCTGTGCCACGTATCGAAGACGTAACGACCTGGATTACGCAGCTGCATCATTCCTCGGGAGTGGTCAAGAAAAGACACAGCGTGGGCGCCGGCCTGTACTTTCATAAGCCCTCGTCGCCCCGTTACCAGTTCGCCAAGCATCAAATGAATGCTCATGAGCGCGCGCAATTGACCGCGATTCTCCGGCACTTGATGGAACAGCATGGTTTAGACAGCCATGCCCGGAACGAGATAACCGACCTGTACCTGTCGCTACAGCATGCGCGTCTGCGTACGCACACGCCGCAGCAACGTGCTGCGCTAAGGCGGGCACACGGTAACGAAGGCCTCCTTGCCGTTGCAGGGCTATTGCCAGGCCCGGCTACCATGATGGTACCCCTCCTAATGCTCGATAGGAGCCTCGCAACTCACAGAGATTATTATCGCAGCCCGGGAAGGCCCGAGTACGGAGCAGCCGTTGCCGACATGGGCGAATTGCTTGGATCTCCCAACGTGGCTGAAGAAATCAAGCTGAAAATCGCCGGTGAAATCCTCGATCGTTATATAAGAAGCGAAAAGCTTTTTAGCACGGAACATGCCGATTCCATATTGTTGGCGTTAAATATGGGAGTCGTGCCTGAAGACCTCCGCCAATGGTTAGGAAGGCCCCAAGGGATGACAAGTCGCATTCTTCGAAATCCCTCTACCGATGCACAAAAGCGTCGGCTTATCGAATGGGCCTTGGACCCCAATAATTACAGCGGGCGAGAAATCTGCGAGGCTTGATCTGACTTTGGAAAGACTTTATAAGACGATCAATGAGCTTTTTCAAGATGAAGGCAGGGCGCCGCTGACGCCTCCGGTAGATCTGGCAGCATGGAACAAGAAAAGAAACGCGTTCCATTTCGACCGTTTGCTTAAGCGAGCGGAAGAGGATGCTGCAGCCGTTCCGAGCCGGAAAGCCGCGGTTTACCATAATGTTGCAGCTATTCTTGATGCAATCACGGCTGATCCATCTTTCGCCGAGCAGGTATTCCACGACTCCGTCGGTGGAACGCAACATTGTATGCACAATGCGCTGGAATACATCAGTGAACTTGCCGTCAGGAGCAGGA
Organism: Noviherbaspirillum album; assembly: GCF_035916955.1. NCBI lineage: Bacteria > Pseudomonadati > Pseudomonadota > Betaproteobacteria > Burkholderiales > Oxalobacteraceae > Noviherbaspirillum > Noviherbaspirillum album. The sequence goes on along the minus strand of NZ_JAWIIV010000001.1, from coordinate 599,972 downwards.
ACCGCACCCTGGTGCGCCAGATAGAGTCGGGGGCGATGGGCATTGAACAATTCAGGGAAGCGTCCCTGAGCGCCCTAAGGCTGGAAACCCTGCAACAATACATTGCAAGAGTTATCGTGCCGGACGCAATTAGAGAAAGTTCTGCAGTCAGAAGGACTTTTGAGCCTGAAATATCGCAGATGGTCAAATCAAGTCTAAAGGACTTACTGAATTTGCCGCAGAGCGTGAATCATTCCGATGCGTTCTATCCCGGAAAAGAAAAAAATCACAAAAGATATGTAAAGGATGCGCGGTCCTATGTAACCGAGTTCGCCGGCGATCGGGATAACCAGCGTAAATTCTTTTTAACGGACCCGCTGTGGCGGGAAGGCGTCATTGCGCTCGCGCGACGGCAAGGCAACAAGCATGACATTGATACGCTCGAACGCTACACCTCCAGGCTCTCGGATTACACATGGGACGAAGAAAAGCTCATGGATGAAGCCGGCAAGCCGATACAGGATAGGGATCTGGAACGCGCAGTCCGTGCCTGTGCTGGATTGAATCAGCTATATCGACCCAGGACAGGGCAGAAAATCTTGAATGCCGATGGGCGGGGAAAAGATAAGTACAAGACCGAAATCGCTGCCTTCCAAGATCTGTATGACCGAATCGAAGTCATGGAAAAGCAATTCAGGATAGCCATTCAGGATATAGGAAAACAATTCGCTTCCCATGTCACGGACAGCATTCTGAGCGATGACGCCATCTTGCCTGCGGATGGAAATTTTGCGCCCCATTTCAAATTGCCCGAGACATGGGAGGTGGAAATGGGACGCCTTGCTACGATGAGCCGCGCGGCAGAACTGGTTGAACTGTCAGATGTCTTTCAAAAGAAGGAAAAGGACATTAAAAAATTAAATCAGGAAGTTGAACATTTTGTGAAATCGGGGACATTCAACGGCGTGGCTGGCGCAACCCAGCCCCTTGATGAAGAACAACGCGCCGCGCTCGTAAAAGCAATGCGCGAGTTCTATGGCGCAGCCCCCCATGTCTTAAGGCGCTTTGACCTGCATGCCTACCTTGGCATGAACCTCTCAGACGATCAACCATTGCCTGACGAGTTGATTCAACTGAGAACAAAAATCATTGAATTGCAACAGGCCGAGAACGCTCTTTCCCTAAACTATTCAACCTTGAGAAATGCGGATACCCTGGTATTGGAAGAGGCGGCAGCCATACAGGAAGACGGTCTGAACGCCCTGTTGAAAAACCTTGACGACCCGGCCGTTTCTCAAGACTTCTCTCCACTCAATCGGGAGCAGGTTCATTCGCTAAGAAAGGAAATGGAACAATTTTATGCGAATCCGGACAACTGGAATGAACGATTCGCTATTGGCCAACACATTGCCCGTGTTCTGGAGACAGGCTCCGGGGACGCTCAACAGCCGCCCCCCGGACCTTCGAAACGCGAATCCAAGAGCGGAACCACGCATGCCGCTGCGGAGCCGAAACGCAAAGGCGACATTCCCGTTTCGGTGCTTGCTCTCAGGGACATGATTTGGGCCGCCGCGCAGGCCCGGCATGTATATGCAATGACCGCGCAACGGCTGAAGGATGTCAAGGCGCCGGCCTTTTTCATGACGGAACCGCAATGGACGGGTTACATCGCGCAGCCCTCGGGACTGCAGGCAACAGGTTTTTCACGCTCCTTATCAAGTTCGGACATTGCGTTCGATCCGCGGGCGATTCGGGCCGTACAGGTACTGGATGAGAACCTCCCGTCCGAACCGCTGGAGCCCGTGCGCGCCGAAGAGGCAGAGGAGCTCCGGACAAGCGCACTCAATCGGAAAGCATTCGGCGCGGACTTCGACGTCGATACCAACGCGCCGACCCAGGAATATGTCGACGCCATGACAGTGAATGCACGGCACGCCCGCATCACGCTCGGACGCGTGGGCCTGGAGACGGGAGTGGCCAGCGGCGCCGGCAGCAATTGCCTGATTCATTCCATCCTGGATGGAATGGGGATCACCGGTGAGGATAACCTGAACATGGCGAACGGTTTGAGGCAGGACCTGATCACCCGATTAGGCGCTCGTGGCGAACCCCTTGGGCTCTTTGAATATCTCAACACTTTCGGCAGTCATCCCGCCACGCTCGTCGATCTGATCAACGAGCGATTCCCCGGGGCCGACGTCGGCCTGAGGATTTATACGCCGCTGCCGGGAGGTGGCCTGTTCTTCAGCAATCCGGAATCGGAGGGAGGAACTACCAACCAGGCGAGGCGAAATACGATTGCAGTGATGTGGGTCGGCAACCATTATGAACCGATCAAGATGAAAAATCCGGAGGCGAGTCATTCGCTTTGATCTTCGGGCCCGTGCCGGTGGGGATATGTCACCGGCATCTATCGCTACCTCCATCATCAAATCCATCGCCACATCCATCACCGGCATCGGGCGTCGGCTTGCCAAGCACTTCAGACGGAAACCGCACTGAAGCGGCGACCAAAGTCCTGTTCGCGGAAGCGGGCAACAATGAAATCGACGAATGCCCTGGTCTTCGCGGGCAACAGGCGCTGCGCCGGGAAATACAGCGCCAGCATGCCGGTATCGACATGCCAGCCGGGCAAAACGCGCATCAGGCGGCCGCTTTCGAGAAACGGCAGCGCGTGCGGCATGCCGGCCAGCGCGACACCCATGCCCATTTCGGCAATGCGGCACACCGCTTCCGGATCGCTCATGGTCATGCGCTGGCGCAGCGCGATCGGCGCCTGTTCGCCATCGCGGTTGCGTAATGTCCAGGGCCTGACCCGGCCGGTCTGGGGCGAGCGCACCAGGATGCCGTCGCAACCTTCAAGATCGGCCGGCACGTCGAACGGACCGTACCGCGCAAGGTAATCCGGCGATGCGAGCAGAACGCGGTGCGCGGGACCGAGCTCGCGGGCCACCACGCCTTGCGGAATGTCGATGCCGCCGCCGATGGCGGCGTCGAAGTTTTCCGCGATCAGGTCCACCGGACGGTTATCGAAGTGCCAGTCAGGCGTGATGCGCGGATAGCGCTGCAGGAACTCTTGCAGCAGCGGCACGATGTAGGCAAGGCCGAAGGTGGTGCCCATGCTGACGCGCAGCGTGCCGGACGGTTCGCCGTCAATGCTTGCAAGATTGGCGACCGCGCTCTGGATGGCGCCGAGGCCGCCCCTGACCTCGCCGAGGAACTGCTGTCCGGCTTCGGTCAGCGCAAGCCTGCGTGTGCTGCGATGGAACAGGCGCACGCCCACCTGCGCTTCGAGCTTCGCGACGTTCTTGCCGACGGCGGCGGAAGTGAGGCCGAGCCGGCGCGCCGCTTCCGAGAAGCTGCCGGCTTCGGCGGTGCGGACGAAGCACTCGATGCTGTTCAGCGTTTCCATAGCATTAAAACTCCTCCGTTTTTTAAACCATTTGGATCAACTGCACTGCCGGATTATGGGCTAGTTGCCACGGAATCGCTGGCCGATACTGGACGCCCTTACAACCTGATGGGAGTTCAACATGGCAAGCACGATCGATTTAAAAGGAAAGGCGGCATTCGTCCAGGGCGGTTCGCGCGGCATTGGCGCGGCCATCGCCAGGCGCCTTGCCGCGGATGGTGCGGCCGTCGCCATCAGCTACGTCAATGCTGCGGATAAAGCGCAGGCGGTGGTGGACGCCATCCGTGCCGACGGCGGCCGGGCGCTTGCCTACCAGGCCGACAGCATGGATGCCGACGCGCTGCGGAACGCGATACGCAGCGCGGCCGCCGAATTCGGCGGTCTCGACATCCTGGTCAACAATGCGGGCGTGCTGGCGCTCGGAACGATCGACCAGATGGCGCTCGAGGATTTCGACCGCACCTTCGCGGTCAACGTGCGCAGCGTCTTCATCGCCACCCAGGAAGCGGTGCGCCATCTGCGTGACGGCGGCCGGGTGATCCATATCGGCAGCACCAATGCCGAGCGCGTGCCCTTCGCCGGCGGTTCCGCCTATGCGATGAGCAAGTCGGCGCTGGTCGCGCTGACCAAAGGCATGGCGCGCGACCTCGGTCCGCGCGGCATCACCGTCAACAACGTGCAGCCCGGCCCGGTGGATACCGACATGAACCCCGACGATGGAGAATTCGCCGCCTCGCTCAATGCAACGGCAGCGCCGCCGCGCGCGTGTCGGCCACCATGCGGATCAGATCGTCTTCCGGCAGCGGCGGCGCGAACAGGTAGCCCTGCCCGTAGTCGCAGCCGGCTTCGATCAGGCATGCGAGCTGTTCCCGGTTTTCGATGCCTTCGGCAATCACCTTCTTGCCGAGCTTGTGCGCCATCATGATGATGGTCTCGGCTATCGTGCGGCTGCCGGAATCGGTGTTGATATTGCGCACGAAGGACTGGTCGATCTTCACATAGTCGATCTGGAATTTCTGCAGATAGGACATCGATGAATAGCCGGTGCCGAAATCGTCGAGCGCGACCTGCACGCCGGCATCGCGGTACTGCAGCAGCTTGTCGGTGACCCGGGCGGAGGCATGCAGCAGCACGCCTTCGGTGATTTCCACCGAAATGCTGCTGCCCGGCATGCCCTGTTCCGACAGGTACTGCAGCCAGTTCATGTCGTTATCGCGCGCCATGAACTGGATCGGCGACTTGTTGACGCTGATCTGGAACGGCGTGCCGGCGCGATCGATGCAGCGCTTGCAGCAGCCGGCGGCCTCGCGGAAGACCCAATTGCCGATCTGCCGTATCAGGCCGGACTCCTCCGCCATCGGGATGAACTCGGCGGGATTGACCTCGCCGATGGATGGATGATGCCATCGCAGCAGCGCCTCGGCCTTGACGATGCGGTTGTCGGCAAGGTCGACCACCGGCTGGTAATGCACGGCAAGCTGCCCTGCGCCGAGCGCATGCCGCAGCTCATGCATCATCCGCAGGCGGTCGCGCGTCTTCTCGCCCATCTCCCGGGTGAAGTAACTGAACTGGTTGCGCCCGGCGCGCTTGGCCGCATACATCGCCTGGTCAGCCTTGCGCAGCAGGTCGTCCGGCGTAAGCGCGTCATGCGGAAACAGGCTGATGCCGATGCTGCCGGACACATACGCGGTCTCCCCGCCGACGCGGAAAGGCTCCGCCAGGCGCGCGAGGATTCTCTGGCAGATGGACTCGACATGATCGAGATCGACGCGATCGGCCAGGATGACGGTGAATTCGTCGCCGCCGAGACGGGCGACCGTGTCGCGCTCATGAACGCAGGAGGCAATGCGGCGGGCCGCCTCCATCAGCAGCCGGTCGCCGGCATCATGGCCATGGAAATCGTTGACCTGCTTGAAACCGTCAAGGTCGATGAACAGCAGGGCAAGATGATCGTTGCCGCGCCGGGTCCTGCGCATCTCCACTTCCATGCGTTCGCGGAACAGGCGCCTGCCGGGCAGGCCGGTCAGGGCATCGAGGTTCGCATGACGCCAGGCGAGCTCATCCGATTCCTTGCGGGCGGTGATGTCGGTCAGCGTGCCCGTCATCACTAGCGGAGCGCCCTGTTCGTCGCGCTCGACGACGACGCCGCGCGCGCGCACCCAGATCCAGTTGCCGGCGCTGCTGCGTATCCGATACTCGCTGGCATAGACCGGTACGTCGCCGTCGGCGCAGGCCTGGAACGCGGTGCGAACCTGAGGCAGGTCGTCCGGATGAATACGCTCCTGCCACTGGTCGGCGCTGCCCCCCAGCTCCTCGCAGGCGTGGCCGAGCACCGTCTTGAGCCCGCCGGCCAGTACGTAGGAATTGTCGCTGAAGTTCCAGTCCCAGATGCCCTCTCCCGCGCCTTCGATCGACAGCTTGAGGCGCTCGCTCATGATGCGCAGCTTGTCCTGCGATTGCCGCAGCTCGGTGATGTCGCGCAGGACGACCTGGATCGCCGGCCGGCCTTCCCACATCATTTCGCCGGCCGCGCTCTGCAGCCGGACGTACGCGCCGTCGAGGCGGCGCCAGCGCATCTCGATCAGTGGAACGGTATTGCCGCTGCGGCGGACGATGGCGCTGCGCTCGCGGATGGCGTCGTGGCCCGCCGGCTCGATCAGGTCATAGGGAGTCAAACCGATGATCTGTTCCATGCTGCCTGCGCCGAAGATGCGCAGCGCCGCCTGGTTGGCGTAGACGAAGCGATCGTCGAGGTTGACCATGATGCCGTCGGGACTGAGCTCGGTCAGCTGGCGGAAGCGCTGTTCGCTGGCCTTGAGCGCTTCTTCCGCCAGCCTGCGCTGGGTAATGTCGGCGAACAGCACGGCAACCATCCTGCTGTCCGCGCCGCCGACGCGGGTCGCGTAAACGTCGAACCAGCAATGATTGGCCGCGAAGCGGTGTTCGAAACGCACGGGCTCGCCGGTCGCAGCCACCTTGCCGCACAGGTCGAACCAGGCCGGCTCGATCAGCGGCGCGACTTCGCGCGCGGTCCTGCCCACTACCCGCGACATGCCGGTCAGCTTTTCGAAGGCGTGATTGACTTCGATGAACCGGTGATCGACCGCATTGCCCTCGGGACCATGAATCACCTCGACAATGCAGAAACCCTCATCCATTGAATCGAACAGGATTCGGTAACGTTCCTCGCGCGTGTTCGACCGGCGCGTGGTTTCCATGCAGGGCACGAGTATGCCGATCACCTTGCCGTCGCCGCTCCGCAGGGGCAGCAGAGACCGGACGAGGGGAGCGCGATCGCCTGATCCATCTCGGCCGGCCTGGAAAGAATTGTCGTCGAGGAGGACGGCCTCGCCTGCAAGCGCCCGTTCCAGCAAGGGATCGAGTGCCGCAGTCAGCTCCGGCCAGACATCGCGGAAAGGTCTCGACACCGCATCCGGATGCCGGTGCGCAAGCAGTTCCGCGCAGGCGTCGTTATAGAACAGCGCAAGTTGGGGCCCCCAGGCAAGGGCCATCGGCTGGATCGAATCAAGCATCAGCTCAAAGGCGGTCCTGACCGCGTCCGGCCACGAGTCGGGGTGACCTTGCGGAAATGCCTTCCAATCATGGGCGTCGAGGTGCCTGCGCATTCCGCTAGAGCCTGAAAACAGCATGCTGTCGCCTGGCATGGAAGATCCTGCTGGTTTGGGGAATCGTTAATTGTATGCCTATCAAGCCATGGCTGGTAAGACAACCATACGAGTTAACGATTTTTGCTGTGCCACGGGAAATTATCGGTCGGCTTGTCTCGGCCCGATTTCTCAACAAAGCTCAATCTCTCACTAATACTCACCAATTCCTCAAGGAAAACTTGCCTGTAGGTATCGTTTCGTCACAGTGAGGTCAGCCCATAACAACACACCATCAGGCCGCCCTGCCAAATAAGACCGCATCGGGACCGCATTCACATACAGCCTGAGAGACAAACATGACTTTCGATACCATCGCCAACGACAAGCTCGCCCAGATCGAAGCCCTGCTGGCCAGCAGCGGCAGTCGAAACGCTGAAACCGCAAGTACCGCCGACAACTCCGATAACACCGATACCGCCAATGCCACGGCAGCACCTCAGGCCATCGATGTCGATGCCCTGTTCACCAAGCATCATTCCCAGCTTCTCCGTTTCGTGATGCGCTATGTGCGCAATCCCGAAGATGCGGAAGACGTGGTCCAGAGTACCTTTCTCGAAGCCCTGCGCTGCGCCGACCGCTTTTCGGGTCTGTCCAAGCCTTCGACCTGGCTGTTCGGCATTGCGCTGAACCTGGCGCGCAACCAGGTGCGCCGCACCTGCTCGTCGCTGTGCGACCCGATCGACGAGGAAGCGCTGGAGCAGGTCATCGACCAGCATCGCATCGATCCGATGACCATCATCGAAGCGCGCCAGATCGCCGGCAAGGTCGGTGCAATCCTGGATCGCATCGGACCGGAAATGCGCGCGACTTTCGAAAAAGTGCTCGAAGGTGATACGACGTATGAGGAAGCCGCGCGGCAGCTGAGCATCCCGGTAGGCACGGTGCGCTCTCGCGTCTCCCGGGTCCGCGCGGTGGTGCGGGCGGAGTGCGGCTGATCCCCCGGGGAAAAATTCTTGAATTGCGGAAAGAGTGTATTAAGCTGGTGTTAACCGACCACCATTTTTCAGCACGACTTCAGCATAGGCGGCGATGCTTGCACAAGCGCCTGCGTGTACCCGCTGAAGTTCAGGCCCGCCCGCAAAAGATGTCTCCGTAGCCGCAGCCTGGTGCGGTGCGCTTTGCCCACGATCGCCAAAGCTTGCGTTCGTGGGCTTTTCTATGGGGAGCCGTCGAGCCATGCCGCAGGTGTGTACCCGCGGCCCGGACGCGCAGCGGCACAATTCACTCCTTCTCGATGCCGGCCTTCTTCACGATCTCTTCCCACTTCTTCGATTCCGCCGCCTGGAACTTCGCCAGTTCATCCGGCTTGGTGATGAAGGGATCGACGCCGCTGTTGGTGTAGAAGGTATTTGCGGTCGCGCTGCTCGCCGCCTTGGCGAACAATTCATTGAGCTTGTTGACGATGGGCTGAGGCGTTTTGGCAGGCGCGTAGGCGGCGAACCAGTAGCCCATGTCATAGCCGGGGACGCCGGCTTCCTCGATGGTCGGGACGTCCGGCGCCAGCGGCGAACGCTTCTTGGTGGAGCTGCCGAGCGCGCGCAGCTTGCCGCTCTTGATATGCGGCAGTCCGGTTGCGGTATCGGTGATCATCATGTCGATCTGGCCGCCGAGCAGGTCGGTGACGGCGAAGGTATTGCTCTTGTAGGGCACATGCAGTATCTGGATACCCGCGAGCTGCTGCAGCATCTCGCCGGCGATGCGGCTCGACGAGCTGCCGCTGCCGAAGGTGAGCTTGCCGGGATTCTTCTTCGCCGCCGCAATGAAATCCTTGACGCTGGTCACCGGCGACTGGCTGTTGACCACCATGATCTGTCCGCCCTTGCCCAGCCCGGTGATGGGCGAGAAGTCCTTGACCGGGTCGTAGGGCAGCTTCTTGTACAAGTGTTCCGCCGCCGCATGGGTGGTGTTGGTGGTGATGAATACGGTATAGCCATCGGCCGCGGCCTTGGCCGCTTCGCTGGCGCCGATGAAACCGTTGGCACCCGGCTTGTTATCGACGATGACCTGCTGTTTCGTCTCGGCGGTGATGGCCTGGCCGAGCGCGCGGGCGATCTGGTCGGTCGCGGTGCCGGAGGCGAAAGGAACGACAAAGCGGATCGGCTTCTCGGGATACTCGGCGGCGGCAGTGCCGGAGATGAGCAGGCAGGCTGCGGACAGCAGCAGTGAGGGCAGTCGAGCGAGTTTCATTGGATGTCTCCTTTAATAAGAATTGGCTGGTGTTGTTCGGTTATTCGGATCCTGCGAGCAGGGATTGCAGATGCACGGGCACCGCGACAGGCGTCTGCAGCAGCAGGAACGCCAATGCCTTGCCATGCGAGTCGAGGTTGAGGGAATCGTTGACGCCGCCATCGAGCACGCCGTCGAGCACGAAGTTCATCGCACCCAGCTTCGGCAGCAGGTAGCGCGTCACCGCCTGCGGCCCGCGTTCGGCGAACACGGCGGCCACCACGTGTTCGGTCAGCTCGGCCTCGAGCAGCGGATAAAGCTCCTTGCGATAGGCAATAACGCTGATGTTGGAGCGGTTGCCCTTGTCCCCGGTGCGGCCGTGCGCGAGGCGGTAGAGCGGAACCGTCATTGATGCGCCGCTCCGTGCGGCGATCTGCCGGGTACTGTTCTGTTGGTCGCTCATCGTTACTCCACAAAGCTGAAGCGTTCGGATATCGATTCCCGCGGCACTTCGCAGGAGGTCGCATTCAGGCGCGAGCGCAGGCTGGTGCGCACGCCGCCGCCGCCGGCCGGGCCGCAGGTGTACAGCGCCACCACTTCGCGCAGCAGCAGCGCCGCCGAGTGCCTGTCTTCATGCGCGCAGGCGGCGCGCAGGCGCACGTCGCCTGCCTGCGCCAGCGCGGCGGCAGAGAGCTTGTCGAGGCAGGCGCCGCCGTCGTCGCCAAACACGCTCAGCACGCCGATCAGGTCGAAGCGGATGTTCAAGTGCGGCAATCGCTGTTTCAGGATATCCATCGCCAGCCGGGCGCGGGCGCCGGCGCGCGGTCCGGCGTAGGAAATCTCGCCTTCGGCCAGCCAGCCGCCCTCGTAAAAAATATTGGCCTTGAGCCGGGCCGGGCGCGCATGCCCCGAGATGCCGCTGACCGCGACGCGGTTGTCGCCGGTCTGGCGCACCTCGGCCTGGGTGATGTCTGCCACGACGTCGGGCGTGAGATAGGCAGCGGGATCATGCAGCTCGTACAGCAATTGTTCCGTAACGGTGCGCGTATCGATGATGCCGCCGGTCGGCTCCGACTTGCCGATCTCGAAGTCCCCGTTCTCGTCGATTTCCACGATCGGATAACCGACCCGCGCAAGATCGGGCACCTCCTTGTAGCCGGGATCGGCGAAGTAGCCGCCGGTGACCTGCGCGCCGCATTCGAGCAGATGGCCCGCCATGGTGGCGCGGGCCAGGCGGTCCCAGTCATCCGCCTGCCAGTTGAAATGCGCCATCACCGGGCCAAGCGTGAGCGAGGGATCGGCGACGCGGCCGCAGACCACGATGTCGGCCCCGGCGCGGATCGCCTCGGCGATCGCCGAGGCGCCGATATAGGCATTGGCGCAGACGAAACGGGCATCGTCGAAATCGTTCCCCATCCGTTCACGCAGCAGCGCCTTGCCCTGGGCATGGGCGATCTCGTCACCCGACACGATGGCGATTTTCGGACGGGGCAGCTTCTGTTCTTCCGCCAGCTGATGGATGCGGCGCGCGGCGCCGGCCGGATTGGCGGCGCCGAAGTTGCTGACGATGCGGATACGATGGCGCAGGCATTGCGCGAGTATCGGCGCCAGCATGTCGGCCAGCAGCGGTTCGTAACCCGCATCGGGATTTTCCCGGCGCGCAAGCTGGGCCAGCGCCAGCGTGCGTTCGGCGAGCGTCTCGAAGATGAGCGCAGCGGGCCGGCCGCGCCGGATCATGGTATCGACCACGGCGGGTGCGGCATCGGTGCGGTCGCCAGAGAAACCCGCCGCGGATCCGACCAGGAAAGTATTCATGTGAAAAAACGCGTCTCGTAATATTCAGGAAGAAACAGCATGATCTGCCGCCGCGGGAAGGAGGAACTCCGCCCTTCCCGCGGGCTGCGCGACTATGGCAGTACCGGCGTTGCGCCCGCGTTGCGGATGATGCGCTCGGCATCGCGCTGCAGCAGGAAGCGCTGCCCCACCAGCGCATTGGCCGCCTGCGTTACCGCGGCCACGTAACCCGCCTGGCTGCCGTACAGGGATTCCAGCGACGGCCGCGTATCGCCGGCCGCAATCCTTGCCGCTTCCGTCCTGTGGAAGGGGATGAAGGAACCGCCCAGATTGGACAGGTCGACGATGCCCGGCGTGGCTACATAGTTGAACTCGATGCTGGTGCCCAGCGGAGCCTGCACCTCGACGCCGCGGACGCCGGCCAGCGTCAAGCCTGTCCTGGCATCGACCTGCGGCACGAGGATCGCATAGTCCTTGCCGGTATAGAACGGCGGCAGCTGGGTGGCGATGCCGGATTCGTCCTGCGGCTTGTACTGCGGACCGAAGTCGAGCAGCGGGAAACCGTTGTAGCGGGCGAGGTAATTGAATTCCGGTATCGGGGTCTGCGTACCCTGGGCTCCGCCGGCTGCCCAGGTCAGGCCCTTCATTACCGGGAACTTCAGCTGCTCGGGCCGCACCAGCGTGCCGTCGGCGATCTTCGGCACCTGGCTCGCCGGCGGCGCGGTGTTCCTGGTGACCCAATCTTCCAGGTTGAGGAAGAGCGCGCGGAAGGTATCGTTGAAGTGCGCCACGGTGCCGCGAGGATAGACGTCGCGCGACGGGTCGTAGCTGATGCTCGCCGTGCCGCCGGGTCCGCCGTGCTGCGTGCTGGAATAGTAGTAGATGCGCGCATTCTCCGGCTGCGCGAGGTCGCGGAAGCCATAGGTGTCGGTGAGCACCGGCGAACCCTGCAGCTGCCAGAATTCCGTGCCCGACAGGCCGAGGAAGAATTTCGGGCAGGTGTTCGTGGCCGCGCAGCGCGCCATCACGCCGCCCTTGCGTCCGCTCAGCTCGTCGACATAGTCCTTGTCGAGCCCGCGCGGCGCTGTCTGGCCGAACGCGGTATGGTCGGTGCGCAGTCCGCCGCCGCCGCCGGGCACGGCAAAGCGGGTATTCACATTGGTCTGGCGCGCGGCGACATGCGCATACATGCCGTCGAACACCTTGCCGCCGTCGAGCGCCTGGTTGAAGCCGAGGTGCAGGAAGGTCTTCATCGCGTTGCCGGACTGCGATGTACCCTGGCCCAGCGTGTGCGTGATGCGTCCGGCCAGCGGGTTCGCGTTGCCCGCCGCATCCGCGGCCTTGCCACGGAAGAAGCTGACGGTGTCGCGCAGCGCCGCCAGGCCGACACCCATGACCAGCGGGTCTTTCGCCACGTAGACGATCTCGTACAGGTATTTCGGATCGAAGCCACCCTTTAGGCAGATGCGCGTTGGGTCGGGCGTGCCGGGGAAGGAATTGGCGGCGCCATTGCCACTATCGCCACTATCGCAGTTGGCGAACTTCCAGTCGCTTGCCGGGACCGGCGTGCGCGGGTCGGTCTCGTTGGCACGGCGGGTCAGCGCATAACCGGGCTGGGTATTGTCGAGCGATGCCGGCGCATACGGGATCATGGTGCCGTTGAAGACGCCGCCGGGCAGGGTCATCACCGGCACGGCCGCGGACGGCACGAGCTCCGCCCGGTAGGGGCCGGTGATTGACGAGCCGTCCGGGTTCCTGGCAACCGGCACGCTGACCGTGAGACGGTTCGGATTGCTCTTCGGCACATCGCCCTGCCAGGCGGAATAGAGAATCACGTAGCCGCGCTCGAGATAGACGGCGTCGCTCGGCGATGCGGCCGGATTGATCATGGTGAGGATGTTGCCGCGGTTCGGCGCGTCGTAGCGCAGCACGCCGTTGGCCTTGCTCATGTCTTTCGGCTTGAGCATCACGAAATCGGCGGTGTATTCCACCATGCCGTTGGCATTGACCGGCGCCAGCGACAGGTCCTGGATGATGGCGTTCTTCGGGTCCTTCGGGTCGACCTCGCCCTTGATGGTGCCGGTGACCTGCTCATAGGCGCCAACGCTGCCGTAGCTTGTTCCGGGGGTGAAGTCACGGGTCGATGCGATGCTCAGGGTTTGCCTGGGCGTGCTGGTGGTGACCGAGGGCGCGCTGACCGATGTCGAGTCGCTGCCCGAACCGCAGGCGGAAAGCATCGATACGGCGGCGGCGGCGGCGGTGGCCGCGGCCAGGGTGAAGGATCTGTTCTGCATTGTCTCCTCGCTGAGGGTGTACGTCGCTTGTCTTGGATGATGCGAATCGTTTGAATGCCTGACTGCTTGACTGCTTGACTGCTTGACTGCTTGACTGCTTGACTGCTTGAGCGATTATAGGCAGCCTAGTGATTCGATTTACGGGTTATTTGGATCAATTAAACGGCCATCCAGCTAAATGATGAACATCTCCATGCGCGACCTGCGCGCCTTTATTGCATTGGCGGAACAAAGAAACTTTACCCGTGCCGCCGAGCAATGCCATCTCTCGCAATCCGCATTCAGCGCCCTGATCCAGGGACTGGAGAATGAACTCGGCGTGAAACTGTTCGCGCGCAGTACGCGGCGCGTGGAAATGACGGCTGAGGGCAAGGTATTCGCCGAGTCGGCCAACCGCCTGCTCGGCGAATTCGCGCTGGTGCAAACCGAGATGAAGGATCATGTCGACAAGCGCAAGGGTCGCGTTTCGGTGGCCGCCCTGCCCTCGCTGGCCGCCGGCTGGCTGCCCGTGGTGATCAAGGAATTTCGCGCCATTTACCCGGGCGTCAGCACCGAGCTGGCGGATACCCTTTCCGACGAATGCCTGGAACTCGTGCGCGCCGGGCGCGCCGACTTTGCGCTGTGCGCGGCGGGCGCCGACATGGCAGGACTGGTAGCCGAACCGCTATGCAACGACGAATTCTATGTCGTCATGCATCGGGAAAATCCGCTCGCGCGCAGGAAGTCGCTGGCTGCATCCGACCTGCTGCACCAGCCCTTCATTCACCTGTCGCACACCAGCAGCGTGCGACAGCTGCTGGACGCGGCGCTGCATCCGGGCCGCATTGCCGGCATCATGGAAGTGGCGCATCTGGCTTCGGTGGCTTCGCTGGTCGGCAACAATATCGGCATCAGCGTGATTCCCTTTCTCGCGCTGTTCCAGTTCTCGCATCCCGACCTGGTGATCAGGCCGCTGAAGGAACCGAAGATCGTGCGTACCATCTACGTGGTGCGCCAGGGCGAGCGTCCGTTGTCGGTGGCGGCGGAAGCCTTCCTTGCGCTGCTGAAGAAGCGCAGGTCGAAGATCCGTTCCGAACTCGGCAAGGATGAACGCCGGCCTTGAAAGCACGCTATGCTTGCTGCGATTCCAACCTATTTCAAAGCACAGCAATGGATAAGACCTTTTTCGCGCTCGGCGCACTGTTCGCCTTCATCGCCGTGGCAGCCGGCGCCTTCGGCGCGCACGGATTGAAGACCCGGCTCGATGCCAACATGCTGGCGGTATTCGAAACCGCCGTGCGCTACCAGATGTACCACGCGCTCGCGCTGCTGGCGGTGGCGTGGGCTTATACACGCTGGCCAGGCACGCTCGTCACGGCGAGCGGCATGCTGTTCGTGGCCGGCATCATCGTGTTTTCCGGTAGCCTGTATCTGCTGAGCCTGTCCGGCATCCGCTGGCTCGGTGCGATTACGCCGCTGGGCGGACTGGCGATGCTGGCCGGCTGGCTGTGCCTTGCCTGGGCGGCGTTCAAAGGGTAAGCGGGGTGAAGGAGAACTTGTTGCGGCCAAGCGTTGCGGCACGCGGCCAGTCGGAAAAAGACGCGATCTCATGTCATGTAATGACCTGGGATTGGCATTACTCCATACCGGTGGCACTACACACTGCAATGTCCAACTGAATCAGGAAGCCAGCTTATCCGTCCTGATACCGCGTAACCATCCGCATTTCCGGCTGCGCTGCAGCGACAATGGCGTCCCGCCCGCTCCCGCCAATCCGGCCGGGACAACACCGCTCAGGCGACACCCCTCAGGCAACACCGGCCTGCAATCTTTTCCTTCCTCGATGGAACCGTCGGCCGTCCCCCCGCCACACAATGGCCCACTCATTGCACGCTGACAAATAACATGGCTTTCCGTATCCCCGCTTCTTCCGCTCCCATCTTTCACCCGGCAGACCAGACCACTTCCGCCAATGAGGCCGCATCGAATCCTGGACAGCAACTGCATGCCATGATGCCCGCCAATGGAATATGGAGCCTGCAGCCCTCCCATGCGGGAGCGCCAGCCCGGCCCAGCCCCCACATCTTCAGGGGGCCGCCTGCTGTGATAATTGCGCAAGCCGCGCAAGGAGCTCCGGTACAAGACCCGAACCGACTGAGCCTTGAGGAGGCCGTCGGAATCCTTGTCATGATCCAACGAAACAACACTGGTAGTGAGTCCAATATCAGGTGCGTCGTGCCGAATCTGCCGGGAGTTTCCGATATGCCCAACCCCCAAGGTGCTCGTACGCTGATCTACACCGTGCGCAGCAGTCGCGGAACAAGCATGCGGGCGAGCCTGCACATCAATGAGAGCAATATGCTGTACCGCATGGTGTGGGAGCCGGAATCCGCCGTGCTCAACAACCCGTTGAGGCGGGAAGCCGACTTTCTTCCGGCAAGCCATCGACGGCCTGCCTCGCCGCCCCGGCGTCACTTTGGCCAGATCAATGATTTGACCATGCTGCCCCGCGAGCACCTTGGTTCGAGGCGCCGGCGCAGCGATACAGGATCGCCTCCCGAAGCGCCGCCGCCGCAACGTCCACGCATCACCGGCGCCATGCCACAAGGAGCGGCCGTCGCCGGCCCGGCACCCTTGCCGCAGGAGATGGAGCATATGCACCAATTCCGCCAGACCGGCATTCAGGTCATCGAGCGCGATCGCTTTCAACGGTCTGAATCTGCGCCGCCTGCCTATTACCGCGGCCTCACCGTCGAGGCCGGGTATCGCGATGCCAATCAGCGCCTGCATTACTACCTCGAACGCCAGACCGAGCAGTCCTGTGCCCAGCATGCGGTCAATGCCATGCTGGGCGGACCGCTCGTGTTGTTCGAGCAATTCGTTCAATATGAACTCGATCAACCGCTGCCAACCGCGGCACGATCGGAAGCAGAGATCCGCGCGGACATCGATCGTAGGGGCGTGGAAGCGGAAACGGTGCTTGGGGTACTGCACGCAGAAGGGATTCCGGCGGCATCCTATCGGCATATGCCAGCCGTGAATAACGCCGGCGAGCCGATCGTCAACTGGGAACACCTCGCGCAGATCGACGAACTCGACACCGACCGCTTGCTCATGCACGCGAGCACGGCCGTGCATGATCCGGAAACCGGCAACATGTATGCCTTGGATACGCATTTTGTCGCCTTCCGGCGGGAGTCGGCGACGGGACAGTGGCTACTACTCGACAGTATGCGTGGCGCGCCGGAAGCTATCACGCCACTTCAATACCTGTGGAATCAGAATGGCGAAGCGAACCTGCTCAATGAGGTGACTGTGATTATGCCGAGCCAGCGGTTGCGCCTGTCCGCCGGGACGGCTGCCGGTGAAGGAGTGGCTGGCGGCGCCACAGGGGGAAGACGCGGCGGTACGGTAACGCAAGATCACCACACCCAGCATGCAGGACCTTCGTCCGGGGCCGTCGCAGTCCGTCCTGAACGCGAGGCGATGACGGTGCCCAGATTCCAGGTGATACGCACAACCGTCAATAACTATGCTCACTACGGGAAAACGTACCAGCTGGCTTTCTCCACGACCGATAATCCAAACCATGCGATTTATAAACACTACTCTGTAAGGAACTTCAACAGCGAGGCTGAGGCGCAAGCTGCCATGGCCGAGGATATAAAAAGCATTGAGGACGGTGCTTTCGTAGCGTCTGTCGAAAGAAAACGTCGCGAACACCTGGAAAATTATCCGGAGATAAGTCTGTTAGGTGGTAGAAAGGGGCAAGCAGATAGTTATTACAAAATCAAAATTAGGTCAATCCCCGGGCTGGAAGGTTTATCTAGAACTTTCCCTATCAAAAAATATGGCAGTTCCGACAATGCGAAACAGGCAGCAATAGAAGCATTGGAAGACATAAGAAGCAATCCTGGAAAGTACAGTAAAAAGGTAAAAGCGGAGCGCCAGTCCATCGTTCGGTGCGTGACTTATAGAGCCTCGGCCAACTGCTGGACCGTCGCACTTACCCAAGGACCGGATAAGAAACGTGTGCACAGAAACTTCAGCATTACGCTTGAGAATGCCCAGGCGGAGGCTGAACGTTACGCACTTAACAATGGCCTTCGCCCTGTCGTTCGCGGGCCGCGGGACTTTGCCCCTGGCTTGAGCGGAGTTCCTCCCATCAGCTGGAATAGTGAACAGGAAGCCTTTCGAGTCAACCACGGTGAAGAAACTCAGGCATTTGCGCACGCTGAGTTCGGCAATGATCTATTGGCCGCGAGAACGGCGGCGGAAAATCATGCGGTGACAATTGCGGAATCACTAAAAGAACAGGAGCCAACCTTAAAATGGCTTCCAATAAATCAATGACCCCTGCCGCTGAATTTTAGAATGGCGCCAGGACGGCAGCCGCAAGCCCCGTCTATGGCTTTGGGGTCCCATGCTGGAATCGGGCCGTGGTGCGCGTGACGTTTGTGATCGACGCTTGTGCCCGTGAGATCATTGCCTGGAGCGCCACCACTGGTGGCCTTGATGGCGAGGCGGTACGCGAACTGATTTGCGTACCGTCGTTCATTCTGGGAAATCGCCTGGCAATGCCCGCCAGGCACACCCGCTCCAGCAGCGTCTCACTGCTCAGGTACGCATAGCGCTGCCTCGTCACGATCCGCGAACGCCCGACAATGCGCTGCACCTCGTACAGCGAGCGCCCCGCATCGATCAAAACCACACAAAGCCGCTGCTGCATACCGTAGCCAGGAGCTCCAGCAGAAAACACCTCGCCATGGAACTCAACGCACGCGCCTGTCACCCACACACTCCTTTTACTTGCTCAATCGCCATGCAACCGTTCAAACTTCCTTCTTCCGGCCCCTATCAGCCTGCCTCTTCTTTCCCACCACAGCCCGCCCGGCCTGCGCCTCCCAACCAGCCTTCCTCCGGCCAACCATCCATCCGCCGCGCAGTAATCGCGCTGCGCGGGGAACAAGCTGACCATCTGAATCCGCATCGCTTCACCATACCGGACATCGTGCGTGCTCCGCGAAGCGAACATGCAAAGCCATTGACATCCGAGGAAGTGCATCGACTGCTTGACGGCATCCCCCGCGCGTACAACATTCGCTGCACCGTGGACTACCATCCGGAATCCAACGCGGAGGGGCATCCTCAAGGCGCGCGCACGTTGACCTACCTCCCCGAAAGGCTTAACGATAAAGGCAGAGGCGTGAAGGTCACAGCGCATATCAATGCCGACAATGCCTTGGCCGAATTGGAAATCAGGCAACTTTTCACACGCACCCCGGCTCTGCCGGGCGCACCTGCAGAGGTAGTGGAAGGTGCGATTCAGGGAGCTGGTTTTCAAGCGGCGCCTACACATCGTCCAGGCAGCGCGGCGGCAATGCACATGCGCAGAACGATGGAGGCGCCTTCCGGTACCGGCCGCCATCACGCCAGCTTGCCGCAGGTATCAGGTACGCAAGAAGAGATCGACCTCGTGGTAGCCGATGCCTTGAGCTATTCTGGCCTGAAGCACGGCGATCTCACCGCTAATCAGCAACATGAATTAAGTGAGGCCGCGGCTGGACCGTCCCAAGGACGTCAGGATCGCATCAATACTGTCTTAACGACCATTCAAGTGCGCCGGCGAATGGATGAAATTCTCCGGGGACCGCAAACTGGCCAGCTCACCATCGCCCGCGAGGATGTCAATCGATATGCCGGCCAGTTCCTCGATCATTATCATACCGTCCGAATAGAAGGGGCTCGACAGGGCGATCCTTCCCTTGCCGCTCTACAGGTCAACGTGCGTATGGAACGGCAGCAGGGATACTCTTGCGCGCAGCACGCGATCAATGCTGCACTGAACGGCCCGTTTACCGCGCTGGTTGAGCTTGCCGCGCATGAAGCTCATGGCGAAAGTAACCGGACAAATGGCCGCGAAGCGACAATACAGGCAGTCGAAGGGAAATTAAAAGACATGTACCAGCGTGGCGTATTTCCGGAAACGGTGATAGCCCATCTGCAGGCGGCAGGTATCCCGGTGCATTCCATGAATAGCATCCCGGTCACTTCCGCGGACGGTCGTCTTCAGGCCGATCCCGAACAGATGAAGTTTCTGGACCAGCTTGCAATTGATCGACTCATTCTGCAGACCAATACCACGGTTGATGACCGGGCAGGGATATCCCATTACGTGGCGTTCCACCGGTATGGAGAGCAATGGGTGTTGCTAGACAGCTTGCGGACTCAGCCCGAATTCATCACACCATATCAATATTTAAGGGAAGTAAAGGCAGATCAGTTCACTGCCATTTGGCCGCAGAATGTACTCGAACTGCCGGAAGTCCAGATACCTGAACGGGAAACAAGCGATGTGCCGCAGGCAGCGGCCGGTTCTGCACGTTCACGCAGCAGTTCGCTGTCTTCCGCTCCGCCTTCTGAAGCGGGCGATACGCAATTAGTGGCGGAAACAGAAAACCGGTTGCATCGCCAGAATTCGATAGAGAGGGTCAGTGAAGAGACTCTCGCATTTGCTCAAAGTAGAAGGCGAGGTAAAACCAGCGATTTCATCAAGGAGCACTTCGCAAAAAAAATCGCCGAACGCAATCAAGCCAAGTCTGAGCAGGTCCCTATTGATCAAGATGCAGCCACTAAATATTACGAGGAATGGATAGAGGAAAAGGGAAGAACCAGAATGCCAGACAATCTTCGGGAACATAACCGCCAAAAGCAAACCGAGAGAGCTAAACGCTTGCTGGGCGAAGACGCAACGTCAAATGATTACAAACGTCTTATCAAACAGAGAGTAGCTGAAAGACGGCTAGGAAAAGGCACAACGACAGCTGATTATGACCGCTTTAACAGAGATAAACTGGCTAAAAAAATGTTCGGCGAAGCTGCAACAAATACCCACTATGAAAAGCATATCATATCGACACGGGCTAAAAGAAAGCTGGGCGAAGAAGCAACGCCAGCCGATTACAAGCGCCATATGAAAAACGAATTGGCTAAAAAGAGAAAATCGCTCAATCAATCGAAAGAGGTTTGATAGCACAGCCACATTAAATCCCCGGGTTTTCATGGCGTTTGCGGTTTCGCCGTCCAGGCAGTTGAACAACATCACGCATACTTCTCTTTCCTGTGATGCAGGCATGACATACTGGTCCATCATGTTAGGGAAACGTGCGCGGTGTAATCTTCGCTGCTTCCGCCGGTGACCGTCGCGCCGTCACGGTCGACGGCGCGACAAATAGTGTTTTACCGTTCGCAGATCAGCACACACGGTTCGCCCATGCAGCCGCTTCCGCCATGTTGTATGACGTCAAAAATAATTTGTAGGATGAGTGTTATGATGACGGCTTCGAGGTCGGTGCGCATTCGCTCGTCGAAGAGTGAACACGTATTCGACCTGATGTTTCTCCAATCCGTTTTCAGGTTCACAACGCATGTCCGCAACTTCAAAATCAGACGCTCTCTCCGTACTATCGCTGCAGCAATTCTTCTCCAGGCCGAGAATTGTCGTCCTGCTTGCCACCGTGTGCTGCCTGCTCTGGGGCAGTTCCTATCCGGCCATCAAGAACGGCTATGCACTGTTCGATATCGCGCAGGGTGACATTCCCGGCAAGCTGGTCTTCGCGGGATATCGTTTCGTGCTGGCCGGCATGCTTCTGCTGGCGATTGCGGTCATATCGGGCAAGCCGGCGTTCGGCCTGAACGGGCGCACCATGGCGCGGCTTTCGCTGCTCGGGCTGACGCAGACCGCGATCCAGTACGTGTTCTTTTACATCGGCCTCGCCTATACGACAGGCGTGCGCGGGTCCATCCTGAATGCCACCACGACCTTCTTCAGCGTGCTGCTGGCGCATTTCATCTTCCACAACGACAAGATCACGCCGCGCAAGGCGATTGGCTGCATCGCCGGTTTTGCCGGCGTGCTGGTGGTCAATTTCGGACAAGGCCTGCTCGACTTCGAGTTCACGCTGCTGGGCGAGGGCTTCATCGTGATCGCGGCCTTCGTGCTGTCGGCTGCATCCATCTACGGCAAGCGCCTGTCCCAAGGCATGGATGTGATGGTGATGACGGGCTGGCAGCTCGGCATTGGCGGCGTATTCCTGCTGCTGGCCGGCTATGCGGCCGGCGGAACGCTGAGCGGCTTCACGCCGATGTCGACCGCGCTGCTGGCTTACCTCGCGGTGCTGTCGTCGGCGGCGTTCTGCATCTGGAGCCTGCTGCTCAAATACAATCCGGTGGGAACGGTGAGCGTGTTCAATTTCCTGGTGCCGATCTTCGGCAGCGCACTGTCGGCGCTCTTCCTGGATGAAAGCATTCTCGAATGGAAGAACTTGCTGGCGCTGTTGCTGGTGTGCAGCGGCATCTGGCTGGTCACCCGCGTGGCGCCGAAAAAGAATAGCGGTTGAGCATTTCACACAAGCGATAGGGGCGGCAACATGCGAAATTCACCGCAGGCTTAATGTCGCTCAAGCCGCTTGCCGGCGGCGTGATGCATTCCCGCTCCGCTCTCGTTACCATACGCATCTCGGTCATCGCGCTCATCACTGACGAGGTCTGGCATGCGCATGGCAAACGATTCCGCATCAATGCCTCGGCCGGGCATGGCTGCCGGCAAGCTGATCGGCCTGATTGCGGCGGCCCAGGTGCTGGGCGCCGCCTCCATGCCGTGGCTGTCGCCCGGCACCGGCAGTTCGCTGTCGGTCCTGGCATGGGTGGGCTATGCACTGGCCCCGTGGACACTGCTGCTCGCCTGGATCTGCCATCGTCTCGTCACCAGGCTGGCCATGGCCGAACGCGCCGCGCTAATGTGCCGGCACGACAACGCCGTCCTGCAGGAACAGCTCCGGCGCCAGGAACTGGCATTGCAGACATCGAGGCACTCGCTCCATCTTGCCGAGCAGGCGTGCCTTGACAAGACACGCTTTCTTGCCGCCGCCAGCCATGACCTGCGCCAGCCGATGCATGCGATCACGCTGTTCGTCGCCGCGCTCAAGGCCGAAAACTTCGAAGGCCGTCCGCACTATCTGCTGGACCGGCTGGACCGCTCGATCGCGGGACTCGATGAGCTCTTCAATCGCCTGCTGGACCTGGCCCGGCTGGACGCGGGCATCATCACGCCCGCGTTCAAGACCTTCGATGCCAGGCTGATGGCGGAGACGCTGGAGTCGCGATTCGCGCCGATGGCCGCGAGCAAGGCGCTGGATTTTCGCATACGCTGCCCGGAGGGCCTGCTGGTACACAGCGATCCGGTACTGCTCGATGAACTGCTCGGCAACCTTTTGTCGAATGCCTTCCGCAATACCCAGCGCGGCGGCGTGCTGCTATCGATGCGCGAGCGCGGTGGCAGCCTGCGGATTCAGGTAGTCGACACCGGTTGCGGCATTCCCGAGCAGTGCTTCGAATCGATATTCGATGAGTTCGTGCAACTGAATAACCCGTCACGCGACCGCCGCAAGGGGTCGGGGCTGGGACTGGCGATCGTGAAGCGGCTGGCGGATGTGCTCGGGCACCGCATCCGGCTGCGCTCGCGAGTAGGCAGAGGATCATGCTTCGAACTGCTGATGCCATCCGCACCCGCGAACAGCGCCGACCCGCACGAGTCCGCCGCGAAGACGACGGCTTCGGCACTCGATGGCGCGCTGGCGCTGGTCGTCGACGATGAAGCCGATATTCTTGCCGCGATG
Source organism: Noviherbaspirillum album (assembly GCF_035916955.1). Taxonomy (NCBI): domain Bacteria; kingdom Pseudomonadati; phylum Pseudomonadota; class Betaproteobacteria; order Burkholderiales; family Oxalobacteraceae; genus Noviherbaspirillum; species Noviherbaspirillum album. The sequence goes on along the minus strand of NZ_JAWIIV010000001.1, from coordinate 577,003 downwards.
GAAGCCATCCTTACTGCCTGGGGCTGCCATTGCATCACCGCCCGCTCGCCGGCCGAAGCGGCACGCTACATCGACGACAGCCCGCGCTTTCCGGACGTGATCATCACCGATCACCGGCTGGACAATCACCTGACCGGCTTCGACGTGGTCTCGGCGGTTGCGCCCTTGCTGGCCTACGAGGTGCCGGTCATCGTGATATCCGGCGAGTGCTCGCCGGCCCTGGAGCAACAGGCGCAGGACAGGGGCTATGCACTCATCAGCAAGCCCGTCAACTCGTTGCGCCTGCATCGCGCCATCGTGGAAGCGCTCGCGAAAACAGCGGCGGCCATGCAAAAGGCGGCATAGAAGATCCAAGAGCCCGCTTGCTTGCTTCCAAGCAGAGGCGCATGCCGGGAACGAAGGGAACGACGGGAAAGACAAGGCCCGCTCAAAAGGTCGGCAGCGAGACGCCTCGCCGCGCCACTTCCAGCAACGCCTGGGTGCGCGTGGCCACCTTCATCTCGCGCAGGATCGCGCTGACATGGATCTTTACGGTGGACTCGACGATATCGAGCCTGCGGGCAATCATCTTGTTCGACAGACCCAGCACCAGCAGCGCAAGGACTTCCTTCTGGCGTTCGGTCAGGTTCCATTGCGCTTCATTGGGCAGCGAACGGGCCGCGCCTGTGCTGGCGCGCGCATCCGGAGCCAGCACGCTGTCAGGCAGGCATACCTTGCCATCGAACAGGTTCTGGACCACGGTTCTGATTTCGTCGGAGTTGGCCGATTTAGGCACGAAGGCGCTGGCACCCATTTCCAGCGCGCGCAGCACCGTGGGCCGGTCCTCCTGTGCCGACACGACAACCACCGACATCATCTCGTTCCGGCGCTTCATGCTTTGCAGCGCATCGAAGCCGGATGCATCGGGCAGTTGCAGATCGAGGAAAGCGTAGTCGATGGATTGGCTGCGCGCAATTTCGAGGCCGGCCGATGCGGTATTGGCCAGCCAGACTCCGGCTTCGGGTCGAATGCTCCTGACCATCATCGCGATGCCTTCGCGTATGAGCGCATGGTCGTCGACTATCAGGACATTCATCCCGGAACCTCTTGCAGTTTGAAAAAACTCTACATGACATGCGCGAAGCCGTCTTTACTACTTGAGTATTATCGAACCGGACGCGGTGTTGGCGTATCGTAGGCCCGTAGGCCCGTATGCCGATATGATCCGGCCGGCGCGCGGCGGCACATCCCTTCCCGATTTTGCGCGGCCTTGCCGGCGCTTGCCAGTGTTTGCCGGTGCTTGCCTTAACTGCAGGCTCTGACCCGGACGCAAGATGCAAGTTCGCGGCCTGCGTCGCGGCAATACCGTGCCGGATATCCGTCGCCGAACCTGCCGGCTCGCATCCTTTCCTTACTGGCCCGATGACATGGAATTCGACAATGACAGAACCGTAGTACGCACAGGCCATCGCACTTCGCGCGTTCCGAACGATGGCATGGGCGGCGCGATGAATACCCTTCCCATCGGCACCCGGCTAGGGGAATTCGAGATCAAGGACCTGATCGGCGAAGGCGGCTTCGGCATCGTCTATCTGGCCTACGACCACTCCCTAGAACGCCATGTGGCGCTCAAGGAATACATGCCTTCGGGCATGGCCGCGCGCACACAGGCGCGGCAAGTCACCGTGCGCTCGCGCCAGTATGAAGACACCTTCGTCACCGGCCTGAGAAGCTTCATCAACGAAGCCCGCCTGCTGGCGCGCTTCGATTCGCCTTCGCTGGTGAAGGTTTACCGCTTCTGGGAAGAGAACGGCACCGCGTACATGGCCATGCCTTTTTATGACGGCGTCACGCTCAAGCAAGCCTACAAGGAACAGCGCATCACACCCGACGAGGAATGGACGCGCGCATTGCTGGCCAACATGTTCGATGCGCTCGAGACCATCCACCGAGAGCAATGCTTTCATCGCGACGTGGCGCCGGACAATATCCTGCTACTCAAGGACGGCCGCCCGCTGCTGCTCGACTTCGGCGCGGCGCGCAGGGTGATCGGCGACCTCACGCAGGGGCCGACCGTCATTCTCAAGCCGGGCTTCGCGCCGATCGAGCAGTATGCGGATATTCCCGGGCTGCGCCAGGGCGCATGGACCGATATCTATGCGCTCGGCGCGGTGGTCTATTACCTGATTACCGGCAAGGCGCCCTCGCCGGCCGTATCGCGCGTCGTGCACGACGACATGATGCCGGCGCGGGCGGCGGGACGCGGCCGGTTCAGCGACGAATTCCTCGGCGTGATCGACCGCGCGCTTGCCGTCAAGCCGGAGCACCGCATCCAGTCGGTGCCGGAAATGCGGCATGCGCTCGACATGGAAGGCACCGAGCCGCGGCCGCTACCCGGCTCCTCGGGCGCCGCGCGCAGCAGCGCGCCAAGGCCGGGCGCCGCCGCCAGGACCGGGCAAGGTTCGCCGGCGGTTGCAGCAGGCGCGGCAGAGTTGGCAGCAAGAACAGGAATGGCGGGTGCAGCCGCCAGGACTGCAACTGCATCGGCAACGGCGGTACCCCGGCAAGCCACGCGCGGCATGCCGCCGCCCACGCCGCCGAAAGACGCCGACGACTGGAAAAAACCCATGATCGGCGACCAGCGCTACATTCCGCAGGCACGCAACCGGATGAAGATGGGAATGATTGCGACCGTACTGCTGGCAGCGGGTGCAACGACGGCGGTGTTCGGCTATCGCTGGGTCGCATCCCAGGACACGGTTCAAGCCGATACAGCGGCGCCGGAACCGCAGTATTCGCGGGACCCCGGCATCCCGCGGGTTGCGGGCGGCGTTATCGGCTCGGCCGGCATTCCCGGCACTCCCAAGCCCCCCGCCACCCGTGGCGCCGGTACGCCGGCAGGTGCATCAACCGGCGGCTCCAGCGGGGGTGGCAGCAGCGGAAGTTCGGCATCGGGCGGCGATGCCGACGCATCGATGCAGAAAGCGCCGGCGGCTCCCGCGCAGGCAGTGGCGGGCAATGCCATGCGCTCGCGCGACTTCATTCCTCCGCCGGAAAACAGGGACTCGGGCCCGACCGCGCCAAGTAGGGACAAAACTTACGCAGGCGTACCGCCGCAAGCCATGGCAACGACGCCTGGCGGTTCGCCCTCCGCGTCTCCCCCGGCGTCGTCCGCCGACACTGCCGAAGACAAACTGTGGAACGGCGCGAAGAATACCGATACCACCGAAGGCTACAAAGCCTATTTGAAGCGTTATCCGAAAGGCAAATTTGCGCCCGCAGCCCGGGTGCTCGCGGAGGAAAGGCAGCGCATGGACCTGGCGAAACTGAGCGAGCCGCCTGAACGCCAGGCCAGGGCCGGCAATGAACGCGCCGCGACAGCAGGCACGGCGGCAACGGCAGTNATGGACCTGGCGAAACTGAGCGAGCCGCCTGAACGCCAGGCCAGGGCCGGCAATGAACGCGCCGCGACAGCAGGCACGGCGGCAACGGCAGTAGCACCGGAAACTTCAGGCTCGACATCCGGCGACCGCAAGGAAACGGCAAGCGCGTCACCGGCAGCAGCGCCGGAGCAGCAGATCGCAAAATACACGGCGCCGGCGAAGGAAGCGCCGTCGATCATCGCGCCGGAACAACCGCGCGGAGAAGCGGCACGCCCACCAGATCCGCGAGAAGACAGCGCCGCCCCGCCAGCATCGACATCCGGTCCGCAGCGCACCTACACCTTTCCCGGACAGACCATGGTCGGCAACTTCAGCGCAGATCCGGTCACCGGACTGGTATCCGGCACGGGTCAGATCCGCTGGGACAACGGCGACCGCTTTGAAGGCAGGCTGGTGAAAGGGATCAAGGAAGGCAAGGGTCGCTTCGTCTGGTCCAATGGCCAGGAATACAACGGCGACTGGTCCGGCGACAAACCCAACGGCCGCGGCGTGCTCAAGTTCGCCAACGGCAACCGTTACGACGGCGAGATACGCGACGGCCAGCCGCACGGCCAGGGCACGACGCGCTTCCAGAGCGGCGATGTCTATACCGGCAACTGGGTGCGCGGCGTGCTCAACGGCCGGGGCGTGCTGCAGTTCGCCACCGGCGACCGTTACGAAGGCGAACTGCGCAACGGCGAGCCGGACGGACAAGGCAGGACGCGCTTTCGCTCCGGCGACACCTATGTCGGGCAATGGGCCCGGGGCAAGCACCATGGGCAAGGCCGCTATACCTGGCAGAGCGGCAATTACTGGGAAGGAGAATTCCGCGATGGCGACCAGACCGCGAACGGCCAGCTGGTGCGCATGGAAAGCGGGACCGTGCAGCCGACGGCCGCGGGCGATGGAATAAGGGGCGGTCAGGCTGCTGAGAGTTCGGGCCGATAGGCGCATGCCGGGGAAGCCTGTTGAGGCTGTCATGGAAGTACTATGCCGTGAATGAAGAATCGAGCCGGCATCGCAAGCCCATGGAACCATCTCGTTGCAGATGCTACATACAAGATGAAAGCGGTCTTCGTACGCATTCTGGATCAGGCTCTTGCCCCAGTGTGGAGCAAGCTTGGGAGGACATGTGGAAGACGATGCTGCTTCGCTGGCTTGCGCAGGCGGTTAGCGGAATAAATTATCCGACCAATGCTTGATAAAGCGACCTTGAAATGACATCCATACCTTCTACCCAGGCGATACCTCTGTCTCCTACCCTCACAAAGCCAACGGTAGGCGTCGAAAAGAGTTCTGCTGATGAAACCAACAAGGAAGAAGAACTTCGCAAAGCCAAAGAGACTTTTGCTGATGAAATGAAGCGCCTCTACCCGGATGGCATCAACAACAAAAGTGGTAATACTGTGTTTGCGAATGAGGAAACTTTAAAGCACATAGTTGAGCATGGCACGATCGAGGATGCGGATGGCAAACGACAACTCCTTCCTGACGAAACCAGGAAGGCGGTGCAAACCATCCTGGATAACGGTGGACCGGCTTCGATTAATCCAAACGGAGATCCATGGTTTACGGAGACTGATTTGCGACGTTCCATTGAGAATGATCGTCGATCTCCAACCCAAAAATCCGAGGATTTCCTCAACGGGTCGGGTGGTAACAAGGTTTAACATCCGCCTCTTTCAAGGTTTTAATTAACGGCTCCATTTTTGAGCACACGGGCTCTAGCTACATCGCGCCGTGCGACCGGGCCTGGCACATAGTCCGTCCTGGGCGGTGGTTTCGGGGCACGCGAAGGAGCGTTCGACCATCCGGCGCTGCGGGATGACAGCAAACGTATGCAGCTCATTGCGCTTGGCCATTTGCACCTTCGCACCGAGCGCCTGGCATGCCAGGTATTCGAATCGCCCGCGGTTCGAACAGACTCATATGGCTGCCATATGGTTCATCCGGGATACGGGTCCGATTGTCGACGTCATAGCCCACCGTACTGACCCGGGTCCATGTTTGCACCTTATTTTTTAAGAATAATTTCCGAATGAATGCATTCATGAGTTGCCACGGTATACCTTTCGGTTTCATTTAAAATCAAAACGAAGCTTTTTCAATTCTCGCTTCGATAGGCGGCCGTGTCCCCGATCCGCTGCAGGCACGGCGGCGACAGCAGGAGCACCGGAAACTTCAGGCTCGACATCCGGCGACCGCAAGGAAACGGCAAGCGCGTCACCGGCAGCAGCGCCGGAGCAGCAGATCGCGAAATACACGGCGCCGGCGAAGGAAGCGCCGTCGCTCGTCGCGCCGGAACAGCCGCGAGGAGACAGCGATACGCCCACCCGATCCGCGAGAAGACAGCGCCGCCCCGCCAGCCAGGAGCGAAGGCGGTGCCTTGCCTGTTTGCGGCTTTTCCGGAAGAGCTTGCGGAGATATCGAGTCAAACCTGGAATCCATCCGTACATTGAGGACTGACCAACGGCAAGCACGAGACAGCGGCATCGATAGCTATCTGTCGTACTACGGCTTCCACCGCTCTCATAGCACGCTGGACAGCCTTACGTCAGACGCGTTTTACTACGCCAATGTTCTCATGCCAGAACCGGCGGCATAGACTGAAGTCTAGATTCCCCGTACGGTGCGCGTTCCTCTCCGGCACACGGCGACCTTGCGGCGCGGAGTATAACTTGCTACCGCAAAGCACCATTTAATGAAGAGAGGTTACCGTTCAACCAAACGAGCCCCAATGTAAAAAACGCTAAAATTAATTTAGCGCTCCAATCGCTTCACGGCGTCCGAAAAATAGTCATTATTTGAAATCCCGTTCGAAATTGCTTTGCGTAAGTCATCTTCCGAGACCCAAGGATCGCCGTTTGGATTTATTAAGGATCCGCCACCGACGTCCAGAATTGTTTGGGCGGCAGCTTTAACGTCATCCGAGACACGTGTGGTGTTTCCGTTTGCATCCTTAATTTCGCCATGCTGAACTATGTGCCTGAGATTTTTGTTTGTCCAAACAGCTATTCTGCTATCGGAATTTACGACGCCATCGGGGTAGAGACGAGCCATTTCATTGGCAAGAACCGATTGGGCATTTTTAAAATCTTCTTTTGAGTGTCGCTTAGAAGTTTCAACACCTATCATTTTTCCAAATTCAACGAAAGGATTCGATCCGGGTGCAGATATGGCGGCCATGGTGCCCTCGCTTGGTGGTTGTTTGACTAGGTTGTTTGACTGGGTTGTATTGAACATATTTACTGCAAGATCTTGAAGCCACTTCGTCTTCCACAGATTTCTAGCATCACTATCTGGATTTAATTAAAGCTGGATGAAAAACTGATAATTCTGCTTTCTTCACCAATAAGTGACACCTGCAAGGACAAAGTTCCAGGGTGGCCAATGGGATGAACGCCGCTAGCTCTTGAATCGCCTCTTTCTAGCATGCTAGAGCGCTTTCGGTTTGACCTGCCTGACGATCCCGGCTGCTTTGCCAGCGACACTGCGTTGTGTGGGGACGCCGAGTCCTCCTTGCCATGGCCCGGGGGCGCCGAGCCCGCCATGTCGCGTCACCACGCCTTGTTTCGCCGGCAAACCACCTCGGCCTCGCCTAGTCCGGTCAAACCGAAAGCGCTCTAGAGATTAGCGAGCCGTGTGTAGTATTGCTTCTTGCAGCCTACCGGTCCGCGCCAATTTTGCACTTCGCACCTATGCCGGCAGTACCGCTGTGTTGACGCTGCACGGCTTCCGCAAGCCAGCGATGGAGCGCCTGCACGCCAAAACATCCGAAGTCCGTCTTGCGAACGGCAGCATCTTCGATCCATGTATCGCAATCCGGATGCATCGAGCGGATTCAGAATAGTGCATGAAAAACCGGCCCGCGAGTTCCGGGCAGCCACTCCTCGCGGGCAGGCCAGGAAGTGAAATCCGCCTGCAGTCACTGCAGTCTCTGGATATGTTGTTCAGAGATCCAATTGGTTCGCCTATTGGTAACAGTTCGCAACACGCGCAGATTGTCGCCGTAACCTGCCCTATGCTTTTCGGCTATGGCGCGTATGGCGCCTAAGATATTTGCAGCAAAGTGTCTTAACATTAAGGAGGAAAAAAATGAACAAGCGACCATTAATTACCGCAACAGCGCTTGCCGCAATGCTTACCCTGGCTGGTTGCAGCAGCATGACCCAGCGTGACAAGAATACTGCCGTGGGAGCCGGCATCGGCGCCGTGGCGGGTTCCGTGCTCACCGGCGGCAGCGGCATCGGCACGGTTGGCGGCGCGGCGGTAGGCGGAGTGATCGGGAATCAGGTCGGCGGGAGGAAGCGCTGAGCGCAATGCCGTGCGCAGGAAAGCAGGCATCCCGCGTTCCGGCTTTGGTAGACGCCACGTGTGCAACGCCGGCAGACAACAGTCCCGTTACACAGTCGGCAGACACGACTTGGGTATGACGCGGCAACCATGAAGACGGTTTGGACCTTGCCCTCTCAGAAGCAAGCGGAGCGAGCGGCGCCCTCGTCGGCAGCGGCCGGCAAGCAAAATTCAGGATGAGCCGCGTTCATTTCCTGTCGTCCTGCGAATCAAACCATTCCAGGTAATCGTCGAGGCTCGAAAAATATAGCAGGTCCAAAGACCCCGGTTCGGATGCGCTGTCTTCCCGTGGCGGGCGGCGCTCCATCGGCGCGGTCACACCGGCTTTGCGGCCGGCTTCGGCAAGCTCTATGCCAAGGATACGGCGCATCCTGTCTCTTTCGGCACTCATGTCAGCATCCTCCGGCGCTCAGCCCAGAAGTTGAGAATCCAGTTCGGTTCCGCTCGTGTCGGATTGCGCCTCTGGCGCTCCCGCATCAGCCTTTCCATTTCGCGGCGCTCTTCGCGTTTCGTCGCTCTGGTTGCATGAGACATTGCAGCCTCCCTCGCATTGACCAAACAGACTGACCGTAGTGACCGGGACAGGCCGGCATGCCGGCCCATGTTTTCCCATCCTGTATCTAATGAGTGTGGCGCGGGAATCGCTGGTTCCATGTCATGCCCGGGTCCGTCAACAAGCGCCTCGCGCCCGGCTTAGCCGGAGTGGAGGCAACTGGTTGTGTCGCTTTAGGACTTAGCAATAAACAACTTGGTCATCTTCGTCGATCCAACACGGTCGTGGAGTGAACGTGTAGCTCCATGCTGGGCAGGTATATTGGAGCCGCCCGCGTCAGCCAGAATCAGCAAACGATGAGCATCGCGATAGCGCTTCTGCCCATTACCGAACCACCAGTCGGTGATGGCATCGACGGCAAAGCGTGGTGTGTCGAAGCAGTCCCCAATATACATGCAACCTCTATTGGAGGTGACTTCATAAACGCCGTAGGGGACAGCTTGAGCAATTGCATTATCGTCGACTGAAGCCATGGATTTATTCTGCTCTTATTCTTAGCGATTTACCATGTTGTTTCTGGACAAACCATAGGGCCGGGCGGGACAATAACGCGTAATGGCAAGGAGCCGAGCGCAGCGGACGGCCCGTTCTAACCGTTCAGAATTCCTCCCAGTCCGCTGAATGCCGTGCGTTACTCATGGCAGACTGCCGCCGCGCGGGCGATGTTGATGCGGCTGGAACGAGTGGTTGTGCAGATGCAGGATACGCAGAACGTATGGGACTTGAGAGCATGCCGTCCGAAGCCGCCGAGGCGTGGACTGCAGAACTTGCTGCGTGGCGGTCATCAAGCCTAAAGACGCTCACCAACTCCATCTGCTTGGCTGCTTGATCCTGGAGCGCGGCGGATGCCGCCGCGGCTTCTTCCACCAGTGCGGCATTTTGCTGCGTCACCTCGTCCATCTGGCTGATTGCCTGGTTGATCTGCTCGATGCCGGAAGTTTGTTCCTGACTGGCAGCAGTGATTTCGTTGATAATATCGGAGACGCGTCTGACGCTTTCCACCACCTCCTGCATGGTGCTGCCGGCCTGGTCTACCAGCTTGCTGCCGCTTTCCACCTTCTCCACCGAATCGCCAATCAAGACCCTGATTTCCTTGGCTGCATTGGCGGAGCGCTGAGCCAGCGTGCGGACTTCACCTGCCACTACGGCGAAGCCGCGGCCCTGTTCGCCGGCGCGTGCCGCTTCCACCGCAGCATTGAGCGCCAGGATATTGGTCTGGAAAGCAATGCCGTCGATGACGCCGATGATGTCGACAATCTTCCTTGCGGATTCGTTGATCGCACCCATGGTGGAAACCACCTCGGACACGACTGCCCCGCCTTTGCTGGCGACCTCGGATGCAGAGACAGCGAGAATGTTCGCTTGGCGAGCGTTGTCGGCGTTCTGCCGGACGGTCGAGGTGAGTTCTTCCATCGACGATGCGGTTTCCTCGAGCGAACTGGCCTGCTCCTCAGTACGCGACGACAGATCGAGATTGCCCGTTGCAATCTGACTGGATGCCGAGGCAATCGAGTCTGTCCCTTTGCGCACTTCGGCAACAATCTGTGCGAGGCTTTCACGCATCTTTTTCATCGCATGCAGCATGCTGGATTCATCGCCGCTACGCAAACGCACTTCTGTCGTCAAGTCGCCCGATGCGATCCGGTCGGCCACATCCGCTGCGTACGCCGGTTCACCACCAAGTTGGCGGGTCAGGCCACGTGTAATCATGATGCCTAAGCCGACGCCGAAGCCGATGCTGCACAGGACCAAGGTAATCATCAGCATCCGGGCCTGATCATACAAAAGCTGGTTTTCTTCAGCTGTAGTCTTAGCGTTCTCTTCCTTGAGCGCCGACAGCTCGCTCATCTTGTCATCAATGGCCGTAGAGATGGGGTTGAAGGTCTTGAGCAGGAACTCTACCGATTCACGGTTCTCCTGCAGCGATTCGGAAGATACCTTATTGAGCAATTCGGCGGTCGCGCTCTTGTAATCCCGAATGCGGTCATCCAGTTCGGCCAGCATTTTCTTACCTTGCTCATTCTTGAAGAGCGGATTAGCTTTCTCGACGTTAGTCGTGAGCAGGCGCAGCTGCTTATCGACGTTTTCGGCTGCCCTGCGGCGTTCGGCTTCGTCGGACGCCAGCAGCACTGTCCGAAGGGAACGTCCAACGTAAATCAGGTTGATATTGGCTTCTTTAATGAAGGAGAGCCCCCGCAACTCCCTTTCGTACATGACCGCGGACTGCTCATTGATAATGCTCATCTTGTAGATGCCAATGCCGGCGACGATGGCGCCAAAAAATGACACAAGAAGAAATGCAGTAATCAGGCGAGTGCCGACTTTCATATGCTTAATCACTTTAAAGTCTCCAAATGGGTGGCCGAGAGGCAAAGCAGGCGGAAGAAAAACGCCGAAATTGCCAAAATTGACGAAGTTGCCGATTCGGCAGTGTAACAGGATATTTCCTTGCGTCAACTATTTGGCGAATGCACCTATCGGTTGCGACACTTCCGTCAAATCTGGTCTATCCTTTGAACTCGTAAGAACGCTGCACCTGAAATGACATGACTGACACCTCCGTAAACGAACTGCCGGACGATGACCCGATACTAACCACCCGGTCGGCCGCCCGCTTGCTTGGGGTGGCCGTCAGCACTGCACAGCAATGGATTGAGAGCGGCAGGATTGCGTCGTGGAAGACCCCGGGGGGACACCGTAGGGTACGGCTAAGCGCGGTGCAAAAAATCTTGGAAGGCAATACACCTGCACCTGAGACCCGCCTTTGGCCGGCAGCGATGGCTCCGGAATTTCAGTGCGTGCAGAACCCTACCTATCCCGCCCCTGACGACGAAAGTCGGCGGCTGCGTGCGCTTGCCGCCTCAGGACTGATTGAAAGCGCGCCGGAACGAGAATTTGACCGTCTAACTTGGTTGGCTACGCGGATTACGCAGACGCCGATGGCCCTCGTGTCACTGCTGACTTCGCGTCGCCAATGGTTCAAATCCCGAGTCGGACTGGATGCAGTCGAGACGCCACGCGAATGGGCATTCTGCAGCCATGCAATTCTCAATGAGATGCCCTTGATCGTGGAAGATGCGGCCGAGGATGAACGCTTCAAGAACAATCCGCTAGTCACGGGAGCGCCGTATCTACGGTTTTATGCGGGCTTTCCACTGTACGACAAGGATGACTACAAGCTTGGCACTTTGTGCGTACTGGATCAGGTGCCTCGCAAGCTAATGAGTGAGCAGATCGAGGCCCTGCGTGAACTTGCCGCAATCGCGAGCGAGGAAATCAAAAGACGAGGTCTGATCACTTAAAAGCGATTCAATATTTTCGTAACAAGAGAGCGATGAAAGCGAGGAGGACGAACTGCAAGCTGGCATGCAAATAGCGCTCGCAGTTCTTCCACAGCCGCCTGCATTTTTCCAGCCAGGCGAATGAACGCTCGACCACCCAGCACTGGGGAATGACAACAAACTTATGCAGCTCATTGTTATGCAGCTCATTGCGTTTTGCCACTTCAACGGTGGCACCCAGGATCTGCCGAACACCTTGCTCGAACCGCTCGCCGGTATAGCCGCCATCGACTAGAGCGCTTTCGGTTTGACCGGCCTAGGCGAGGCCGAGGTGGTTTACCTGCGAAACAAGGCGTGGTGACGCGACATGGCAGGGCCATGGCAAGGAGGACTCGGCGTCCCCACACAACGCAGTGTCGCTGGCAAAGCATCCGGGATCGTCAGGCAGGTCAAACCGAAAGCGCTCTAACACATTGCGCACGTTGGAGAGCGCATCGGTGTTTAGGGCAAACATCAGCAGCGCACCTTCGCGGTCATCTACTTCTGCTGTTGTGACTTCAATAGCATAGGGTAGACCTTGGGAATCCACTGCAATATCGCGCTTGATGCCTGAAACCTTCTTGCCGGCGTCATACTCCTCTGACCATGCGGTGTCGGTGTTCTTGACGCTTTGTGCGTCAACGATGCAAAAGCTCGTCAAGGGCTGTCTACCACCGTGCAACCGTTTTTGCATCACTAGATTTTTTAATGCCTGCCCGAGCAGGCTCATCGCTTGACCTTCACGTAGCCGGCTCCACTGATCAAAGTAGTAACGCCCTGTGCTCGGCGAAGGAAAATCACTCGGCAGCCCACGCCATATCACTGCATTCTTGAGCAAATCACATTCCCCGGGAATATCGTAATTCAGAAAACCAAGGATCAGCCTGACCATTTCATCTTCGAATTGACGGCTGCGAGCAGCGACGGTCGCTCGACTGCGGCGATTTGAATAGTGCTTGAGATTGCCCTGAATAATACAAATTGAGCGCTTGCCGCCTGCAGGCGATGACTACGCTCCGGATGGGTTCTGCAAGCGATATCAACAATCAGGCCATAGTAAGGTAGCAATCCTTTGCCTAATTCTGATTCTTCCGGCGCATTGATCATTACAGTACGAAGTATGCCGCCCAAACGTGGACGTTCTCCGATGATTTCAATCATGGCGGCGATCAGACGACGGGAGTTCGTCACCGCATCGTTTGGACGGGCATTCCAGGCCGCTAGAATTTTTCCAGCCACGCTCAACATGCGATCCAGTTCACGCATGGCAAGGGTTTCCAGCAATTCTTCCTTGTTGGAGAAGTATTGATAAAGCGTTCCTACGCCATAGCCAGATAACTCAGCCACCTTTTGCGTCGTCAACTCTGGAATATCGCCATGTTCCAGAATTCGACATGCGGCTTTACACAGATTGTCCAAGGTCTTCTGGCTTCGCTGCTGCGAACCGCTTCTGGCTCGTTGAGTTATATGCGTTCGATCTTTTTTCATGTTGATCGAGTTCCGCCTGATCCAGCGCCCCTTAGATGATTGTTCAAAGACGGAAGCGATTAAAAATCCTATGCACCGAAGCTGGCGCTGTCGCGTTGGAAAAACGTCAATACCAATTCAGTCTGTGCCCTGGGTGGCAATTAGAATGATGAGGAAGTTGCGTTGCCGATCTCAATGTCAGACGGAACAGCGCAACATTTCCGCGCGCCGTTCAGCCTCATTCATCTATTAGAAATCCAGGTTCATGGTCAGCCTGAACGAGCGGGATTCAATCGGATGAAAGTGAATGTCGTCCGTGCTTGTTCCAACCGGTTCATTCGCCAACCGCGATGCATAGTAATAGTCGATGGCGGAATCTCTCCTGTTGGTCAGGTTGAACCCTTCCAGTTCGATACGCGCACGCTTGTTGATCTTGTAGCCGATGCGACCGTTCAATGTCGCAGAGCCCCTCGAACGCACGCTGTTGTCTTCGATGAGCGGACGCGGCCCGAAGTAGCGCAATTGCAGTGCACCGAAATACGGGCCGATGTTGTTTACGGCGAGCGCCACGGAAGCCACGCCTTCAACCGCGCCGGGTATGCGGCGTCCGGCCGGATCGGCATCCTTGAAACGCGCTCTGGCAAAAGCCAGGTCGGCGTCGATGGTCAACCAGTCATTCGGCTTGTAGTAATTGCTGAATTCGAAACCGATGCGCCGGCTCGGACGACCCGCCTCCGTCGTGCCTGCATCGCCGACAAAGATAAGCTCGGAATCGAAATCGAGCTGATACAGGGAAAAGGCACTTTGCAGGCCCGGAATGATTTCGGTACGCACCCCGATCTCCGCACCCTTTGATCGCACCAGCGGCGGCACCCGGTCCGCGGTGTCGCCGGTTGCCGGGTCGACGGTGATCGTGGTGCCTCGTGCATCATTGCTGTGGAATCCGGATCCGATATTGGCGTAGTACTCCGTCTTCGCCCAAGGGCCAAAGATCAGGCCCAGTTTCGGACTGGCGATGCTGTCGCGTGCCCTTCCGGAGTTGACGGGGTTGTCGCTGGCCACATCGAATCGATAAACGTCGCCGCGCAGACCTGCGACAGTCCTGAAGGTATCAGTCCATCGCGTATTGTTTTCGAAATAGATCCCGGCGCTGCTTTCGACGATGTGGTCGGCTCGGGTTGTAGAGAGCCTTTGCCGCGCGGCGGTATTGAATAGTCCGTTGAAGATATTGTCGTTCTGCAGCTGCAGGCCGATGGTGTTGTCGGAATCACGCCCGAAGACGGCGATCGGCCACGTGTGGCTTGCGTTCACCCCGGTTGTGGTTCGCTTGTCGCGCTGATTGAATTGATCGCCATTGACCGGATCATCGTCAAAGTAAGTAAAGTTGGAATACAGGTCGAGTTCATTGCGGATCACATAGGCATTGAGATTCGTCGCACCGGCCGCGTTCGTCCGTCGCCACGATGTCGACAGGCTGTATCGGCGGGCATTGCCGCCATCAGTCGGGTCAATCGCATCGAGCCTGCCGATCAGGCCGCTTTCGACCGCCCTCAACGGGATCTGGTCCGTGGAATTCCAGGCGCCGCGATAGGCCATGGCGGTGACATTGAAACCGTTGGCCGCCGTGCCTTCGCTGTAGCGCAATACGCCATTCGCTTTGCGGTAATCATCAGGATTGGTGAACGGCCCGTCGTTGCGGAAGAGTTCCAGTGCATATAGCAGGTTGCCATTCGCAACGCCGGGAGAATCCATCAATAGCATGCGCCGGAATCCATTCTGGCCGATCCCGATGCTTGCCAGCCCTTGTTCGAGCTTGCTTGCATACGAGACATTCGCCGCTCCGGCGGAAGCGAAGTCCCCTTCGGCGGCGTAGTAGGGACCTTTTCGGTAGTCAAGCCTTGAGACCAGTTCGGGAATCAGGAAATTCAAATCCGTCCAGCCCTGGCCATGGCCGTGGCTGCGCTGATTGACCAGCACGCCATCGACGGTAGTACGCAGGTCCGTGCCGTGGTCGAGATTGAAACCGCGCAGGTAAAACTGGTTCGCCTTTCCTTCCCCGCTATGCTGGCTGACAATAAGTCCTGGTATCGCTTCGAGCGTTTCACCTGAACGATAGACAGTACGGGCCTCGAGCTGCTCTTGCGTTACAACCCCGGCGTTCGCCGATTCCGCAATACCAATCTGGCTGGTACGCGACGCTTCAACGCTCACCGAGGGAAGCTCCCTTTCCTCGGCGAGTGCCGCGAACGGCATGGTCAACAACGATGCCTTGAGAAATGTTGCAATAAGCGGCGCATGTCGCAATGAGCCACTTTTGTGTGTTGTGACAGCGTTCATTATTTTTTTATTCCAGTTCGGTTTGGAGAGTATTGATGCCTTGAAAGCTACCGTTCCTAATTGATACGGTTGGCAAACAACTTTAGATTCAACATAACCAGTGCCTGCCGCCGTAATCAACTTGTTCTCGTCACATAGAGGGCAATTCATATCAAGTTTTATGCACGGGATCCGTACGAAGAAGTCCTTCCCGGCCATCCAATGCGTGGAGGCACGCTTGCCGTCAAGCAGACCTGCATAAAGGGAGCGAAGGCGGCTGGAGGCTGTTCTCAATCCGGTCTGCCAAAAGACCCATGTAAATTCGCCAGCTGCAGCGCCAGCCATGTCTGCGCTAGGCTTTGGCCAATCAAATTTCTGGATTTGGTAATGGTCGTATGGAAGCCTTGCAAGTGCGAGTGATGCCGCTATATGGCCGAGTCTTGCGCAAAAACAACGATTTACCAAGAGGGAGCAAGCTAGACTGCCCATTCCAGAGTCGCTATAGTCTGTCACCGCGTGATGGCGGGTACCTTAGCGTCATGCATATCGACACGGGAAGTCATGGATACTATTCATCTACTTAAAGCACTGTTTCTCGGCCTTATCGAAGGACTCACGGAATTTCTGCCGGTTTCCAGTACCGGTCATTTGATCCTGGTCGGCGAATGGATTGAATTCGAGTCGAACGAGGCGAAGGTGTTTGAAGTAGTGATTCAACTCGGCGCCATTCTTGCGGTGTGCTGGCTTTACCGTGCGCGCATTGCCAAACTTTTTCGTGGCCTGCTGCATGGAGATGTTACAGAGCGGCGCTTTGCCA
The DNA here is from genome assembly GCF_035916955.1 of Noviherbaspirillum album. NCBI lineage: Bacteria > Pseudomonadati > Pseudomonadota > Betaproteobacteria > Burkholderiales > Oxalobacteraceae > Noviherbaspirillum > Noviherbaspirillum album. The sequence continues at coordinate 560,776 of NZ_JAWIIV010000001.1, read as the reverse complement.
CCTGCGTGATGATTGCATTTTTACCAGCCGCCATGATTGGGGCCGTATTTATCGGGCTTATCAAAAGCCTGCTGTTCAACCCTCCCGTAGTTGCCTCCGCGCTCATCATCGGCGGGTTCATCATTCTCGCGGTAGAACGTCGTCCAGCCATGCCGAAAATCGTCGATACATCGCAGATCGGCTGGCGTCATGCTCTTGGTATTGGAGCCGCTCAATGTGTGGCAATGATTCCTGGCACCTCACGCTCGGGAGCCACGATTGTCGGCGGCATGCTGTCGGGCCTGTCACGCCAGACAGCCACTGAATTCTCGTTTTTCCTCGCCATCCCAACGATGTTGGGTGCGGCATCATACGACATGTTCCGACACTACCACTTGCTTTCGCAAAATGATCTGGGTGCTATTGCAGCCGGTTTTATTGGCGCATTTGTGTCTGCCCTGCTAGTTGTAAGCGCACTGGTCCGATTTGTTGCCAAATATTCGCTCCGCCTGTTCGCCTGGTACCGGATCGCATTGGGCATGGTTTTGATTGGCTGGATCTTTGCGTCTACTTGAATTTTACTGCCCTTATTACAACATCGATCAAAGCATCGATCGCTTGATGTCTGCCAAGCGGCGTTCAACAGTCGCCCGATTGTCAAGCACTGACAGTGAGGGAAGTGAGAAGGCAGATAAAAGAATACTTGGAACCGCATGCCGTCATTTTTGCGCGCAACTCCATTGCGGAAGTCAGGACGAATCTGGCGCAGCTCTCAGGCAAATGGCCTTTATCGGATCAATGAACCTCGCCTCCATTGAGCTCAGCGCGTACCGCTGCCAACTTTTCCTGCAGCCGGCGGAGTTCATGGGCCGTTCTCGATTCCGATTCGATGGTTTCGGCGATAGCCTGTAGCTGCGCTTGCAGCGACAACCGCCGCTCAGGGTCGCGAAGCCACCCTGACACCCTCTCGATTGCCGCCATCAGGCGCAGGAGGATTTCAGTATTGCCCTTTGCATTTTCCCGGATCTGCTCGAATGCCAAGGCTACCAAGTAGGCGAAGCTGTGCGGCTTTTCGATCAACCGCATGGCACCATCGCGTAACTGATTTGGTGCGCGTTCCGAATGCGGCGCACAGTGTGAGAGCAGTGCCGTCAGATGCTCGATGCATGTGACTGCGGTTGTCGTATCGTTGATACCAGGCGACAGCGCCTTGAGCGCAATATCGACCAGTTGGCGGAATCCAAAGGCAGCATCCTGCTCAATGGTCCGGTAACCGTCTACGGCGTAGATGCGGTTGATTTCTTCCACCATCTCTGTACTGGGCGGCTCGACGCTGGCCACCGAAGCCATGGCCCAGCCGGGCGCTACAAAGTCGCCGACCCCACAATCCATGCGCACGATGGTATCGTAAGCGCAAGCGAAATCCACCAGCGCCTGCAGGTCGACAGTCTGGATATAGCCTAGGTCCTGCGCCGGCAATGATTGCCATGTCAGCCCGGGTTCAAGCCCTTTTTCCCTCTCTTGCCTGGCGGGACCACGCAGTGGAAATGCCTCCTCGAGCGCCACGATGGTTTCTTTGGCAATAGCCTTTGTTAGCTCGGAAGCCTGGATGGATGCCGCGATATGGTGGATGAAGAAAATGAAGGTGCCGCTGGCAACGATCGCCAGCAACACCGCGACGAGCAACGCTGACGAAGGAACGAAGGCACCGTTACCGCCGCTGATGGAGCGCATGACCAGCAAGCAGTAGATGAAGACGCCGATGAAAATGCCGAGCATTGCCTGGTTGAGGCGGTCGCGCATGAAGTTGCGCAGTACCCGAGGGCTGTACTGGGTCGATGCCAGCGCCAGGGCCACGATGGTGATGGAGAAAACGACGCCCGCGACCGTCGCCATCGATCCTGCAATCGCCTGCAGGATGCTGCGCGCGCCTTCCGGGTCGTTGTCGAACCAGCGCGGACTCCACTGCATTAGTTCCTCGCCGAACCTTCGATCCAGCTCTATCACGCCCAAAGCCAATCCAATGGTGGCGATGACGATGAGTGCCGGGAGAAACCAGAAGTCGATCGCAGTTCGATTAAGGTTTGTCGCGCCCGTCCTCCCTTAATGATACGGGCTCGGCGTGGAGGCTGGCTCTGCATCGCCATCTTGGACTGATAATCGTTTTTAGTAGTTGTCATTTAAGTGTCATGTTTCAAGACATCCCGTCCAGCAAGCACGTTGCCTACCACAGCAGATTCCGAGGTCCGGCTTTGCAAGCCTGAAAGGAGCCGCCGAGCAGTCGCTTGGCATCCTGATTTCAATTCGTGGACCAAGCTCTCCTTGCATGGATGCACTTTCATTCCATTCGAGCGCAGTGTTACTTATCCGTTCAATTACCGCTACATACTTGCCGAGTGCAGTGGTGACTCCGGAAAATATTATCTCCTAGGGGAAATTGAATTCTTTGGTCTCCACCGGGCTCCTTGGCTGCTTGGCTGCTTGGCTGCTTGGCTGCTTGGCTGCTTGGCTGTTTTAAAACTCTGATTTGGCACCTTCATGTTCCTTACGCGTTGAGAAACCATTCGATTGCCGCTGGCTGCTGCAATCTGTCGACGGGCTGGCTTCGCCCCTCTTGCGGGGAAAAAAATCAAACAGCATGTACCGCAAGCACCTCATATCAGGCATTGGACTGAGCAAGCGGACCTGTTCATCGCATCGGTCGATGGCTGCTCGCCGGCGCGATTATTTGGGGCGTACTAATCAGCTGGCTCTTTGAAATCCCGGAGGCAGCAACCAGCGCACTGGTTGCCATTCTGACCGGCGGTGTCATCCTCAACGTATTGAAGGAGGAACTGCCTGAAGAGCGTCGCAGTCGATTCCTGCCCTTCTTGGGCGGTGCCATAGCCTATGCTGCTCTTCTACTCGTATTCTAGCTGTCTACCCTTTATCTGACCGAGTTTGTAACCCGACGCACCGCTTCATGCAGAACCGCATAAAAGGTTGCTTCTGGACGGCATGCGACCTATCGAAATCCAACGCCAGCGGCAGCTCCGGACGACATTCCAGACAGCGATATAACAGAGCGCAAGCGCGGGACGCGCCCCTTACCGGCCTGTCGGCTTTCCGCGGAGCGGACGTTCAACGTTCGACATGAGCCGTAAGCGCCGACTTGCCGGCGGCTGACCGCACGATGGTGGGCTAGGCGCTACCGTTATAGCAGCCCCACCTTTCGATACCACCGCACACAGAAAGCATCGAGGATTGTGAACACCACGATCGCAATGAAAAACAGAGGGGGCCGTAGAACTGTACCTGCAAAAAGCGGAACAACGACGAACCAGCATGCCAGTTTGTATTGGAGCGGAAGCGCCGCGTATCTTGCGCCCTTCTCCGGCGCGCGCTTGAATTCGCGGCGATTAAGAAGAAACACGCCGATCAACGATAGGAAATAGACGATCGCGAAGAGAATCGCTTGATGAATTGGAGAAAGCCAGCTCACACTAAGGCCGCGTGCAATGTATTTTTATATCGCTTCAACACGAAGGTTTGCGAAACTATCTTCATGTAATGCCAGCTTGCGCACACGAGCAACCATCTCATCGTGACTATCCATTTTATTTTTACCCAAGACCTTTTCTAATAGCGAGCGCTGCTTCTCGATCATTATCCGCCACTCCCCCTGATTCGGATCCTTGCTGGAATCATCTACCATGCCACTGACTCCAATCAAGTAATTAGTCATGCCGACCGCTGCTCCCATTTGCCAGCCCCAATCCTCCTGCCATTCGTCTTCAACGCTTACTCCTTCCAGGCTCAACCTCTGACGTAGCCACTGTGCGAAATCTTCACCAAAGCATCCCTCGTTGATGAAATGGGGCTTCGTTTCCGAAAGATTGAAGCGATTAGTATCGAGAAGAATGTCAATCCGCATATGAATAGATATAGCAACTATGGTAACTGGCGTAGGGAGCCATCCGTGTCCAGATTCAACGGCGTATCAGGATTTTTTGCGAGGACCAATTTATACCAGGGTTTGCCGTCGTATGCGAAAGCACTTTGTTCCACTAGGAACTTTGCATCTACGCGCTGTATAGGATTATGGGCAGCCGAGACCGCGAAGTCGCCAAAATACCGCCTATGTCTTTCAACATGCACAATTTCATTCTTGTTCCGAAACACCAATAGAGTCTCGCCTTCGTCGACATCTTTCCGAATCAACCGCGTGCAGGTTGAGGCCTCGAGTTTCAGGCTTTCGCATATGGAAACGCGCCGCTGGTAAGGTCCGAACACATAAATTTCGTCCCAGGGAAAGTTGGTCAATTTTGCTATATCGATGTGCTTTACTTTCTTGTCCCGAACCTCCCGTCCGATATTCGTACCGACCATGTTTGAGCCAGGCCCGATTAAAAAACAGCCAGTAAGCAAGATGGATAAGGCGAGAAGGATGCGTCCGCGCATATTGAGTAAGTCCTATCGTCCTCCGTGAACGGCACCTTTAAGTGCCGGTTCAACGGTCCTTTTAGGCACAGTCACTGCCCGCCAGCTCATGAAGATAAACGCCACGACAACCAATGTTACAGCAGCGACACGGCCAAATTTGTTCCCAACATACATCACGACTGCAACACCGATAAAGAAGCTGCAAACGAAAAGAGTGTCCGATAACGAGGTCAGATTTCCCGAAAGTACCCACAGCGGAAGACCTATAGGCGCTGCGACGAGTGCTACTACCGCGCCTACGCGTGAAAGTGGCAGACGACGAAACCTGGAACTTGCAACCGCAAGGAATAGCGGGAGCCCGCCAACTGTCAACAACAACAAGCCAAAAAAGTGCGCCCACGCGTGCTGCCATGGGACCCAATGGCGAGGAGCACCTCGGCTAGTAGGATTCACGCGCACCAAGCCTATCGTCAATGCCTCTTGTACGGCAACTAGAAGATTATAAAACGCGGGAAGAGCCAGAAGGGTAGTTGCAAGTAGTCCTATCGCGAGCGCTATACCGAGCCGATTCGGTTGGTCTTGCTGATTCTGCATGTCGGTCATGGCACCTGGCGTGGAGCTGACTGGCACGCGTGCGTGACTAGGTCCAGCGACATGTTAAATATCATCGTCCGCATCAAAAAAGCCGGTAGCCTCGAGAATGTCATGGTGCCTTTTCCGGGAGATTCCGAAATCCTGCTCTTGTTTGAGAGGGTGAGATGTCCCGCTAGTTACATGAAAGGTCGGTCGCTGGCCTTCGTCTTGTAATTGAACGTCAACAATGAGCCCGATGGCAGTCTCATAGCCTGGCAGCTGATTCGCGATGCGGCCAGCGAACCTCGGTATGCCTCGACCATCGACTTCAAAGGCTGCGACATAACGATCATGATCCTCACGCGAGACCTCAACCCAAGCCCCCCAGTTGAAGTTTCCTTCGTCCTCTTGAAATGGTAATGGCAGAACACCCCTTATGAAGTATCGAGACTCATCTAACGTACACAGGTCTGGATTGCTTCTTGACCGGAGGTAGCGGGAAAGATATTCAAGTTCGTGAATGGCGTCCGGAAGACGGAAGCCATAGTCCGTAGGTAGTCCAACATGTTCCTGACCGCAGGTCTCGCAAACAAAAGATTGGGTTTCGCTCATTATTGATATTTAACTAGGTTTATACGGCAGGGTATGCCTGATAAAACAGGATGGTGTCTGATAAAACATTTTTTCAAATTTCCCGCAAGGCGCATGCCGCTTGGTCTGCAGCCTACACTTTGCATTCACACAGTATCAATTAACCGTAAAAAGCGACACCCGAATCCGGCTTCCAGGCAACCACCTACGTTGTCCGACCAGCGACGCCGCTTCCTGAGAAACAAGCAGTACAGTCTGCAGACGGAGCAGGTCTATGTGTCTTGGGCAAGATGGTATACCCGCTTTCACATACTGCGCCATCCCTCAGACATGGGAGCGCTGGAAATCCTTATCCAACGGCCGACCGGCTTGGGGGGTTGAGAGATAATGCGGCCAACGCCTCCTAATGGTCGGCATGCACCGCACCAGGTATCGAAGCCAATGGCAGCTTTGTGCCTCCAACCTGTCATTAGACTCTTAGGCGAAACTGCAGAACCCAAGCCTTACCGCTCTGTTGCCTTACTCTGCAGCAGACATTCAAGGACTTGATTGGCCGGCACCAGCGACGTCTGTCTCGAATTTCGGGTCATGTATTGTGGTGATCGAGCAATTGTTTAACTGCGCCTTGCCGCAGCTCTTCATCCTCAATACGCTCTTGATACGTCTTATACCTTAGGTCGCCGGCGTCGACTTTCTTCTCCAAACAATCCGCGGTCGCCAGTCATCGGGAATTAGGTTTACTTGGATTAAGTTCGACTCCACCAACTTCTGGCGGTTGATAGACGTCCACACCGATTCAATGTGTCGAATGGACCATGTCATAACCGGAATCTGCCGCCGGCGGCGAAACCCGGATTTTTGTAGGCCCGGGAGAAAACGGAACGAGACAAGTGAAAAAGCCCGGCGCAAAACCTTATACCAATCCCAAGCCCTTCCATGACATGAGATCGCGTCTTTTTCCGCCTGGCGGCGTTGCGCTTGTCATCCATAGCCCCGCTATGGATTCCTCCCGCGCCTTGCCAGGCAAAATATCATAAGGCGACACCCATCCCGGAATGGCCCGCATGCGTTCTACCCAAGCTCCGATATGCGGATAGCGCTCGGCAAAGTCGTACCCGCTCTCCTCATTCGGGTAAAACAGGTAGCCGCACATCGAACAGAAAATAACCGAATTTCCTGCTGTACGTGAAATCGGGACAAGGTCATACGCCGTTGCGTCCATTCAAGCCTCTACGATTTAGATCGCGCGCAGTGCAGCCGAATTTTCATCGTGATCGGTGTTCTTCCTCGGTACGCATACAACTATGATGAACGGATACGCAATAAAATGAATCAACGTTGATCGATAATTCTTCCAGTGTTTAATGTCGATTTTCGGTCTACCGCCTGTTTGATGCTGCGCATGAGTGCGATTTCGTCTGCACTGCGACTATGTTTCAGGAATGGTTTCTTGAGGCGCCCAATGCCATGTTCACCGGAAATACTGCCACCGACCTTCTCGACAGCGGCATACACGAATTCATCGATAGGTGCAATGTCTTCGTCACGATGCGGGCCGGTAGCGTAATGCAAGTTGCCGTCCCCTAAATGGCCAAAGAATAAGTGTTTTGCCGAAGGATAGTGCGCCTGCATGGCATTTTTGATTTGGAAAATGAAATCCTCCATTCGAGATAGGGGGATGCCGATGTCAAATGCAATGTACGGTTTCATGTTTGCGAGCAGCTCACCGATCGCATCACGCATCTCCCATAACTGGGATGCTTGCTCATTGGACTGCGGCATAATGACATCGCTTACCACGTTGCTCTCCAGCGCCATTTCCAGTAGCTTTTCCAACGCCTGTTCCTGTTCCGGCGAATCGACTCCCTCGGCTTCGAGCAGAACATAGAGGGCATACTCAGTATCGAAAGGCTTGGCTCGGCCAAGAGCTGCCGACGCAAGATGCAGGTAATCATCCCACATGACTTCAAATGCAGAGAGGGAGGGAAGCGAGGAGCGGGCCATTTTCAGAAGTGTCGTCACCCTTTCAAATGATTCGAGCGCGCAGAATGCGGTATAGCGACGTTGCGGTTTTGGAAACAGCTTGAGTACGACTTTTGTGACAACGCCAAGGGTGCCTTCGGAGCCGATGAACAAATGCTTGAGGTCAAGCCCTGTATTGTTCTTCATCACCTTGTTGAGCATGGAGAGCACAGTACCGTCCGGAAGTACAACTTCAAGGCCAAGCACAAGCTCTCTCATTGTGCCGTATCGAAGAACACGGTTTCCGCCAGCGTTGGTCGCGACATTGCCTCCGATCTGGCAGCTACCGCGCGCGCCGCAATCCAGGGGAAAATACCAATCGTGGGCATCAACAAGATCCGCTAACCCTTGGAGGGTTATGCCGGCCTGGACAGTGACTGTCCCGCCCTGTACATCCAACTCTTCTACCTTGTTCAGACGCTCCAGTGAAATAACCATATCGCCTTCATCAGGTACTGCGCCACCCGCAAGACCGGTGAGACCGCCCTGTATCGTTAACTTTTGGCCAGCGGCGTGGCAGGCCTTCACGATTTGGGCAACCTCTTGCGTGGTGCGTGGGCGTACGACTGCGAGTGGGTATCCACCGGCGAGCCCGCTCCAGTCACTAAGATATCGCTCCATATCCAATTTGTTATGAATTGGGGAAAATGGCGCCAGAGAGGCCATTAACTGCGCTGCTGGGTTATTTGCCGTATTCATGTCCTCTCTCCTGCAGAAGTAAAAGCGTCATATCAGATACGTTACACTTCGGAAGAGACTCCGTATATTGAGTAATTTTCATAAAACCATAACCATGCGGTTATGACTGTCTGTCCGAACATTCACTCCGATGCCATCCAATCGTTTCTTCGACGCTGACCTTAAGGTCCAACAGCTACGGGTACTTGTACAACTACACCAATTGGGGAAAGTGCAGAAAGTAGCGGATGTATTGCATGTATCGCAACCCGCCATATCTAAGCAGCTCCGAGAGATCGAGATCGTCACCGGCGTGAAGCTATTCGAGCGGATTGGTAATCGCATCGAATTCACTGCTGTAGGTCATCACCTTGCAAGGCGAGCAGCGCAGATCCTTCAGGATTTGCGGTCGCTTGAAACCGAGGTCGCAGCGCTGTCACAAGGATTGGCCGGCGAACTAATTGTTGGCATGGTTACCACCGCAGTGCAAGTACTCGTACCTGAGGTTCTTCTGCGATTTCGCCAGTTGGCTCCCAATGCAAGTGTCAAGCTTATGGAAGGGACTGCCGGCGAACTATTTCGCTCGTTAGAGAAGGGACAGGTCGACCTGGTTGTGTGCCGGGTGACAGACAAAAGAACCTTGAAGCCAGGCCTGTCGAATGTTCTACTGACGGATCCTTTAGTCGTCTGTTGCAGTAAGCAACATCCACTTGCTTTATCTACAAAGCTTGACTGGAGTGACATGGCAAAACAGGACTGGATCGCGCCGGTGAGTGGTTCGCCAGCCTTTGATGCGTTTATTCGATTACTCGAAAATCACGGCTTGTCGCCTAGTATCGCGGTCCAGACCATTTCAATCACGGCCATCATTCCGCTATTGGAAGCGAGTACTTTGATTGGCCTGCTTCCATTGAGTATGGCCAAGCGGCTCGCGCTCGAACAACGTATCGCGATACTTCCATTAGACACGGACAACTTGCTGGGACAGATATCGGCGCACTGGAAGTCGGGTGATACGAATCCGCTGACTGGCTTGATGACCGACTGTCTAAAGGAGTTCAACCAGAGGCGGTAATCAATGCCATTCATCGGTCTTGCGTCATCATCGAGCCGAGACAGATTCCTGATGATGCTGAAACCAGGTGATCGCTTCCCTGTCCGTGGCAAACAATGCATCAAGCCCCACGCTGATACCTGCCCAGACATCGCGCCGAAATGCTGCAGCGGTGGGGCGTGGCCATTGAAGGAATGGCAGCATGCTTAGCAGACGCCAGAAAACCCATTGCATGGTGACGGAATTGCTCGTGCAATTTGAAAAGGAAAGGAAAGGAAGTGTTTAAGACATCCTTGTCACCGGTGCATGACTAATTGAAACCAGAACACGCACTGGTGTTATACCAATCCCAAGTCATAACATGACAAATGAGATCGATGGATTTTTTCGCCTGGCGAGGCCGAGGTGCGGATCAGGTATCCATAGCGGGCTATGGATGACGAACGCAACGCCGCCAGACGGAAAAAGACGCGATCTCATGTCATGGGATGACTTGGGATTGGTATCAGCCAGGTCTACCAGACACCGAAGAAGACGCCTGCCTGCTTATGGCGATTGGTTGCACGTTCCACTTCGTCGTAGCTGATTGTGGTGCGGCGTTTCAACGAAGAGAACCATCCCAGCAAGCGCTCTCGCATTGCGGCGCGAACGGCTTCGTGGCTTGCATCGGTTCCAAGGTCGTGAAATTCATCTGGGTCATTCTTCAGATCGAATAACTGTGCCGGCAGGCCTTGCCAGTGAACATATTTCCAGTCATCGGTACGCACCATCCATGCCTTGCATTCTCCGGGGTGGCGGCCAAGCGTTCTCCTGGCTTCGCGGAATGAGTAATCCAGTTCCGAAAATACAGCATCGCGCCATCCACTTTCGGGAAGCATGCCGTTGTTGCGAGTAAGGGCTAACAGAGAGCGGCCTTCGATACGATGGCTTGGGATATCGATGCCCAATCCATCCAGAATGGTAGGCACGGTATCGATCGCTTCGACAAAATGGCTCATGCTCAAGCCACGAGTTCCATTCGCGTCGGCCGACGGATCATAGACCAGGTAGGGTACGCGTTGGATTGTGTCGTAGAACTGTTCTTTTTCGCCTAGCCAGTGATCGCCCAGATAGTCACCGTGATCGGCAGTAAACACGATCAGCGTATCGTCCCAGCGCCCGCTTTGCTCCAACGCTTCCCATAGACGGCCAAGTTCATCATCGAGTTGTTTGATCAGCCCCTGATAAGCCGGCCGAACTTTTTGGACGACTTCATCGCGCATGAAATTTGCGCACTCTTCCTGCTGACGATAGGCGGCCAGTACAGGATGTTGGCGTTCAAGTTCCTGCTTCGTTCGCTTGACCGGAAGGCATTGTTCAAGCGAGTACATATTGTGATAAGGCGCTGGCGCCATATAGGGCCAGTGCGGCTTTACGTATGACAGGTGCAACACCCAGGGCATCTCGCCACGGGAGGAAATGAAGTCTATTGCCTGACTGGTGGTGTAGGCAGTCTCAGAGTGTTCCTTGGCCACACGGGCCGGCAAATGTACGTTACGCATGTTCCAGCCGGAGACTTGCATGCCGTTTTCGTCAATGGCGCCAATGACAAAATCGGTCCAAGGGTCGTTGCTGTCGTAACCATGACGTCTTAAATAGTTGGCATAACCGCCATGTGGTTCTGCATGATGGCCGTCATAGCGGTCGACCAGCGAGAAGCAGCCTTCTCGCAATAAGGCTGCGATCTCGCTGTCTCCATCCAGTCCAAGTCGTTCCATTCCCTTTTTGTCCGGCACGACATGCGTCTTGCCGGCCAGTGCAAGATCCATTTGCCTGCCACGCAAATACTCGCCGAGCGTGATTTCATTGATTGACAATGGAACGCGATTCCATGTCGCACCATGGCTTGAGACATAGCGGCCCGTATAGTAAGACATTCGGGACGGCCCACAGACGCCGGACTGGACAAACGCGCGTTCAAAGCGTACCCCTCGCTTCGCAAGCGCATCAATGTTCGGTGTATGCAGGTACGGATGTCCATAGCAGGACAAATGATCCGCACGCAACTGGTCGCACATGATGAATAGAACGTTTCTAGGAGTGCCCATGTTTGAATCTGTTAAAAATAGATGCCGGCTCACTGCAAGGCAGTTCGCCGGCTTGGAAATCGAAGGAACCGAAAATGTTTAAATAACAGTTGTGGTTATTCTTCGGGGTTGAAGCCGGATGCCTTGACGATGGGCGCCCACCGTTCCGCGTCGGCTTTCTGAATGGCGGCCAGTTCCGCTGGTGTCGTGCCAGTTGCATCCATTCCCATCTTTGCAAACCTCTCCTTTACCTCAGGTGACTTCAGGGCGGCAACGGTCACTTGATTGAGTTTCTGGAGTGTGGCTGCCGGTGTCTTCGCCGGTGCGTATAACCCATACCAGCCCGCAGCATTGATCTTGAATCCAGACTCGGTAAAGGTTGGGACATCTGGTAGTACCGATGAGCGCTGGGAGCCGGAAGTTGCAAGTACCCGGAGCTTCCCGGCCTTGTGCATTTCGCTCAAGTTCACGTCAAGGTCAAACAGAATGGGTAACTGACCGCCGATTAAATCGGTGGCGGCAGGTGCGGAACCCTTATAAGGCACATGGACCATGTCTGTTCCGAGCGATTTCGCGAACATGACGCCATAGAAGTGCGGCAGTGAACCGGCTGCCGGAGAACCGTAGTTGGCTTCATTGGGGTGCGCCTTAATCCAGGTCACCAATTCGCCCAGATTTTTGACGGGCATTTTGTTGTTGGTTGCTACCGCATACTGGAAGGTGGCCAGCTGTGTGACCGGTTCGAAGTCCTTAACAGGATCGTAACGCAGCGATTTATATACCGACGGAAAGATGGACATCATCGCCACCGGAGTCACAAGGAGAGTCTTACCATCCGGTGCCGCATTTTTTACTGTTTCCACGGCAATACGACCTGAGGCGCCAGGCTTGTTTTCGACGATCACGGTTGCGCCGAGACTAGACCGCATTTTGTCTGCAATAAGTCGTGCCGCCACATCGGTAGAAGCCCCAGCGGCGAAACCAACGATCAGCCGGATAGGCTGACCATCGCTCTGGGCCATCACATTTTGAGAAAACGTCGTTGTTACTACAGTAATGGCCACCGCAAAAAGGGCGCTTCGGCTGGTAAGCATAATGTCTGTCTCCTTCGATTTATGAAGAGCCATAAAACGTGTTCTAGGCTATGCCCTATGTTGACATCTTGTTTTCATTACTGTCCAATGAAAATCTTCTCCATATCGATAACCATAAGGTTATGGCTGATTTGATCGAAATCGAGCGGTATATCAGGCGATCGATGAAGATTCGCCATCTTCATCTGCTCGTCGAGCTTGCAGTCCGGAAAAGTATTGGTGACACTGCAACGGCCATCAATGTGACCCAACCTGCAGTTTCCAAAATGCTTTCAGAAATAGAAGAAGGCATCGGCTTGCCCCTTTTTGAGCGGGTAGGTCGAGTATTGATCCCAACCGTCTATGGACAATGCCTGATTCGCCATGCCCGTGAAATACTGGCGAGCGTGCAATTTGTAAGTGAAGAACTGAGATCGTTGTCAGGGGGTGTGGTCGGCAAGGTTGTCATTGGTATGATGAGTGTTGCCGCCCCAGTGTTGATTCCCCAGATGGTTGGCTTGCTTAAGCAAAGCTGGCCAGGCATCAACCTGAGCTTGCGTGAAGGATCAATGGAAGAGCATCTCTCTGATTTGAGGGTTGGGAAGCTCGATCTAGTCGTTGGACGCCTCTTGAAGGAATTTTCTTCTGATGACTTGCATGAGGAAGTTCTGCTGGACGACCCGGTTGTGCTGGTAGTGGCGTCCAACCATCCGCTAGCGTATCGCGAAGAAGTCGAATGGCATGAGCTGAATGGATTGCCCTGGATCCTTCCTCCCGAAGGCGCGCCGATGAGGCTGCGCCTTGAATCTTTACTCGCCACTCACAACGTCTCATCTCCTAACAATGTCGTAGAGTCCATTTCGCTGCTCGCGAACCTGTCGCTGCTCCAAGCGTACCCGGTGCTGGGACTGTATCCGCAATCGTTGGCTAGGCAACATGAGACTAGCGGTTTGCTTCGCGTCTTGCCACTTAGCCTGGGGCAAGTACTCACACCAGTTGGAATGGTGTGGTTAAGCAACCGTCTTCCGTCGCCAGCATTAGAGACAGTTCAGGAAACAATGCGCAGTGCAGTACGTATCATTCGATGATGCGTAATAACGTTTAGTCGCGCAAAGCTTGCGGTTTTCAGCTCGCCTGAAGATGAGCGCAAGATTGTGGGAAGCTCTGGGCCCCGGCCCGCGCCACTGCATCAGCCGCACTCAAAGCACGGGTACCGCCGTATCTACAAATTCGGTAGCCACATGCCGGTCCGCCTTGGCATCGGTGCCCTGGTGGTAGCCGGCTTGCCGTGCTCACAATTCTTTTATGGCCGTACCGCCGGGCATCGGGCTAACTCTTCATCCAAGCCGACGCTGCCTCGCGGCGCAGTCTATTTCGGTTTTGAACGTCTGCTTCCTAGATCGTTGAAGGACGGGGAAGGGTCGATCACAGGCAGATCATCGATGTGGGATAACGTCCGCAACGTAACCCAAAGCGGTCCACATTCCGAAGCGGACGCGCAGCCATGACGGCAGTTATTTTCTTGCCGTCTTTGCCGTTCTTGCCTTCTGGGGTTTCGGGGAGGCTGCCGGCTTTTCCTTCTCGCCCTGGTCGAGGCACAGCAAGGCATCCGCATAGGAAATGAAGCGGTTGAGATAATCGGGCGAAATGTCGCGCATCAGGGCCAGCGAGCGCAGGACCAGCATGTGGGAATTGATCGGCCCCGCATTCTTCGGCGCCTGCTCGAGCGCCTGCGCCACCTGCTTGTGCACGCTCAGCTTCGACAGCGTGTTCTTGAAACTGCGTATGGTCCTGAGCTCCGGGCGCAAGCCGGCATGTTCCCTCAAATGGCTACCGGCATTGTCGGGAACATGCCGCTCCCGCTGTTCCAGCTGCCGCACCAGCGCTCCCAGTGACGAGGATGCGGATTGCCCAGACTGCCCGGACTGCTTCAAATCCCCGACCAGGCGTCGCATCGCCTTGAAGTCTCCCGCGCCATGGAGCCTCTGCAGATCCCTCGCCGCATGCGGATGTTCCCGCACCCCGCGTTCAAGGATTTCCTTCGCATCGGATTGCCCAAGGGCGAAGCACTCCCTTAAGCTTGCCAGCGCTTGCGCCAGCCTGGCGTCGAGCATGCGCCTGACGTTTCCCTGATGCGACCCGGCTCGTTCTGCCAGTACCTCGATATAGCGAAACCGCACCGGATCGAACCGATCGGCTCCCGCCGTGCGAAGGGCAGTGATCGCCGCATCGAAATCAGGAGATGCGCCGGACGATGAGTCCGGCGGACTATCCGCGACATGTCTATTTTCGGGTGCGTTCATGACGCGGCATTGGCTGCATTACCGGCATTGGGCGTAGCGGAGGCATTCGAGGTTTTCGGAACCGGCGCCATTTCCACCCTGCGGTTCTGCGCTCGCGCCGCGGCATCGGTATTCGGCACCACCGGCTGCTCGGCGCCGAAGGCCGCCGCGAACACCATGGAAGACGGCATGCCTTCATCGATCAGGGTACGGGTCACGGTCAGCGCGCGCTGCGCCGACAGTTCCCAGTTGTCGGCGAAGCGGCCGCTGCGGATGGACTTGTCATCGGTGAAGCCGCTGACCATCAGCATTTCATTGCGCGCTCCCAGATACGCCTTGAGCGGCGTGACCAGGCTCGTGAGAAGCTGCCGGCCCTCAGGCTGCAGCTGGTCCGAGTTGACCTCGAAAAGGACTTGGCCGCTGATGCCGATGCGGCCATTGTTGAGGGTAATGCGCCCGGATGCGAGCGGAATCGCCAGCGCCTTTTCCAGGCTCATGCGGCGCTGCTCTTCGATCCGGCGCTTCTTCACTTCATCCTGCAGGTGCGAAGTCAATTCCATCTGCACCGCCACCACGCCCACCAGCACCAGCACGAAGGCGCCCAGCAGGCTCGCCATCAGGTCGCCGAACGCGGCCCACACCGGCGCGCCGTGGTCTACGCTTGCATCGACCTCGTCCATCAGCGAACCTCTTCAGCCGCCAGGGCCTGCCTGGAGGGCAGCTGGCGCAGCTCGTCGAAGATTTCCTTTTGCGAGGTCATGCTCAGATCGATGATCTCGCGTGCCTGGGCCACATAGTAGGCGAGCTGTTCATCGCTTCTCGACATCGACTTGTCCATTGCGCCTTCGATGCGCTGCAGGCTTGCAATCAGTTTTTCATTGGCGTCATTGAAAGAGCTCACCGCATAGCCGAAGGCTTCGCCAAGGCTCGCCACATCGACGGCGCTGCTGATGACATGCGCGGAAATATCGGAGAGCTTCGCCGTTTCGGCAGCGACGTTTTCCGAGAATGCGCCGGCGGTGGCATTGAGCGTGGCGGCGGACGAGGCCACCAGGGAATCGATCACGCCGCGCTGCTCCACCGATGCATGATTGATCGCATCGAGCAAGCCGCTCAATGTTTCCATGATGCGGCTTCGCTCCTCGAGCAGTTCATTGTCGCGCGCGACGCTGCCGGAGATCTGCTCGCGCAGCTGCCCGATCACTTCCGCCGCTGCGCGCGGCGCTTCCGATGCGGTTTCGATCAGCCGCGTGATGGGCTCTTCGAGCGCGGTGCCCAACGTCGTCAGGTGACTTGCCAGTGCCGACTGCAGCTGCCCCAGCCGCTCCACCGCCGCGTCGCCGCGCGCGGCTTCCTCCTGCCGGAGCGCGCCGAGTTCGCTTTGCAGCAGGCCGGCCAGCCGGTCCATGCGCTCGCGGTGCTGCTCCAGCCACTGCGCTTCGGCAGCGATGCGGGAGCGCATCAGTTCCTCGGCGCCGGACACCAGGCGCGCGGTTTCGGCGAGCGTGCCGCTTGCGCTTGCCTGCACCTGGCCGGCGATGTCCTGCGCGGTGCGGTTCAGGGTATCGCACACCGCCTGCTGCTGCGCCATCGTTTGCGCACCGGTTTGCCGCAGTTCGCCGGCCAGCGACGCCGCCATGGCTTCCAGGGACTGGGTCCATGCCTGTTGCCGCAGCGCGTCGCGCTCGGTCTGCTCGGCCTGCAGGCCATGGTAGGCCTGGCCGATGGCGGACACGAGGGCTTGCGATCGCTGTTCGAAGGTCTCGCTGAAGGCATGCAATGAACGGCCCACGTCGGCGACGATGGCCGCGCTCGCCTGTTCCTGGCTTTTCTGCGCCGCGGTCCATGTCTGCGCAACGGCGGCGGCGGATTCGCCAAAACGCGCGGAAAGCCCGTCGAGCTGCATCTGCACGGTAGCGGCCATGCGCTCATGCGTGGCCGTCGCTTCACGCGCAATGCCACTCATCGCCGCCTCGACCACGGGCTTGATGCTTTCGCCGGCGACATGAGCGCTGCGGCCCAGATTCTCGCGCAGCGATTGTTCAACGCTGCGAGCCAGCTCGGCATACACGCTCTTGACGTTGCGGTGGAAATCTTCCTGGTTGCCGAGCAGGCGCTGGTTCAGCTGCTGGCTCATGCTCTCCATCTGCGTCATCATCGCCTGCAGCCTGTCGGCCACCTGAGGCAAAGCCTGGGATTGCAGCTGCAGCGCCCTGTAGGTTTCCTGGCGCTGGTGTACCAGCGAAAAGCGGCGCAGTACCGTGGCAATCTTCGTGTCCAGTACTTGCGCGGCCTGCATTCTTTCGCGTCGGCTGAGCGCCGACATCAGGCCTAGCATCGCGGACGCGGCCACACCCGCCACCGAGGTGCCGAAGGCCAGTCCCAATCCCGAGACCGGCACCGAGAGCGCGGAGCGGATCGCCTCGAGATCGGTCGTCTTTTCGAGCGCGAATACCGCCCCCTTGAGCGTGACGACCATGCCGAGGAAGGTGCCGAGCATGCCCAGCATCACCAGCATGCCGACCAGATAAGGCGTGAGCGCCGGCCCCGGCAAGGCGACGCGTTCGCCCTCGATGCGCAGTCGCACCGGATTCCGCAGCGAGGGGGGCAAGCCCGCCAGCCAGCCGTCAAGATCGGAGAGGTGGTCCGGAATGGCCGCCAGCGCCGCCGAGAGCGCGGAAGTCGCCTGACGGAAGCGGCGCAGTTCGAGCGCGCCGAATACATAGACCGCGCCAATGACGCCGGTCATCAGCAGCGCCAGGAGGCTGGAGCTGAAAAAGCCGGCACCGATCCAGATGATTCCAAGTGCGCCCAGGATGAAGACGGCAGTATATAAATGTCTATTCATTGCGTATCTTGTTTGAATGCTTCGATGAGGCCCATCGCCGGCTGCAGGCGAAGTTCCATTTCGGCCAGCAGCAGCATCTGCATGTCATTGCAGAAGCGGGCCAGCCAGGCGTCCGCCCGCGTCCGTCCGGCCAGATTACCGGCCTCCCCGGTATCCGCATGCGCTTGCTGATGTTCCTTGAACAACTGCTCGAAACGCGCCTTGAGAAGCAGCGGCACTTTCGAAAGCAGTTTCGTCTCGCGCTCGCGCAAAATCTTTTCGAACAGCGCATCGAGTTCGGCGAGCTTCCTGAGTCTGGGCGAACACTTCGCGACCGCGCTTCGGACATTGACCCGCAAGGGCTGGATGCTGGAATCCATGTCGCGCTGGTGGGCTTCATAGAAGCGGCGATACGGTGTGTAGGCGGCCGCCGGACTTTGAGACGGCACGGTTTCCGGTTCGGATGACGGCAGGCTGAGGTGCGTCTTTCCCGGCTTGCCGGAACCGGGCGAGCAGCTGGTGGTGATGGATTTGAACAGGTAGTCCTGTATGCGTCCGAATTCGGTCACGGCGGCGGCACAGGCGGCGGCATGCGCTCCGGCCTGCGGCTTCGGCGAGCTTGCAATGCCTTCGCCATGCACTGCGGACAGCGTGATCGCGTCGGCGAAGTGAATCCACTGGCCCAGCCTTTCCGCGAACGCAGCCCCGTGATCGGGCGCATCCGCGATGCCAAGATCAGCGAGGCAGCGAATGAGTTCCGAGCTGTGAAAATTCGTACGCGGTGGCGTTCGCGTCATAGGCAGGTGCAATCAAAATCGTAATAGCTGAGCCAGGCCGCATCCGCATGAACACGTACTCCGGTCCCGCCTCAGCGATTCCGAGCTGCATTCGGCGGTCATTCCGTGGCATACAAGAGCCGGGGATTATAGCTTGGCGGAGAGGGGAACTCAAACGAGCCAGAATGACAAGACAACACCGGCCGCGGCCTTGTAATGGGTTGTAAAAATGGTTGCAGGCCCTGCCGAGGCGTGGCCTGCCGTGGCGTGGTGCGGCGGGCAGGTTTGGACCGGTCGAAGTAGTATGTGAAGCGGGAATCAATTTCGTATCAGTTCCGCAAAATCCTGATGGAGACTGCCGTGGTGCCGCTTAACGACTGGTTGCTGTTCGCAGGTGCAGCATTCTTGAGGGCCCTGACGCCGGGACCGAACATGGTCTATTTGATCTCGCGGTCCATGGCCAAGGCAAGCAGGCCGGGGTGATTTCGCTGTTCGGCGTCGTAGCCGGCTTTCTCGTTCACATGCTTGCCGCAGCGGCCGGCCTAACGACGCTATTCCTGGCCATCCCCTTCGCCTTCGAGGTGCTCAAGTGGATGGGAGCAGCCTATCTCCTGTACCTTGCGTGGCAAGCCGCCAAGCCTGGAGCCCGCTCGCCATTCGAGGCAGGACCGCTGCCGGACGATCCGCCGCATCGCCTGTTCCTGATGGGTTTCATCACAAACCTGCTGAATCCGAAGATCGCCTTTTTCTACCTCTCCATCTTCCCGCAGTTCGTCAAGCCCGAACACGGCTCCGTCTTTGCCCAGAGTCTTCAACTCGGCTTCACCCACGTAGCCGCCAGCGTCTCGGTCAACCTTACCATCGCACTGTCGGCGGCGACATTCGCCGCATGGGTTGCGCAGCGCCCGGGATGGCTGACAGTTCAGCGCTATTTCATGGGGACCGTGCTAGCCACCCTGGCGATAAAAATGGCGCTTGAGCCCCGAAGGTCGGTCTAGTGGCGCGAGTGATAAATTTGCTGGTCATTTTGCGACATTTTCCTTCAACAAATTTCTAACTCACCCCACTAGGCCTCCAAGTCGATAGCGGTTCGCTGACTACTTTCGAAAAGACACTCGAAACAAACAATCTGGTCGTTCTGCCTTGAAAGCAAAGGACAGATTTCCCCATAGGCGCCTAACGGACCACACCGCCGTTTCTTGCAGTGAGCGGCCGCGTGGGTGCTGTGTAATCTCTATATCCTTGAAGTGCTGCCGTATATCGGTCAACGACACGCATGCACCATCTAATTCGATTGCAAATGCCCCTTTATCGCCAAATTTCATCTTGTCATGGATCACCATCTCGCAATAGCCGCCTCCGCCAGGGGACGAGCGGCTCTTGAAGCCCATTACGTGCGCTGCGCCCGGCAATGCATACGGCAGCGGCTGCGCGCTGTTGTACAGGCGCCCCGTGCAGATCGGCCGGTCCGGATCCCCTTCCAGGTAATCGATGATCACTTCCTGGCCGATGCGCGGGATTGCCACCGTCCCCCAGCCGGCACCAGCCCATGGCTGCGACACCCGGATCCAGCACGAACTGCGCTCGTCATGCCGGCCATAGCGGTCCCAGGGGAACTGCACCTTGATGCGGCCATACGCATCGGTATGGATTTCCTGCCCTTTCGGACCGACCACAGTGGCCGTCTGCGGGCCCGGCATGCGCGGCTTTTTGTGCTGGCGACAGGGGCGGTACGGGATCTTGCGGCGGATGCAGCTGAAGCTGTTGGCATATACCGGCGCGCTGCCGCGGTCGGCGAAGTTGTTCCTGGCGTCGATGCTCACCGACACCACCAGGAAGTCGGCATCGGTGTCGTCGTGAGCATCGAACCAGTGATGTTCGCTCAGCTTGAAGCTGCGTCCCGGGCTCAGGCTGCGGCAATCCGACGCGCCGCCGAACAGCTTGGCCTGCCATTCCAGTACTTCCAGCCGCTGCTTCGCCTCGCGTACGCCTTCGCTTGCATTGCGGTAGGCGAAGGCCGGGTTGCCATCGAAGATTTCCAGTTGCGGCACGTCGCCTTGTCTGGCCAGCGTGGGCTGCTCGACATACTGCGGCGTGGACGGCGCCTTGAAGTCGAAGGTGTTGAGCGCCACGCGCGAGGGCTGCAGGCTGCGCTGGGCCGACAGCTGGGTGATGCCGCCGCGCTGGTGGGTGCGATGGCCGCCGTTGAATTCGACGCTGGCATGATGCTCGTGCGGCGGGCAGAAGGCGGCGTTGCAGGAGTCGTCGCTGATGACGAGGGTATGGCCGTCGGCGCGGTGCTCGTAGAAATAAAACAAGCCGTGGCGCTCCATCAGGCGGGCGAGGAACTGGGTGTCGGACTCGTGGTACTGGACGATGTAGTTCTCGGGCTCGTACTTGCCGCCGAGGCGGAACTGGACATCGGCGATACCCTGGTAGTCCTCGCGCAGGACGCGGTCGATGACTTGCTCGACGGTCTGATCCTGGAAGATGCGGCAGTTGACACGGTGCGAGAGAAACGACATCCAGGGCAGGACTTCGGCGTGGTAGCAGGCGAAGCCGCCGTCGGCATGGGCGAAGGCGAAGTGATGGATGTAGCCGTTGAGGTAGTGCTCGCTGCCGTCGTCCTGCTCGATGCCGATGGTGACGTTCTTGCCGATGAGTTCCTTGAGTTCGATGCCGGCATGGGTGGAGAGCAGCTGCAGGCGGATGTGGAAGGCTTCGGACAGCGCCGCATGGGCATGCAGGGTGTCGATGAGCAGGGTCTTCTCCGGCGGCAGCGGGGAGTAGAAGCGCAGCAGGCGGTTGTTGTCGGTGAACTAGGGAATGTTGACCAGGGCGGCCAGGCTTTGCTCGACGGCGTCGGCCTGTTCGGTGGAGGCGAAGGTGGGGAAGAACGGCGTGGCCGGGGTGGCGAAGTCGCGGATGGCGTGGCCGTGCAGCGGGTGGCTGGCGATGTGCAGCACTTCGGCGGCTTGATGCGCGAGACTGGCGGCCTGTGCGGCTTTGGCGACGTCGGGGTTGAGACGGGCGGCGGCTTGCAGGCCGTGCTGCAGCGCACCTCCGGGCGTACCGGCTTGCAGCGAGTCGAGGGCCTGCATCGCCGAGGCAGCGAGTTTGAGTTCCTTGGGAACCGGTCCGACCAGGGCAGCGGCATCGGTGGCAAGTGCGGCTAGTGACGGCCGGGCCGCTGAGGATGGCACTGCGGGAGCGAGATCCTTGGACGATTCCTGTTCGGGATCATCGAACGGTTTAAACGACATGTATTCTCCGACGGTATTGCGTTCCCGCGCCCTGGATTCAAGCCGTTGCGACGCTTTGAGGTTAATTTAAATGCAATATAAAAGTTGCATGGATAGTAACATGTCGCCTTGCTTTTATTAAGAAGATTGCAACACTCGACGCGTGCAAGCGACACTCGATCTGTTGAGGGAAGGCAGTGCGGAGATGAAGAACGCGCTATGAATGACGTGGCGCGCGGTGGAAGCGATGAAAAGAATGATGGACGAGAGTTGCGCCGCTCGTGTTCATTAGCTGCATACCGGCTTGCAGTGGAGATTAGGAAGTTGTTCCGCTAGGCCGGCCTGGATGCGAATCCCTGCGGGCCGCCCCGAAGAGCGGCGAAGTGGCTCAGGCGATTTTGCTGAATAGTGAATCGAACATTATTGGCTTGGTTTCGGAATAGTCTTCGACCGGTTTGCGCGGAAAGCGGGTAACGAACGTAGTGGCGGAAGCCTCGCCTGACGTTACCGTCACGTCGCCGCCATGCAGTTCGACAAATTTGCGAACGATGTATAGGCCCAGGCCTAGTCCCTGCGTGTTCCTTTGAATGGTCTGCCGGCTGACGAATGGCTCGAACACCGATTCAAGCGCCTCGGCGGGTATCACGCCGGCATTCCGGACACTGACCGAAATCGCCTCGGGATCGGTGCCATCGACCGTTACCTTGACTGGCGCGGCATCGCCCCCGTGCTGCAAGGCATTGCCAATCAAGTTGGAAAACACTTGCTGAATTCGGTCTACGTCGGCGGCACCGATCGTGTCTCCAGCGACTTCGATAATGACGCGCCCATTTTTCCGATGATCGCCCAATTCATCAATGAGTCGTCGGCATTGCTCGGCAAAGTCCGTTTCGCCGACATGCAGTTGCATGTTGCCGGCACGGATGCGTGCAACATCAAGCAGTTGTTCGACCATTCTGTTCATGCGCAGTGAGCTTGACTGCATGCGTGTCGCAGTCGTGCGGACCATCGGGTCCTGCGATATCTTCAGCAGCAGGTCGATGCCGTTCAACACGGCGGACAAGGGCGTGCGCAAGTCGTGGCCCAGCACCGCGGCGAATATCTCGTTCATGGCCAGCGCCTGCTTCAATTCATCGAGTCGTTTAGCCAACTGTTTTTCTTTGGCATACAGTTCGACGAAGACATTCACCTTGCTTTTTAAAACGATTTCATCGATCGGCTTGTACAGGAAGTCGACCGCGCCCGCCTCATAGCCACGGAAGGAATTTTTCGGTTCGCGCGCGCCAGCGGTCAGAAAGATCAGCGGAATAGTGTTGGTGCGCGCGCTGCCACGAATCAAGGCGGCAAGCTCGAACCCATCCATCTGAGGCATCTGCACATCGATCAGTACCAATGCCACTTCTTTCACCAACAGCACTTCGAGTGCATCCGCGCCGGAGGTGGCCTGAATGACATTCAATCCGGGGCGCTTGAGCAAGGCTTCTATCGCAACCAGATTTTGTGGCACATCATCCACCACAAGTATGTTGATATCGTCGCTCATGCGTTGGTTTCCTTGGCGGCCGTATGGGCGCTTGCTAAAAGTTCGGTCATTTTACCCAAGGTAAGCACCGAATCGGCTCCCGCGCGATCAATTGCCGCAATCGGCATGGCTGCGGCCTGCGCTTCGGATGGAAGCTGCACCCAGCCCAGGCCGCCGGCACTGCGGATCGCCGTCAAGCCGGCCGCGCCGTCGCTGTTTGCACCGCTCAATACAATGCCGAGCACTGCCGTTCGGTATGCCATGGCCGCCGATTCGAACAGCATATCGATCGAGGGCCGGGAAAAGTTGAGCGGCTCATCGCAAGAAAGGGCAAATCGCCGCTCGGGCTCGATCAGCAGATGGTAATCCGGCGAGGCCAGGTAGACGGTGCCCGGCATGATCGGTTCTTTGTCTTCGGCTTCTTTCACCGGCAACTTGCAGCGACGCCCGAACAGGTCGGGCAGCAGGCTTGGCCGGTTGGGCGGCATATGCAATACCAGCGTCACCGCAGCCGAAAGATTGGCAGGCAAGCCTTCCAGCAATTCGCTCATGGCCTGGATCCCGCCGGCGGAACCGCCTATGACGATGAGATCGATCTGGTGCGAGCTAAAGGGTATTGAAAGCATGGCACTCACAGTCGCTGATAGATTTTTTCGGACGCCGCAAAATCGGCGAAACGCGCGGCGTGTTTGCTGAAGCGAAGGCTTTCCTTTGCGCCGAGGCCGAGAAATCCGCGATGCACCAGCGAATCGGCAAATAATCCGACTGCCCTATCCTGCAGGACAGGGTCGAAGTAAATCAGAACATTGCGGCAGGACACAAAATGCGCTTCCGAGAAAACGCTGTCCGTGGCAAGACTATGGTCGGCAAACACCATGCGACGACGCAGCGCGCGGTCAAACAGCGCACCGTCATATCCGGTCGTGTAGTAATCCGAAAGCGAACGGGTGCCGCCGGCCTGCTGGTAATTGCTGCTGAACCCGGCAATCCGCGACAGATCATAGATGCCGTTTTCAGCTTTTTTGAGAGCGACGGGATTGATGTCGGTTGCATAGATCAGGGTATTGTCGAGCATGCCTTCTTCGGCGAGAAGGATCGCCAGCGACCATACTTCCTCACCGGTACTGCAGCCGGCAACCCAGATCTTCAACGACGGATAGGTCTTCAGGACCGGCATCACTTGCTCGCGCAGGGACTTGAAGTAGGCCGGATCGCGGAACATTTCGCTGACCTGCACCGTGAAAAACTGCAGCATCTGTGCAAAGACTTCCGGTTCATGCAGCACCCGGCTTTGCAGTTCCGACACCGTATTGCACTCGAACTGTGTCATCGCCTGCCGGATGCGCCGGCGCAGCGATGCGATCGCATAGTGACGAAAGTCGTGCTGATAGGTCAGGTAAACCCCCTCCAGCAACAGCTTGAGTTCGACATCGAAGGTTGAATTGAATTCGGACAAGTTGCTTCCTACTTTGGTAGCCAAACCCGGCATAACGATACCAGCTTATCGGCATCGATCGGCTTGGCGATATAGTCGTTGGCGCCGGCTTCGAGACAATTTCGGCGATCGTCCGGCATTGCCTTGGCAGTCAGCGCAATAATCGGCAACCGTTCGAATTCCGGCTTCTTGCGGATTTCCTTCATCGCAGTGATGCCATCCATTTCCGGCATCATCAAGTCCATCAGGACCAGGTCAATGTCAGAATTCCGTGCGAGGGCATGCAGGGCTTCGTTTCCGTTGCGTGCTATTTCCATTTTCGCGCCAAGCGGCTCGAACACGCTGGTCAGTGCGAAGATATTGCGTACGTCGTCTTCTACCAGCAGGATGCGGCGCCCTTCATAAATTCCGTCACGCTGTCGTGCCTGCTGCAACAGCTTTTTGTGGTCTGGCGGAATGGCGGACTCGACCCGGTGCAGGAAGAGACTTACCTCGTCGAGCAGCCTGTCGGGAGACTTTGCGCCCTTGATGATGATTGAGCGCGAATAACGCCGCAACTGCTGCTCTTCATTGCGCGACAATGCGCGGCCCGTATAGATGATGACCGGAGGGAAGGCGTATTTGCCGCCGGACGACATCTGCTCCAGCAGTTCGTAGCCGGTCGCATCCGGAAGATTCAAGTCGAGCACCATGCAGTCGAACGTCTGACCCGAAACGAGCGCCAAGGCTTCCGTGGCAGTGCCGGCGGCGGTGATTTCAATGTCATCGGCCTTGAGCAACAGGCCGATGCTCTCGCGCAGATGGACATCGTCTTCCACCACCAGCACTTTGCTCGCGCGCTTGCGCAGTTTTTCTTCGAGTCGCGCGATCGCCGATAAGATATCGTCCCTCGCTACCGGCTTAAGCGCATAGCCGACCGCACCCATTTCAAGCGCGGTTTGCATATGTTCCTCCACCGACAGCATATGGATGGGAATATGCCGCGTGGCCGGATCGCGCTTGAGTTGATCAAGCACAGTCAGGCCGGACTGATCGGGCAGGCCGACATCAAGCAGGATGCCGCTGGGCTGCAGATGCTGCGCCAGTTCAATCGCTTCCCGGCCGGTCGCGGCAATGGCGCAATCGAATCCGGCTTCACGGACAAGATCCAGCAGGATCCCTGAAAAATGCGAGTCATCCTCGATGGCGAGAATCAGGCGCTCGCGCTTGCGGGCAAAGCGGTCATCGACTCGCGCCACCTGTGCCGGTGCTGATACCGGTGCTGATACCTGTCCTGGCGCTGATGCCGGTGCTGGCATGGATTCCCTAATCGCGTGCCCCGGCGTTGGTGCCGAAGCTCTTCCCGTTGCTGGGGCGGGTGCCGGCGTGACATGCGACGCAGCGGCAAGATCGGACGCGATTTCAAGCGTGAAGCTGCTTCCTTTTCCCTCCGTGCTTTGCACGGTCAGCTGGCCACCGAGCAGATGAGCGAGCTCGCGCGAGATGGACAATCCAAGCCCGGTACCGCCGTACTTGCGGCTGGTGGTGCCATCGGCCTGGCGGAACGCTTCGAAAATGACCTCCTGCTGGTGTGGCGCAATCCCGATCCCGGTATCGCTCACGGTAAAGGCGATACGTCCTGCCGCGCCTCGGCGGATATGCAGAATGACCTCGCCTTTTTCAGTAAACTTGCACGCATTCGAAATCAGGTTATTAAGTACCTGGTGCAGTCGTTGACTGTCGGTCTGGACGATTGCCGGCGCATCGGGCGCCACCTCCACGGCGAAACGCAGGCCCTTGTCGCGCGCAATGACATCGAAAGTCTGATGCACCGTCTTGATGACCGTTTGAATTGCAACCGGCTCGGGAACGATGTCAACGTGACCTGATTCGATCTTCGATAAATCGAGGATATCGTTGATAAGCGCCAGCAATTCATTGTTCGAGGAGTAAACCGTTTGTGCATATCGCACCTGCTCCTCATTCAGATTGCCCGACTTGTTATCCATGAGAATTTTTGACAGGATCAACGAGCTATTCAGCGGGGTGCGTAATTCATGCGACATGTTTGCAAGGAATTCCGACTTATAGGTATTGGCACGGCTTAATTCGTCCGCCGTTTTCTGCACGGCGCCATGCGCGTCGAGCAGATCGCGTTTCTGTGCTTCCAGGCGTTCGGCCTGCTCTTCCAGTTTCGCGTTGGTCTGCTCCAGTTCGGCCTGCTGGTTTTCCAGGCGCGCTTGCGATTCCATCAATGCGCGTCCCTGTTCCTCCAGTTCCTCGTTTGAGACACGCAGCTCTTCCTGCTGTGCCTGCAGCTCTTCGGATTGCCGCTGCGTTTGTTCAAGCAACTTCCGCAGGTTCTCGCGGTACTTGGCGGAGCGGATCGCGCTGCCGATCTTGTCGGCGATCAATTGCATGAGCTCGCGTTCATCTTCCAGCGAGACGTCGCGCAGGAAGCCGAATTCCATCACTCCGGTCACTTCGCCGTTATCGGTAATCGGTGCAATCAGCACGCTGGAAGTCGCGGTACTGCCTAGACTTGATTCGACGCGCAGATAATCCGGCGGCAAGGTTTGAACTACCAATGGCTTGCCGTTCCTGACGACTTCGCCGATCAGGCCTTGGCCCACCGCCCTTTGCGCGCTCTGCTGACCAGCGGCGATTGCATAACCGGCGCTGAACTGAAGGCTGTTGTTTTCAAGACGGTAGAACACGGCAACCTGCGCATTCAGGTAATGCACGAGCGCATGCAGGATCTTTTCCGATATTTCCGGTACTGTCGGTTCGCCGAGGATATTTCTCGCCACCTCGGCTCGACCTCGTTCCAGCCACATGAGGTGGTCGGCCACCAACCGTTCGCCGATCATGCGCCGTGTAAGGTAAGCCACTCCCAGGACCGCAAGAAAGGCAAACGACCGGTTCACGATCGCCACGTGGGACGAAGCACCCGTCGGCGACAACAAGTATCCGACAATCAAAAGCGGCATCAGCAGGGCCGTGATGCTAATAGGCAGGTTGGGATTCTTTTGCCGCAAGCACAGCACGACCGGGATGACGTACAACATCCATTCGGCATAGCCGAGCGGCGTTAAAGCGTCAACGATAAAGACGAATACGCTAATACCAAGCAGCAGGGCCGGCACCATGCGGGTCGATTTGTCCATTCCTATCCTATATTTTTATGCGTACTGCTCACGCGGAAAAACAGTACTTTACAGCAACAATGAGGCTGGCCCTGCAAAACCTGGGCCGAGTTCTCTGCTTTTGATTTTTGTCAGCAACTCCATTGGAACAAGCGCAACCGAGCCGAATTCGACCCGGTCGAATCCCAACGAGGTGATTCGCGTCCGATTGCCTGGCCATGACCCTGAAATAACCCTCTACCGCGCGGCATCTCGCTTGAATTTTGGTCGGGTTTCCTTGGAGAAGAAGAACATGAAATCTCGAGTTTCGAAGGCGTTTGGCATATGTACTCTAGCGGCCATGGTCTCGGCATGCGGCGGCGGCGCCGACATGGACATGGCAGGTTCCGGCACAAAACTCGCGCCGACCGTATGGACATCCGACGGACGCGCCACCAATTCCTGTTCCTATGACCCGCGCTGCTCGAACAATCCGCATGCGCCATTCATTGTACAGAGCGGTACCTATGCTACTGCAGGCTTCCCGGCTGACGGTGCAACGATCTCCGGCATGGTCCGGCTCCAGGTTGCGGGACTGGCACTCGAAAATGTCGAGCTCCTGCCACCCTCCGGTTATGCGCCGCGTTACGGCGTCTTCCAATTATCCAATGACAAGACCCATGCCTGGCTGGACCTCGACACGACCAAGCTTCCGAACGGCCCGATTGCCGTGCGCGCCGCCGCGTTCAACAAGCCGGCAGGCCAGCCTGATGCCGTTGAACTGACCGCGATGACGCCGCGCACCTGGGTCGTCAACAATACCAATCCGCCAGTCCAGGAATTGTCGGTGACGGCAGCCTCGGCCCCGGCGGATGGCGCCGTCCTGGCCGGAACGGTGAGGCTGGAAGTGCGCGGCACAGGCATTGCGAATGCCGAACTACTGCCCGGCATCGGCTATGCGCCGCGTCTTGGCCAGTTTAATGTTTCGGCCGATCGTACTTATGCATGGCTTGATCTTGACACGCGCACCATCCCCGATGGCGTTCGCGATGTGCGGGTGAGTGTCTTCAATGTGACGCAAGGACAGGCCGGCGCACAGGAAACGGTAGCTATTTCCCCGCGGCGCTGGGACTTCCGCAACGGCGTCGGCACGGATTTCCACGGCTCCGTGAGCGTGGCGCCGCCGCACGGCTCGACCCTCTCCGGCATTGTCGTGCTCGAGGTTCGCGGGGCCGGATTGCGCAATATCGAATTGCTGCCGCCAGAGGGCTATGCGCCAGTCCGCGGCACATTCTCGGTTTGGTCCGGGTCCTACACGATCGGCCATTACAACTTCGACACCCGCACCCTGCCGAACGGGCCGATCGATCTGCGGATCAGCGCATTTAACGTCGCGCCGGGCCAGCCCGGGGCACGCGAGAACATTGCCATGCCAACCAGGCAGTGGATTATCAGCAATTGATTGGGAAGTAGTCCTCTCCCGAAAGCCGCCCGCGGGGCGGCTTTTACTTTTAATTAACAGGGAACATGGAAAGATCCTTCATCGCTGGATAGGCGATGAAGGCCGAACAAGGTCGCGAACATATCCGCCGCGACTATTGCGACATTCCCTCGGGATGTGCGGTAACGCGAGGTGCGCTCCCGGTTCGACCCGGGTGGCCTGGGGAGCAAGCCGTCTCTCATTCTTTCGAGAGCCGATCGAAGATATAGCGCGTCATACCCTTGGCAAGTTCCTGCTCGCCAAGGAACACGCGGCACGCGCTCTCCTGCCTGAGCAGCCTTGCTTCCTCGTCGTTGTGGCTGCGAACGATGGTTTCGATCGATGGATTGAGTGCCAGTGCGGTTTCCATCATTGCGCGCACATGGAAGGTATCGGGCGTTGCAATGACCAGCACGCTGGCCCTGGCGATATGGGCCTGGATCAGCACCGCCGGCTCGGCGGCGTTCCCGGCAACGGCGGGAATATCCTGCTGGCGCAGGGATTGCACGATCTCGCGGTTTTCTTCCACCACGACATAGTTGACGTCGCGCGCGGTCAACGCGGCGCCGATGCGTCGCCCTACCCGTCCATATCCGACCAGCACCACCTGCCCGGTCAGCTTTTCCTGCGGCACCGCCATCGGCAGTTCGGCCAGCGGATCGACCCGCCGGTCGAATTTTCTCGCGAGGTCGGAATTCGATCTGAGCCACCGCTGCACCGGCTCGATCGCCTTGAAGGTGAAGGGGTTGAGCGCGATCGACAGAATGGCGCCCGCCAGCACCAGACTTTGCGCTTCCTGCGGCAGCAATTCGAGCGACACGCCGAGGGCGACGAGGATGAAGGAAAACTCGCCGATCTGCGCCAGGCTGGCCGACACCGTCAATGCGGTATTGAGCGGATAGCGCAATGCGAGCACCAGCAGGAAGGCCGCCGCCGACTTC
Source organism: Noviherbaspirillum album (assembly GCF_035916955.1). NCBI lineage: Bacteria > Pseudomonadati > Pseudomonadota > Betaproteobacteria > Burkholderiales > Oxalobacteraceae > Noviherbaspirillum > Noviherbaspirillum album. The sequence goes on along the minus strand of NZ_JAWIIV010000001.1, from coordinate 530,709 downwards.
CCTAAGACGATGATCAGCACCACGGCGAGCACCTGCAACGGCTGCTGCACGAGGACCTGCGGATCGAACAGCATGCCTACCGATACGAAGAACAGCACGGAAAAGGCTTCCTGCAGCGGCAGCGATTCCTGGGCGGCGCGGTGGCTCAGCTCCGATTCCCTCAGCACCATGCCGGCGAAAAACGCGCCCAGCGCAAACGACACGCCGAACAGCTTGGCCGATCCATACGCGATGCCGACGGCGGCGGCAATCACGCATAAGGTGAACAGTTCGCGTGAATTGGTGCGCGCCACCTGCCACAGCAGCCAGGGGAAGAGCCTGCGGCCGACCGCAAGCATGAATGCGATGAAGATCGCGACCTGGCCCAGCGTGAACACAAGAGTAGTCCACAGGGATCCTGCTTCCTGCGGCGACTTTCCGCCAAGCCAGCCGGCCAGGGCCGGCAGCAGCACAAGGACCAGCACCATGACGAGATCCTCGACAACGAGCCATCCCACGGCGATGCGTCCGTTGACGGAGTCGAGAATGCCGCGCTCTTCAAGCGCCCGCAGCAGCACGACGGTACTGGCGACCGACAGGCACAAGCCGAAGACCAGTCCCGCACCCATGCTCCAGCCCATGAACATCGCCAGCCCGAGCCCGAGCAGCGTCGCGACGGCGATTTGCAGGACGGCGCCGGGAAGCGCGATCCCTTTCATCTCCATCAGGTCGTCCAGCGAGAAATGCAGGCCGACGCCGAACATCAGCAGCATGACGCCGATTTCGGCGAGCTGGGTGGCGAGGTCGACATCGGCAATGAAGCCGGGCGTATTCGGGCCGATCAGGATGCCGGCGAACAGATATCCGACCAGCGCCGGCAGTTTCAGCTTGGCGGCGATGAAACCGAATACAAGGGCAAGGCCGAGCGCCGCCGCAATAGTGGCAATTAGACTGACGTTATGGTGCATGCAGATGGAATCCTTTTGCTTGGAGCCTTGGAGCCTTGGAGCCTTGGAGCCTTGGAGCTTGGAGCATGGTGAGGCCGGTCAGCGCAGGTCTGACCGGCCATTGGAACACGGCGGTTCGTTGAGCCGCTGCAATGCTTTTCGCGCAGCCTCAGGGAAAGACGAGCACCGGAATCGAGGACTTCTTCAGCACTTCCTGCGTGAGGCTTTCATTGAACATGGTGTCGATGACACCCAGCTTTCCCCGGGTTGCCATGACGATGGCATCGCATTGCAGGCGCTCGGCCGTGGAGAGAATTTCATCGCACGGCACGCGCGAGAGCGACACCACCGCTTCGCAGCGCACGTTGGCGCTTCGCGCCGACGCCAGTGCCCTGCCGACATTCTTCTGAGCAGAACTCAGGTTGCCGGATTCGACTTCGGCGCCGGTACGCACGGCATCCATGTCGGAACCGTTGTATAGCCGAGGTTCGGCAACGGAGAGGAAGACAAGCTTGACGTCGAGTTGCCGAGCCAGATCGACAACGACAGGAAGCGGCTTGTAGGAATGGGTTGAGCCGTCGATAGGCATCAGGATGGATTTGAACATGATCTTGCTCCCGGCAATTGCGCACATCCGTATTCCGGCCTGGTGCAGCCGGCGAGATGCTTATGCGCTGGAATGATGACGCGCCGCGGCGGACACAAGCGCCCATGCCGCGGGAATGGCAGACAATGCGGCGTCAGCCTCTGGGAGGCGGCAGTGCGCGGGGAAGATCGATGGAGGATAGAACAGGAGCAATCGTCGGCGGATTCGATGCATGGTCTCGCGGCTGCTTGGCCGCCGGGTCCAGCGCGACATAGTCCGACATTTCTTCAATGGAGGACGACACTTTCAGATCGTCGAAATCCGCATCCCCGGCAATTGACGGCGCTGCATGCGCAATGTGCTCCATGTGCTCCATGTACGCCATTTCCATCACGCCGGAGCGATCCACGGACATGACAAGCCCGCCGCCGACCGCAACGACCGTGCCCTGCGCGGAAAAAATGAAGAGCAGCAGAATGACAAGGACCTTCTTCATAGAAATGGCGGCGCCGTGCCGTGCATGGAAACTAGAGTTGTTATGACCAGAAACAGGATAGAAATAGGACTATAACAGAGGAGATTTGATTCCTTCGAATCATGGCAGCCATGAAGGCAAACTTGATTTGCACCCAAACCAAAGGCAAAGGCAAAGGCTATGTCATGCATCGAACATATGAACGATTCAATTGCATTTTTATCTATGAAAAGTGACTTATCCGTGTTGCTCACTTGATTGAAAAAAGGAAATTTCATGCAAATGATCGAGGTCGGAAGCGCGGCCAATGGAGAACCGGTCCGCCTCGCCTATCAGGATGCTGGAAGCGGACGTCCGGTGGTTTTAATCCATGGCTGGCCGGCAAGTCACGCCATGTGGCAATACCAGAGCGCGGAACTGCCGAAACACGGCATCCGCGCGATCGCCTACGATCGCCGCGGCTTCGGCCACTCCTCCAAGCCATGGGAAGGCTATGACTACGACACCCTGGCCGACGACCTGAAGGGTGTCCTGGACGGCCTCGATCTGCAGGACGTTACCCTCGTCGGCTTTTCGATGGGCGGCGGCGAGGTGGCGCGCTACATGGCCCGGCATGGCGGCGCCCGCGTGGCGAAAGTGGTGTTCGTGGCCGCGGTCACTCCCTATCTCCTGAAAACCGCGGACAACCCTGAAGGTGTCGACGCCGGCATTTTCCAGCAGATGCTGGAGGGCCTGAACAAGGATTGGCCAGATTTCCTGGCGACATTCGGCAAGCAGTTCTTCAACGTCGGCATGCTGAAACAGCCGGTGTCGCAGGCGACCCTGGACTGGATGCAGCATCTGGCGCTGCAGGCTTCACTGAAAGCCACGCTGGACTGCGTGCATTCCTTTGCTGAAACCGACTTCCGCAACGACCTGTCCGGTTTGGCGGTGCCCGCCCTGATCATCCATGGCGACGCCGACCAGATCGTGCCGATGGAGGCAAGCGCGAATCGCACGGTCGAGCTGCTGCGCTCGGTGCAGTACAAGGTCTATGAAGGCGGTTCGCACGGCCTGTTCTTGACCCACAAGGACGAACTCAACCGGGATCTGGTCCAGTTCGTCACCGCGAAGTGATTCCGGAACCGGCCTGTCCTGGCTAGGCCGGCTGCAAGTGCAAGCCACTTTCCGGCAAACGAAACTGCGCAACCGCTTCGTTGAGCAGGCGCGCCTGCTCTTCGAGCGACTCCGCGGCGGCGGCGGCCTGCTCGACCAGCGCCGCATTCTGCTGCGTTACCGTATCCATCTGCGAAACCGCGATGCTGACCTGGTCGATGCCGCTGCTTTGCTCGACGGAAGCATGGCTGATCTCGCTCATGATGTGTTCGACGCGTCCGACCGCGCCGACGATCTTTTCCATGGTCTTGCCGGCGCGGTCGACCATGGCTGCGCCTTCACCGACCTGACGCGCGGAATTGTCGATCAGCTCCTTGATCTCCTTTGCCGCTGCGGCCGAACGCTGCGCAAGATTGCGCACTTCGCTGGCCACCACCGCGAAGCCGCGTCCCTCCTCGCCGGCGCGCGCCGCTTCCACCGCGGCATTGAGCGCGAGGATATTCGTCTGGAAAGCAATGCCTTCGATCACGCCGATGATGTCGACGATGCGTGCCGACGAGGCGCTGATGCCATCCATCGTCACCACCACGCTATGCACCACCTTGCCGCCTTCTTCGGCAATCTGCAGCGCATCGCCCGACAGGCCGCTGGCCTGTTTTGCATTACCCGCATTGCGCTTGACGGTGTCGGCCAGGTTTTCCATGCTGCTGGCGGTTTCCTGCAGCGAAGCCGCCTGCTCTTCGGTGCGCTGCGACAGGTCGGCATTGCCGGTGGCGATTTCGCGGCTGGCCGTGGCGATGAGCTCGGAGCCGGCACGCAATTTCCCCACCATCGCGCAAAGACCGGACTGCATGCGGACGAGGCCTTCCATCAGGCGGCCAATCTCGTTGCGCCCGCAGGGCTCGATGCGCGCGCTCAGGTCGCCGCCGGCGATACGGTCGAGCTGATCCATCATCTCTCCCAGCGGCTGCACGATGGATTTGCGGATCATCCATGCCACCCAGGCGCCGAGCAGCACGCCGATGACGATGAGCGCGATCGCGGCGCGCACGAACAGCCGGAAGTCCTGCTGCCCCTGTTCATACTCATGCTTGGCGCTGTCAAGCTGCTGCTGCGCCAGTGCCGCGCCGCGCGCATTGAGTTCGCGGTCCAGGGCCGGAAGCACTTCCATCACATTGCGGCTGATGGCGTCGCGGTCGAGCGCCTGCAGCGACTTGATCAGCGGCGCCACGCCATTGTTGAAGAACGACTCGCGCCTGGCGGCGACGTCGGCTGCAATCGCCTGCTCTTTTTCATTGCGCGGCAGCGCTGCATAGGCGTTCCATGCCTGCTGCGACTTTTGCATGAAGGTTTCGGCGCCGGCGATGCGCTTGGCCGCGTCGGGCGACTCCGGCGCAAACGCCGCCTGGTCGAGCAGCACCCGCACCAGCATCTGGTTGGAGCGCGCATCGGCAAGATGAATGCTGGCCGCGAGCTGGTTCTCGTACAGGTGGCGCGTGGCTTCGTTGCTCTTGTACAGGGACGCCAGCGCCGCAGCGCCGGAAACGATCAGCAGCACGCTGTTGAATGCGATCAGCCAGACGAGACGCATTCCGACACTGGTATTACGAAACATGCAAGCTCCTTAAGCAAGGCTCGTGAACGGACAAAACAGAACAGGAAAAACAGCGGGGCGACGCTGCCTGTACATGCCGCCGAGCTTAGCTTACTATACAAATTTTGTATACAATAAGTGGCTGAAGTGGAAACGGGCGTTGCATTGACGCTATTGCTCAGCCTGCCATCGGAAAGGCGGAAATGCCAATGCGTCATCTATTTGCGAACCGGACCCGGTTTCTCGCCTGGCTCGCGGCCTGGCTGCTTTGCACGGCGGCCGGCATCGGTTGGCTCTGCCGGTCGGAATTCGAGGCGCAGCGCCGACTGTTTGAAACCGACAGCCGGATTGCGCACCGGCTGCTGACGCAGCGCACGGTGCAGCACGACACCATTCTCGCCACGCTGGCCGCGGGCGGAACCGATGATGCGGCGTGCGCGCCATCGGCGCGCACGCAGGTGATGCGCATGTATCCGCAGCTCGTCGCCGTGCTGTGCAGCCGCATGGCGTCCGCGTGGGATGACAAGCTGCTTAAAGCGGAAGCAGCGTCGCGCCGCAGCGGGCATGCCGAAGTCGCCGGCCCGGAATTTTCCGGCGGCCGTTACTGGCTGGTGCAGGCCGGGGAGCATGGCAGCTGGGCGCTGCGGATCGACATGCGCCAGATGATTCCTCGCGTCGAATGGCCGGGCGCGCCGCTGCAGGTGCGGCTGCGCCATGCCGGCGATGCCATGCTGCTGCAGCAGGAGCCGGCTCGGGAAGCGGCATGGCGGATGGATTTCAGCAAGCCTCTTTCCTCGGACAGCCAGCCCTTCGAGCTTGTCATCCAGCGCGGCTTTGCATGGTCGGATCTGCCGCTGGCGGCGATGACGCTATGGAGTCTGCTTTCTACGCTAATCGTGGCGGCGGCCTATGCGCTGCGGCGACAATCGGTGGAGCGCCGGCGCGCCGAAAGCCTGCTGCGCCTGCGCCGCGTTGAACGGCTCAACACCCTTGGCGAGCTTTCCGCCGGCGTCGCGCATGAATTGAACCAGCCGCTCACCGCGATACTCGCCAATTGCCAGGCGGCGCGGCGCCTGCTTGAGAAGGAAGCATGCGATGTGCCGGCTGCCGCTGCCGCGCTCGGGCATGCGATTGCACAGGCCAAGCGTGCCAGCGCCGTCATCGGCCGCCTGCGCGGGCTGGTGGAACAGCGGCAGCAGGAACAAGTAGTTCGCCCGGTCGTGCTGGGCGACGCGGTGCGGCGCGCGCTGCACCTGCTGGAGCCGGAGCTGCAGCAGCGGCATACCGCGCCGGTGCAGGTGGAAGAAACGAAGCCGGTGGCGGTGGTGGCCGACCCGGTGGCGCTGGACCAGATCCTGCACAACCTCCTGCTCAATGCACTGCAGGCCATGGAGGGTATGCCGGTGGCATCGCGCCGCCTGCGCATCCATATCGCGGCCGGACCGGATGATGCCTTGCTGCGCATCGCGGACAACGGCCCGGGGATTGCGGCACAGGCGCTGCCGCGGCTGTTCGAGCCTTTTTACACGACTCGGGAAAACGGACTGGGACTGGGGCTGACATTGTGCGAAACCCTCGCTGGCAACATGGGCTGCACCATCAGCGCCGCCAACGGCGCTACATGCGGCGCCGAGTTTTCACTGCGTTTTTCACGAATGGAACAGGAGATGGCGGCATGACTTCCTTACTGCCGGTGATATATCTGGTCGATGACGACGACGCGGTGCGTCAGGGCCTGGCGTTGCTGCTGTCGACCGTCGGCATGCAGGTACAGGCGCATGCAAGCGCCGATGCCTTCCTGCTGCGCTTCGATCCGGAACAGCCGGGCGCCATCCTGCTCGACGTGCGCATGCCCGGGGGCAGCGGCATGAGCCTGCTCGACAGGCTGATGGCGATGAACGTGACGCAGCCGGTGATCATTCTCACTGGCCATGCCACCGTCGACCTGTGCCGCCGCGCATTCAAGTCCGGCGCCACCGAATTCCTGGAGAAGCCGGTGGATGACGAGCTGCTGATCGACACGCTGCAGAAGGCGCTCAAGGCTCATCTGCTGCAGAAGGGCCGCAAGGAAGCCGAACGCGCGGCGCTGGAACGCTATGCCCGCCTGTCGGCGCGCGAGCGCGAGGTACTGGAGCTGCTGGTGGCCGGACTGACAAACCGCGAGATCGGCCGCGCGCTTGATCTTTCGCCGCGCACGGTGGAAGTGCACCGCGCGCACCTGGCGGAAAAGCTGGAAGCCGAAACCCTGGCGCAGCTTGTGCGGCAGTATGCGCCGCTGGTGGAAGGATGACTTGCGTCGCCTCCGGCACCTTGCAGCGACGTCAGCGTCAAGTGACTGGATGTAGGAATGCAATCAGCCGGGCGTGTTGTCCTCGTGTCTTCTGTGTCTTCTGTGTCTTCTGTTTTTCCTTTTCACCGCATACATGTTTTCATCCGCCATGGCGAGCATGGCGTCCAGGCCGGGGAGATTTGCGCCGTCAAAGCTCATGACACCCAGGCTGCAGCCCAGCGCATAGCCGCGTTGCGATTGCAGCGCATGGGCAGCCAGTTCCGCCTCCATCCGGCGGACCGCCGCTTCGACCGTGGCCGGATCGGCGTTGGTTAGCATCACCACGAATTCATCTCCGCCCAGCCTGGCGACAATGTCGGAGCTGCGGAATGTCGAGCGCAGCATGCCTGCGAACACCCTGAGCACATGATCGCCCTCGACATGACCGAAGGTATCGTTGATCTGCTTGAAGCGGTCCAGGTCGCAGTAGAGCATCGCGACCGGGCTCGCGGCCCGCCGGCACAGTTCCAGCGCCTGCCCGGCGGCGGACAGGAAGCCTCGCCTGTTGAGCAGGCCGGTCAGGTCGTCGCTGGTGGCCGCCGCAACCGCCCTCAGTTCCTGCGAGGTCATTTCACCCAGGTCGCGCAGCAACTGCAGATCCTGCTCCGAGAAGCGGCGCGGCACCGTGTCCTTCAGGCACAGCGTGCCGATGTGAATGCCATCGCCCAGGCTCAGCGGATAGCCCGCGTAGAACCGTATGTGCGGCGCGCCGGTGACCAGCGGATTGTCGGCGAAGCGCTGGTCGGCCGTCGTATCCGGAATCAGCAGTACGTCATCGCCGAGAATGGCGTGGCCGCAGAAAGAGATATCGCGCGGCGTCTGCCGCACATCGAGCCCGATGCAGGACTTGAACCACTGGCGGTTGGCATCGACCATGCTTACCAGTGCGATCGGCACGTTGAACAGTCGCTGGGCGATTCTCGTCACGCGGTCGAAGCGTTCCTCGCAATCCGTATCGAGAATGGCAAGGCTGCGCAGCAGGGAAACGCGAACTAGCTCGTTGGAGGGAAAATCGGGCGGAGTCATTTGAGCAACAGGATCGGTGAGCGCCAAGGACGAAAGCTCATTCATGGCTCCGGGCAGCCACTGCATCATGCCAAGAAAGTTTTGGGCATGCAACGTGTTTATGGCTAGCCATAAAGACCGTGGCAAGGCTCGACTGCGCCGCCCTTGGCGCTGCATCAAATGCGCGGCCCGGATCAGCACTATCACTTCCTATACACTTCAACCAGGCTTGCCCCGTCTGATCAAGATTCCATGCATCGCGGCAAGATGCGCGATGTGCTGGTGATGGACAAACGCCGCGTACGCCGTTGTCACCCTTGACACCAGTGGAGACGATATCCGGAGACATTGCCGATGCGAATAGCTCGCTTGCTTGCCGTTCTGATATGGGCGATGGTTTTCTGCACGCAGGCGCAGGCGCAGACCGAAGTCCGCCTCTGGACCTTGCTCGGGGGCGGAGACGGCGCACGCATGCGCAGCTTGATCAGGGAATTCAACGCAAGCCAGCAAGACGTCAGGGTCGTCGAAACGGTTCTCAAATGGGGCGAGCCCTTCTATACCAAGCTGATCACGGCCTCGGTCGTGGGCGCGGGGCCGGATGTGGCCTCCATTCATCTGTCGCGCATCGCGAATCTCGCGGGCGGAGGCGTATTGCGCGCCATCAGCGCGGATGAACTGGCAGAGGCCGGACTTCGGTCCGGCGATTTTTATGCCCGCCAATGGCATGGCGCGCAATACCGGGACCAGACCTATGCGGTGCCGCTCGATCTTCATATGCTGGTGCTGTATTACAACAAGACGCTGGCGCGCCGTGCCGGCCTGCTCGATGCGAACGGCGGCCTCCGGCCGGTGGAAGGCATCGCCGCATTGACGCAGGCCTTCCGCGCGGTGAAGGAGCAGACCGGCGAGCAGGGCATGACCATGGAGAGCGGCCCGAACTCGTTCGCGGTATGGCGCCTATGGCTTTCCATGCTGGCACAGCGCAACACACCGCTGATCGACGGGGCAGGCTTCGCCTACGGCAAGGCCGGGCGCGAGTCGCTGGCAGCGATCAGCGACTGGTATGCCAGCGGCTATGCAAGCAGCGGGCTCGACTATCCCGCATCGACCAGCCAGTTCATGAGCGGCAAGGCCGGGTTCATGATCAATGGCGTGTGGGAAGTGCCGGAAATCGCCGCCGCGCGAAGAAGCGGGACCCTCGGCTTCGAGGTCGGCATCATGCCGTTTCCGCGCATGTACGAAGACCGCAGCGTATGGGGCGACGCACACGGCTTTGCGATACCGGCCAACGGTGACAGCCCTCCGTCCGCCGAGAAAGTGCGGGCGGTAATGCGTTTCATTGCGTACGTCAGCAAGCATTCGATCGCCTGGGCCGAAGGCGGCCATGTGCCCGCCTACCGCCCGGTGGCCGAATCGGCCGCGGCGCGCGCGCTCATGCCGAATGCGCTGTATGCCGGCAGCGTGGAGCATGTGATCGACGAGCCGGCCGCGTGGTACGCGGGCGCGGCCGGCCCCCTGCAGTCGATCGCCTCCAAGTATCTTCCGGCTGCCCTGGCGGGACAACTGACGCCGGCACAGGCGCTGGACATGTTCGAAACCGAAGCGGCACGCCTGCTCAGGAAGCGGGCGCCGCAATACTGAGCCACCGGATGCCGCAACTTTTCCGCATGCAAGCAAGATCCAATCATCCTCCCCGACCTGCCGCCGCCGCGCATGTCCCGGCGTCGCGGCCTGGCATCGCCGGCCTGATGCTGGCGCCGTTTCTCTTCGTGTTCATCCTGTTCTTTCTCGTCCCCGCGCTGCAGACCTTTTACATCAGCCTGACCGAGAGCAGCCTGACGCGCACAAGCGCCTTCATCGGCATGGCAAACTATGCGACTCTCGCGCGCGATCCGGCGTTCCTGGGTTCCCTGCGCCATACGCTTTACTTTGCCGCACTGACCGTCGTGCCGCTGGCCCTGCTAGGCTTGCTGATGGCGCTCCTGGTCGAGCATGCAGGCCGCGCCCGCGGCCTGCTGCAGGCGGCCTTCTTCCTGCCTTACGTGCTGCCGATCTCGGTGATGACACTGATTGCCGGCTGGGTGCTGCATCCGACCTTCGGTCTTCTCAACCGCATCGCCGGGACGGAGCGCGCCTGGCTGGCCGATCTCGACTGGGCCATGCCATCGGTGGCCGTCGCCACGCTGTGGTGGACGGTCGGTTTCAACATGCTGATCTTCCTGGCGGCCCTGCGCAACATTCCGGCGGAACTGTACGAAGCGGCCGCGCTCGACGGCGCCAGCCGCTTCCAGGCGTTTCGCGACATCACCTGGCCGTCACTGCGACCGACCTTCGCGATGGCCATGCTGCTGCAGCTGATCGCATCGTTCAAGATTTTTGGGCAGACGTATATCCTTACGTCCGGCGGACCGTTCAATACCACCCGCGTCACCCTCCACTACATGTACGAGACCGCATTCGTCCAGAGCGATGCGGGCTATGCGGCGGCGATTGCCATCTCATTCGTCGTCATCGTGGCCGCGCTGTCCCTGCTCCAGGCCGGCATTGCCAGGTGGGCCGGGGGAAAGGCATGATGGTGCGCAAGCCTTCGCTGGCCTGGGGCCTGGCCGCAATGGCCGCATCCGCCATCCTCGCGCTGTTGTGGAGCGCGCCGCTGCTGTGGGCGCTCAGCACCGCGCTGCGCCCCGAGCATGAAACGGTAGCGGCAAGCCTGCACTGGCTGCCTCAGACGTGGACAGGCGCCGCTTTTGCCAAGGTGATCTCGAGCGGCAGCCTGCCGCGCTGGCTGTTCAACAGCGCCCTTGTCGCCCTGCTGGCGACCGTGCTCACCATGGCCGTGAGCGTCTGCGCCGCCTATGCCTTTTCGCAGCTGCGGTTTCGCGGCAGGCGCCTGCTGTTCGCGATGGCGATGCTGGCCTTCATGCTGCCGTTCGAGGCGCTGATCGTTCCGCTGTTTCGCATGATGAACCAGCTGCGCCTGGTCGATACCTATGCCGGCATCATCCTTCCGCAGCTGGTGTCGCCGATGGCCATCTATGTCTTCAAGCAGTTCTTCGATGCGGTGCCGCCCGATTTCCGCGATGCCGCCGCAATCGACGGCGCATCTCATTGGCAGGTGCTCAGGCACATCTATCTTCCGGTGAGCGCCAATATCGTCTGGGCCATGTCGATCGTCACATTCATCGGCGCATGGAACAATTTCCTGTGGCCGTTCATCATCATCACTTCGTCCGAGATGATGACCATCCCGCTCGGGCTGACGCAAACGCAGGATGCATTCGGCGTGCGCTATGCGCAGGCGATGGCGGCCGCGCTGCTGGGCGGCATGCCGGTGGCGCTGGCGTACATCGTGTTCCAGCGCCGGGTGAGCGCCGGCATGCTTGCCGCAACCGGGCTCAAGGGATGAAAAAGGGCCAACCGCAAGGTTGGCCCTATCATGGCTGGTCTCTCGCCAAGGCTTGCGGGAAACCAGCGAACCCAGCTTAACGTTTAGAACTCTTCCCACTCTCCGCCGGCATGCACCGCAGGTGCTGCCTGCTTTCGGGGTGCCGGAGCGACCGCACGCCTGCTCTGCGACCGCACCGCAACATGACGAGCCGCCGGTGCGGGTGAAGATGCCGGTGCGATTGCAGGCGCTGCAACACTTGCCGTCCTGCCCGCTCCGGTCTCGACCTTGAATACGCTGACCAGCTGCGCCAGCCGCGCCGCCTGCTCGCGCATCGCATCCGAAGCGGCCGCGGCTTCTTCCACCAATGCCGCATTCTGCTGCGTGACTTCATCCATCTGCGAAACGGCCTGGTTGATCTGCTCGATACCCGCCGTCTGCTCCTGGCTGGCGGCGGTGATTTCACCGATGATGTCATTGACGCGGCGCACGCTGCCGACGATGTCCTGCATGGTGGTGCCCGCTTCACTGACGAGCGAGCTGCCCGCCTCCACCCGCTCCACCGAATTGGCGATCAGCCCCTTGATTTCCTTGGCGGCAGCCGCACTGCGCTGTGCAAGCGTGCGCACTTCGGTTGCAACCACCGCGAAGCCCCGGCCTTGCTCGCCGGCACGGGCAGCTTCGACCGCCGCGTTGAGCGCGAGAATGTTGGTCTGGAATGCGATGCCGTCGATCACGCCGATGATGTCGACGATCTTGCGCGAGGAGTCGGTGATCTCGCCCATCGTTGCGACCACTTGCTCGATGACTTCGCCGCCCTTGACCGCGATGCTGGAGGCGGACTCGGCAAGCGTGTTGGCCTGGCGCGCGTTGTCGGCGTTCTGCTTGACGGTGGAAGTCATTTCTTCCATGGAGGATGCAGTCTCTTCCAGCGTGCTGGCCTGCTGCTCGGTGCGTGACGACAGGTCGTGGCTGCCTGCCGCAACCTGCGAAGAAGCCGTCGCGATGGTTTCCGTGCCGGTGCGCACGTCGCTCACGATCGATGCGAGGCTGTCGCGCATCTGGCGCAAGCCGAACATCATGCTGCTGCGGTCGTCCGGCCGTGTATGGATGGCGACGGTGAGGTCGCCTGCGGCGATGCGGGCGGCCACCTCGGTGGCCTCTTCCGGTTCGCCGCCGAGCTGGCGGGTCAGCTTGCGCGTGATGAGAGCACCCAGAATGATGCCGGCGAGCGCGCTGCAAACGATAAGCATGATCATGAAATTGCGGCTGCTGACATAGACCGAGCCGGCTTCGTCCGCCGCAGCCTTGGCGCGCGCCTCCTTCTGCTCGGCCAGTTCGGTGAGCAGCTTGTCGAGCGCATTGGCATGCTGGCGGGTTTCCGCCAGGGCCGCCGTGAGCTCGGGACTGCGCTGCGCCAGCGCTTCCTGTTGCGCCAGCTTCAGGGAATTGGCGGTGGCCTGCGCATACTGCGCCGACACGCGATCGTACTCGGCAAACATTTCGCGCGCCTTTTCCGTAACGAACAGCGGCCGCGCCTTGTTGATATGTTCGCGCACTTCCTCACTGTACTTGCGAATGTTGTCGATGTTGGCGCGGCGCTCATCATCCGTGGTCGCGAGCAGCACATTGCCGCGAGCCCGCCCGATATAGATGAGATTGATGTTGGCTTCCTTGATATGGGAAAGACCCTGAAGCTCGGTTTCGTACATGTGCTCGGCAAGGGTATTGATGCGGCTCATGTTGAGTATGCCGATGACGGCCACGATCGTGCCCAGCGCGGCGATTGCCAGAAAGCCCGCCTGCAGGCGGGTGCCGAGTCGTAGTTTGTTGAACATATGTTGTTCCTTCGTTTCGTTCAGACCCTCTGGCCGGTTGAGAATGCAGGCATGGCGCGTGCAAAGTCACCGGCCAGGTTTCTGGTCGTTCAGACTCAGTGGATTGATTTGTAGTGCAGTAGCCCAGTTGCTGCCGTTCGCTGCGGGGTTGGGCGAAAGAGTTAGTCGCTGCAAACGGCTTACGCCTATTCTCAGAATTATGTTGCCGCATGTCAACTTATTGGGTGTGCGTTACGGCACCCAAGCCGACGTATATACAACACTTGGTGGCCTGCTTCCATTGTCTTGTTGTCGCTCCGGCATCGGCCGCAGTCCATTCCAAAGGCGGGACTACGTAAAGTTACTTATCGCCGCGCGGAGCTTTGCGGATTTTTCGCGAGCGGCGAATTGCTAATCTGCATGCACGGTCATCGCGACCGACAAGCAACCAACTCAAGGAGCTCAGATGCAATTCGCGCAATTCGCCACCAAGACCCTGTCCGCCACATTGATCGCATTGGCCATGTCGGCCGCGCATGCGCAGGTGCGCACGGAACGCAATATCAGCCTGGAACTGGCGAGCCAGATCGCCGCCGCCGGCGTCGCTGCATGCGCCGAGAAGGGTTATGCGGTGGCGGTCACCGTCGTCGACCGCGCGGGCACGGTGAAGGCGGTCCAGCGGGCCGACGCGGCCGGCCCGCACACGCTGGCATCGAGCCAGCAGAAAGCCTATACCTCCGCTTCGGCGAAGGCATCCACGTTGATGATGATGGAGAACGCGCAGAAGAATGCCGGCGCGGCCAACCTGGTGTATCTGCCGGGCTTCCTGCTGCTCGGCGGCGGCCTGCCGGTCAAGGCGGGCAATGACGTGATCGGCGGCATCGGCATCGGCGGCGCACCGGGCGGCCACCTTGACGATCAGTGCGCGCAGGCGGCGCTGGAGAAGGTCAAGGAACAGCTGAAGTAAATTCCGGATGCCCAACCCGGCCGCGCGTGCTCATCTCCGCGCGGCCGTTTTTCATGCAATCAGAACATCGAAATGTCAGAAGCGGTGGCGCACGCCGATGCCGAAGCTTCCTTCCCTGCTTGCACCGGTGATCCTGTCTGCCATGTAGACCGCGTACACATCGGTGCGCTTCGATAGCAGGTAGTCATATCCAACCGACAAGGTATCGCGCTTGAGATCGGGGCCGACCAGACTGCCTTCCCGCTTGGTCCGCGCATAGCTGGCCAGCACCGAACCCGGGCCGACCGGCGCGCTGATCCCGAGACTGACAGTCTTATCCTTCATGTCGGCGGCACCGGCGGTGTCGTCGTCATTGACCTGATAGGTGGCGAACAGCTTGGCGACATTGAAGTTGTAGCTGCCGCCGAGGAAGTATGCCTTCTGCTTGTCGATGGCGCGGTAATTGACCGGCGCGGCCGTCGCATCAATCAGCGCCGCGCCGCCGTTGGGATTGCTCACCTGCGCATTGTGATAGAACGCCGCCAGTCCGAGCGGTCCCTTCGCATACAGGACATTGACGCCGATATTGTTGGTGTCGCTGCTGCCCGCCGCTTCTCCGAACTGATAATGCACGTTGGCCCGCAAGCCGTTGAAGTCGGGCGTGGAATAAATAATCTGGTTGCTCCAGCCGCTGTCGGCCGCATTCGATGCGATCCAGCTGCGCGCGCCGAAGGCGCCGGAGGGGACATAGGCATGCACCACCAGCGGCGAGAAGGTAAACGAATCGCCGAAGGGATTGAACAGTACAGTCGGCAGGAAGCTGGGCGCAAGTCCACGGCCGAACTGTATCTTGCCGAAGCCCCCGGCGATGCCGACGTTGGCATCGCGCGAAAACAGATTGTCGCCGCCGAAACGGCCCGAGGCGCCGGTGTCGCCCTGGAAGAAGCCGTTGAGCGCGAACTCCGCGTGCAAGCCGCCGCCGAGATCTTCACTGCCTTTGAAGCCGAAATACGACGTGGTCATGCCGCCGCTGTTGACGACCGAACGGCGGCCGGCGTCGCCGCTGTATCTCAGCGAGCCGGCGAACAGGTCGACCGCGCCTTGCACGGTGACGCTGGTTTGGCTGGTTTGCGCATGCGCCGCCGCGGCCTGCAGGCAGGCGGCGGCGACCAGCATGGATATGGTCCTGGTTTTCATGGTGTCTCCTCCAAGGTTTATTGGTGATGTCGTAGCTGCGTCACGATGGCGCGAGCCTTGCCGCTCTCTCCTTCTGGCGGGAGAGAGACCGGATGGCTCGTTCTGGTTGAAGGCGCAATCGTGCAGGCACCCAGGCCTGCACGGCGTTCAGGCCATCAGGCCTGCACGCTGTCGGCAAGCCGGAAGCCGCCGATGCGGATGATCTGCTCGATGCATTCCTTCGCTTCGTCTTCGCGCCGGTTTTCCAGGCGGCGGGCGAAGTTGTCGAGAATGCTGTGGCGGTCGTGGCCCTTGACGGCGATGACGAAGGGAAAACCGAATTTCTCGTTGTAGCGCTGGTTCAGGTCCTGCATGCGAGCGAACTCTTCCGGGCTGCACTGGTCCAGTCCCGCGCCCTTCTGCTCGCGGGTCGATTCCTCGGTGAGTTCGCCGCGCACCGCCGCCTTGCCGGCCAGTTCCGGGTGGGCGCGGATGAGCGCGATGCGCTCCTCTTCGGCGGCGCTGCGCACCGCATCGGCCATCGCATCATGCAATTGCTGCACGCTGGCGAAGGGACGCTTCGCCGCCGCGCGTTCCGCCACCCACGGCGAGTGTTCGAAGATGGCGCCGAGCGTGCTGGTGAAATCTGCCACGCTCATCGCGTTCAGCGTGGCCAGGGAAGTGGTCTTGGTCGTCATTTTGCTTGTTTCGCTTGATAGGGATGAGTGTTGATCCAGTGGTTGGCAATGTCGATGCGGCGGCAGATCCAGACCTTGTCATGCGACTGCACATGGTCGAGGAAGCGCTGCAGCGCGCGGAAGCGGCCCGGCCTGCCCAGCAGCCGGCAATGCATGCCGATCGACAGCATTTTCGGCCGGTCCTGGCCTTGCGGGTCGCCCTCGGCATAGAGCACGTCGAAGCTGTCCTTCAAGTACTGGTAGAACTGCTCGCCGGTGTTGAAGCCCTGCGGCGTGGCGAAGCGCATGTCGTTGCTGTCGAGCGTGTACGGCACCACCAGGTGCGGTTTGACTTGCCCGGCCGAGGTCTGCACTTCGGTCCAGAACGGCAGGTCGTCGCCGTAATAGTCGGAGTCGTAGGCGAAGCCGCCCTGCTCCACCACCAGCCTGCGGGTATTGGGCGAATCGCGGCCGGTGTACCAGCCGAGCGGCGCGCTGCCGGTGAGTTCGCGCTGGATGTCGATGGCGATGCGCATGTGCTCGCGCTCGGCGGCTTCATCCATGTTCTGGTAATGAATCCAGCGCCAGCCGTGGCAGGCGATCTCGTGACCGAGATCGACGAAAGCCTGCGTGACCTCGCGATGGCGCTGCAGCGCCATCGCGACGCCGAACACGGTCAGCGGCAGCCCGCGCTGCTCGAACTCGCGCAGGATGCGCCAGACGCCGGCGCGCGATCCATACTCGTAGATGGACTCCATCGACATGTGCCGCGCCTCGTACGCGGCCGCGCCGACGATCTCCGACAGGAATTGCTCGGAAGCCTTGTCGCCGTGCAGCACGCTGTTTTCGGCCCCCTCTTCGTAATTGAGTACGAATTGCACGGCGATGCGGGCCTGGCCGGGCCAGCGTGCATGAGGCAGTTGCCGGCCGTAGCCGATGAGGTCGCGTGGATAACTGTTTGAGTTCTGCATGGCGATGAGTTGAAGGTGTGTTATTCGCTTCCGTGGGAATTGGCCTTGGCTGCCGCTTCGGCGTCTTCCTGGGATGCGATGCCGTTGAAGAAAATGTTGAGCAGCACCGCGACGATGGCCGCCAGCAGGATACCGCTGTGCAGCAGGGGCGACAGTGCCTTGGGCATATGCTGCGCATAACGCTCGGCCACCAGCGGCAGCATGCCGAAGCCGATCGAGATCGCAACGATGAACAGGTTGTGGCGGTTGGTCTTGTAGTCCACCGACGACAGGATGCGGATGCCGGTCGCGGCCACCATGCCGAACATCACCAGTCCTGCGCCGCCGAGCACGAACTGCGGCACCGCTTCGGCCGCCTGCGCGATCTTGGGGATCACGCCCATGATGATCAGGATCACGCCGGCCGCCACGCACACCCAGCGGCTCTTGACGCCGGTGACGCCGACCAGGCCGACGTTCTGCGAGAACGAGGTGTACGGAAAGGTATTGAAGATTCCGCCGATGATGGTGCCCAGGCCGTCGACGCGCAGGCCGCGGGTGATGTCGCCCTTGCTGATGCGCTTGCCGGTCAGTTCGCCGAGCGCGAGGAACATGCCGGTCGATTCGATCATCACCACCAGCATCACCAGCGTCATGGTCAGGATGGCGATCACGTCGAAGGTCGGCATGCCGAACTGGAAAGGCGTGACGATGGCGAAGGTTTTTGCCTCGGCGACTTTCTCGAAATCGACCTTGCCGAGGAAATAGGACAGCGTGGTACCGGCGACGATGCCGGTGAGCACGGCGATATTCGACAGGAAACCCTTGCCGTACTTGGCGACGAGCAGTATCACCACCAGCACGAACAGCGCGATGCCGAGATTGTCGAGCGCGGCATAGGCCGGATTGGGGATCATGGGCGCCGGGCCGGCCGGCAGCGCGGTGCCGGCTTCCTTGGCGGCGGCGACCATCTGCGCGAAGGCCGGGTCGGGAATGGTGGCCATGTTCGGCGTGCCGCCCATGGCCCAGTTGACGCCGACGCGCATGAGCGAAATGCCGATTACCGCGATGATGGTGCCGGTGACCACCGGCGGGAACAGCGTCAGCACGCGCCCGACGAAAGGCGCGATCAGCAGCGAGATCACGCCCGCGCCGATCACCGCGCCGAAGATGCCGGTAACGCCGAGGCTCGGGTCGGCGCCCATGGCCAGCATCGGGCTGACCGAGGCGAAGGTCACGCCCATCATGACCGGAAGACGGATGCCGAACAGCTTGCCCATGCCGAGCGACTGGATCAGCGTCACCACGCCGCAGCAGAACAGGTCGGCGCTGATCAGCGCCGCGACCTGCTCGGGCGCGAGCTTGAGCGCGCGGCCAATGATCAATGGCACCGCAATCGCGCCCGCGTACATGACCAGCACATGCTGCAGGCCGAGCATGGTGAGCTTGCCGGCCGGCAGGCGCTCGTCGACGGCGTTGGCGGCGGCGATGGCGTTGGCGGCATTGACAGCGTCGGCTTCGGGCGAATGCATGGACTGTGGGGATGCTGGCGCCGCCGGTGCGGCGGCTGTGTGTGTCGTGTTCATGTCGTCTCCAATTCTGGAATGGGGTGTGAGGTAGTTTTTTATTATGGGATGCTGTCTTCGCAGCTATGCCTGCCGTACCTGCGGTGGCCTGTTTCTCTACGCGTCGCCCTTGCCGAGCGCAGCGCGCAGATCGAAGCGCTTCTCCGGACGCTTGAGCATCCGGCATGCGCATTGTTCAAGGTGGTGCGCCATTTCATGCTGGGCGCCTTTTTCATCCTTCTTCTGCAGTGCGTCGACAACCAGCAGGTGTTCGTCGAACGAGCACGGCTGCTGGCCGGTCGTCTCGGCGTTGGATATGAGCAGCGTGGTGCGCGAGACCAACCGGCGCAGCATGTCGACCAGCAGCATGTTGCCGGTGAGCTTGGCCAATTCGATGTGGAAGTCGGCCGACAGCCTGATCCACAGCGGACGGTTGCCCTGCATGTAGGCGTCGCGCTCGCGCTCGATCATTCCGCGCAGCTTGTCGAAATCGGCCGCCGTGGCTTGCCGCGCCACTTTCTGCATCACCATCTGTTCCAGCGTCTGGCGCAGTTCGAACATGTCGTGCGCTTCCTGCTCCGAGGGGCTGGCGATATAGGCGCCGCGGTTGGGCTCCAGGTCTACCAGGCCGTCGGCGGCAAGCTTGCCTAGCACCTTGCGCACATTGTGGCGGGCCAGGTCGTAGATTTCGCCTAGCGTCTGTTCGGTCAGCTTGGTGCCGGCCGGCAGGCGATGCTCCATGATGGCGTCATAGATTTCGATATACATCCGCTCTTCCGGCGGCAGGCGTGCTTCTTGCTGTCGTTCAAACTCCCGCGGCTCTTGCCGTACGGCAGCGGCGGTCACCAGTTTGGGGCGTGCGGCCATGGATATTCTTCCAGTTCAAAAGGCAACATCGACCGGGGCTGCCCCGCTTGTCGGCGGCTTGTCGGACCCGGCCATCTGTCGTCGCGCAATAAATCGTTTCTTCGAATGTTGACGAGGATGCCAACGGCTCATAGAATTGTCAACAATTTGTTAGTCGTTTTGTTCAATCTCTTGAGCAGCTGCAGTCACCCATCGCGGCGGCACCTCATGCTCAGCGCCCCAGCCATTCCGGCTGCCGGCATTGTTTCCCATTTATTTCTGGAGTAATGATGAGTCGTCTGACTACGCACGTCCTGGATACCGCGCATGGAAAGCCAGGGCAAGGAATCGAGGTGGTTCTCTACAAGATTGTCGACAATCAGAGAACACATTTGCTATCCAAGACCACCAACGCCGATGGTCGCTGCGACGGCCCGCTGCTTGAAGGCGATGCTTTCCAGGCCGGCGTCTACGAACTGGATTTCCACATCGGCAACTACTTCACGCGCATGGGCGTGCAGCTGCCCCAACCCGCCTTTCTCGACGTGGTGACCCTGCGTTTCGGCGTGGCCGACGCTTCCCAGCACTATCATGTGCCACTGGTGGCCAGCCCCTGGAGCTATTCGACCTATCGCGGCAGCTGAGCCGCGCTGCAACACGCAAGCATTAAGAAGGAGACATACAAATGGAAGGTTATTTGCTCGACTGGGCCAACCTGTTGCTGCGCTGGCTGCACGTCATCGTCGCGATTGCCTGGATCGGTTCCTCGTTTTATTTCGTCTGGCTCGACAACAGCCTGAAACCGCCGACCGACAAAGCGTTGAAGGACCAGGGCGTGGGCGGCGAACTGTGGGCCGTGCACGGCGGCGGCTTCTACAATCCGCAAAAGTACCTCGGCGCGCCGCGCCACCTGCCGCAAGACCTGCACTGGTTCTACTGGGAGTCGTACAGCACCTGGCTGTCGGGTTTCGGCCTGTTCTCGGTGCTTTACCTGTTCAATCCCAAGGTCTTCCTGATCGACCCCAGCGTCGCCAACCTGACGCCCACCGTCGCGGTGCTGCTGGCCATCGGCTTCCTCGTGGTCGGCTGGCTGTTCTACGACCTCCTGTGCCGCATGTTGCAGAAGAACGAGAAGCTGCTGGCGGTGCTGGTGGTGGCCTTCGTCGTGGTCGCGTCCTATGCCGCCTGCAATCTGTTCTCGGGCCGCGCGGCGTTCCTGATCATCGGCGCGATGATCGCCACCATCATGAGCGCCAACGTGTTCTTCTGGATCATTCCGGGACAGCGCAAGGTGGTCGCGGCAATGAAGGCCGGCCAGCCGGTGGACCCGATCCACGGCCAGCGCGGCAAGCAGCGCAGCGTGCACAACACGTATTTCACGTTACCGGTGCTGTTCACGATGCTGTCGAACCACTACACCATGACCTACAGCCATCCGCACAACTGGCTGGTGCTGGTGATGATGATGGTGGCCGGCGTGCTGATCCGCCAGTTCTTCATCCTGCGCCACAAGGGCGTGGTCAACCCGGTCTATCCGATCGTTGCCGTGGCGATGCTGGCCGGCACCGCGGCCTGGATCGCGCCGAGCAAGCCGGCCGCGGCTCCCGCCACGGCACCGGCCACCGCGCCCGCCGGCAGCACGCCGGGCGCACCGGGTGAAGCCGCCGCCGCGGACATCACCCAGGTGCAGGCGCTGATGCAGAAGCACTGCATCCAGTGCCATGCTGCCGCGCCGACGATGATGCCGAGCGCGGCCAAGGGCCTGATGTTCGATACGCCTGACAAGACCAAGGCGCATGCCCAGGTGATCTATCAGCAGGTCGTGCTGCAAAAGGCCATGCCGCTGGGGAATATCACGAAGATGACCGACGAGGAACGCGCGGTCATCGGCAAGTGGTATGAGGGTGGCGCGAAGTGAGCATTATTGAGCTTGAATCGAACGTGAATCGAACGTGAATCGAACGTGATTCGAGCTTGAATAAAGCAAATCGGACTCATCCGGAATAGCCCCGGACCCGGCCAAAGCCGGGTCCGGGGCTTTTGATTTATTGGCTATTGGTTTATACCAATCCCAAGTCATTCCATGGCATGATCAGGAAGGAACGGCTTCGCCACGATGTTCCCGCAGGAAGCGCACGAAGCGCGACGGCATGTCTTCTTTCAAAGTGCTGGCTCTCCGGACCAGGTAGATGTTTTTCTCCAGCGGCGCAGCGGCAAGCGGAATCGCATGCAACGTGCCGGCCCGCTGTTCTTCCGCAACCGCGGAGGCCATCACGATCGATACTCCCAATCCCGCCCGTACGGCTCGCTTGACGGCCTCGGTGCTACCAAGTTGCATGCCGGCTCGAATATTGTTTGCGTGTTCTCCCAGGCATTGCTTCAGTATCGTTCCCGTTCCGGTTCCTGCTTCGCCGCCGAGCATCGGCTGGCTGGCGAGCATTTCGAGGGGAACCCTCTCAAGTCTTGACCATGGATGGCCCGGTGGCACGATCGCGACCAGCTTTTCCTGTTTCCAGCTTTGCGCGAGAAACCCGGGGCGATTGTCCCACCACTCCATCACCGCCACGTCTATCGCGAAGTTCTCGAGCTTGCTTGCGATCGCCAGGTTGTCGCTGACGACGAGATCGACCTCGAAGCCGAGATGCTCACGGCCCGCCTTCAGGAAGGAAGGCAAGAGATATACGCCAATGTTGGAGCTGGCCCCGACGACAATGCCCCTGCGCTTGAACAGCGCGAGTGCGCGCTCGGAAGTGCGCAGCAAGCTTTCCGCATAGGGCAGGAAGGCGCGTCCCTCCGGCGTCAGGATACTGCCGGTGCCGCCGCGTTCGATCAGGGTGGCGCCCAGGGTTTTCTCGAGTTTTTTCACCTGCTGCGTCACGGCGGGCTGCGACAGGCCGACCCGCAGGGCGGCGGCGCGAAAACTGCCCGATGACGCGACGGCGAGATAGCTCGCCACGCAACCGAGATCGATCATGCGACGACTGCGGCCGGATCGTTGATCGCACCGGATGGTCGTTGTCCGCCGAGTGCCTGCAGGATATTGCGTGCGGCTTCGCGCTCGATCTCGATCCGCACTTCCTTCACCGCCGATCCGAGATGCGGTGTAAACAGCGTCTGCCCGGTATTGTCGAGCAGGGCCTGCGGGATACCGGCGGGCCGATCGCTGCGCTGCCACTCCTCCATCTCGAACACGTCGGCTGCATAACCGCCGAGATGCCCGCTTGCCAGCGCGTCCGCGACCGCCTGTTCGTCGACCACCGAGCCGCGGCAGGCATTGATCAGGTAGCTGCCGCGCTTCATCTGTGCCAGCGTGCCGGCATGAATCAGATGCTGCGTTTCCTGCGTCATCGGCAGCATCGGCACGACGAAGTCGCTGGACGCCAGCAACTCTTCCAGCGTTGCACGGCGCGCACCCCACGCGCGTTCCAGGTCCGCGTCCAGCGGCCTCCTGTCGCAATAGACGAGCTGCATGTCGAACCCGGCCAGGCGCTTCACGATCGCACGGCCGACAGCGCCCATGCCGATGATGCCCAGCGTGCGTCCCGTCAGCCCGCAGCCGTAGAGTTCCGGCCGCCAGCCCTGGAAGCTGCCGGAGCGGATGCGGCGATCGCCCTGCAGCACGTGGCGCGTCAGTCCAAGCAGCAGGCCGATGGTCAGTTCGGCGGTAGGAATGGTCAGCAGGTCGGGAACGATGCTGAACCAGATGCCGCGCCGCGTGCAGCCATCGACATCGAAGTTGTCGTAGCCCTTGAGCGCAGCGCCGATGATGCGCAGCTTCGGGCAGGCATCGAGGAATGCGGCATCGATGCTGTCCGGCATGAAGGCCATCAGCGCGTCGGCGTCCTGCGCGCGGCGCAGCACCTCGGCACGCGGCAGCGTGTCGCGCGTCGTATTCGGGATGACCTGGGCAACGGTTTGCAGCAGGTCAATGATCTCGGGATGGACCCAATGGGTGATGACGACTTTCGGTTTCATATGCTGTGCTGTTTATTTGAATGAGCGGCGCAGATGGGCGCTGAAGGCATCGACCAGCGTCACCATCGCAAGGATGACGATCAGGATGGCCGACACGTCGGTGTATTGCATGATGCGCAGTGAACCCATCAGCTCGAAGCCGATGCCGCCGGCGCCGACCATGCCCATGACCGTGGACGCGCGGAAGTTGTATTCCCAGCGGTAGACGGCGGTATCGGCCATCTGCGGCATCACCTGCGGCAGGATGCCGTGGAAGATCACCTGCAGCGGGCTACAGCCGGCGGCGCGGGCGGCTTCCACCGGCGCGGGATCGGCATGCTCGATCGCTTCGGCGAAGAACTTGGCGATCATGCCCACCGAATGCAGTCCAAGCGCCAGCACACCGGGCAGCGCGCCGAAACCGACGGCGGCCACGAAGACGATGCCCATGATCAGCTCGGGGATCGAACGCAGTCCGTTCAGTATGCCGCGCGTGACGTGATACACCATCGCATTGGGGCTGGTGTTGCGCGCCGCCAGCACCGACAGCGGCAGCGACAGCAGTACCGCGACCGCGGTGCCGGCAATGCTCATGGCGAGCGTGTCGAGCAAGGGCTTGACCCAGTTTTCCGCCTGGCTGAAGTTGGGGGGGAACATCTCGCCGACCAGGCTGAACAGGCTGGGCACGCCTTCGCCGAGCCGCTCGGTATCGAACAGACCGACGTAGTACCAGCACACCAGCACGACGGCGAGCGCCAGCGCGAGGTTGCGCACTGTGCGATTCCATGCCTGCCGCTGCTGCGACAGGATGAGCTTGAATTCCGCTTGCATGGTTGCCTCCGCCCTAGAACCTGGACAGGTCCAGCTTCAACAGCGTGCCGAGGTCGCGCACCACGTCATAGTCCTTGTCGGCGATGGGGCCGAAGCCGTCGGCCTTGAAGGGCTTGAGCACCGCCGGATCGCTGATGCCGGTGAATACGGCGCGAATCTTTTCCTTCAGTTCCGGCTTCAGGTTGGAACGCATGGTCCACGGATACTGCGGGAAGGGTTTGGACTCGGCCAGCACCTTGACCTTGTTGCCGTCGATGATGCCGCGCTGGACCAGCGATTCGAAGATCGGCTTGCTCAGGCCGCCGGCCTGCGCATGGCCGTTCTGTACTGCGATGGCTACCGCGTCGTGTGCGCCGACGAAGTGCTCGCGGTAATTCTCGCCGGCCTTCAGCCCGCCTTGTGCGAGGATCGATTTCGGGATCAGGTGACTGGAGGTGGATGCCTTGTCGCCGTAGGCGACGTTCTTGTTCGCGATGTCGGCTATGTTGCCAATGCCGGCGCCGGTGTTAACCACCAGCACGGACTGGTAGGTGGTATCACCCTTCTGCTTGATGGCGGCGAACGCTTCAATATCGCTCTTCTGCTTCGCCAGCACGTAGGACAGCGGACCGAAATAAGCGAGATCAAGACGGCCATGACGCATGGCTTCGATCATCGACGAGTAATCGGTGGTGACGATCAGTTCGATCTTCTTGCCCAATTCCTTTTCGAGATGGATTTCCAGCGGACGGTTGTTCTTGATGACCGTCGATGCGTTTTCATCCGGCAGCAGCGCGACCTTGAGCGTGTCCGGATCAGGATTGGGAGCGGCGTGGCCAAGCAGGGCAACGGCGGCAAGCGCGAGGGCGGCGAACACTTTTTTCATGATCAGTCCTTGGCAATGGCGAGGTTTAACGGAAAGGAATGCGGGGCGTGCGTTTCAGGTGCGGCTTGATGTGGCCGGTTTTCATACAGGGCGGAGGTCCGTTCCGCCGTCAGCGCGTCCGGCGCCACGTCAAATACGACGCGGCCATGCGCCAGTCCGATGACGCGGTCGGCGTAACGCTTGGCAAGCTCAACCTGGTGCAGGCTGACGACGGCTGAAATGCCGTCTTCCTTGCACACGCGCTGCAGCAAGGCGAGCACCTTGTCGGCGGTGGCTGGATCCAGGCTGGCGACCGGTTCGTCGGCGAGCATCAGGCGCGGCTGCTGCGCCAGCGCGCGGGCGATGCCGACGCGCTGCTGCTGTCCACCGGAAAGCTGGTCGATACGCGCCAGCGCCTTGTGCAGCAGGCCGACGCGTTCAAGGCAGTGCAGTGCGATTTCCTGGTCGCGATGCGGGAGGGGAAACAGGCTGCGCAGGCTGGTGTAGTGGCCCACGCGTCCGGTGATCACGTTCTGCAGCGCGGTTCGGCGCGCGATCAGCTGATGCTGCTGGAACACCATACCGGTGTTGCGCCGATGCGCCCGGAGTGCCGCGCCGCTCCGGAGCGGTCCCAGGCCTTCGACCTCGATGCTGCCGGCGCCGGGCATTTGCATCAGGTTCAGGCAACGCAACAGGGTCGATTTTCCCGCGCCCGAGGCACCGAGCAGGACGGTGAACTGGCCTCGGTGGAAGGCCAGCGAAGTGGGTTGCAGGGCGATCGTGTCGCCGAACCTGACGGTTACGTCATTTAGTTTGATCATGGCATCTCCGGTTATTCGATTTCGTAATCGGGCAAGGCCTTCGATTACGAACCTGAATCACCGCGCCATGGTAGTTACTGCATGTGACGCGCCCGTGACAGTTCCGTTTGATTTTCGTGACATCGCTGCAAGGCGGTTTTGAATAAAGCGCCGAGGGCTGAAACACTGCGCTGGCTGATCGCACATTGCCAGGGTCTTGATATCTGGCGACGTCGGACTCGTTTGGATTGTTTGGTCAGCGCAATCGTTGTTGTAGGGTTTCTTCGTTTTATCCCGACACGGCCGAGGGCTATGGTGCTTGCATTACTCAATGCAGGAAGCACTCGTCATGAGTGCATGCGGCGATGACTCGCTCGTGTCGGTGAGAGGATTGATGGTGAGTCACGGCGCTTGCATGCAGACGCCGGCTGCTACTTCAAGGTCCGACACGCCTAACGGCCAGGCCATGTGGAAAGCGCTTGTTCAGCCACCGCCTCCAGCATAGCGCGGCTGAAGCCGGCTTTGGCCTGCACGGCCATGCCGTGGGTAACCGCCATCACAAATGCCGCAAGCGCCTCAGGCTTTGCCGTCTCCGGCAAGTCGCCTTCGGCCTTTGCCCGTTCGAAGCGTTCGCGAAGCAGTGCCTCGCCTGCCGCGCGAAAGTCGATCAAGGCTTGCCGCACCGGCTCGGCTTCATCCGATCCTGCCAAGGCCCCATTGATCCCGAGGCATCCTGAATGGGCGGGAAAACGCGTATTGAGTTCAATTGAGCCATGCAGGAAGTGTGCAGCAACCTCACGTGCCGTTGGCAACTGAAGTGCTTTCGGAATGAAGTCCGAGTACCGCTCATGGTAGCGCTTCAAGGCTTGTTTGAAGAGCGCTTCCTTGTTGCCGAATGCCGCATAGAGCGCAGGTCGCTCCACGCCCGCAGCCTGGGTAAGGTCGACATAGGAAGTCCCCTCGTAACCCTTGCGCCAAAAGACGCATAGCACCGCGTCCAGCGCTTTTTCGACATCAAATTCGCGGTGGCGTCCCATCAGCCCAACCTTTCCATAATGGATGTTACGAAAACTGTTGACAACTCGTTCCGGAATTATATACTGCTCGTTATCGTAACGTATGTTACGAAAAGCGCCGCTGTTTGCGTGTGGCGCCTATTGCCTTTTAATAAAACATAGGACGGATTTCATGTCGAACTTATCACTGAAGGGGAAGGTTGCCCTTGTTACCGGCGGTTCGCGGGGCCTTGGTGCTGCGACGGCCGAAGCGCTTGCCGACCAGGGAGCGGATGTTGCAATCAGCTACGTCGCATCGGCCGAGAAGGCTGAGGCCGTGGTAGCGAAGCTGAAGGCGAAAGGCGTCCGCGCTCTGGCGATCCAGAGCGATCAGGCCGACATGACCGCCGCCAAATCGCTGGTCGACAAGGTGGTGGCGCACTTTGGCAAGCTCGACATTCTTGTCAACAACGCGGCGATCGCCGTGCAAGGGAAGGCGGTCGACGACCCTGAGCTTGACACTGTCAATCTCGATCGCCAGTGGCAGATCAACGTCATGGGCACGGTGGCGACCACGCGGGCTGCGGCGCCGGTGCTGTCCGACGGCGGCCGGATCATCTTCATAGGCTCCCTTCTCGGCAACCGGGTTCCGTTCGCCGGCGCTGCCGACTATGCGGGCAGCAAGGCCGCTCTCATCGGATATGCGAAGGGCGTGGCACGCGACCTCGGCGGACGAAATATTACCGCCAACGTCGTTCAGCCCGGCGTCATGCCGACCGACATGTCGGCATCCGTGCTGGGCGATGACGTTCCTGAACCACTGCTGGACCTGCATCCCATCCGCCGGATCGCGACGCTCGCGGAGGTGTCGGCCACGGTCTGTTTTTTGGCGGGGCCAAATGGCGGCTATATGACCGGCGGCGTAGTCGACGTGGCTGGCGGCCTGGGAATCTGAGATCCGGAACCGGTAGCAAACGGTATCCGCCCTTACGCTCACAATTAAAGAAAGGAAAAAAATGGCCAGGAAATTTAGTGCAAAGTCGACCGCCGATCAGGTGCTGAACGGCGTTGATCTCAAGGGAAAGCGATTTCTCATCACTGGCGCATCGTCCGGCATCGGGCTCGAAGCCGCCCGTTCGCTGGTTTCTCACGGCGCTAGTGTGGTTGGTGCGGTCAGAGACCGCGGAAAAGCAGAGTTAGCCACGGCATCAGTGCGCAATGCCGCTTTGCAGGGAGGCGGCGCCTTCAAATTGATCGAGCTTGATCTGGCCTCGCTGAAAAGCGTTCGCGACTGCGCGGATCAATTGGTGGCCGACGGTGAACTGTTCGATTCCATCATTGCCAACGCCGGCGTTATGGCAACCCCGTTCGGGCGGACGGTCGACGGGTTTGAAGTCCAGTTCCAGACCAACTATCTTGGTCATTTTGCTTTGCTTAACCGGATCGAGCCACTGCTGGCCGATGAAGGTCGCCTGATAGTGCTGTCGTCCCAGGCGCATCGCGTCGCCGATGTTGATCTGGACGATCCGAATTTCGAACATCAAGCATACGACCCGTTTATTGCATATGGCCGATCGAAGACAGCCTGTTCTCTTTTCGCAGCGGAATTCGACCGTCGGCATCGTGATCGCGGAGTCCGTGCCGCTTCAGTAATGCCGGGGAATAGCTTAACGGATCTGCCCCGCCATTTTTCGAAGGACGACTTGCAGGGCCTCCTGGACACGGTCGGCAAAGCCCGCGCAGAAGCAGGTCTTCCGCCAGCGGAGTTGAAAGAAATCCCTCAGGCCGCAGCCACGTCGGTTTGGGCTGCCGTCGTGGCTGACAAGGACGAAATCGGCGGCCGCTATCTGGAAGATTGCGCGGTCGCCCCCATCAATGACGCGCCCAATCCTTTCGCCGATGGCGTGAGGTCATACGCGCTCAATGCCGACACCGCCAGGCAGCTCTGGATTAGAAGCGAGAGATTGATAGGCGCGGCATAAGCTTGGAAGGGGGGACGGAAACATCGTGCCTTGTCCTGTACGGTCAACCCATTCCCCCACTCACCATCAAGACATAAATGCAGCCAGCCGAAATGCGTCTCTTCGCGCTCCTTGAGGTCGGTCGGCCCCAACACCAGGCTTGTTGATGATGCTTTGAAGCCGCGGGCGGCACGCGATATCTTTCCGGACACCCACCACCGCTCCGCCTGTTGCTTAGGGACCGGGTTGAAGAAAATATTATCAGGTTGACTTAGCCTCCCGCTTAACCACCTGGTTACCGTGCGGTCAGAGTCGCTATCGAGCCCTTCGCTCGAAAAATTTTTCCCGTTCGATGTCGATTTTCCAAAGCCTTATTCGTCGTTCCAATGCAAGGCCGGCGAAGCCCTTGGCTACGCTGGCATTTTTTGTATTTTTCAACTCATGGATGCCAACTTGGCACCTGCTCAGTTCGCCGCCATGAGTTAGCCACCATTAAAAGGAGCAAGAAGTTATGCAGATTACCGTCGAGACAACTGTTCACGCGCCCATCGAAAGAGTGTGGCAGGCTTACACCACGCCAGACGACATAGTGCAGTGGAATGCGGCTTCCGATGACTGGCACACGACTTCGGCGACTGTTGATCTTCGAACGGGCGGTGCTTTTTCGTCGCGAATGGAGGCGAAGGACGGCAGTTTCGGATTTGACTTCGCCGGCACCTATACCAACGTCATCCCGAATCGATTGATCGAGTATTCGTTCGGAGAGCGGGAGGCGAGGGTTGAATTCAATGAAAGGCCTGAAGGCGTCAACGTAAGGGTTGCATTCGATGCCGAATCAACTCATTCCGTCGAGCAGCAGCAGGCCGGGTGGCAGGCCATTCTCAATAACTTCGCGCGCCATGTTGAAGGTCGAAAGTAATGCCCTGACAAGTCGCCGGCAATGGTATTTTCCCCATGCTATAGTCTGCGCTGGCCATCAGGCCAACACGTTCTCAGGGCGGGGTGAAAGTCCCCACCGGCGGTAATGGCGCACTGCGCCTAGCCCGCGAGCGCCTGCATCATAGGCCGAGTCATCGGCCGGCAATGCAGGGTCAGCAGACCCGGTGCGATTCCGGGGCCGACGGTCATAGTCCGGATGAAAGAGGACGGGATCCTTGTCCGTTTCGAAACGGCATGGGGAGCATTGCGCTCGCCGGAAGGCACTTCGCCGCTGTTGCGCGCCTGTGCCTGCCAGCGCGTGCCATGTCTTCGCTGCCCTATCCGCCGGCATTTGCCATCCCGTGCGCCCTATTTATTTTTTCTCGTAAATAGGAGCTTAAGAATGTCCACATCCACATCATCATCGGCAGGCCGCATTGCCTTCATCCAGGCTTGCTGGCACCGCGACATCGTCGACCGCTGCCGCGACTCCTTCACCGCCGAAATCCAGAAGCTCGGGTTCCCGGGCGATGCCATCGACTTCTTCGAAGTGCCCGGTGCCTATGAAATTCCGCTGCACGCGAAAATCCTCGCGCAAAGCGGCAACTACGAAGGCATCGTGGCCGCAGGCCTGGTGGTCGACGGCGGCATCTACCGTCATGAATTCGTCGCCCAGGCCGTCATTTCCGGCCTGATGCAGGTGCAGCTGGAAACCCAGGTACCGGTATTTTCCGCCGTGCTTACGCCGCATCATTTCCATGCCGGCGAGGAACACCACCAGTTCTTTAGCAATCACTTCGTGGTGAAAGGCGCGGAAGCGGCGCATGCCTGCGCCGCGACAGTGGGCAAGCTGCGCGCGTTGCGCGGCGAGCCGACTGCATTGGCCGCTGCGGCCTGAGTACAACCGTACACCGAGCGCTAATCCCGCCCGGTGTACGCTTGCTTGAAGCACGCGTACAAAGTTATAAAACTTTGCCGCCAGTCGTCACGCTACGATGATTGCCGTACGGCACGAGGGCGCGCATCCGGAGGCGCACCCGTATCGCACTTCCTGCAATCCAGCGTACGTCCCAGTGCCTGTTTCCTCCCATTGTCGGTTACCACCCATGGCCGGTTGAACCAGGGCGGATCATGACGCACATGCTGATTGTGCCCACATTCGAGCTGGGCTACCCAATGCTGTTCATGGTCCTGATGAAAGCCGGTGATGCGGCGCCGGGTCATGCCTCTTCTCCTTTCATTTCTTCCCATGCTGCCGTGCTTCGCAAATATTGCAGCGGCGTTGTTGCATTTTTTTCCATGGCTGCCGGTTGAAGCTCGTCAGGCGCAGCATGATTTTGAACTGCGTTTCGAAAATAGCATGTGGAAGGCGAGATTGGGGCACTGGGGCCGACGGCAATGCCAGTGTCCGGAGCCGAACCATGGCTAAATGCTGCCGATAGGCAGAGTGCATGATTCCTGCTTAAACGATGCATGGTGTCGATTTTGCCCTGCTTATAACGATAGGAAAGAGTGGAGAAGAAGTTTTGCCCTATTCGTTTAACATGGCATAACTTGCATTTCATTCTTACAATAATTTCCGGGATAACAATGAACAACCCACAACTACAGCAGAAAACCTTTTACATCCTGCTGGTTGCCGTTTCCATTGCATTCGTGTGGATCTTGCTTCCGTTTTACGGAGCGGTGTTCTGGGCGGCCGTGCTGTCCATTCTGTTCGCGCCGTTCTACCGTCGACTGCTCTCCGCGATGAAGCACCGCCGGAACATGGCAGCCTTGGCCACGCTCGCGCTTACCCTGGTGATTGTGTTCCTGCCCCTGACGCTGATCACGGGATCGCTGGTGCGGGAAGGCAGCGCCATCTATGAGCGCATACGTTCCGGCCAGCTGGACTTCGGCGCCTACTTCCAGCAGGCGATCAATGCGATGCCGTCATGGATGGTCGGCTGGCTCGACCGCTTCGGCCTGGGCGACATCGGCTCCCTGTTCGATCGCCTGTCCACCGCGGTCGCGCAGGGCAGCCAGGTGATCGCCACCCAGGCGCTGAGCATCGGCCAGAACACCTTCGACTTCCTGGTGAGCTTCAGCATCATGCTTTACCTGCTGTTCTTCCTGCTGCGCGACGGCGCGCTGCTGTCGGCGCGCATCAAGCAGGCCATTCCGCTGAGCGCGGAACACAAGCGCAGCCTGCTCGGCAAGTTCACGACCGTGATCCGCGCCACCGTCAAGGGCAACATCGCCGTCGCGGCGACCCAGGGCGCGCTCGGGGGCCTCATGTTCTGGTTCCTCGGCATCCAGGGGCCGATCCTGTGGGGCACGCTGATGGCCTTTCTGTCGCTGCTGCCCGCGGTGGGCGCGGCCTTGATCTGGGCGCCGGTAGCCATATTCTTCCTGCTGACCGGCGCCATCTGGCAAGGCGTGACACTGATCGTATTCGGGGTGGTGGTGATCGGACTGGTCGACAACATCCTGCGCCCCCTGCTGGTCGGCAAGGACACACAGATGCCCGACTACGTGGTGCTCGTATCCACGCTCGGCGGCATGGGGCTGTTCGGCCTCAACGGCTTCGTGATCGGGCCGGTGATCGCGGCGATGTTCATCGCGGTCTGGGATCTGTTCTCCTCGGCCAAGGAAGAGCACGTCAACTGAAAACCGGGGGGTGAAAAAATCCTGAAAAAAATCTCTTGAAACGCATTTGGGCGATCCCTATATCGGAACCAGCGGATGCTCAACGGAGGTCCGCCAACCCTATATCGCTTACTTATGAGGATATTGAAAATGCGTACATACGATTTCACCCCCCTTTATCGCTCGGCCATCGGCTTCGACCGTCTCGCACACCTGTTTGACGAGGCAGCGCGCGCAGATGCGCAGCCGAGCTATCCGCCGTACAACATCGAACTCGTCGGCGAAGACAAATACCGCATCACCATGGCTGTCGCCGGCTTCGATCGCTCCGAACTGGAGATCGAAACCGAGCGCGATCAGCTGAAGATCGTCGGTCGCAAGCAGAAGGACGAGACCAAGCGCACCTTCCTGCACCGCGGCATCGCATCGCGCGATTTCGAGCACCGCTTCCAGCTGGCCGACCATGTGAAGGTCGTCGGCGCCAAGCTCGACAACGGCTTGCTCAACATCGAACTGGTGCGCGTGATTCCCGAATCGCTCAAGCCGCGCAAGATCGAAATCGGTGGCGACAACGTACAGCTGCTGCAGACAGAAGCAGCCTGATGAGACGATCGCATAGCGCGTAGCGCGTCGATCGCACACAAATGAAAACGCCGGAAGCCGCATGGCTTCCGGCGTTTTTTCATGTCGCCGTCTTTAAGTCCGGTCTTCGCTGGCGCCGCATCCGCAGGCAGCGGATTGCGAGTCAAGACTCCAGCTTGGCATTCATCGTGATGGTCGCATTCAGCACCTTCGATACCGGGCAGCCTGCCTTGGCCTTGTTGGCGGCCTCATCGAAAGCCTTCTGGTCGGCGCCCGGAATCTTCGCCACCAGGTCGAGATGAATGGCGGTGATGGCGAAGCCGCCCTCCACCTTGTCGAGGGTCACGGCGGCGGTGGTCGCGAGGTTCTCTGCGGTCATTCCGGCTTCGCCGAGCTGTGCCGACAGCGCCATCGTGAAGCAGCCGGCATGCGCCGCCGCGATCAATTCTTCGGGGTTGGTGCCGGGACCGTTCTCGAAGCGCGTGTTGAAGCCGTATTGGGTATCCGACAAGATGCCGCTCTGGGTCGAGATGCTGCCCTTGCCGTCTTTCAGGCCTCCGGTCCATTGGGCCGATGCGGTACGTTTCATTGATTGTTCTCCTTTGGATGAATGGACGCGGCGCGGCGCGCCGGCCCTGCTTTGAAATATGTAAAGCTTGTGAAGACTTCAGCAGGCGCGGCTTGCCGCCGCATCAGGCACGCTTCCTTTTTTTCCGCTTGGGTGCGGACGGTGGCGTCATCGAGGCGAGCCACAGCTCGCCCATCTGCTTCGACGCTTTCGTGATCGCCGTCGACGCCTGCCGCTTCGCCTGCGCCGAAGCCCTGCCTCGTGCCGAACCAAGCACCGCGTTGGCGCCGCTCAGCCACATGCTGAGAAAGGGGTTTTTGCTGGTCCAGGGATTTTTCATTGCCTTGCCTTCCCACAACGCGTGCCGATGCACAAAGCATTTTGGACTACCGCAGCGCACAAGGGTGCCTGCCCTTCGATGAAAAGGGCGGCGGCTTGCGGAACATCAAATTCCTGGAATATCAGCCCGGTGTTGGCGGCGCCTCGGGCAGGGTGCCGGCAGGCATTGTCGTGGTCTGGCCTGCTTGTTCGCCGCCGCGCTCGCCCAGCACCATTTCCGTCATCCAGCTCACCAGCAATGCCGTGTAGGCACGCTGTGAGCTCTGCTCCGACAAGCCATGGTCGGCACCCTTGATCACGCGGTAAGTCATGGAGCGCGGTTCGGCGCAGGCTTCCAGGTAACTCGAAATGACGGCATGCGGAATGATGTTGTCGCGCTCGGATTCGACGATCAGCACGTCGCCGCGGAACTCGGCGCAGGCGCGCAAGGCCCGGTTCTCTTCCGCCGACACCAGCGTCTGGCGGTAGGCGCCGAGATCCTGGCCCTTGTGCAGGTCGAGCTTCGGCATTTCCCAGTTGCTGTCCCGGTACAGCGCCGGCACGCGCAGCGCCAGCCATTTCACTGGCCGCAGGGAGGTCAGGATGGCGGCCAAGTAGCCGCCGTAGCTGCTGCCTACCACGGCGATGGCATCCGGATCGACATCGCGCTGGCCGGCCAGCATGTCATAGGCGGCCAGCACGTCGTTCAGGCTGTTTTCGCGCGACACCGTGCCCTGCTGCGGCCGGGTGCCGGCATGGCCGCGCAGGTCGAAGGTCAGGCAGATGCAGCCGAGCGCCGCGATTTCCCGCGCGCGCGCCAGGTACTGTTCCTGGCTTCCTCCCCAGCCATGGACGAACAGCACGCCGGGAATCTTGGTGCTCGGCGCCACGATGGTGCCGTCGATGCTTTCATCGCCGACGGGAATGCGTATCGTATGGTCATGAATGGTCATAGGCTTTCGATATTGCGTATTTCGTGATCCTGCCGACGCGCTCGTCATCGCCCTGGAAATACAGGACGGCGCCGGCGGGGACTTGCGCCTCGTGTCCGTAGAACTCGAAGGTCGAGGCCTTCACTGCCTGCAGCGAAGGATCGGCATCGAATGCTTCCAGCGCCGCCACCTCCGCCCCGCTGGCGCCGCCGACCCGCCAGGACTGCTCGAGGACGCCGGAACGCCACTTTCCTCCATCATCGACGCCCTGGGCGATGTCATAGTTGCTGCGGGATGCAAACAATTTCGGAAAGCAGCTCATGGCCGCGGCATGATAGGTGCATGCCTGCGATATGGCGGTGCGCACGTCGGGCTCCAGCGTCAATGCCAGCAGCTCCTCGAAGCCGCCGCGCACCACCGTCAGGTCGGAGCCGCCGTAGACTTCCTCGCCGCGATGGTTGCGCGTCAGCCGCTGTTCCCCGTGGTACGTCGCCAGATGGCGGCCTATATTGACCTGCCCGACGCTCAAGGTCACGACCTTGGAAAGATTGCACTCCAGAACCACGCCGTCGCGCTCGAATTCCTCTGGCTGGATGGAATGCAGCAGGTCGTCGAGTTCGTGCACGGTGCGCACCACCCATTGCCCCAAGCCGCCCACGCCGCTGGGCTTCTTGAGCCGCACCGCGCCGCGCGCCAGCAGGCGCGATCCGGCGTCGCGCGCATCATGCAGGTTGAAGGCGGAATAGCCGGGCAGCACCACTTCCTGCACCTTGCTGCCGAATCCCGGCGACCAGCCTTCCGGCGCCGGCGAGAGCGGACCGGGCAGCATGTGGGTGATGGTCTTGGTGGCGACGAAGGCGTGGGGCACGACGCCGCCGAACAGGTCATGCTCGCAGCGGATGCCGGCATCCTGTATCCGCTCGCAATCGATCAGCGTGTCGCTGGGCAAAAAATACACGGGGGCGCCATAATTGCGGCCGCTTTCGAATTCTCCGGCAAAGTCGCATCCTTTCAGCACGGCAATGCGCCGCGCAACTTCCGCATGGGTGGCGATTTCATGCCCGGCTGCCATGCCGTCGGCCTTTTCCGGCATCGTGGCCACCACCTTGTGCATCGCTTCTGGAAGAGCCTGGCCGGACCTTCCTGTATCCCTCTCCGGGTGCAATCTGTTCATGTCTTGCCCTTGCTTGCCGGCGAACCGCATGGCGGCCGCGCGGCGGGTTTGAAAGTTGGCGTGCAAGCGGCGCAATGCCGACTCGCCGGCACCATCAAGCAAGAAGTTTGCCGCAGGCGGGGTACTGTGTTCGGCTCACGACAATAGTACAATGTGCCTTCGTTGGCGGATGATTCAATCCGGCAAGAAAGACGCCGCATTGCGTCATCCACAACCTTGAATTGCATGATTAATAAGCTGATTGCCATTGAAGCATTGCGCGCCGCAACCCGGGATGCGCATGAGCGTCTGGAACACGACCTGCAGGTCGCCCGTCCGGATGCAAGCCGTGACGATTACCTGCATTACCTGCAGGATCTGCGCGGTTGGATGCTGCCCTTCGATGCCGCCTTGTGGAGCGCTGCATGGCCGGCGGCGATGGAAGCCCAGGCCCGCGCCGGCAAGCTCGACTGGATCGACTGCGACCTGCGGGCGGCAGGCATGTCGCAGGATGCAATTCATGCTCTGCCGGAGGCAGGATTTACACCGGACCTGGCCACGCTGCCTGCCAGGTTCGGTATCGCGTACGTGATCGAGGGTGCACAGCTGGGCACCAAGGTGCTGGCGAAAGCGCTTGCGCCCAAGCTTGCGCCATGGTCGCCGCGCTGGCTGGCCGGCTATGGCGAGAGCAACGCGAAAAAGTGGCGAACCTTTGTCGAATGCCTGGAAAGCAGCCTCGCATCGATGGAAGCGCAACGGGTCGCGGCCATGGCAGCAGCGGATGCCTTCGCATCGCTGGCGGACTGGTTCGCTCAGCGCCGGCAAGCGCGCCTTGAAGGCGTGCCGGGGGCAGCCGTCGCAGTTCAATCCCAAGCTATGGCATGACAGGTGACACCGATGGATTCATTCAAACGGCAGCGAGCAGGCTCAACAACTGGAACGACGGGAATCGATGGCACGGCTACCGACCCGTTGAAGGCAGGTGCGGCCCGGCCATTCGCAACACGACGAGGCGTCACCGCATGCAACGGACTGGGACAGGGATTGGTCTCATGCCTGACTACCGTTCGAATCACTGTTTGACCGCGAAAGCAAATGGATACAGCAAACACCGATCTGCCCCAGGTTGACCTGTCGATATGCGACCGGGAAGCGATCCGCATTCCAGGGAGCATACAGCCGCACGGCTTTCTGATCGCAATGGATGGCATCGACGGCCGGATCGTGCAGGTCAGCGACAACATTTCGGAACTGACAGGCAAAAATCCCGCCGACGTGGTCGGCCTTGCGCTCGCCGATGCGCTGGGAGCGGAATGCGAGATGCAGGTCCGCACGGGACTTCAGGAGCAGGTGCTGTCGGCGCAGCCGGCCTATCTCGGCACGCTCGAACCCATGGACGGGCTGTATGTCGATGTGCTCGCCCATGCGCACGACGGGCTGATCATCCTCGAACTGGAAAAAGTGGGCCGCAGGGCGCAGGCCGACTTCCGCCTGCTGTATCCGTTGATCAGCAACTTCCTGACGAAACTGGGCGACACCGCCACGGTATCGGCGATGAGCGTGCTGGCGGCCAATGAAATCAAGCGCGTGACCGGTTTCGGACGGGTGCTGGTCTACCGTTTCGATGAAGACGGACACGGCCATGTGCTGGCCGAAGCGCTAGACCCCGGCTATCACTCCTACATGAACCAGCGCTTCCCGGCATCCGACGTGCCGCGCCAGGCGCGGGATCTGTACCTGGCCAATCGCATCCGCCTGATCGTCGATGCCGATTACCTGCCTTCTCGGCTGTATCCGGAATCCAATCCGCGTTCCGGCCAGCCTACCGACCTCAGCTTCGCCTCGCTGCGCAGCGTCTCGCCGGTGCACCTGCAATACATGCGCAACATGGGTACGCTGGCATCGATGTCGATTTCCATCGTGGTCAAGGGCCGCCTGTGGGGACTGATTTCCTGCCATAACGCCGATCCCTGCTTCGTGCCCTTCGAAGTCCGCGCGGCTTGCGAGCAGCTGACCCAGATCCTGGCGCTGCGCGTCGAGTCGCGCGAAGACGGAGACGAATACAATGCGCGGCTGGACCTGCGCCATCTGGTCGTGTCCATGCTTGCCGGCCTGACGCAGGGACCTGACCTGGTCGACAACATGAAGAGCATTGCGCCGCAGCTGCTGCGCTTCGCCAGCGCGTCCGGCGCGGCGCTGTCCTTCGAAAGCCGGCTGGTCTGCATGGGCGATACGCCGCCGGAAGCCAAGGTGCGCGAGCTCATTGAATGGCTGAGCGCGAATGCACACGACGACCTGTATCACACCAACGCACTGAGCACCGTCTTTCCCGGCGGCGCCGACATCAAGCGCAATGCCAGCGGCATCCTGGCGCTGCCGATTTCGCGCATCCACAACCATTACCTGATCTGGTTCCGGCCGGAAGTCATCCAGACCGTCGACTGGGCCGGCAATCCGCATCTCAAGCATGACAGCGGCGCGCCGGCGCGGCAGCTGACGCCGCGCATGAGCTTCGACATCTGGCGCGAGACCGTGCACGGCACCAGCATCGCCTGGCGTTCCAGCGAAATCGAGATCGCGATGGAATTCCGCACCGCGCTGCTCGGCATCGTCCTGGAACGCGCTGAGCAGATGGCCGAGCTGGCCGAAGAGCTGGGCAGGGCCAACAAGGAACTCGAAGCCTTCTCCTATTCGG
The DNA here is from genome assembly GCF_035916955.1 of Noviherbaspirillum album. Taxonomy (NCBI): domain Bacteria; kingdom Pseudomonadati; phylum Pseudomonadota; class Betaproteobacteria; order Burkholderiales; family Oxalobacteraceae; genus Noviherbaspirillum; species Noviherbaspirillum album. Next base: position 492,158 of record NZ_JAWIIV010000001.1, on the reverse strand, counting down.
TGTCGCATGACCTGCGCGCGCCGTTGCGGCACATCGTGGGCTTCAGCGACCTGCTGCTCGAGTTCGAGGGCGCCGACGCTCCCGAGCGCCGCATCCGATTCCTGAAGAACATCAAGGATTCGGCGCGCTTTGCCGGCAAGCTGGTCGACGACCTGCTCAGCTTCTCGCAGATGGGCAGGGCCTCGCTGCGCCCCTGTGAAATCAACATGAACGACATGTTCAATGCAGCCCGCGAAAAACTGCAGCTGGAGACCGGCGCGCGGCAGATCGAATGGCGCATCGATGCGCTTCCGGTGGTGGAAGCCGATCCCAATTTCCTGCAGCTCGCCGTGTACAACCTTTTGTCCAATGCGGTAAAGTACACACGGTTGCGGGAGAAAGCGACGATCCATGTCAGCGGCGAGAGCAACGAGGCCGAACATGTATTTCATGTGCAGGACAACGGCGTGGGCTTCAACATGGAATACGTGCACAAGCTGTTCGGCGTATTCCAGCGCCTGCACCGGATGGAGGATTTCCAGGGTACCGGCATCGGCCTCGCCAATGTGCGCCGCATCGTGGAGCGCCATGGCGGCCGCGTCTGGGCAGAAAGCGTCGTGGATCAGGGTGCGAGATTCTCCTTTGCCCTTCCAAGAAGAATTGTGCTTGAGTAGAAAGTAGAAAGCATCGAAAGCAAAAGTGCCGGCGTCCACCGGCTCATTGATTGACGAAACGAGTATTGCCCATGTTAAAGCCGATTCTTCTAGTGGAAGACAACCCGAACGACCTGGAGCTGACGCTGATCGCGCTCGAGAAGAGCCAGCTGGCCAATGAAGTCATCGTCGTGCGGGATGGCGCCGAAGCTCTGGATTATCTGAACTGCGAAGGCAGCTTCCGCAACCGCCCGGCCGGCAATCCCGCGGTCATCCTGCTCGACCTGAAACTGCCGAAGGTGGACGGGCTGGAAGTCCTGCGGCATATCCGGGGAACGCCCAGCCTCAAGAGCGCGCCGGTGGTGATGCTGACCTCTTCGCGGGAAGAACAGGATCTGCTGCGCAGCTATGAACTGGGTGTCAATGCCTACGTCGTCAAGCCGGTGGATTTCCAGGAATTCGTGCGCGCGATCTCCGACCTGGGGGTTTTCTGGGCGGTGCTCAATGAACCGCCGCCGGGCTCGGCGCGCTATGTGCGGCGCAAATAATATCGATCCCGCGTATCATCGCACCCGCTCTTTCGACGTGAAACAGGCGCGAATCGACTTCGCGCCTTGATCAGGATTCAAGCGTATTCAAACTTCGGACATCCGTTTTCGGAAGTCCATTCATCAGGCCGCAGACCTCGTCGATTCCGCTTCCGTCGACCTTGTCTTCTTCCTGCTTTACTCGCCCTGCCGAAGCCTTTGCCACGGGAAGACTCATGTCTCCCGGTTCGCACGGGCCAAGACGTGCCGCACGGATCATGACCGCAATGCCGATTGGGCCTGCCGCTGCGCAGCTTCGCCGTTGAAATCACGGAAGGCATACTGCTCAATGCGATTAGCAATGTTGTGGAGGTGCTGGACCATTATCGCGATGGCGGCATCCAGGTGGCACTGGATGACTTCGGCACCGGTTATTCTTCGCTCGCCTATCTCAAGCGCTTCCATATCGACTACCTTAAGATCGACCAGAGCTTCGTAAGGGACATCGACGTAAACGAAGGAAGCCGGGCCATCGCGGAGTCGATGATTGTGATGGCTCACAGACTTGGGTTGAAGGTCATTGCCGAAGGCGTGGAAAACGCCGAACAGGAAGCCGTACTGCGGACGGCCGGATGTGACTTCGCGCAGGGCTTTTTATTTTCCAAAGCCTTGCCACCGGCTGATTTTACAAGCTTGCTCCGACGCGGATTTCCACCTGCCCGCTGCTGACCCAAGCCGGAAATGCTTGATGACGTCCAGACAGGCCCGTTGCCGGGAACAACCTCCGCAGCCCGTCGGGCTTCCGGGCCGGATCGGCAGGCGGGGTCGGGCGATCATTCTATTGCACCGCAGTAGGCTTCGGCTCTTCCCGCCCGCGCAGCAGCGTCCGGATTTTCTGCGCCAGCGCCTCCGCCGTATAGGGCTTGCGCAGCAGGCTGACGCTGGGGTCGACCCGGCCTCCATGCGCCAGTATGCCTTCCGAGTATCCCGAGGTGAACAATACCTGAAGGTGCGGCAGCAGCTGGCGCGCCTTCTGTGCAAAATCGGCGCTGCGCAGCCGGCCCGGCATTACCACGTCGGTGAAGACGAGATCCACATGCGTGCCGCGCTCCAGGATGCGCAATGCCGCGTCCGCATTTTCCGCCTGCAGTGCGAGGTAACCGAGATTGGTCAGCAGCTGGGCGGTGGTTTCCCTGACGTCGGGTTCATCGTCGACCACGAGAATGCTTTCGATACCGCCGAACACCGGACCGGCAGCCGGCTTTTCCTCGGTTACCGCGGAATCGTCGGTGCACGGCAGGAAGACCTTGACGGTGGTGCCCTGGCCGACTTCGCTCTGCAGCCGGATATGACCGCCGCTCTGCTTGACGAATCCATACGCCATGCTCAGGCCGAGGCCGGTGCCCTGCCCCGCCGGCTTGGTGGTGTAGAAAGGCTCGAATACGCGCTCCAGCACTTCGGGCGGCATCCCGGTTCCGGTATCGGTCACTTCGATCAGCACATAGCGGCCGCCGGCATCGTGCTCCGGACATTCGCGGGTATGGCCGCCGGGTCCGGCGTTGCGCGCGGAGAGGGTCACGGTGCCGGAACCTGCCATGGCATCGCGGGCATTGATCGCGAGATTGAGTATGACGTTTTCCAGCTGCCCCGGATCGGCGGTGGTGTTCCAGAGGCTGTCGGCAACCACGGTTTGCACGGAGGTAAGGTCGCCCAGCGAATGCCGCAGCAATTCATCCATGCCCTGCAGCAGTTCGCCGGCATTGAGGACCACTGCCTGCAGCGGTTGGCGCCGCGCGAAAGCGAGCAGATGGGAAGCCAGCTTGGCGCCGCGGTCGACACCAGCGGCGGCGGCAGCGATGCGATTCTGCGCGGGCTGGTTGCCGGCGGTCAGCAGCTTGAGCAATTCGAGGTTGCCATTGATGACTTGCAGCACATTGTTGAAATCGTGGGCCACGCCTCCGGTAAGCTGTCCGACGGCTTCCATCTTCTGCGCCTGGTGAAGCGCCGCCTGGCTTTGCGCCAGTTCCTGCGTACGCAGCAGCAGTTCTTCCTTGCTCTGGCGCAGGGACTCAAAAGCCTCGTCGAGCTGCTTGTGGGCGAGATAGGCGCTGGAGTGGTAACAGATCCGGGCCACCAGTTCCCGCTTGTCGGGCCACTTGACCAGGTAGTCGTTGGCGCCGTCGGCGAAGGCCTGGGCCTTGATCTCGGCATCATCCTCGGAGGAAAGCAGTACGATGGGAATGCGCCGTGTCTCCGCATGGCCGCGCAAGCTGCGGGTGACGGCCAGGCCGTCGACCGTGGGCATGCGAAGATCGACCAGGACGACGGTCGGACGCACGGCAAGTGCCAGGTTGACTGCGTTATCGGCTTGCGGCGAGTAATTCAGGCTGATGTCAGGCCGGTCGCTCAGCATGTGCCGGATCATGTCTTCGGCCATGCTCTGATCGTCGATCATCAGCACACGGGGTGCAGTGGTGTCTGCTTTCATCATGAAACGATTTCCGGTGTTCCACTGGCCGCTCGCAGCCGCATTGCCGGCGTCTGCTGGGCCAGCATGGCCCCTGCCTAGCTGGCGGGCTTGGTGTCCGCGGCATCGGACGCGCCGACACGGCCCTGCAGGCGCACATCATCGAGCACCGCCTGGATCTGGGCAAATTTCACCGGTTTCGGAAAGATGCGGTCAAAGCCTGCTTCCTTGGCGCGAGCATGGGTTTCCGGCGTGTCGTAACCGGTGACGGCAATCAACCAGGTATCCTTGAGTCGTGGATTGGCACGGATCTCCCGGGCGACATCGAAGCCATTCTTTTCACCGGGCATGGTGAGATCGCAGAACACCAGGTCGGGCAACCGTTCGAAAGCAACCTTCAGGCCGGCATTCGCATTCCACTCGATGTTGACCGTGCAGCCAAGCACTTCGAGCAGATCGCCGAAAAGTCGTGCCAGATCGGAATTGTCTTCGACAATCAATGCGTGGAGCGGGGGACGAGTATCTTGTGCCATAAGTAGCAGCTGACCGGACCGATCCGACACAGCCGTCGCAAAAGTTTCAAAACGGTGGTGAAACTGGTAAAGGCGTCGCATTCGGCGGCTTTACACAATTGATCTATATTAAACCTTTTTTTGCCGCCGATCTTTGCTGTAAATTAAGTTCGGCTTTGGTTACACCCTATTGCCGTAGCTTCATCCCTCGAAACGATAGCCTATGCCATAGATCGAATGGATCAGCTCGCGTTCCGGAGATGCCTGATCGAGCTTGCGGCGCAGGTTCTTGACGTGGGTGTCGACGGTACGGTCTGTCACGACGCGGTAATCGGAATAGACATGATTCATCAGCTGGTCGCGGGAAAAAATGCGGCCGGGATGTGAATACAGTGCATTGAGCAGGCGAAACTCGACCGGGGTCAGATCCAGCCGCTTCCCGTCCAGCATCGCTTCATGACGTTCCATGTCGATCACCAGGCCCGCCCTGGCGGCGGCGTCGCCGTTTTTCTCCTTCCATTTTCCCGCCCGGCGCAGAATCGCCTGCACCCGCGCGACTACTTCACGCGGGCTGTACGGCTTGCAGATGTAGTCGTCGGCGCCGACCTGCAATCCTAGCAGCCGGTCGATTTCTTCCACGCGCGCGGTAACCATCATCACCGGCACGTCGCTGAAACCGCGCAGTTCCCGGCAGATCTCGATGCCGTCGCGCCCCGGCAGCATCAGGTCGAGCAGCACCAGGTCCGGGTTCCAGCCCTTGATGGCATCGATCGCCTGGCCGCCGTCGGCGATATGCTCGGTGGCGAACCCGGCATTGCGCAGGTAATCGGCCAGGATCGCGGCCAGCGTCGGCTCGTCCTCGACAATCAGTATCCTGGCAGGAGCGGCGTCGTTCATCATTTGATGCCCTCGGTGCGCGGCAGGATGACTTCGATGCGCAAGCCGCCCTGCGGCGACGCGGCGGCATGGATTTGCCCCTGGTGGGCATGAACGATATTGCGGCTGATCGCCAGGCCGAGGCCGGCGCCGCCGGTGGCCCGGCTGCGCGACTGCTCGGCGCGGAAGAATCGATCGAACAGCTGCGGCAGCATGGCGTCCGGCACGCCGGGCGCGCTATCCTCGAACACCAGCCCGACCGAGTTCGCCTCGGCCGCAAGACGGATGTCGAGCGTGCCCGGCGCATCGGTGTAGCGCAGCGAATTCTCCAGCAGGTTATAGAGCAGCTGGCGCATGCGGTCCGGATCGACATCGCATGGCGCCCGTCCGCCGGCGGGCAGTTGCAACTGCATGCGGATTCCTTTCTCGGCAAAGCGGTCGCCGAAGGCGTCGACCGCAAGCCCCAGTATTTCAACCATGTCGGCGCGCACCTTGCGATAGCTCAGCGCCCCGAGATCCGACAGCGACAATTCATACAGGTCGTTGACCAGCTTGCCGAGCGTGGAGACTTGCGCCTGCAGCGAGGCCACGGTCGACAGGGCGAGCGGCCGTATGCCGTCCTCCACCGCTTCCAGCTCCGCCTTGAGCGCGGCCAGCGGCGTGCGCAGTTCATGCGACACGTCGGCCATGAAGGCGCGGCGCAGCTGTTCGTTGCGCTGCAGGGTGTTTGCCAGGCGGTTGAAATCCTCGGCCAGGCGGCCGAGCTCGTCGCCGGAATGCACATTGACGCGGCTGTCGTAATCGCCACCGGCCAGCCGGTGCGTCGACGCGGCGATACGCTTGACCGGCGCCAGAAACATCTGCGCCAGCAGGTAGGCGACCAGCGCCGCCAGCAGCACGGCCAGGCCGGCGATGATCCAGCTGGTCTTGCGCTGCTGCTCCTGGAATTGCATCGCGGCGCCGGTGGTAACTTCCTGGAACGGCACCATCGCGATCCATCCCACCGCGGCGCCGTCCACCTCGATCGGCTTGAGCTGCGCCGCCTGCGACAGGCGAGGATTGCCGATCACATGCCGTTTCTGCGCATCGAGCAGGGCCAGCCGGAGGTTGAGGCCGGTCAGCTCCGATTCCGGCAGGTTGCCTCCCCGGGAGGAAGGCGGCGCGCCGCCGCCCGCGTCCGGCGGTGGCGGCAGGCCCGGCGGGCGGATCAGCCCGAACCAGGCGCGCGGCCGTTCGCGCAGGAAGTCCCAGCCGCCATGCTCCTGGTAAGCCCTGGCCAGCACCGGGCGCAGCGATTCCACGCGCTGCGACTCCTGCTCGTTCAGATAGCCGAGGAAGCCCTGGCTGAAACTGTAGCGGCCGGCAGCCGACACCGCGACCGCCACCACGATGCAGGTGAGCAGGATGGCCAGGAACAGCTTGGAAGTGATGCCGATGTTGAGTCGGAAGGGGCGCATGGACGATGGTCCGAGTGGCAATGTCGATGCGGCCATTATAGGTTCGACCTTTCATCCAGAAACGCGGTCTCCGCAATCTTCAAATTTTCTCCTTATTTGCGGCGCATGATTTCACCATCGCAAGAGAAACTCTGGGGAACAACGATGTGGAAACCATGGAAATCAGGACTCGCGGCCGCAGGCCGCCATCGCCGCAAGGTGCTTGCCGGCGCAACGCTGGCCGGCCTGCTGGCCGTGGGCAGCGTGGTGGCCGACAACTTCCTCGACCGGAAGGATGCCGCGCCGGTGAGCACCGTGGCCGTGGTGCAGGGCAGTGTTGAAAAAACCGTCACTTCGCTCGGCAAGCTCAAGCCCAAGGATTATGTGGACGTCGGCACCCAGGTATCGGGCCAGTTGAAGAAAGTGCATGTGAAGATAGGCGACCGCGTCAGCAAGGGCGACCTGATCGCCGAGATCGATCCCACCGTCTATGAAACGCGGGTGCGCACCGACCGCGCCAATCTTGAAAACCTGCGCGCGCAGCTGGTGCAGCAGCAGGCCGAACTGACGCTGGCGCGGCAGCAGGCCAACCGCAGCCAGGAACTGCTGCAGCAAAACGCGGCCAGCCGCGAAAGCGTGGAACAGGCGCAGTCGGCGCTGAAGGTGGCGGCCGCCAGGGTCGATGCCACCCAGGCGCAGATCAAGGCGCTGCAGGCCACGCTCGACGGCGACATCGCCAATCTCGGCTATACCAAGATCCATGCGCCGATGTCGGGCACGGTGGTGTCCCAGACTTCGCTGCAGGGCCAGACCGTCAATGCCAACCAGGCGGCGCCGGTGATCGTGCGCGTCGCCGACCTCGAAACCATGACGGTGTGGGCGCAGGTGGCCGAAGCCGACGTGGTCAAGGTCAAGGCCGGCGCGCCCGCCTACTTCGCCACCCTGGGCGACCCCGAGCACCGCTGGCGAGGTACCGTGCGGCAGGTGATGCCGACGCCGGAAACCATCAACGACGTAGTGCTCTACAACGTGCTGGTCGACGTCGACAACGGCGAGCAGGCGCTGATGACCGACATGACGGTACAAATTTTCTTCGTGCTGGCCGAGGCGCGCGACGTGCCGGTGGTGCCGCTGACGGCGCTGCAGCCGTCCGGCGGACGCGACGCGAATACCTACCGCGCCCGCGTGCTGACACCGGAAGGCGTGATGCCGCGCGAGGTGAAGGTCGGCGTGGCCAGCCGCACCACCGCCGCCATCGTTTCCGGCCTGGCGGTCGGCGACAAGGTCGTGGTTCCGACGCCGGCGCCGGACAAGTCCGCCGCTGCGCCGGCTGGCGGGCGCGGCGCAAGGATGGGGGGACCACGTCTGTGAACATAAAGCATCCGCACGCTCAAAACACCCCGGCGATGAGCGAACCGCTGCTCGACATCAGCCATGTATCGAAGAGCTACGTCAGCGGCGACAGCACCGTGCACGCACTCGACGACGTCAGCCTGCAAGTGTTTCCCGGCGAGTTCGTTGCCATCATGGGCCAGTCCGGCTCCGGCAAGTCGACGCTGATGAACATCATTGGCTGTCTCGACCGCCCGAGCGCAGGCAGCTACCGCATCGGCGGCCAGGATGTCACCTCGCTGGCCAAGGATGAGCTGGCCTCGCTGCGGCGCGACACCTTCGGCTTCGTGTTCCAGCGCTACAACCTGCTGACCACGGTGACCGCAGCCGAGAACGTCGAGCTGCCGGCCATCTATGCCGGCACATCGAAGCGCGAACGCAGCGAGCGGGCGCAGGCCCTGCTTGAGCGCCTCGGACTCGGCGAGCGCGGCGGCCACCGGCCCAACCAGTTGTCGGGCGGCCAGCAGCAGCGGGTATCGATCGCGCGCGCGCTGATGAACGGCGCCGAGATCATCCTGGCCGATGAGCCGACCGGCGCGCTCGACAGCAAGAGCGGCGAGGAGGTGCTGCAGCTGCTCAAGCAGCTGCATGCCGAGGGCCATACCATCGTGCTGATCACCCATGACCGCAGCGTCGCCGAACATGCGCAGCGCGTGATCCGCATCGCCGACGGCCGCATCGTCGACGACAGCCGCATCCGGGAGTCTGCCGGCGCAAGGCAGCGCCTGCCGGCCCCGGCGCACGGCGGCGCGCGCTGGCTGCCCGACCTGGCGGAGGCGGTGAAGATGGCATTGCGCTCGCTGCGCAACAACATCTTCCGCAGCGCGCTGACCCTGCTCGGCGTAATCATCGGCGTGGCCGCGGTGGTAGCCATGCTCGCCATCGGCAACGGCAGCAAGCAGCAGGTCCTGCAGCGCATCGAATCGATGGGCAGCAACCTGCTGCTGGTGTTCCCCGGCGCGCCGGGCACCCGTCCCAGCGGCGATATTGCCACGCTGGTGCCGGCCGATGCGCAGGCAATCAGGGAACTGCCGAACATCACGGTGGTGTCGCCGGAGCGCAGCACGCGCGCGACGGTGCGCCACGGCAGCCTCGATTACCAGACCAACATCACCGGCATCTGGCCCGGCTACGCGGGAACGCAAGACTGGAAGATGGCGCGCGGCAGCTTCATCACCGAGGCCGACGTGCAAGGCTATGCGCCGGTGATCGTGCTCGGGCAGACGGTGGCGAAGAACCTGTTCCCCAATGGCGAAGACCCGATCGGCCGCTACCTGCTGGTCAAGAGCGTGCCCTTCGAGATCGTCGGGGTGCTGGCCGGCAAGGGCGCCAACGCCTTCGGCTCCGACATGGACAACATCGCGCTGGTGCCGCTGTCGACCGGCTACATGCGGCTGTTCGGCAAGCAGTACCTGAACACCATCAACGTAAAGGTCGGCGACGCACAGCAGATTGCATCGACGCAGGCGGCGATCGAAAGCCTGCTCAGGCAGCGCCACGGCAAGGAGGATTTCCAGATCCGCAGCACCTCGTCGCTGCTGGAAACCGCGACGGAAACACAGAACACGCTGACAGTCCTGCTCGGTTCGGTGGCGGCGATTTCGCTGCTGGTGGGGGGCATCGGCGTGATGAACATCATGCTGGTCACCGTGACCGAGCGTACCCGCGAAATCGGCGTGCGCATGGCGACCGGCGCGCGCACCGCCAACATCCTGCTGCAGTTCAACACCGAAGCGCTGGTGGTGTGCGGCATCGGCGGCCTGCTCGGCGTGGCGGTCGGCATCGGCGCCGGCCTGGCGGCGCGGGCCTTCGGCATGAATGTGGCATTCACGGCGGCGCCGGCGCTGCTGGCATTTTTTTCGGCCTTCGCCACCGGCCTGCTGTTCGGCTACCTGCCGGCGCGCAAGGCGGCGCACCTGGACCCGGTCGTGGCCCTGTCATCGGAATAAAGGAATTGCAATGACACCCCTGTTGAAAACCGCGGCCGCTGTCGCCGCCAGCGTCTTTCTCCTAGGCGCCTGCGCCACCGGCACGCCCTACCAGCGTCCCGATGCTGCCATGCCAGGGCAATGGAGTACGGCTGGCAGCAATGATGCCTCGCTGCGCACTGCCGCCGCCAAGTCCGACGTCAGCACGGACTGGTGGAAGCAGTTCGGCAGCGCCGAGCTCGACCGCCTGATGGTGCAGGCGGTGGCCGCCAATCATGATCTCGCGGCGGCGATCAGCCGCATTGCGCAGGCGCGCGCCGCTGCGGGCATTGTCGACGCCAATCGTTCCCCATCCATCGATGTTGCCGGCAGCGCCGCCAGGACGCGCTCGAACCAGTCTCCCATCGGAAGCACGTCGGCCGGCACGCAATCGAGCCAGCTCTCGGCCACCGTCGCCTATGAACTCGACCTGTGGGGCGGACGGGCGGCTGCGTCGGACGCGGCGCGCGCCCGCGTCGATTACAGCGTTTATGATCGCGACGCAGTCGTGCTGCTGACACAGGCGGAAGTCGCATCGAATTATTTCCGGGCGCTGGCGGCGAAGGACCGGCTGGCCATCGCGGGCCAGAATCTGGAAGCGGCGCGCAGTGTGCTGTCGCTGGTGGAACTGCGTTACGGCAAGGGTGCCGACAGCGGATTGGAACTCTCGCAGCAGCGCACATCGGTTCTCAATATTGAGGCTCAGATTCCTCAGCTGGAACAGGAACTTCGCGCAGCGCAGACCGCGCTAGCTGTATTGCTCGGCCAGGCGCCGCAAGGGTTCGCGATTGAAGGCGAGTCGCTGGCATCGCTGCGGCTGCCGGCGCTGGCGGCTTACCAGCCGGCGGCGCTGCTGGAGCGCCGGCCCGACATCCGCAGGGCGGAAGCCTCGCTGCAAGCCGCCCATGCGGATATCGGCGCGGCGCGGGCCGCGCTGTATCCGAACCTTCGGCTGTCCGCCACGGCGGTCGCCGGCGGCGTGCTGACATCCGGCTCCAGCCTGGCAAGCTCGCTGGCGGCATCGTTTGCCCAGACCCTGTTCGATGGCGGCAGGCTGCGCGGTCAGGTGCTGCAATCGGAAGCGCGCAGGGCGGAACTGATCGAACAATATCTGCAAAGCGTGCTGACCGGCTTGAAGGAAGTGCAGGACAGCCTGGATGCGGCCGCCTTCGGCGAAACTCGCCGCAGCCTGCTTGCGCGCGCGGCATCCGAATCCCAGGAGGCTTACCGAATTGCAAATGTACGGTACAAGTCCGGATCGCAGGATTTGCTCACCCTCCTCGATAGCCAGCGCACTCGGCTGCAAGCCGAAGACAGCCGGGTACAGGCCGACCTGGCCCGCTTTTCCGCGGCGGTGAATGTCTACAAGGCGCTCGGCGGCGGCTGGGTCGGCAATGGCGAAGGATAAATGTTCCGGCGCGTGGGCTGGGACCGGACTCCGCTTTATCGACCGCGGTATAGACCGCACTAGCGGTCGGCGAGGCGTTCGACGGCGGAAAGGACGGCGCCCAGCGTCAGCGGCTTCGCCAGATGCAGCTGAAAACCCGATTCAAGGGCACGGCGCACATCCTCGGGCCGGGCGAATGCGGTCAGCGCCGCCGCCGGCAACCGCGGCAAGCCCTGCTCCAGCTCCAGCGCCCGCAGTCGCGTGATGAATGCATAGCCATCCTCTCCGGGCATGCCGATATCGCTGAGCACCACGTGCGGCCGTTCGGCTGCGATCTGCTCGAGCGCCATGGCAACCGAGGATGCGATCCGAACCGAGGCGCCGGCATCGCCAAGCACGCTGCTCAGCAAGTCACGCGTGTCGGCTTCATCATCGACGACCAGCACCTTGATACCCTCGAGGGACATCAGCATCTCCGCTGCCGGTTTCCGGACCGCGGCGGCGCCGAGGGCGGCTTCGGTATCCGGCGCCGCCACGGGCACTGCCGGCAATTCGATCGTGAAGCAGGCGCCGCGATCGGGTCCTTCGCTTGCGGCCGTCACTGTGCCGCCGTGCAGTTCGACGAGGCTCTTGACTATCGCAAGCCCGAGTCCCAATCCGCCGAACTGGCGCGAGATCGAACCGTCGGCCTGGCGGAAACGCTCGAACACGTACGGTAGAAAGTCCGGATCGATGCCTCTGCCATGATCGGTCACCACAATCCGGACATGCGCCGTGGCGCGCTCCAGTGCAATGCGTACGACACCGCCATTGAGCGAGAACTTGATGGCATTCGTCAGCAGGTTGGACAACGCCTGCTGCAAGCGGGCCGCGTCCCCATGCACGACCGCACCGCCGTCATTGACGATGTCGATGCGTATCTGCTTTGCGTCGGCTTCGACTCGCAGGCTTTCCACCGTTTCGGCCAGAAGCGGGGCGATTTCGATCTGCTGCATGTCCAGCAGCAGATTGCCGCTGGTGATGCGGCTGATGTCAAGCAGGTCATCGATGATGCGTGCCTGTGCCCGCGCGTTGCGGTCGATGACCGTCAATGCCTTTTCCAGGCCGGCATCGCCCGCGCGCTGCATGCGCAGCAGCTCGGACCAGCCGGCGATGGCATTGAGCGGGGTACGCAATTCATGCGACAGCACCGACATGAACTCTTCCTTGAGCCGGCTCTCGCGCTCCGCATTCGCTCTCGCTTCGCGCTCCGCCTTGAGCAGCGTCTGCGTTTTTTGATACAAGTGCGAATTGATAATGCCGATGGCAGCCTGCACGGAAATCCCGTGAATCAGTTTTTCATGCGCTGCGGTGAAACGCCCCGTCTGCCGGTGTCCAAGAAAGATGCCGCCGAAGACCTGACCGTCCCGGCTTTTTACCGGTGCGGCAAGATAACTCCTGACCGGGAGGTGTCCCTGCGGCATGCCTTTGTACGGCGGGTTTTTAGCGTAATCAAGGTCGCGGGTGATGTCGTCGCTGCGGCGAATTCCGATGCCTTCGAAGGTGGGACCAAAGATCGCGGTATTGCGCGGCATGGGAAACCCGGAAAATGCCTCCCGCGGCACGCCCGAGATCGTATAGAGCGTATAGGACTCGCCATGCTCGTCGACCACGTTGTGAAAGAAGGCGCCGAACTCCGCGCCGGTAATCTTGACGGCGGCATCCGTCACCTTCTGCAGCAGGGGCTCCAGGAGCAGTTCGGAATGCACCGACTCGCTGACCCTATTAAGTTGCTCAAGAGCGATGACGCTTTCCTGCAGCGCTGTCTCCGCCCTCGCCTGCTCGACGATGCGCCAGGCGGTTTCGGCGGCGTCCCTGACAAGATCGATTTCATGAGTCAGCCATGAATGCGGCTGGCCGTGTTCGGCGAACAGCAATGCGCGCAAATTGCCGTTCCGAACTATCGGCGCGATCATCAAGGAACGGACGGCTCCAGCCCAGCGCTGAACGAGTCGTTCGCGTATGGCGGGCTCGATGCAGGCATTGCGTCCGCCATCAAGAAGATCGTCGATCACCAGCACGCTGCCATTGCGCAACAAGGCAAGCAATTCATCGCCCAGGTCAACGGTCGACCGTACCCCCATGCCGCCGATGCCTTCGCTGTCTCCGCCGCGTCCATGCTGGCGAATCGTCCCGCCCGCTTCATCCACCTCGCCGAACAGGACTGCATCGATGCCCAGCTGCCGTGTCAGCAGGCGGCTCGCCTCGTGCAGGATGACATCCAGGTTCGATAAACCGCGCAAGCGGTCGGCGATGGCGAGCTGAAAGCTCTGCCGTTGCTCGACGCGTACCTGACGAGTGGTTTCCATGCAGGTGCATAGCACGCCGTGGATGATGCCATGCTCATCGGCCAGCGGTGAGTACGAGAACGTGAACCAGGCCTGGTCGGGGTAACCGCTTCGGTCCAGCAGGACAGGCATGTTTTCGAAGAACATCGACTCGCCGGACATCGCGCGTGCAATGATGGGCGCGATGACATCTTTCACTCCCGGCCAGATCTCGAAAAAAGGCCTGGTGAACGATTGCGGATGCAATCCGCCGAGAATGCCGACATAGGCATCGTTATAGAGACAGTGAAGCGGTTCGCGCCACAGGATGAACATCGGGAATGCCGAGTGCAGCATCAGGTTGACGCTATTGCGCAGGACCGGCGGCCAGGCGTGAAGAGCCCCCAGCGGAGAGGCTTCCCAGTCATGCGTCTGGTATTGGCGCGCGATTTCTCCGCGCGCGCTAAAGACAGGCGCAGCCCCGGCCGTCGGCACGTTGGGTGGGTTCATCGATGCAGGCGCAGGCACGCCGGAAAATTGATCATGAGTCGCGGGGAACGGGCAATAAGCCGACATCCTACACAATTTCGCCGCACGGACATGCCATGCAGCGTTATTTTGTTTGCAACGACAATCCGGTCCTCGTCTGCCGGACGATTCGCGAGTTCGCCAGATGGAAAATGTTCTAATATACGGCGCGCCCGCCGTCTTCCCATTACCGCAACCGCTCCGATGAATGATCCGTTTTCCCTGTTCGGTCTCACCACCACCCCGCTAGAACTGATTTCCTTTGTCCTTTCCGTGGCGACGGTGGCGCTTAACATCCGGCAGGTGCATTGGGCATGGCTGTTCGCCATCGTTTCTTCGGCGACCTATGCTGTGGTCTTCTTCCACTCCCGGCTTTACGGCGACATGGGATTGCAATTCGTCTTCATCGGCACGGCCATATGGGGGTGGCAGCAATGGCTGCGCGGCGGCGCGATGCATCGCGGGCTGAGTGTTTCCCGGCTTACTTCCGCCGGCCGCGCCTGGTGCGTTGCAGCCTGGCTTGCCGGCTTTCTGCTTCTCTCTTTCTTTCTTCGGACCTACACCGATACCGACGTGCCCTATATCGATGCCTTCCTGACCGCGGGCAGCCTGGTCGGACAGGTACTGCTGGCGCGCAAGAAGATCGAGAACTGGCAGGTCTGGATTGCGGTGGACGTGCTGTATGTTGGCCTCTACCTGTACAAGCAGCTGACCTTGACGGCCCTGCTCTATACGCTTTTCATCCTGCTGGCATGGATGGGATTGCGGACATGGCAGCGCGCGCTTCGGGCCGACGCCGCTTCGAATGCGGGAATGGACCATGCCGCCCGACTCTAAGTCTAAACCGGCGCGCATCGCCATCCTGGGCGCGGAATCCAGCGGCAAATCCACATTGGCGGCAGCCCTGGCTGCGCGGTATGGCACGCTCTGGGTGCCTGAATACCTGAGGGAGTTCGTCGAGACCCGGGGCCGCACGCCGCGCGAGCAGGAGCAGATCGAAATCGCGCTCATGCAGGTACGGCGCGAGGAAGAGGCCGCCCCTCAGGCGAAACGTTTCCTATTCTGCGATACGACCCCGCTCATGACCGCGCTCTACAGTCAGTTTTACTGGGAGCGCGTGGATCGCAGGCTGGCTGCGCTGGTTCGCGAACGACATTACGAGATGACACTGGTGGCCGTGCCCGACATGCCCTGGATCGCGGATGGCATGCAGCGGGAGTCCGACGAAGTGAGGCATGCCATCCACGCAATGCTGCTGGCGCTGCTTGACCGTCAGGACATCCGCTACGAGTTGCTCGACGGGGGAGAAGCGCGGCGGCTCGCGAGCGCCGCCGCGCTGCTGGAACGACTGCCCTGACGTCCCGGATATCGTTCAGAAAACGCTTATAAATCCCTTAGAAATCGAATTGCGCTGATACCCGGAAGGTACGCGGCGCACCCGGGAAAAGATAGCCGCCGAGCGACTGGGTCACATCCCGCCAGTAAAACTTGTCGGCCACGTTGTCGATGCCGGCGCGCAGCGTGGTTGCCATGCCGCCGACCCGGGTGGAATAACGCGCGCCGATATTGAAGAGGTGATAACCGGGTACCGTTACGCTATTGTCCGGGTTGAACGCCTTGTTGCCCGCGTACTGCCAGCTGCCATTGAGCGCAAGACCGGCCAGCTCCGGGACCGTGTAGTCGAGATGGACGATCGCCTTCAACTTGGGGACGTTCGTCGTGCGCTTGCCGTCAACACCTGGCAGGCCGGTGTTCTCCTGGCGCGTTCGCAGGGCCGCGAGGCTTGCGCCGATGGTGAGGTTGCGCGTGGCACGGCCCTGGGCCGACAGTTCCAGGCCGCGGTGTTCGGCATCGCCGTTCCTGATGTAGGCAAAGTCTGCATCGGTGTATTCAAGCGGCTTGCGGATCTGGAACAGTGCCGCCGCAATCTGCCAGTCGTCGGCGACCGCCATCTTCATGCCGAATTCCACCTGTTTCGACTTGCTCGGATCAAGCGCCTGGTTGGCGTTGCTGGCGAAGAGCGGCGCGATGCCGCCGTGTTCAAGTCCTTGTGCATAAGAAACATAAGCCGTCCAATCCTTGCGCGGCGAGTAGGCCAGCGCCACGTTCGGGAGGAAATAGCCTCGGTCATGGTTACTTGCGCGCAGGCCGGCGGGATCGTACTGTTCACGCTCGATATGGGTATAGCGCACGCCGGCATGCAGTTTCATTGACTCGGACAGGCTGATGACGTCGTTGGCAAACAGGGAATGCTCATTGCCGCTGCGGCGCAGGCGCACCGGCCCGGTGGCGATGGTCGAGGCCGGAACGGCCACCGGGTTGTAAAGATTGCTGCTGCCATTCGGCGCGGAACCCAGGCAATCGACCGCTCCGTAGACGCAGTCGCCGAATTCGTCGCGGCGGCGCAGCGTCGAAACGCCGACCGTCGCCGCATGAGCCAATCCGCCGGTGGCGAAACGGCCTTGCAGCATCGCCTGCGTCGTCAGCAGCGACTTGTTTTCGTTTTCGCTCTGGTAATCGTAAACGTCAAAGTCGCCGTTGGCGCAGAATCCGAAGAACAGCCCGCCTGCTGCACAGCCGAACGGAAACGCGGCGAAGTCGTCGCGGCGGAAGGCATGCCGGTTGATGGCGACCGATGCGTTCCAGTCCGGATTGAACTGGACATCGAGACGCAGGCCGACGTTGGCACTGTCGGTTTTCACCGGGCGGCTCCACGGCTGGTTGTTGAGCATGGTGCGCGCCGAGATGCCGGTGGGCAGATCGGTGCCGTTGATGAGCTGGAAGCCCGGCACCGAAAGCTGGGATTTGTGCTGATAGTCGAGATCGAGCTGCAGCAGCGCCTGCGGCGTCAGGCGCCAATCGAAGGCGCCGGAGACAAACTGGCGTTCGCCATCTGCATTGCGCACGTAGGAACGCAACTTCTCCGCGGCGGCATTGATGCGATAGCCGAAGCGGCGATCATCGAAGCGTCCGCCGAGGTCGACCGCGCCATACAGCGTGCCGCGTTCGCGTGCCTCCAGCGTCACCGTCCGCAGCGTTTCGGCGGTCGGTCGCTTGGTGACATAGTTGATAATACCGCCTGGCGTGGCAATGCCCGCCTGCAATCCGGCGAGGCCTTTGAGCACTTCGATGCGTTCCTTGTTTTCCAGAGGAATGGAGGCGTCGGCGCCAATCTCCAGACCATCCTTGCGATAGCTCGACGCGTTATCGAGGTTGAAGCCGCGAATCGAAAACTGTTCGGCATAACCTATTGCGTTATATGCCTCGTTCAGGCTGGCATCGAGTCGAAGGACATCAGTGGTCTGGCGAATGCCGCGTTCCTGCATCTGCCCGCGCGTGATGACGCTGACGGCGGCAGGCGTCTGGTGCAGGGGAATCTGCCCGAATGCGGCTACGCCTGCGGAGTCAACCTGATCGCCGGAAATCCTCGGCGCGGAAACGGAAACGGACGGCAGCACGGTTTCGGCACTGCCGGCTTGCTGAGCCTGGGCAATTGATGCGCCTGCAAGCACTGGCAGTGAGGTTAATATTGCGATCGCGTGGCGGGTATGCGAAGTGGTCATTGTTTGCTCGGTGAAGATGAAGGCCGATCGGGGCGGCGCGGGAGCAAACAAGAGCCTTGGCTTTGCGCTTCCCTGCGCTGGCATTATCCAGATCAGGTACGAAGGGTCTTTCTCACCCGAAGCACATCGTCTTCAGGACCCCTAGCGTGGGCTGAATGCTATCACGGGCGAGGTATCGCGTGCGAGGCGCTTCAGCCCGCATTCTCCTGGCCATGCATTGACCGACTCTTACTCAGGACCAAAATCGGCTCTGGCGTCATGCGGCGCCCTGGGTGCCGCCATCCAATCTTAATCAGGCCGGTTCAGGAGGCCGGCGGCACATGACTTCAGACTTTCGATCGATTTCCTTTAATAAATAACAAAATTAGTTAAGACAGTTTTTCCGTTTTAAAGTACCTTATTAAAAGTTTTGTTAAAGTTAAAAATATTCGCTTGAGTAATTCCGTCTGCTGCCATCTAGGGGCCGGTCGCGCCGAAATCGCTTTTCCGAAGTGCTTTCGGCGCAGGAACCCTGGCAATGGCAAGCTGGCAATCATGAACATTCTAGGAGGAGTAAATAATGTCTAATCTGAAGTCCGCTGAACTAGCTATCCAGGCTGAACTCGATCATGCCAGGCAGGGACTGGCTTATTATCAGTCGAAGGTGGAAGCGCTTGAAGATGCGCTTGCCAAAGTGCACAGCGTGCAGACGGTACTGAGCGAAGAGGGCAATGTTCCCCGCGCGGCAAAATCCAGGAATTCCGCCGCCGCCGCGCCGAAGAGCCAGGGCAAGCGTCGCGCGCAACCGGCAGCCGAAGATGAGAAATTGCCGTCCACGGGCAAGGACTTCTGGCCGAGCCTGTTGAACGATGAGCCGCAATCTCCCGCTGAAATTCTTGCCGCAGCCGTCAAGGCACTCGGAATTACACCGTCCGCCGACCAGACCAAGAAACTCTCGCAACGTCAGGCCAATGCATTGAGCGTGATGGCCAAGAACGGAGATATCGGCACGGTTGGAGATGGGCGGTCGCGCCGCTATTTTAGAAAAGAAGGCAATCGCGCTGCATGACGCTAAATGGAGACGACATGGCTGGCGCCATGACCGTCAACATGATGCGCGACGTAGCGCTCGTCGCTTAACGCAGCGCATCGGTTACTTGAGCACGCCGATCTCCACCCTTCCCTTGCCGCTGTAACGCTGATCGGCCAGCGCCTGCTGCTCGTTCTTGATGCGGATGGCAAGGTCGGTCAGTTCGTAATCGGACGGCTTTTCCCAGCCGTCCTCCCAAACCGCGTTGCCGAGAAATTTAAGGAACACCGGCCGTACAATCTGGCTGGCAATGCCCTTGGTCTGGAATGCCTTGCGAATCGCGCCGCTGGCCGGAAGGCTTTCCTGCTCGAATCGGGAAATCCACTGCGCCTGGTCGGCTTCGGGCATTTCCTGAAACATCTCATTGAGTTGCGCGCGCTTCATCGCCATGAACTGTTCTATCAGTTTCAAGCGTTCTGCCTTGGTATCGTAAATTTTGCGCGCCGGCGGAGCAGCCGGTTTCTCGCCACCGAACTGGCCGGACTGAAGAATCGCCGTCAGGTATTTTTCAGGCGTGCGCACCGGCTCCATGTCGGCCCGGCGATGCCGGTCATTCATTACCTCAATGGCTTCGTCGATCGGCTTCGCGCCATAGCGCAGCAGCAGTTTTTCAGCCCGGTCCTGAGGAATTCCCGCACGTATCATGTTGCCGATGGTTTTCAGGTCGACCGGCTCAATCGGCCGCTCCGCCAGTGCGAGCTGAGGCTGCTTGCGCTTGACCCGGAACTGCAGATCCTGCACCGAGCGGCCGCTCTTGTGCTCGATCAGCTCGATTTCGAGATCGGTGGCTTCATTGACCTTCTTAACCGCCTTTTTCACCACGTCGCGATTGAATATCTTGTATTCCTGATAGGCGCTGGCAGGGCTGTCCGGCGCGCCGGTGAGAACCGGTCGCCACCACGACCAGGCTTGGCGCGCGGTCAGGCCGCCGGGATTGTCCGCATAACGACAGCAGATTTCGTAAAGCACCAGCGACGCCATGGTGTTGAGCGCTGCCAGCACCTGGAGCGACATCTTCGCGAAACGCTGCGGATCCAGCAATTCCTGCTTGATGTTGGGGGCATAACTCCATTCCAGCGTCAGTTCATTGCCCCGCTGGATGAGATCGGCATGGGCAATCAATGCGGAAATGCTCCAGCGCGCGCCTTCACCCGTGGTCGGAGATTGCCACTCCACGCCGGTGGTGGCCATTTGCCGGAAGTACTGCTTGATGACTTCCGTATTGTTGGAGTTGAAATCGATACCGATGGCTATCTCCGACAGCCGCGCCCGATAGCGTTCCTTTTCCACGCCCTGCCGCTGCGCATACTGCAGCATCACGTTATAGATCTTGCGCGCGGTAACCGTGATTTTTTCGGACTTGGGAACGATGGCGAGCGTATTGACGGGCTTGCGCAATAGGTAGTCATGTTCGCCAGCCTTCTTGCCGCTGCGCGCGCGCCGGGTTGTCGTTGCGTTGTCGGCCATCGTGGTAAGGGAAATGGAATCTTTGCAAGAGTCTATAGTGAGACTAATGGAAAAGCAAACTCACCTTTCTGCGGCGTGTTAAACCGCATCCACACTTGAGTGAGAATCGCTTTTCAACCCACTCCCAAAAATTCTCACCTTTGCAGCAGCTCGCCAGACGTGTCCAGAAGGGCATCAGTAAGTTGCCAAGACCCTATATCCACTCACCGTTCCACCCAAACTTTCTCACCTTGTTTCCCATTAGTTTTCACCATAAGTCCCAATATCTCTCACCATAGGTCCCAAAAACTCTCACCAAAGTGAGCATAAGCTATTGATATTAAAAGATTTTCAGCTTCCTATAGTTCTTAAAGAGATGTTAGATTTTTTTATTATTTTTAGCCCCGTATCGGGCGACGGTGTGGACAACTGGAACAAAACTCGAAACTTTTACGGTTTTCGCGGATTTTTTGAAAAAGCATTGAATTTGTTGTTAGTGGAAAATAAGCCTTTGTCGTAAAATGTTTTTCCCTTAGAGAATCCTCAGGAATACTATGATTTCACCAAACGTAAATAGTCCGCAGAAAATACATATCAGCGACATTGTTGAACAGGCGGAGCGTGCGACGCAGATGGTGAATCAGATTCGGTCACGCATGCTGGCGCCGAACACCATCAAGAATCCCCCAGTGTTTTCGCTGACTCAGCTCGCGAGTCTGTGCGGTATTGACAAGGGGCAGGTCGCTTATCGTATCAGCAAAGGAGATTTGCCTGCTGGACAGCTCAATGACAAGGGCTCCCGTCGGGAATTTTCCCTTCATGAAGCCCGTGTCTGGGTGCAGCAATACCGTAGTACTTATCTTCGCCCGGAAGGCGCGCGTGCGATTACGCTGGCAATCGGCAATTTCAAGGGCGGGGTCAGCAAGACGACCACCGCGATGGTGATGGCTCAAGGCTTGAGCCTGCGAGGCCATAAGGTGCTGGTTGTCGACGCCGATCCGCAAGGGTCTTTGACAACCCTGTTCGGCATCATGCCGGATACGGAGGTCAGCGAGAATCAGACAATTGCACCGTTGGTCTATGGTGACACGACCTCGATCCGCCCTTCAATCCAATCGACTTACTGGGACGGAATCGATCTGGTTGCCGCGTCTTCCAGTCTGTTCTCTGCTGAGTTCGTCTTGCCTTCGCGGCAGATGAAGGACCCCGAATTCCAATTCTGGGACGTATTGAACTTGGGATTGGAAGATGTGCGTGATGAATATGACGTGATCATCATTGATACCCCGCCTTCCCTGTCCTATGTAACCATCAATGCCTTCATGGCGGCAGACGGCCTGATGGTTCCGCTGCCGCCGAATGCTTTGGATTTCGCCAGTTCCGCTCAGTTCTGGAGCCTGTTCAGTGATCTGGCATCCAACTTGGTGGAAAGTGCCGGTATCAGCAAGACATTTGACTTTATCCATGTGCTGCTGGCGCGCGTCGACTCCGCCGATGTTGCAAGCGATGTTGTGCGGTCGTGGATCTCGGCGACCTATGCGGAAAAGGTACTACCCGTGGAAATCCCGAAGACGGCGGTGACATCGTCCAGTTCGGCGGAATTCGGCACGGTATATGACATCAGTCGATACGATGGCAGCATGAAAACGTACAGTAGGGCGCGGGATGCTTATGACCGTGTAAATGATTTGGTCGAGGTATCGATCAGGAATTCTTGGACAGCGCAGCTGGATTAAGGAGAGGAATAATGTCGATCAAGGACCGACTTGCGAAGAAAACAGAAGGTCTGCTCGTTCCGAACAAGAACGAGTCCGCAACAGGAAGTGCTCCACTGAGAACTGGTCCCGGCCAGATGCTGATGGTGAACTCTCTGATGAAGGAGAGTAACGAAAAGCTGGCTGTGCTTGAAGCGCGGCTGAAAGAGTTTGAAGGGACTTTGCCGGTCAAGCTTATTGAGGCGGAAAAGATCCAGCCTTCAAGATGGGCAAATCGGGACACGCGTAGTTATGAGCATGCAGACTTCCTTGCGTTAAAAGAAGAGATCCGAAATGCCGGGGGCAATATCCAGCCTATCAAGGTTCGCCCGCTTGCTGCATCTTCCGATCGTTATGAAATTGTATTTGGGCATCGTCGTCACCAAGCATGCCTTGAACTTGGATTGCCTGTGCTCGCATTTGTCGAGGCTGTCAGCGATCAGGATCTGTTCAAGGAGATGGAGAGGGAAAATCGCACGCGCGCTGACCTCTCGCCGTGGGAGCAGGGGATTATGTATCGCCGCGCGCTGAATGATGAGTTGTTTTCGTCGCAGGAGCAGCTTGCTCGGGAGATCGGAGTTGATCCTGGAAATTTGAGTAAAGCGCTTCGCTTGGCAGACCTGCCGGAAGCGGTGGTACGCGCATTTCCTTCGCCGCTCGATTTGCAGTTCCGTTGGGCCAAGGCGCTTAACGATGCATTGCAGCGTGATCCTGAGGGTGTTCTTGAGCGTGCCAGCGAGTTGGCGGCAAACCGTTCGGTTGGACAGTCCCCCAAAGAAGTCTTCGAAGTTCTTACCGGCTTGTTTTCTGACACGCCCAAGGAGGAAGCGATTCTCGTTGGCGGCCGTATCGTCGCAAAGATTGTTGCGCATCGTGGTGAAGTATCGCTTCATTTCGGGAAGGGAGCGTTGAGCGCGGAGCAGGCGAAGCGCCTTGGTGAAATCGTCAAAGAATTTATGAGTACCTAAACTGCAGTTTTCGTATTCGCACGTATTTCAAAAGGGGTTGTACGGTACAACCCCTTTATTATTTGAGCGGCAATTGCTTCGTCACTCCAATCTTGTATCTTCTGCCTTGTACGGTACAACCCTTCCATACCCGCAACGCCGCCTTGCTGTTTCACCATCTGACCACGCTAAAATGTGGCCGGCAAGTTTGAATCATCCGACGCCATATGCTCCGCGATAACCACATCCAATGGACCCCATTTAAGTTGCTCAGTGTGTGATCTCTTGCTTGATTACGTGGAACGCGGCGCAGCGCGACACTACGGGTTTCAGCGTGTACAGTTAGCTCGCACTTGAAAAAAGCGGAGAACGGGGGGATTCCCCCGACGCCGCTACTCCCGTAATCCTGGCCGCGAAAGCCGACAGAATCGATGGACATCAGGTCAATACATCTGTGCCAGCAACCAGCGCTAAAGCCGCAAGCACCAGTCGGAAAACTGTTCGAAATTCCGTAGTTCGCGCTCGCCCTCCACGAGACCTCAACTGCCTCTAAAAACCGCCTCGGGAGAGGAATTGGTAATTCTATCCAGCGGTGCGAGTTAAAAATTTGCTGATCAAATGGTGGACGAGAATCATGTCAATACTGCGTCAAAGATACGCGGAAGGCCCGGGCCTTGCCGTGCTGTTATTCTTGTCTCGACAGGACTGAGGCACATTCGCTTTCAACAAATTCCAACTTACACCACAAATCAATCTGATGAATCCCCCGCGATTAGTCCCAAATTTTCTCACCTTAGGCGGTACAGGCCCAGACTTCTAAGTGCTGTCCGTAGGAATAGATTCTCTGAATGATCACGTCGGCCTCGCGTCGCGCCACGCACATTACAGGTGGCGCGCACTCGAAGTTTCGATAGTTCAGCAAGAGACAACATCCCGCAAGAACAGGGTATTAACATCGCAAATCTCTGTGTTATCCGCGAGTCTTTGAGTTTCTACAGTTACGGTTTCGCTAAGCCGTAGTGTGTCTCGTCTGTATATGAAAGCTGTTTCGCTATGGCCGCTTTAGGCGAAGCTGCTGGGTATTGCTTCGGGCCAAGGCGTAGCGACGTGACATGGCAGGCTTAGCACGCGGGTGCAACGAGATACTAGAGGCAATCCGCCTGAGATCGGCAAACAGGTCAGTAAGAAAGCGCTCTAGCGGCGAATGATTAATTCTGGTCAGCGTGTCAGCCGTAACCAAGTACCACGTGTTGATAGCCCGCTCTAGGCCACTCGATGCAGTAGTTAAGAGCAATACGATGACATTTTCAAACAAGATAGACTTTGAATGAAACCATCCCAAAACTTCTCACCTTTGAGCTCTGTGCCACATTGTAAATATTCAATAAAAGATACTTGCTAAGAGGCATAACACCGTAAAAGCTGGACGAGGCATTCTTGCGGGAATCTGCATCGGAATGCGTTGACAGTTACGCATCGGTTAGAGAATGTTCTTAAAGAAAATGGCGGTCTGCAATCCATTGGTTCGCGACTGCGTGCTTTCATTGGTTATAAACGAATTTGTACGGTACAACTAAAGGTCTTTGCCAAAAATCGTGTGACCTTAGAAGTACTGCTTCAGTAAAGCCTCCCAAATCTTCTCACCTAACTCGGCCTGACAAAAATCTCCGTCTGCATCGAATAGGTGTGAATGCTGGCAAAGCCGAGGTGAGCTTCTGCAACATTGGCTTTTCAGGAAGAAATGCTGCAGAAAAGCGAACAGGCATAAGCATCAGGACAACGACAGACGTACCTTGTACTGACTGACCTGATATTCACGACTCTAGCAAAGCGTGCAAATTCGGCCGCCAACACCCCGCCAGAAACCCATGTCAAACGGGGTTTTGGAAAATATGCCTTGAGCTTGGTGCACTTGGGAGCATGAATCCCATGAATGAAGCGCCCGTTCGATTCAGCATTTTTGTCGTATCTGAGAGGCGAGCGATATAAGGTGTATCGTCCATCGTGCCAAGCGGATGCGTGCTTATCCAGATTCAAGGTGATGAATGTATTCCTTGAGATAAGTGCTTGAAATTAAAGGTTAAATATCTCCCTTACTAAGAAAAGCTGTCTGGTTGCAACAATTTTTGCGATCAATGATAATGGCGGCTATGCAGACACTCCCTCCGCAGCCAATGGCAGTCATGGAAAATCAATCCGCTGAGATCACCCGACACTCAGCCAGGAAGGGGCACTCGCTCGCGACCCTGGTGCAAGGATCGACCGCGCGGCGCCTGCATATCGGCCACTTCGCATTTATGCGGGCGGTTGTCCAGGGGTTGGATACACGTGATAGCTGGAACCGGTATCTCCGGGTGGAAGGCGAACATGACGACATTCGCAATGTGAACCGCACGATTCAATGGATCAGGGACGAGTTCGCCGCCGCCGCCAGAAGAAGCGAGCGGCATGGGCTGGCCCGACTGATCCGGATCGATCCCAACCGCATTGAAGACAAGGGTGAAAAACTTCCCAGCCTGGAAGAGCATGCAATTGCTCACGGCCTGGAAGACTTTTCCCAGGCGGAGCAGGTTGAACACTACCAGAGCCACTACGGCAATCTGCGCACAACGCAATCCCGCCGGAGACGCTTGATCGGCAAGCAGCTGGAAGCGCTGCACTGGCTTGAAGCCCTCGCCGTTCAACCTCCCCGTGCCGATGATCCGGTGTCGGCATGGTTTAACCCGGACCTCGCGCACCGATTGGAGGCGGCAGGCCTCTCCACCTTGCGTCAACTGATCGGGCAGATCAATGGCGTCGGCTTTCGCTGGTGGGTCAAGGTGAAGGCGATCGGCAAGGGAAAGGCCGACCGCATCGTTGCATGGCTGCAAGCGCATGAACATACCATCGGCATGAAGCTGGGAGAGCATGTCCGCGCACGCCGCGCCGCTCTGGGTCCGGGCCAGCTTGACCAGGTTGTCGCCCCGGCGACGGCTGTCGTACCCATGGAAAAATTGATCGTTCCGGCCCATCTTGACGGAACATCCGGCAAGCACCGTCTGCCGCAGCAGCAGTGCGCGATCCGGGCATCGAATGATATCGAAGCCGTCTTGAGCTGGATAGAAGCGAAAGGCCGGCGCGCAAAACCGGCGTGCGGCGACACCGGAAAACTGACACATACGCAACGCTCCTATCTGCGGGAAGCGGAACGTTTTCTCCTTTGGGCCGTCGTCCAGCGCCAGCTTCCACTGTCTTCCGTCGAACCGGCGGATTGTCAGGCCTACCTTGAATTCCTGGTCGACCCTGCCCCGGCCGAGCTGTGGTGCGGAAAGCGGGGAAGGGAAAAGTGGAGCCCATTATGGCGGCCGTTCGAAGGGCCGCTCTCACCCGCCGCACGCCGTCATGCGGCCACCGTCCTCAAGAGTCTGTACGCCTATCTGGTTGAACAGCGATATCTGCATGCCAATCCCTGGCTCGGAATGGCGGAGGCAAGCGGAAATACCGCGGGGGCAATCGCCAAGCCGCGCGAAAAGCAGCTGACACAGGAACAATGGCAGTGCCTTTGGCAGCAGGCAGAAAACTTGCCGCATAGTTCAGTCAACCTGCGTCTGCGGCTTGCATTGAAATTATTTGAAGTCACTGGTTGGCGTCTTGCCGACATCGTCGCTTGCCGTGTCGATGCCCTGAAGCGTTCGTCCGGCGCAGACTGGAAAATTGCCATCGATAGCCAGGGTTCCCGACGAAGCTGCCGTATGGATGATGCTTTCATGCGAGCGGTGTCGGGTTATCTCGCTTCGCGCGGCCTTCATCCCGATCCGGAGCATCCAACGAACCATGGTGTTTTCCTGCTGGGTCGGGCCACGGACGTATCCGAGCAGGCGCCATGGAGTCCCGCACGCTTGCGCGAGGTCGATCCTAGGGCCGGCATCACGCCGGGGACGCTTTATGGCCAGCTGAAGTCCTTCTTCGATCAGTGCGCATCCAACTACACAGGAACCGGAATCAATGTGTTTGCGATGGCGAGTACTGAATGGCTCAGACACATCCGGCGCGCAAGCAACTGATCCCTTCAAAAGGAAGTACGTCGCCGAACATAAGAACAGACCAGCATACCCGAAAGGCATGATTTGCGGTTAGTTCGCTTGGTGGATTATTGAAAAGCTATTGATAAAGCTGCCGATGCGGAAAACGTGCCAAAATGAGAATGTCGGCCCTTGCGAGGAGGAGCAGCATGCAGGGATGCAGCGAAACCAGCGCAACCGCAACCCGGCAAGAAAGTCCAATCGGCCTCGGCAACCGCTTCCGTAACAGAGTACAGTTGAACTTTCCGTAGTTGCCTGCACATGAAACAAACGGCATCTGCCGGAACCTCGCTGCATCGCCAGTGACTTACTTCTTACGATTCTGCATTCACCTTCCTCTCAGGTCGCATTTACAATGACATTTCAAAAATTCCGCACCCGTCACATTCCTGCCATGCAAGCCGAAGTGCAGGAATACGAAGATACCGGCACTGGCGCAAGACATATTCACCTTGCCACGGACGATGCGGAAATGGTGTTCATGGTGGGTTTTCCCACGGTTCCCGAAGTCAGCGACGGACGCGCGCACATTCTTGAGCATCTCGCCCTGTGCGGCAGCGACCGTTATCCGGTGCGAGACCCTTTCTTCGCCATGTCGCGCCGTTCGATTGCGCACTTCATGAATGCAATGACCTATCCCGACAAGACGGTCTATCCGTTCGCCAGCACCGACAGGACCGACTTCTTCAATCTGCTCGATGTCTACCTCGATGCCGCGTTCTTTCCGCGCCTTGACTATCTGGATTTCCTGCAGGAGGGATGGCGACTGTCGCTCGATGGCGACAAGCTGTCCTACCAGGGGATCGTGTTCAATGAAATGAAAGGCGCATTCGCCGATCCGGTGCGCGCGCTCGACAGCGGCATCGCCGCGCAACTCATGCGCAATACCACCTATGCGGTCGAATCGGGAGGCGATCCGCTGGTCATTCCCGAGCTCACCCATGCGGCGCTCAAGGAATTCCACGCTTCCCACTACCATCCTTCCCAGGCCGTCTTCATGACTGCGGGAAGCGTCGATCCGCGCGAAGTCCAGGCCTTGATCGAGGAGCGCGTGCTGTCCCGCCTGTCGGGCCGCAGTCCTCGCCTGCTGCCCGAGCGCGCGGTCACCTGGAAAGCGCCGGAACAGGTGCGCATCGAGGTGCCGGTCCGCGAGCATGGCATGCAGATCGCATGGCTTCTTGGCGACGCGGTCGACCCCATGAGCTATTACCGCGCCGAATTGCTGGAAGCCGGCCTGCTGGGCAATGCCGCGGCGCCGCTGATGCGGGCAATGGAGTCCGCCGGATATGGGCGGCCGTCCGCCTTGAACGGCACAGATGCCAGTGGACGTCAGATGGTTTTCCACCTCGGCATGGAAGGACTGACCGCCACACAGGTCGGCAAGGCGCGCGACCGCATCTGGAGCGCCCTGGAAGAGGCCGCGCGCGATGGCGTGCCGCAGGCAATCCTGAACGCCACCCTGCGCGACATCCGTTTCCGCCAGCAGGAAATCACCGGCGGCTCCACACCTCACCTGCTGCGCCAGTTGCTGCGCGCGATGCCTCATGAAATGTACGGCGGCGACATCATGAATGCCTTCGACAGCGAAGAGGTTCTGAAGCAACTGCGGGAAGACATCGCCGAACCCGCCTTCTTCAAGACCTTGGTGCGCGAGCTGATCGACAATCCTACCCGACTCGATGCGCAGATCGTGCCCGATCCGGAATACTTCCAGAAGCGCAAGCGCATCGAGGATGAGCGTCTTGCGGCGCTGCAGTCCGGCATGTCGGACTCGGACAGGGAGCGCATACGTGCCGAATCGGCGGCCCTGCTCGAGCGTCAACGCCAGCCCGTCAACAATGACCTGCTGCCTCGCATACGTCCGCAGGACGTCAATCCGCTGCCGCATCCGATGCCTGTCCTGCCAGCGACGGATGAAGGAATCGTGGTGACGCCGATCGCCTCCAACGGCATTGCCTACGCGCGCGTGCTGGCGGACGTCTCCGGCATGCCCGAGGAAACATGGCCGTGGCTGCAGCTGTACATCGAAGTGGTGCCGGAGCTCGGCGTGGGCAGCATGTCTTACGAGGAGGCGGATGCCTGGCGCCATGCGCGGGCGCCCTTTTTCGACATCAATCTTCATGTAACGCAGTCGCAGCAGCCCAACCGCGGCCTGAACATGCATGTCGACTTCTACGCAAAGGGCCTGGCGGAAGAGCAGCAGGCCATCGTCGAAATCATTTCCGAATCGCTGAACGCGCCCCGCTTCGATGAACTCGACCGCATTGCCTTCCTGATCGACAGCAAGGTTCAGAATATGCGTGACAGCCTGGCCGACGAAGGCGATGACTATGCGCGATATGCGTCGTCGGCGCCGCTGTCGCCGCTGCGCCGCTTCGAGGACAGCGCCAAGGGCGTCGCCTCGCTGGCCTTCTTCCGGTCGCTGCATGCGCAGATGGAGTCGGAGCAAGGCCTCAAGGAGATTGCTGACCGACTCGCGCAGCTGCACCGGCAAATCATCGGCTCTCCCCTTACCGTCATGGCCGCCGGGGCCGCGGATCAGAGCGCCGAATTGGCGCGGCAGATCCGCCTGCCCGCGCCGGGTGCTCATCGTGCCCCGACAGCGTCAGCGCCGTCGGCGGCATCCGTATCGCCTCAGCAGGCTTCGGGCATCGGTTCCGGCATCAGCAATGTCAGCAATGTCAGCAATGTCAGCAATGTCAGCAATGTCAGCAATGCTGCCTTGCATGCGGATGCGCAGGTCAACCATTGTTTCGCAGTGTGGCAGGCACCCACTCTGACCGATCCTGACGCCGCCGCACTTTCCGTGCTCGGGGAATTGCTGACGAATGTGGTGCTGCATCAAGCCCTGCGGGAAGAAGGGGGCGCCTATGGCGGAAATGCCTACTATTCTCCTGGCACCGGCACTTTCGCCATGACGTCGTACCGCGATCCGCGGCTGACGGCAACCTACCAGGACTTCGAAAGGGCGATCGCCTGGGTGATCGATGCGGAGCTTAAGCAGGAAAATATCGAGGAAGCCATCATCTGCGTCATCCAGAGCCTGGACCGGCCGCGCTCGCCTTATGGCGCGGTGATGTGGGCCTGGGAGCTTTCGCAGCAGAACATCGATGAAGACATGAGAAAGCGCTACCGGCAAGGTGTTCTGCAGTGCAACGCCGACAGGCTCAAGCAGGTTGCTGCGACCTGGCTTCACGGAAAGCCTTATAGCCGGGCGGCATTCGTCGGCAACAAGTCACAAGACCTGGCTGGACTGGAACTCATCGAGTTGGCCGAGCTGGCTGAACCGACGGAGTGATTGCGAGGGGAGACAATCGAGAGATATTTTGAATGGTGATAACAGATATCATAAAACGAAAGCAGACAATTTTTGTGCACTGCACTAACCTTCGAAGTGTCTCCTCCAACTCTCCTTGAATTGGATTCACCCGCAAACCGCAAGGTCTGCGGGTTTTTTTTTGCCAGGCGCAAGTCCGGCGATCATGCAATGACCGGTCCGACGCCGGTCGGACTTCTCGATCGGTTTCAGCGCCCCAATCCGGCGAGAAGGGAAGGCTGGACGATTTCGATCCAGTAGCCGTCCGGATCCTTGATGAAGGCAACATCCTTCATCTTGCCCTGCTCTGGCCGCTTGACGAAATCAACCTTGTTCTCGTCGAACCAGCGCACTGCCGCTGCCAGGTCGGGCACCGAAAAGCAGATGTGCCCGAAGCCCTGCGGCTGTGCATTGCCGTCGTGATAGCGAAAGTCCGGGTCCTGTTCCGTGCCCCAGTTGTGTGTCAGTTCGAGAATGCCGCGCTGGCTGAACGTCCAGCTGGTACGCGCACCTTCTTCCTCCGGCACGGCTTCCTGTTCATCGGGGCGAGCAAGGAAGTACAGCGAAAACTTCATTTCGGGAAAGTCCAGCTTGCGCAATACGCGCATGCCGAGCACGCGCGAATAGAAGTCCAGCGATACCGCCGGGTCCTTAACGCGGAGCATGCTATGGTTGAACACGAAACCGCGTGTGGCGACGGGAACGTCGGCGGTAACGCCGGGATGCATTTCGGTTTGGAAGCTCATGATCGTCCAAAGAATAAACAAGGGAAAGAAAGCACGGAACGAAGCCCGCATGCAGCGAGGTCCAGTTCTCGGTAAGCCGCGATGCTTTGCAAGATGCGCATTGAACCCGCGCGCAAGCCTGGCATCCTAGCAAAAACACATGAAACGCGAATGATGGCAAACAATTCCAACGGCAACGAACACGATAACGCACGCGACAACGGCCATGAGCGCGAAGATGGTGCCGGCCGGCTCGACTCCGACGGCAGCGACATCCAGTATCGAAAAGAAAACGGCGGCAGCGCCGCCACGCCGGCCATCCATCCGCAGGCTGCGGAGCGGCATGTGCAGTCGCTCGGCGCGGAGATCGTGAAGCTGGAAGGCCGCGTGATGGTACGGTATGCCGGCACGGCAAGCGCTGCCGGACTGGAGATTCCCTACGATCTCGTTCCGGGTGACGGCGTCCTCGCCAAGACCGGCAAATGGCGCAACATGGTACCGGACAAACAGCTGCAGGTGGTGCAGGAACGCGTGAATCCGGCGGCCATCGAGAAGCTCCATCGCACGGTATGCCAGTTCGTTGTCCGTCTTGCCGAAGAAGCGCGCGATTATCAACTCGATCCCTTGCCGTTCCTGCAGGCACTGGCCGTGAAGGAGTCGTCGGTGCCGTTCGACCAGGTCTTTGGCCGCATCGAACAGCGGCTCGAACACGCGATCGAGCGGCAGCAGGAGCAGATCCATGCCGAGCGCACCCGGGAGAGCATCAACCTCGCCGAATACCCCGCATCCTTCGAACTGGCGCGCCGACTGCCGCGCCGTTTCATCGCGGTGCTGGGACCGACCAACAGCGGCAAGACGCACGAGGCAATGGAAGCGCTGGCCAAGGCCAAGACAGGCGTCTACCTGGCGCCGCTGCGCTTGCTGGCCCTGGAAAATTATGAACGCCTCGCCGCCGCCGAGCGCAACGGCGAAAAGATCAAGGTCAGCCTCGTCACCGGAGAGGAGAGGCGCATCATCGAAGGCGCGACGCATGTCGCCAGCACCGTGGAGATGCTCGATACCAGCACGCGGGTCGATGTCGCCGTGATCGATGAAATCCAGATGCTAGGTGACCGCGACCGTGGAGCGGCCTGGACCGCGGCGGTCTGCGGCGCGCCCGCCACCACCGTCTATCTTGTCGGTGCGCCCGAGGCCAGGAAAGCCATCGAGGCGCTGGCGCGCCGCCTCGACTGCCCGCTGGAGATCCGCTTGCTTAAGCGCAAGGCGCCGCTGACGATGGAAGCCAACGCGGTTCGCAAGCTGCGCAACCTGCGACGCGGCGATGCGGTGATCGCGTTCTCGCGGCGCGACGTGCTGATGTGGCGCGACATGATCACCGAAATCGGGCTGTCGGTGGCGACTGTCTACGGCAACCTGTCGCCGGAAGTGCGCCGCGCCCAGGCCGCGCGTTTCCGCGACGGCTCCGCGGATGTCGTGGTCGGCACGGATGCGATTGCGATGGGCCTCAACCTGCCGATCCAGCGCGTCGTCATGACCACGGCCACCAAATACAACGGGATTGAAGAGGAAGAATTGAGCGCAGCGCTCGCCAAGCAAATCGCCGGCAGGGCAGGGCGCTTCGGCGTGCATGAAGAAGGATTTGTCGCCGGCTATGATGAACAAACGCATTATGTGATGCGTTCCTTGCTCCAGGAAAAGGTGCCGCCGGTTCCGGCACTGGGTTTCTCGGTAGCACCGACGCTGGAGCACCTCAACCGCATCGCCTCGGTGACCCGCGAGCAGTCGCTTTCCAAGCTGCTTCGGCGCTTCGAACACAACATCGACGTACCGGACGGCTTCTTCACGCCGCGCATCACCGAAGAGCAGTCGGAGCGGGCGCTGTGGCTCGATACGCTGCCGATGCCGCTGGCCGACAAATTCACGCTTTCGCTGGTGCCGATCTCCTCGCGCATTCCCGTCCTGCATGAAGCATGGCAGCAGTGGGCACGCGCGGTCGCGCGCGGCAAGCCCAGTATGCTGCCGTCGGCGCAGCTTACCGACCATCGGCGCAATCTGCAGGAGGTCGAGGACGACTGCAAGCTGTATTCAGCGTATGCATGGCTGAGCTACCGCAATCCGGAGCTGTTTCCGCAGGGAGAGGAGGCGCAGCAGCGCGCTCGCGATGCCTCCGAGACCATCGATCGCATCCTGCAGTCCCAGAATGCGGCGATGCGGCGGCGCACCCGCAACCAGGCCGCGTAAGCGGTGCTGACGCTCGCGTAGCGCCCTGAAACAGCCTTTACTCTGCTTCAGACGCCGGTTCACCGTGTCCCGGGAGCGTCCGCTCGCTCATCCCCATTGCACGCAGCTCGGCAGACCGGCGTCATCGGCATCCATCGCGCGCCTGCGTATTCCCGCTTCGACGGCCGGCTGCCTCGCCGGCACGAATTCGCCCATCCTGTATTCCCGGCGCCGGTCGCCCATCAGCTGACGCAGCTCGCGCACGTTGATGCCGGAGAGCTCGTTGATGCGGATCAGCAGCGAAGGAGGAATCGGCGATTGCCCGCTGCGGATGCGGGCGATGACGAACGGGGCGACATGCAGTTCGGCGCAGAGCGCATCGTCATTCGCCAGCTGCAGCCTGCGCAGCAGGACGTCGAGCATGCGGTTGGGGTCGAAACGGAAAGCAGGATGGTGCGCGATTGTTTTCATGTCCGGTGCAAGTGAATATGGTTCTGCCGTTCAGACTGGTTCTGACCATTCCGGTGCGTGAAAATTCCTGGGCATGCACCATGAAGCGGCAGGCATGCACAACGATGGCGAGCATTGAGCCTGCACAGCTGCGGCGTTAAACC
This sequence comes from Noviherbaspirillum album, assembly GCF_035916955.1. NCBI lineage: Bacteria > Pseudomonadati > Pseudomonadota > Betaproteobacteria > Burkholderiales > Oxalobacteraceae > Noviherbaspirillum > Noviherbaspirillum album. Next base: position 458,413 of record NZ_JAWIIV010000001.1, on the reverse strand, counting down.
ATTTCTCGCATTGCGGGTCATATCGCTATACGATCGCGTCTCCCCGACGATCTTCCGACCCTTCCCAGACACCGATGCATGCTTCCGATCTTCCCCATCCGCCGCCCGGCATGATGACGCTGCGCGTCGGATGTACGCTGTCGTACATAGTCCAGGGCAATGTGCCGCTGCTGCTGCTCGTGCAGCCGCGCCTTGAAGGAGGGCAGGTGCTGCTGCAGGAAGAATGGACGCATGCATCCGGGTCTTCAACGACGCCGGCAGCGGATCGGTTCCGGGATGCCCATGGCAACGCCGTGATCAGAACCATGCTGACCCCCGGCCTCAACCTGATCCGGCATGACATGGTGGTGCTCGTGCCCGAGAGCGAAGAGAGGCAGGAAGAGCCGATGGATCTGGTGTCGCCGTCGGCACTGCCGCCCGAGGCATTGCGCTATACCTTCGCGAGCCGGTACTGCGAGTCGGATCGCCTGGTGCAATTCGCCTACGAGCGCTTCGGCCACCTGCGCCAGCATCCGGCGGAGCTGATCGATTCCATCTGCGGCTGGACGCATGCGAACATCGAATACCGCTACGGCTCGGGCAGTTCGCTGCTGTCGGCCTGCGATATCCTGGCCCGGGGTTACGGCGTCTGCCGCGATTATGCCCACGTCATGGTGGCACTCTGCCGCGCCATGGACATTCCCGCGCGTTACGCGGCCGGCTACCTGCCCTATCTCGATCCGCGCACCGCCGAGGGCGACATGGGGGTGGACTTCCATGCCTACTGCGAAGTCTATCTGGGCGGGTGCTGGCACATCTACGATCCGCGCTACAACCGCACGCACAAGGGGCGCATCAAGATCGCGCATGGCATGGACGCAGTCGATTGCGCGTTCGCCACGCTGTACGGCGAAGCCACGCTCGACCGCTTTCAGGTATGGGCCTACGACACCGGCGGCCGCGACGAGCATGCGGGAGATCCGGTGGCGGTGGTCAGGGGGAAGGACGGGAACGCGGTGCTGGCAGCGTAGAGTTTGCCTTCTGAAAGTCGCCTTGCGTCCCGCCAGCCGGGATCGCTTGCTGAATCAGGAATATTCCTCTCCCCGCGAAATCAGCGTATCTGCTGCCGCTCAAGCACCACTTCATGCACGAAGCGCAGCTTGTTGATCACCGGCGTCGACAGCGTGAATGGATAAGGGTCGGGCATGCCGACGCTGCGGTTGAGGCTGTTGAGCACGTAGCTCAGCGAAAACCATTCGGCGATCACGTCATCGAATGCGGTGCTGCGCGCCGGACGTTCGTCGATCTTCAGTTCCGGTTCTCCGGGCTTCTTCGGCTGCAGCACCATGCCGCAGGCATAAGCGGTATCGAGCGTGTCGACCATGTGAAGATAATGCGCCCAGGTCTCGGCCCAGTCCTCCCAGGGATGTGAACTGGCATAGCTGCTGATGAAACGCGTGTCCCAGTCGGCCGCCGGCCCTTCCTTGTAATGCCGCTGCAGGCATTCGCCATAGTCCTGCCGCTCGTCGCCGAACAGTTCGCGGAACGGCTCTATCCATTTCGACTCCACGATCAGGCGGTCGAAATAGTAGTGGCCGCTCTCGTGGCGGAAGTGGCCGAGCAGGGTGCGGTAGGGTTCGCCCATCTGCTCACGCGTCTTTTCCCTATGGGCAGGATCGGCTTCGGCGATGTTGAGCGTGATCAGGCCGTTCGAATGCCCGGTCATTACCCGCTTGCCGGGCGTGTCTTCAAGGAACTCGAAGGCCAGGCCGCCCTCCGGGTCATTGATCTTCGGTGTCGGCTGCAGCCGCAGATCCCACAGCGAATACAGCAGGCGGCGCTTGGCCGCTTCCAGTCGTTTCCAGTACAAGCGGTTCTTTTCCGACGACAACGCCGGAATGATATGGGTCAGCTGGCAGGATGCGCAAAGTTCGCTCGGCGCGTCGGCCGGCAGCATCCAGTTGCAGACATCTTCCCGCGAATAGTTGATGCACTGCTTGTACAGCAATCCTTCATTGGCCGGATTGAGGCTGCGCCACACATTGTCGCCGGCCGGCTCGAAGCTGCTGATCGCATGATGCTCGGGCTGATAGCCGAGCATGCTGCCGCAATTCTCGCAGCGTACATTTTCAAAAAACACCTGTTGTCCGCACTTGTCGCAGTGAAACGTTTTCATGCCTGAATGTCCGCTCGAGGGAAAAAGAGATGGTGCCGGGGAAGGAAAAACGCTGCTAGTGGAACCCTCATGCAAGCGATCGTTCCCGTTTTTTGCCTGCGTCAATGGTTGGCGGAATTTATCTCCGCCGGGACGCTGCAATGCCGCGAAAACGATGCGCGTTGACAAATTGTCAGGAACAAACGGGCGCTTTAGGCCTCTACATACCCAGACGAGGTGCGGGTTCAACCGGTTCCAACCTTGAGGCACCTCAGGGCCACGCAATATTGCGTTTGGAAAAGTCACGCAGCCCAACGCTGTCTTCCGTGCCGGGCCAAGAATCTCGCACCGCCTATCCAACTTCCCCCAAGAGGAGTTTGATCCCATGTGCGGTATCGCCGGAGAAATACGTTTCGATCAACAATTTGCCGATGTACGCACGGTCGTGGACATGACCGAAGCGCAGTCGCGCCGCGGCCCCGATGGCGAAGGCATCTTCAGCCTCGGCCCGCGCTGCTTCGGCCATCGACGCCTGTCCATCATGGACCTGAGCCATCGCGCTCATCAGCCTTTCGTCGACAATTCGCTCGGCATGGGCATCGTGTTCAACGGCGCCATCTACAACCACCATGAACTGCGCGAGGAACTCAAGGGCGCAGGCTACCAGTTCGCCTCCACCGGCGACACCGAAGTCATCATCAAGGCCTGGCATGCCTGGGGCCCGAAGGCGCTCGACCGCTTCTACGGCATGTTCGCCTTCGCGCTGTGGGAACGCGACAGCGGCGTCACCTATTTCGCGCGCGACCGCCTCGGCATCAAGCCGCTCTACTATTCGCTCGACACGCGCCGCCTGCGCTTCGCCTCCTCGCTGCCGGCACTGCTGGTGGGCGGCGACATCGATACCTCGCTCGACCTGCAGGCGCTGCATCATTACATGAGCTTCCACGCGGTCGTGCCGGCACCGCATACCATCCTGCGCGGCGTGCGCAAGCTGCCGGCCGGCACCTACATGAAGATCACGCCCGACGGCGACTGTAGCATCAAGCAATGGTGGAACCTCGAATTCAAGCGCAATGAAGACGATGAAAAGCGCAGCTTCGAGGACTGGAAATCGGAAGTACTGGATGCACTGCGCCTGTCCGTCAAGCGCCGTCTCGTCTCCGACGTGCCGGTCGGCGTGCTGCTGTCCGGCGGCCTCGATTCCAGCCTCATCACCGGCTTGCTGGCCGATGCCGGCACCCGGGATCTGCGCACCTATTCGATCGGCTTCGATGCGGTGGATGCCGAAGCCGGCGACGAATACTACTATTCCGACCTGATCGCCAAGCATTACGGCACCGTGCATGAAAAGCTGCATATTCCCGCCGATCATCTGCTGCGCTCGCTGCCGGACGCCATCGCCGCCATGTCCGAACCCATGGTCAGCCACGACTGCGTCGCGTTCTACCTGCTGTCGCAGGCGGTCTCGCGCCACAGCCGCGTGGTGCAGAGCGGGCAGGGCGCCGATGAAGTATTCGGCGGCTATCACTGGTATCCGCCGCTCACCGATATCAGCGACCCGGCGCGCGGCGTCGCGGCCTACCGCAACGTGTTCTTCGACCGCAGCCATGAAGAGCTGATGGGCCTGCTCAACCCGGACATACGGCTGGAAGATGCCAGCGGTCATTTCGTCGAGCGGCATTTCGCGCAGCCCGGCGCCGACAGCGTGATCGACCGCGCGATGCGTCTCGACACCACCGTGATGCTGGTCGACGATCCGGTCAAGCGGGTCGACAACATGACCATGGCCTTCGGCCTGGAAGCCCGCGTGCCCTTCCTCGATCACGAACTGGTGGAACTGGCCGCGCGAATTCCCGCCCGCCACAAGGTGGCCGAGGGCGGCAAGTATGTGCTCAAGGAAGCCGCGCGCGCGGTGATACCCGCCGAAGTCATCGACCGGCCCAAGGGCTATTTCCCGGTGCCGGCGCTCAAGTACCTGCGCGGCGATTTCCTGCATTTCGTGCGCGACACGCTCGATTCGCGGGCGGCGCGCGAGCGCGGACTGTTCCGGCGCGATGCCGTCGAGGCCATGCTGGAGGCGCCGGACAGCCACATTACGCCGCTGCGCGGTTCCAAGGTCTGGCAGATAGCGCTGCTGGAATCCTGGCTGCAGACGCGCGGCCTGTGACGCGAGTCCATGCGGATATACGCCGAATTCATCCCAATCTGATAGGAAGCATGACATGACCGCTCTTCATCACGATCCTTCTCTCCAAGGGAAACGCAATCAAAATCTGCCCTTCTTCGCCGAAGGCAGCGATATCAACAGCAATGAAGGCGACAAGGTGAATGAAGCCAGCCGTCCCAATGCGACGCTGGAATGCGGCTGGGGCCGGCTGCTGTACGGGCCATCCTTCGAATCGCCGCAAGCGCTGGCGCGGGCGCTGCAGGAAGAGCAGCCGGGCAAGCGCGACATTGCCCTGCATGTGGAAGCGCCGCAGCTGGTGCTGGCGGAAGCGCCGTCGGGCCTGTTCCTCGACCCTTCGCTCATCTTCCGCAAGCGGCTCGATGATGCGCCGGCCGAAGCGCCGCCGCCCGGCATCGTAATCCGGCCGCTCACCACCCGCGCCGACATCGCCGCCATCAACCGCCTCTACACCATGCGCAACATGGTGCCGGTCGATCCGCGCACCGTCTGGCGGCAGCGCCATTCCGACGCGGTGGTCTTTCTCGTCGCGGAAGACGAGCGCACCGGCGACATCATCGGCTCGGCCATGGGCGTGGACCACTACGAAGCCTTCGGCGACGAAGGTCAGGGCTGCAGCCTCTGGTGCCTCGCGGTCGATCCCCAGACCGGCCTGGTCGGCGCCGGGCGCGGACTGGTCAATTTCCTGATCGCGTATTACGCCAGCCGCGGCCGCAAGTTTCTTGAACTCTCGGTCCTGCACGGCAACGAACCGGCGATCGCGCTCTATCAGAAGCTCGGCTTCGAGCAGGTGCAGGGCTTTGTCGTCAAGAACAAGAACGCGATCAATGAAAAGCTGTTCGTCGAGACCACCGACTTCGGCGGACTCAATCCCTATGCGCGCCTGATCACCGATGAAGCGCGCCGCCGCGGCATCAGCGTCGAGGTCATCGATGCGGTCGCGGGCATCTTCAAGCTGCGCCATGCCGGCCATGAAATGCTGTGCCGGGAATCGCTCACCGAACTCACCGGCGGCGTTGCCATGACCTGGTGCCAGGACAAGGTGCTGACTTCGCGCCGGCTGGCCTCGATCGGCCTGCGCGTGCCGCGCCAGGTCACGGCCGGCGACCCGGAAGCCAATGCCGCCTTCCTGCAGGAGTGCGGCTCGGTGGTGGTGAAGCCGGCGCTCGGCGAGCAGGGCAAGGGCATCAGCGTCGATGTGCGCAGCGAAGACCACCTGGTCGAAGCCATCGATCGCGCGGCCGCCCAGGGCGGGCATGTGATCATCGAGGAATTCTGCAGCGGCCAGGACCTGCGCATCGTGGTGATCGGCTACAAGGTGGTGGCCGCGGCCATCCGCCGCCCGGCCGAAATCGTCGGCGACGGCGAGTCCACCGTGCTGCAGCTGATCGAGCGCCAGAGCGCGCGCCGCGCTGCCGCCACTGGCGGCGAAAGCAGGATACCGGTCGACGGCGAAACCGAACGCTGTCTCGCGGGCCAGGGCCTGAGCTACGACTCGGTGCTCGACGCCGGCCAGGCGGTCAAGGTGCGCAAGACCGCCAACCTGCACACCGGCGGCACCATCCATGACGTGACGGCCGAGCTGCACCCGATGCTGCGCGACGTGGCCGAAACCGCCGCGCGCGCGCTGCGCATCCCTGTGGTCGGCCTCGACTTCCTCGTGCCCGAACCCTCGTCCGACGACTATGTGATCATCGAAGCCAACGAGCGACCCGGCCTGGCCAACCACGAGCCGCAACCCACCGCCCAACGCTTCATCGACCTGCTTTTCCCGTTCACCATGACAGGAAACCCGTAACCGCCATGCAAAAGCTTCCCATTGACACCACTTTTCTGAAAACCACGCTGCTCGAACTGCTGCACATCCCGAGCCCGGCCGGCTTGACCGATGAAATCGTCCATTACACCGGCGCCAAGCTCGACGCCATCGGCATCGCCTATGAGCTGACCCGGCGCGGCACCATCCGCGCGGTACTGCGCCGTAACATGCCCGAGCGCCGCCGTTCCAGCCCGGCCTGCGCTATCGTGTCCCACCTCGATACGCTGGGCGCGATGGTGCGCGAGATCAAACCCAACGGCCGCCTGTCGCTGTCGCCCATCGGCACCTGGTCAAGCCGCTGGGCCGAAGGAGGGCGCGTGACACTGTTTACCGAAACCGGCCGCCATCGCGGCTCGGTGCTGCCGCTGCTCGCTTCCGGCCATGTATTCAACGAGGCCGTCGATGCCCAGCCGGTCAGCTGGGACCAGCTCGAACTGCGGCTCGATGAAGACGTGGAGACCGATGGCGACGTGCGTGCGCTGCGCATCCAGATCGGCGATTTCGTTTCCTTCGATGCCAATCCCGAGCTGCTGGAAAACGGCTATGTGGTGTCGCGCCATCTCGACGACAAGGCCGGCGTGGCTGCGGTGCTGGCCGCCGTCAAGGCAATCGTCGATTCCGGCGTGCAGATCCCGATGGACTGCCACGTCGTCTTCACGCTCACCGAGGAAGTCGGTTCCGGCGCGCGCGCCGTGATACAGAGCGATGTCAGCGAAGTCATCGGCATCGACATCGGTCCGGTCGCGGCCGGGCAGGGCGCGCGCGAACGCGGCGTCACCATTCCGCTGATGGATTCGGCCGGCCCGCACGACTACCACCTGACCCGCCGCCTGCTCAAGCTGTGCGACGAGCATGGCATCCATACCAATCGCGACGTGTTCCGCTTCTATCACTCCGACGCCGGCGCAGCCGTCAGCGCCGGCCACGATGTGCGCACCGCGCTGCTGTGCTTCGGCGCCGATGCCTCGCACGGCTACGAGCGCACGCACATCTCGGTGCTCAGCGATCTGGCGCAGCTGATGACGCTGTATATCCAGAGCGGGCCCACCCTGGCGGAAGACCGGCACCACCGGCTCGATTCCGTCGATTCGTTCTCGCACCAGCTCGATGCGGGACAGCTTGCGCCGGTCGAGACGACCCAGCCCGACGTGACCGAACTGGTACGCCTGAACGAGCCGCGCGAGCCCCACGAACCCCACTAGACGCAAGTCAAAGATCCTGCAGAACTAAACGGATCGTCCATCTGCCTTACACGTCCGCATCCGCGCTCGCGGATGCCGACTTGAAAGGAGAAACGATGAGCCGAGCAAACGATGTCACTGCGCTGCTGCAACAATATGCCGCCGAGACCGGCGTACGTTCCATGCAAAAAGTGGAACAGGATTTCATCGACATTGCGCATCAGGTGCCTTCCGAGGCCATCAGCAACGGCCTTTCCGAAGCGCTCGATTCCGAACATACGCCGCCCTTCGATCAGATCGTCGGCGCTTCCTTCGAGCGCGGCGACGCAAGGCAGCGCGCAGGCATGCTCAAGCCGCTGCTCGAAGCCGCCGGTCCGGTGGCCACCAGGCCGCTGATCGAACAGGGCCTGTCGCCGCAGGCCACCGGCGCCCGCCAGGATGACTCCATGCCGGTGGAATCTCGCCTCGCCTCCTATCTGCATCCCGAAGCGGTGCAGCGCCTGGCTTTCCATGCGGTACAGGTGGACCCCGCCGTGGTTCACAGGATGAGCAGCCTGTACGCCGGCGACCCGGAGCTGGGCAAGACATTGGGCGGAGCGACGCTCAGCGTGGCCCTGGGCAAGCTTGCCGAGATCCGGTAAGGGCGCGCTCATTGATGGCGCCGGTCGGCCCCGCTGCAGTCACTTCAGTGCCGCTCCCGGTGCCGCGGCGCCACCGGTAGTCCAGGCGGCTCCAGCCGGCCATGTCGGAACCGCCGCTACCACTTTCCATCCCTCCTTACTTTCTTCCTCTACCCGACCTTGCCGATGCACGCGATCGGCAAGGTCGCATGTTTCCGCATGGATGGAACTCTTCGGTCCTCGTCCGCCACTCAGACTCATCCGACGCATGATTTCGCAAGACACCGCCCTTTCTACATGACCGGTGTTCAGCGCATGCATTCCATTCCTTGACCGGACGCCGCCATGTTGAAACTACCTTCGCTGTTCCAGGCCTTGCACATCCCCGCCGGCAGGGGTAATGACTTGGCGTCACCGGAGGCGCCGGGTGCCATGCGGAATGCGCAACGGGCGACGCAGGAACAGGCCCAGACCCAAACACAGACACAGACCGGTGGGCGTTCCGGTCAAGCCAGAGGGCAGCGGACGTTTCTGCAAACAGCGTTGACCAACCTGTTCCGGAACCGACCGACGGCGGAGATCGAAATACCGGCGAAGTCTCCACGCCGCAAGCTGAAGAAAAAGCGGCCTCCCAAGTCCATGAATAGTGTGGCCGGCAGGGGTAATGCCTTGGCGTCGCCGGAGTCGTCGGATCCCATGCGGAATGCCCAACGGGCAGCGCGGGAACAGGCGCAACCACAAAACAAGTTGCGGAAACCGCGTCCCGGGCAGGTCCCTCCCTCGGCAGCGGGCCAAAGCAACGCACCTCCTATGCAGCGCACGCGGGTTCGCGAATTATCTACGCCCATGTTGGAAGGAGTACGGCTTGTAGATCCAGGGGCAGTAGCCACGACAGCAAGGTTCGCAGATAGATCCTCATCCGCATCCGTGCCGCGCCGACACCGGCAAGTGGACCAGCACCAGCAGGCCCTCAAGGACCTGGCGCTATGGGTGCGGCAAGGCGATGATGCCGACGTGGGCGCGCGGTTGAAGATCCATGAGGCCGTCTCGACCCGCTTCAATCCCTCATTGCCGGGGCAGGCAGGATTGCTTCATGCCGCCGCCGACCGTGTATCGTTTACAGACTCGAAGGTGCTCGACAACCTGGCGCAATGGGCGGCGGAAGGCGGCGCTGCCAACAAGGCGGCCCGAACCGAAATCTACGAATGGATATTGAACTGGCAGCAGCGGCCGGCGGCGCAGCAGGCACCGGCATCAAAGCCAAAGTCAAGGCCATTGCCATCGCCGCCCGCCGCTGCCGGCAGCGTGTCCGCCATTAAAAAAGCGGACGCGCAGCTGCTGGAAAGTCTCACTCTATGGGTGCAGCAAGCCGCTGACACCGAACTGGAAGCAAGGACCAACGCAGCGTCCATGATCCTCCATTGGGCGGAAGACACGCAGGACAGTCGCGTATCACGCGGTCTCCCGGGAGGAAGCTCGCTGCAATTACCGGTGCTTGAGCTTTCGGGACGGGGTTTGAGTTCCATGCCGCCCATACCGGAGGGCGCGAAAGAGGTCAGGTTCAGCACCAACGATCTGACCTCCCTGAGCGGATTGCATCGTCTGCCGAAGTCCGTGACTTCGCTTGTGCTGGACAAGAACCTGCTGCAGTTGGTGGCCCCGGATATCTGCCAGCTGAACCGACCCTACCTGAAGATCAGTCTGGGAACGGTCCGCCTTGCGCAGGAAGATATCGCCACGCTGGAGCAAGCCAAGTTGCATTCCCAGGTGCAGATCGACTACCGGAATGAGTCCGATGCATCGACGCCGTCGAAGTCAGAGCGCCTGCCGGCAAGGACTCGGAGACGGGCGCCCGAGTCAGCGTCAAGTGCTTCTCCGCTGCCGACAATGCCCGCGCCTTTGCCGAAGGCACCTGCTACTCCCATCGCATATTCGTCAAGCGAACGGTTACATGCGCGTATCAACTCTTCATCCAATGCCAGGTCTACGTCCGGTCCGTCATCACCCGGTCTTTCGCCGGCGACGCTGCTGCTCAATGACTGGGTCAGGAGCGGTCCAGGGAGCGAAGCACAGGCACGGAAGGCTGCCGCCAAAAGGATCATTGCACACGCAGATGCGCAATCGCCGAATCGTGCATTGGATCTGAGCGGGCTGCAACTGAGCACTTTCCCGCCCGGAATTCCCGATTGGACAAGGAACATTAATTTCCAGGGCAATCGCCTTCGGGAAATGCCGCCAGTCGCAAGCCTGCCGCCCAACGCCGAGCTCAATCTCCTCGATAATCCGGTCACTGGCCTGCCCGCGGACTGGGACGCCATCGAGTCGGACGTGAGAATCACATTCGATCCGGAGTCGCTTCCCATCGCAACGCGGATCGCGCTCGAGGCGCGGTTCGACCAGGACGATTATGTCGGCCCGGTGTTTAATTATCCGCCCGGCATCAGCAGGAACCAGGCCGCCGCCCAACTGGCCAATTCGGTGAAGACATGGACCGATGCCGGATTGCCGCCAATACGGGATTGGACGGAATTCCGTCTGGAAGACAATTCCAATAGTTTTGCCACGTTCCTGGATCGCCTGCGCGAAGTCGACCTGTACAGGAGTGCGCATGCTGAGGCGGCGGCGGAGAATGCGATAGGCAAGGGAGAAGGAGGCACGGGTGCGGATGCCGTTTCGCAGCAGCCGCTGCATGCGTTTCGTTTGCGCGTCGTGAATCTCCTGAAACAGCTTGAGGATGAACCGGAGCTGCGCGCCGCATGCTTCGGCCTGGCTCACGATGCCCTGGGCAATTGCGAAAATAGAATCGCATTGAGGCTGATGGACATGGAAACGCTATGCCTGAACAAGCGGTTCGAACGCGACATCGAAAATGGCCTATATAACGACAACCCGCAAGCCGTGATTGACTTTTGCAAGAGCCAGTACCGAAGTGAACTGATCGCGGAGGCCGCCTTGCGGAAAAACGAGGGCGTCAAGGACGAAGCGCTGCACGTCGAGACTTTACTTATATTCTTCAACAGATTTGCCGAGAAATATAGCCTGCCTATAACGATGACCAGCAGCCCCGAGAATCTGGTCCATGTCACCGAGCAGGAGTTTGATGAGCTTGACAAGAAACTCGGCAACGGCCAGGGTGCATCCAAAGCAGACCGGGATGCCAACAATCAGTCGTTCCTGCGCTTTCTTGCCACATCTTCGGCGATGAATCTGCTGTTGACGAAGAAAGTCTCCGGAGATGAAATGACGAGATTGCAGGCGCGTATCGACAATGAGGTAAAGGCGCAACAAGAGCGTCTCCAGACAGAGGTAAGCGAGTTGATGGGAGACGGACTTGCCCCGGGCTCGAATGAAGTCGTTGCGCAGATTAACGAAATTCAAACCAAATACCTGCGCATTGAAAAACAGGTCCAGGAAACATTGCGAGCCCGCTTGATCGGCCATTTTGTCAGTAATCGTACTTTGCAGGCGAATCTGGATTCCTGAGATGGATTCCTGAGGTGATAAGCAACCCGGACCGGGCCGCGCAAACATGTCTTCGCGGCCCGTCCGCGCCAGTCCGGCCAGCTTGATGCAGGCTCCAGGCCGCTTGATCGACCTTCCATTCCATTCATGCTGCGCGACTGGATCCAATCGAGCCTGCCTGCGATTTTTCACCGACAAAAGCTGCAATAAAAATGCATCGCGCATGGAACCGTCCGGCCCATCGAGCCACTCAATCGGGTCGTAAGCCAAAGGTTTACGTAACGGACCGCAACGCCAGTGTTTCGTATTCAATTGGTTCCGGGTCCAAGGTGCCCTTGCTGCGTTCACCGCGCCTGACGATATGGCTGGTCTGCCGTTCGGTCAGGGATGGTGGATTCGACATGGGGGCACGCCACGAGCATTGATCAAACCGTCCTATCGGCAAGCGCGCATATGAGCGGCAAGTTCGACGGATAACTTATTTAGTGAATATCATGAAAATTCTAGGTTCCTCCATTGACTATTCCGTTTCACTTCGGCTTCCCGATACTTTGAAATCGCAGCAGCAGAAGGAAGCGCGCCGCGAACGGGCACAGAACTTACCTCCGAATCAGCTACCGCCGAAACTTTATCTTGGTGGCATGGTGAAGATTAAGAGAACAATGCTGCAACGTGATCTGGAGGCTGCCGCGCGGATGGCCGATGAAAGGCGAAGCGTCCGCGCCTCGCCACAGGCCGGTCCCAGCGCTGTTCCGCGTCTGCCAATAAGCGAGGCTCAGTTGGGCCGAGTGCGTGCCGCACTGGGCAATTGGATTTATAAGAACGGACCCGACGATGCACGTGTTCTCGGGCGAGTCGCTCAGGCTACAGCTTTCATGAAGGATGTCGCTCAGTCCACCGTGACCCAGGACAGTGAGGGGCGCCTGCGGCTCTTTCTGCCTCAACGTAGTTCATTGTCGACCAACGCTCACACGGCATTGAACAATGCAGGTATTGACCTGGACGGGGCGGCTTCACCGGTTTCATCGGTTCGGTCGGAACAATCGGGGGAGACGGCTCATCCGTTACCATTGCTTCTGTCGACAGAACCGGAGGAGTCGATACAACCGGAGGAGTCGGTGCGTTCGTTACCATCGCTTCCATCGGTAGACCCGGAAGAACTGGCTCTTTCGCCACCATCGGGGCACACCGCGAGAAGCTCGATGCAAGCCGCTCCTGACAGCACTCCACTTGAGCCAATCAATGCCGATCAGTTGAAGCAAGTGCGTAGCGTAGTGAACGCATGGGTTGATGCGGAAACTAGCGGAGGCAGGATAAGCTCGCAGATGATCGCTCTGGCTACTTCCTTGCTGTGGGATGCCGAAAATTCCACCGTGCATCAGGGCACGGACGGGCGCCTGAGTCTCTTTCTGCCTCAAATGGGGTCATTGCCGACCGGCCTTGTTACGACACTGAGGACTGCAGGTATTGATTTGCATGAAGCTAGTTCACCGAGCTCGCCAACCCGGTCGCAAAAATTTCCACCATCCGGTGCGGCAGTTGCCCATGTTCAGCAGGCATCGGCGTCGACTGCCCTTGGGGCAGCGGAGGAACTCGCTCACTGGCGGAATGCCTTGCGCGACTGGTCCATAAGCCTCCAATCGGACGAAGGTCGGCAGCGGAGGGTTCACGTCGCCACGAACATCCTGCAATGGATTCGCGCTGGTGACTACAGCCAGGCATTGGATTTACGCGGACTAAAAAGCGATGATTTGCCGCCAGGTTTTCTACAAGCCTTTACAGGCAGGCTCACGAACGTCCAGGCAACATATGGGGAGATTAAGAATGCTGTCATGCGCGAACTTCAAACGCGCGGTGTAGCGGTTAACTATCCTGATTCAACAACACGCTAACCAGGGATCGGGGATCAGGGGCAAGGCTGCCTGCGGCATTGCATGCATTGAACTTGAAGCGTTCTGACCGGTTACGGCAATGGCCCCTCCCGGGGGCTATTGTCAATCTCATGCAACGTGCAAACTGCATAGGGCCGCCGTTCCTATTCGCCAGATCATCATTGCCGCAAACCGGGCGGCCCGGTAAAGAAACTCCTATTGCTTTGCTTTGCGGGCCGGCTCGACTGCCTTGTCACCGCGACACCTCCTGTATTCAATGACCGCAACGCAAGCTACCACTCAAGCTGTAACAGGGATGGAATGCTTTTCCGGATTGGCGTCGATCTGAACAACATTTCACCATTCGAAAGGAATCTTTCGGCTTCCGGTTCCACTCATCATTGTTAGACAGATTTACACGCTGTCGGCGAGCTGGCAGCAAAGCAGCAATCTGCCGCGGCAAGTGCAATGAAATCACCATTACTTAACAGGAGCTATGATGTCCGTTACAAAAACCGGGGGCAGTCAAAATGCCAGGACGTACACCGAGAAACCCAATGATGTGGGTGCCAAGGGTTCGGGCAAAACGATCGAGGTAAAGAATTCGGAAGAATTGAAGTCGGCGCTCGCAAACGCGGAATCGGGCACGACGATCCGTCTGGCCGACGGCGAATACAATGGCAATTTCGAATTGAAAGGGAAATCGAACGTCACGATCGAGGGTTCCCGGAACGCCAAGATCAATGGCGGAGACATGAACAGCGGGTACGCTCTTCATGTTGAAGATAGCGAGAACATTACCCTCAAGGGCTTCAGCGTCACCGGCGGCCAGAAGGGCATCGTCTTCGATGGTACAAATAAAAGCCTGCTTGATGATCTCTCGATCACGGGGACCGGGCAGGAAGCAGTCCACTTTCGCAAGAACAGTTCGGACAACGTCATTCAGAATTCCTTCATCAACGATACCGGCAATATAGATCCTGGCTACGGCGAAGGCGTCTATATCGGTTCCGATGACGAAAAAGGCATTGACCTAAGCAATAACAACAAGGTCCTCGGCGTTGAGTTCGGGGATGATGTCACAGCCGAGAATGTCGATATCAAGGAGCACACGCAAGGAAACGTGGTCGCTTACAGCAAGTTGAATGAAAGCGGTATTACTGGAGAACACTTCGCGGATACGGCCATCGATGTGAAGCCAGCCGCCAGCGGTACCCTCCTCTACGGTAACTTTATTTGAAGGCGGACGCCTTCAGCCGTAGCTGATTCTGATTCTTGAACGCCGAAGGGAAAGGACAACGGTTTGCGCTCCGCTGCCTTTCCTCTGCCGGTGTCTTTTGAAATTGAAATCTCAGTGTCACAACTGCATCTATGTGCAAAGAACCAGCTTACATAGATAGCTATTAAGCTTCGTTTGCACGGCCTTAAGCGGATGGCGAATGGGTGTAAGGTCGCCTCGGCCTGCCTTGGGCCCACTTCACCATGGCAGCGTTGTTCGTCGCTTGTGTGGCCCGCCACACGGCGCTCCTCGCGCCTTGCCCTGCATCCGAGACAAACCGATTCTTCCCTACACCCACCCGCAATCCGCTCGAGAACCCGCCATAGAATTCCTTGCCAAATTCTTTCCCGGGTTGTCTCCATGTCCGTTGTCGCCCTTGTTTTCTCGTCACCGAAACTAGAGCGCTTTCGGTTTGACCCGCCTGACGATCCCGCCTGCTTTGCCAGCGACACTGCGTTGTGTGGGGACGCCGAGTCCTCCTTGCCATGGCCCGGGGGCGCCGAGCCCGCCATGTCGCGTCACCACGCCTTGTTTCGCCGGCAAACCACCTAGGCCTCGCCTAGGCCGGTCAAACCGAAAGCGCTCTAGCGGGTCCGAAACAAACCTGACTATCCGTCCTTTGGATGCGCTGCTCGGTGCCGAAGTCATCGGTCTCGACCTGGCGCGGCCCTTGAGCGATACCGACTTTGCCCGTCTGCAGATCCTCGCATTGGCCGCAGGATTTGAACTTGCCTGCATTCCGTATTGCCTGGTCAGCACCAGTCCGAACGTGACGACCATCGCCGACTTCACCGGCGAAGACAGGACGCGCTGCCCGCGGAGCCGGTTTTCGGCGCGACTTCCGGCAAGGGCGGCTTGGGCTGGTAGGTTTTCCAGAACCGCAACGAGCTCTATACTGACAAGGTGTTCGCCGGCCTGGCCGCGGTCATCCTGATCGGCTTGCTGGTGAAAACATTGTGTTCGATTCGCTAGAGCGCGTCACGGCTCGGCGCCGGGTTTGGCGCGCACCGACAAGGTCGGAGGTCGTTATGGACTGGCTTGATCTTTCCACTGCCGTTCTGGCAGTCATTGCCGCCGTTGCTTCGCTGATGTTTCCCCTTCAGAGGGACCAGCCCGACGACCCCGAGGGTCGCGAGCGTTGGCGGCGGTAGTTGCTGCGGTTGCGGCAGGCGCGTCGGTAGATGCCGCCCGCGCTTACTCCGCGGTGCACAACAGCGGTGTGCAGTCGCCCAGAGCTCCGTGCTGCTGCCAGATCGGCAGGCGCATGGCAATGATCGCGCGAACCGTATTGCGGATCTCCTCATGCCGTTCCTCGGCACTCTCGATCGGCTGGCCGTTGCGCATCAGGGGCGCTCCCTGCGCTTCGACCACCGAATCGATATAGCGGGCGATCGTCTCGACGTCCAGGTCCTTTCCAAGCTGCGCCGCGAACGGATAGACAAGACGCTGTATCAGACCCGCCGTCGTACCGCTGCCCAGCAGCGGCGACGCCAGCACCTTGTATTCGTCGCTGGTCTCCGACAGCCGCGCCAGCTCCATGTTGAGGCGGTGAGCAGGCGCCGGATCGATGGCCGCTGTCTGCACGAAATAGGGCGCAACCCTGTCGAATTCGACCAGCATCGAGGCCACCTTCAGCAGGGCCGAGGCATGCAGGCCCTCGAAGGCCGGCAGCGCCGCCAGTTCCGACAGGCGGTGCGGCCGTTTGGCGAGCGCATCCAGCACCGACGTGTACAGCAGATTCATGCCCTCGTTATCATCGCCCACAGCTTCAAATTTCACGGTGCCTGGAACATAGGGACGGCTGAGCGCCAGCCCGGTCTTGCCCATCCACGTGGCCAGCCTGGCCGGCGACAGGCGGCGGACGCCGCGCACGTAAACATCCTGGCGCATGGAATTGTTCAGGATGCAGTCGCGCGCCGTTTCGCGCAGCACGCCATGCTCGATGGTTTCGAGAAGCCGCCGCTGGTCCGGCGTCAGGTGCAATTCGGGAAAGTTCGTGAACAGATGGGCCGAACCGGCATAATCGAGCTTTGCGCCGGCCATTTCGCGTACCACATCGGCGTAATAGAGCGCACCCGAATCCTGGTTCAGGTATTCATGTGCCCTGTAATTTCTGTCGCTGTCATTGAACCACTCCAGGTATGGAGCCAGACTGTTGTTCGCCGTGAAGAAACGCGCGCCGGTGTTGCGCAGGCGCTCGACGAAATCGCGTGCCTGGTCGATCTGTTCGGCGCTGCCATTGGGGTGCAGGTCCGCATGCAGCCGCGCCAGGCGGTGGAGCGTGGATGCCGCGCTCCAGCCCGGCATGGCGTTGTAGTTGATGAAGACGATGCCGCCCGGCTTCAGGTAACGCTTGAGGAAGTCGACGATATGCCGGCGGTTCGCAGCGCTGACCCAGGAATAGATGCCGTACATGGAGACGAAGTCGAACTGGGGCAGATCCGTAATCTTGCCCGCGGCCAGGTCCTCGAAACTCTCTTCCAGAAACACCATGTTTTCCAGGTTGGCGGCCTCCGCCAGTTCGCGGGCGTTGACGATGTGCGCCGGGTTGAAATCGCTCGCGAAGAAGCGGGCATGCGGATGGGTCGCCGCCATGACATTGGACGTCAGGCCATGGCCGCAGCCCAGTTCGAAGTAGGTGAACGGCTTGTCCAGCGCCACCGGCTCATGGCCGCTGAGCATGCAGGCAAAGCCGAGATGCGCCGGGCTCTGTTCCGCATAAAACGTTACCGGATAGCTCACGTCCGATACATAGCCGTTGTTCCAAGTCATTCTGGTCTCTCCTCGTCAGTGTCGGATTGCCGCTTTTCGCGACCATATTCTGTGAGTGGCGCGGGAGAAGAAAAGGGTTCCTTGCGGCGGCAGCTTCGCCTCCGCAAGGAAGCCCGGTCAGGCGGATACGTGATTGAGGTGGCAGGCGGAGTGATGCCCCGGCGCGATTTCCGCCAGCGGCGGCGCCTCGCTCCGACACACCGGCATCGCGTGCGGGCAGCGCGGATGGAAGTGACAGCCCGATGGCGGGGCCATCGGCGACGGCATCTCCCCCCGGATGGCGATGAAACGCTTCTTCGCGGGTTCCAGGGAAGGCACCTCGGCCAGCAGGGCGCGGGTGTAGGGATGATTGGCATCGCTGAAGAGACGCTCGGCCGCGATCGATTCGACCACGCGTCCCAGGTACATCACCACGATGCGATGGCTGACATGATGAACGACATGCAAGTCATGGCTGATGAACAGGTAGGTCAGGTTCAATTCGTCGCGCAGGCGCAGGAACAGGTTCAGGATCTGCGCCTGTATCGAGACGTCGAGCGCGGCCACGGCTTCGTCGCAGACCAGGAATTCCGGCTCGACCGCCAGTGCCCTGGCAATGCCGAGGCGCGCTCGCTGGCCGCCCGAAAACTGATAGGGAAAATGCCGGATCACCGCCGGGTCCAGGCCTACCCGCTCGAGCAGCGTCTCCACATACTCCGCCTGCCGGCGGCGCTCCACGATGCCGTGCGCGACCGGCGCTTCGCCGATGATGTCCTGCACCCGCATGCGCGGGTTCAGCGAAGCCTGGGGATCCTGGAAGATCATCTGCATGCCCAGGCTGGTCCGGTGCGGCGCCAGCCGGCTCGCGCCGGCCAGCAGTTCGCCTTTCCAGAACCGTTCGCCGGCCGACAGGCTGTGCAGGCCGACGGCCATTCTTCCCAGGGTGGATTTGCCGCAGCCGGATTCTCCGACCAGGCCGACGACTTCGCCGGCCCGGATCGACAGGCTCACATCGTCAACCGCGACGACCCCCGGCGCTTGCCGCGCCGGCAGGCCGGCGGCATTGCGCAGGCGCGCAAGAAGTCCGGGCGGCTTGCGGAAATGCTTGGACACCCGGCGCAGTTCCAGCAGTGGTGTGGTGCTCATGGCGCGATCATTTCAAGTGGGTTCTCGATCATGCGGGACTGTCATCGCCCACGGGATGAAAGCAGCGCAGCTCGCGTCCCTCTTCACCTTCACCCCCGCCGATGGTCACCGGCGGCTCCTGCAGGCAGGCCTGCGTGGCGCGTGGGCAGCGCTCGCGGAAGGCGCAGCCGGAAGGGCGGTTGAGCGGCGACTGCGGGTTGCCGGGAATCTGGCGCAGCGGTTGTCCGCGCACGCCGCGCGAGGGGATCGAATCCATCAGCGCGCGGGTGTAGGGATGCCGGGCCGCCTTGATGATCTGGCGCGTGCTGCCCTGCTCCACCACGCGCCCGGCATACATCACGGCGACGCGGTCGGCGAGGCCGGCGACGACCGCGAGATCATGCGTGATCCAGATCAGGCCGGTGCCGGACTCGCGGCACAGCGTTTGCATTTCGTACAGGATCTGCGCCTGTATCGTCACATCGAGCGCGGTCGTCGGTTCGTCGGCAATGATCAGGTCGGGACGGTTGAGCAAGGCTATCGCGATGGCCACGCGCTGGCGCATGCCGCCCGAGAACTGGTGCGGATAGGCGAGCAGGCGTTCATCCGGCGATGGAATGCCGACGCGCGCAAGCACATCGCGCGCGCGGGCGCGGGCAGCGGACTTGCCGACCCGTTCATGGGCGAGTACGGCTTCGATCATCTGGGTATCGATGCGCAGGACCGGGTTGAGCGTCATCATCGGGTCCTGGAAAATCATGGCGATGCGGTTGCCGCGCAGGCGTCGCATCTGCTCGCCGCCGTATTGCCGCAGGTCCTGTCCCTTGAAGAGAATACGGCCGCCCACCACCTGTCCCGGCCTGTCGACCAGTCCCATGATCGACGCGCCGGTGACCGATTTGCCCGAGCCGGATTCGCCGACCAGACCCAGAATTTCGCCGGCACCGACATGGAAGCTCACGCCGTCGACCGCCTTCGCCGTCGTCGCCTCGGTGCGGCCGATGAAATGCGTGCGCAAGTCCTCGACGGCAAGCACCGGAAGTCCCTTGCCGTCCGAGGGCATGCCTGGATGGGATGGAATGGAGGACATCAGTGCACCTGCAGGCGGGGGTTGATCACATCGCGCAAGCGGTCGGCGACGAGATTGATGGCCACCAGGGTCAGCAGCAGCGCCGCGCCCGGGAAAAAGCTGATCCAGTATTTTCCGGTGAGCAGGTACTGGAAGCCGTTCGCGATCAGCAGTCCCAGCGAGGGCTCGGTGACCGGCAGACCGACGCCGAGAAACGACAGCGTGGCTTCCAGCGCGATGGCCGCGGCAACCTGCAGCGTCGCCACGACGACCAGCGGCGGCAGGCAGTTAGGCAGCAGGTGCCGGAACAGGATGCGCGTCACCGGCAGGCCGAGCAGGATCGCGGCATCGATGTATTCCTTCTGCCGCTCGACGATGGCCACGCCCCGGGTGGTACGGGCGTAATACGCCCATTGCACGGCCACCAGCGCGATGATGATCTTGCCGGTGCCCTTGCCGAGTATGGCCAGCAGCACCAGCGCGATCAGGATGGCCGGAAAGGAAAGCTGCAGATCGGCGATGCGCATGATGAAGGCATCGACCTTGCCGCCGACATAGCCGGCGATCAGCCCGAGCGTCATGCCGATGGACAGCGCGATCAGGGTGGCGCTCACGCCCACGAAGAGGCTGACCCGCAGGCCGTACAGGATGGCCGACAGCATGTCACGCCCCTGTTCATCGGTGCCCAGCAGGTAATGGCGCAGGCCGTCGCTCGCGGGCGAGCCGGGCGCGCGGCGAGCATCCGAAATGTCGAGCTGGGCAAGATCGTAGGGATCCTGCATGGCGATCCAGGGCGCCAGCACCGCGGCGCACAGGATCGCGGCGAGCAGGATCAGGCCCAGCAGCGCGAGCCGGCTTTCGAAATAGGCCGACAGGAATTTGCGCAGCGGGGTGCTTGCCGGGGTATTCATCGAGGTACTCAAGGGCGTGCCGGTTTCCGGAGAAGGAGTCATTGTGCCGCTCCGGCCAGGCGCACGCGCGGATCGAGCGCGGCATACAGGATATCCACGGCAAGGTTGATCATTGCATACAGCAACACCGTCATCAGCAGGTAGGCCACGATCACCGGCCGGTCGAGCTGATTGATGGAGTCGAGCAGCAGCTTGCCCATGCCGGGCCAGGAAAAGATGGATTCGGTGACCACGGCGAAAGCGATCAGCGAGCCGAATTCCAGTCCGATGACGGTGACGATGGGGATCAGGATGGTCTTGAGCACATGGACCCCGATCACGCGCCGTTCGCGCAAGCCCTTGGCGCGGGCATAGCGCACATAGTCCTGCAGCAGCGCTTCCCGCGTTCCCGCCCGGGTGAGCCGGATGATGAGCGACAGCTTGAACAGCGCAAGGTTGATCGCCGGCATCAGGATGTGCCGCCAGCCTTCCGCGCTGTGCAGCGACACCGGGAACCCGGCGATGTCGGTGGTCGGGCCGCGCCCGCTGGACGGCAGCCAGCCCAGCTGCACCGAGAACAGCATGATCATCATCAGTCCCACCCAAAAGGTGGGCAGCGAGAAGCCGAGGATGGAACCGGCCATGATGGCGCGGCCGGACCAGGCTTCGGGCCGCAGGCCGGCCCACAGGCCCAGCGGCACGCCGAGCAAGACCGCGATGCCCATCGCGACGAAGGACAGTTCCAGCGTTGCCGGCATGCGCTCCAGTATCAGGCCGATGGCCGAGGTGTCGTGGATGAACGACCGGCCGAGGTCGCCGGCGAGCGCGCCCTGCAGGAAGCGGGCGTACTGCTTCCACAGCGGCTGGTCGAGGCCGAGCGCCGCCGTGGCGCGCGCGATGTCGGCCTGGTCGGCCTGCGGGTTGACCAGGATATCGACCGGATTCCCGATCGCATAGACGCCGAGGAATACCAGCAGCGACATCATGAGCAGGACGCCGCCGGTCTGCGCGATGCGCCGGGAGATGAATGCGAACATGTGTTACGGAATCTTATGAAAACTTATTCCGGAACGAACTGGTGAGCGAAGGTGAATTCGTCGGTGCGCGCAATGTACTTGACGCCCTTGCGCACCGCCCAGGTTGCATACTGGTGGTGCAGCGGGATCACCGCGTAATCCTTCAGCGCCGTGACGGCGCCTTCCCTGGCCGCGGCTTCGCGCTTTTGCGCATCGACCGAAGACAGCGCGCTGCGCACCGACTGGTCGACCTTGGGATTGCTGTACTTGCCCCAGTTCCAGGTGCCCCAGCCGGAATCAGGATCGGGCGTGCCCAGCAGCGAGCGCAGCGAAAAGTCGCCCGCGAGCGAACCCCAGCCCAGCAGGGCCATGCTGAATTCGCCGCCGCGCGCCTTGCCGAAGTACGAAGACAGAGGCATGGTCTCCACCTTGGCCTGGATGCCGATGCGGCTCAGGAACTGCGCCGTGGTCTGCACGATCTGGTCGTCGTTCACATAGCGGTTGTTCGGGCCGTGCAGCGTCAGCGCAAAGCCTTCGGGATAGCCGGCCTCGGCCAGCAGCTTCTTCGCGCCAGCCACGTCGTACGCTTCCACCTTGACCGATTCCGCGTGACCGAAGATGCCGGGCGACACCACGTTCGATGCGGGAACCGCCAGGCCTTCCATGGTCTGTTCAACCAGCACCTGGCGATTGATCGCCTTGGAAATCGCCTGGCGCACGCGGACATCCTTGAGCGGATTCTTCTCCAGCGGCTTGCCGGACTTGTCGAACACGAAAGGCGACTTGTCCCGCGACTGGTCGAGATGCCAGAAGATGGTGCGCCACGATACCTTCTGCTCGATGCGGAATTTCGGATTGGCGCGCACCTTGCCGATATCCACGGTCGGCACGGATTCGATCGCATCGACTTCGCCGGCCAGCAGCGCGGTCAGGCGCGGCGTGTCGGAGGCGATGATGCGGAAAGTTACCTTGTCCCAGGCCGGCTTGGTGCCCCAGTAGGCGTCGTTGCGCAAAAGTTCGATGCGGTCGCCTCGCCGGTAGCTGCCGAACTTGAACGGGCCGGTGCCGATCGCCGCCTTGCCGCGGTTGAAGTCCTCGGTGCCGGCCTGCTGGGCCGCCTTCTTCGAGACGATGAAGATGGAGCTGACATCGAGCGGAAGCGGACCGTAGGGGGTCGCGGTTTTCAGGCGTATCGTCTGCGCGTCGACGATTTCCTTGCCGACTATCTGCTTGGTATAGCTGGTGAACGGGCCGGGGCTGTTGGTCAGCGATGCCGGCCGGTCGAGCGAGTAGGCGACGTCTTCCGCCGTCAGCTCCGAGCCGTCGTGAAACTTGACGTCGGGACGCAGCTTGAATTCCCAGGTGGTCGGATTGACCGCCTTCCAGGATGCCGCCAGGCCGGGAATCAGCTGGCCGTTGGGGTCGACGTGCACCAGTGCGTCGAACATGTGCTGGGAAAGCGCGATGTTGGGCGCGATATTGACGAAATGCGGATCGAGCGACGACACGTCCGCCGCCAAGGCAATCTTCAGATCGGCCGCCTGCACCGGAGCCGGGCCAGCGATGACGAGCATGACCGAGGCGCTTGCGGCCAGCAGGGTGCTGAGCATTTTCTTGCGATAAGTCGACATGAGAGGACTTCCTGAAAGATGATGAATGGCGGAAAACGGCGGACAAGCATGACTATCGCTATCGTACTGCAGCCGGTGAATTCCGGTGCGCGGCAGCGGAAGGACGCCGGCCCTGCTCAGAATGCCGCGAAACGATTTTCCGAAGGTTATGCTTTTCTTGTTTCTCTTTTAAGCGTGGCGCTGGCAATTTTAACAACAAGAAAAAGGCGGGAAAAGAAATAAAAGGAATAAAGGGAATATGTCCTGCAACCCTCATGCGGATTCTGCATGAGCCAGCCTTATGAGCCAGCCTTGTCAAGGCCGGGCCGCGGATAAGCCGGGAGTTCCTCGCGCAACGGAAAGCCCGATTGAACTTGTCATGTCTGATTCCTGACAAACCAGGCGGACCTGGCCTCGGCTAGTATTCAACCGTGCCACTTGAAGACTGGCGTTATTGGGAGGCACAAAGGGACTGCATTCATGCGCCTGGTGCAGTCCCTTTTCCTGACGGGTCTTATTCGTTCCCTTTCGGGTCGCGCGCATGTTCGGCATCGATCAGCATGTCTATCATCCGATAGACCAGCTGTATCGGCGATACCGGCTTGCTGAACACCTTCGTGTTGGCATCCTGATCGGGAACATCGCTTGCATAGGCCGAGACAATGATGGCGGGGATATTGGCTTGGTGTTTTCTTATGCGGGTGATCAGCTCGTCCCCATCCATTCCCGGCATCCGGAAGTCGCTGACGATTCCATCGACCGGATCATTCTCTATCAACTTCAACGCCGTTTTTCCATCGTAGGCAGCTGTCACGCGGAATCGCTGCGCCTCGAAGCTTCTTCGGAACAGATAGACGATTTCTTCGGCATCATCAACGATTAAGATATGTCTCATTGGTCGTGGGGAAATCTAAAGCTTCAGCCAGTAGAGTAGCGCGGCAACCAGGACAGCGAAAATGCAGAGGCCGAGGCCCGAAAACAGGAACATGAGAACTTCGGAAAGCATGACGTGATGAATCTTGCGTATTAGCTTGGATACGAATTATCGCAAAATTTTCGCCATTGGAGATATCGGCGATGCGAAGCTTTTGTATCGGGCGGAGACATCCCGACCGGCAATAATTGCGGTGCGCAACTAATTATGCGCATCCATCGACCGGCGGGGATGCGCGACACCGTCGGCAATGAATGCGGCTGCTGTCAGGACTGCTGCCAGGACTGCTGCCGGACAGGCATGATGCCGAAATGCATCGAAGCGCATCAAAGCGCATGTGAAGGCCCTGCACGGCATCCTTTCGTGGCCGCTTCGAAAAATTCCTTCGCAAGGATCCGGTTATAGTGGGAAGCTTTCGTATCTTTTGCAGTGGGACAGGCGCTTTTCATTTGCGGAGGGCATCTTTCCGAAGTCGGTCAGTCTGCTTCAAGTTCAGCTTGCTTTTAAGTTGCAGCGCAGTTGCAGCACAATTGCAGGAGCCATTTTCGGCGGCCGGCATCCAACATCTCCGAATCCCGATGAATCGCGCCGCATCCGCATGCGGCGCGATAGACAAAAAAGCGATGGCTACTCGACCTGATTTTTCTGCGTTGTTCACCGCATCGCCGTATCCCTACCTGCTGATCGATACCGGTTTCATGATCATCGGCGCCAACCCTGCCTATCTGCGAGCGACCGGCCGGACTGCCGACGATATCCTGAACAAGCATATCTTCGATGCCTTTCCCGCCAACCCAGCCGACCCCAATTCGACCAACCTCAATGAAGTGCGCGCATCGATCGAATTTGCCATCGCCACGCAGATGCCTCACACCAGTTCATTGCTGCGTTACGCCATCCCGCGCCAAACTCCCGAAGGAACTGTCTTCGAGGAGCGATACTGGAGCGCGGTGCACACCCCGGTGTTCGACGAGACCGGCAAGGTCGCCTTTGTCAGCCAGAACGCGATCGACGTGACCGACCTGTATCGGTTCGATACCTCGTCCAATACATACTTCCTGAAACAGGATGCCGACGCCGTGCCCGACATGCCGCTGATGAACCGGCCGCAGATGCATGAAGCGATGACGCGCATCCTGAATGCCGAGCGCAGCCAGCTCCAGATGCTGTTCAACCAGGCGCCGGGCTTCATTGCCGTGCTGACCGGCAAGACCCATGTATTCGAAATCGTCAATGAGGCCTACTACCAGCTGGTGGGGCATCGAAACATCATAGGAAAGCCGGCAATCGAAGCGCTCCCCGAAATTGCGGGACAAGGCTTCGAAGAATTGTTGGATCGCGCATTTCAATCAGGCGAACCGATAGTCTTAAGGGAGCGCAAGATCAGCTTGCAGCGCAAGGCCGGTGCTCCGATGGAAGACCGCTATGTGGACTTGCTGTATCAACCCATCATCGGCCAGGACGGGCGGGTGACCGGCATCTTCGCGCAGGGCAATGACGTGACGCGGGCTCAACAGGCGAGCCAGGCGCTGGCGGAAAAAGTGCGGCAGCTCGAAGACATACGCGCCAGCCAGGCTTTCCATCTCGAATTGTCCGACCGAATTCGCCCCTTCAGCAATCCGGACGAAGTGACCGCCGCGGCCTGCGAGCTGCTGGGGCGCAAGCTGGATGCGTCGCGCGTGCTGTATGCCGAAGTCGACGACGACAGGGGCACCATCTTCATCCGCCGCGACTGGACGGCGCAAGGATCCGCCAGCCTCGCGGGCCACACCAAGACGATGGACGACTTCGGCCCGGAGATGATCGCGGTACTGCGCACCGGCATGGTGGTGACCAACGACGACGTCGAGCATGACAGCCGTACCGCGCAGCACGCACAGGCTTATGAAAGCATCGGCGTGCGGGCCGAGCTGTTGCTGCCCCTGATCAAGGCCGGCAAACTGCACGTGGTGCTGACCATCCACAGCGCCACGCCGCGCGCCTGGCGGGCGGAAGAACTCAAGCTGGCGCAGGAAATGGCCGAGCGGACCTGGTCCGCGATCGAGGCGGCGCAGGCACAGGCGCAATTGCGCGCCGAGCGTGACCAGAGCCAGTACGTTTTCGACAGCATGGCGGAAGGATTCTCGGTGCTCGACCGCCATTGGACAATTGTGCGCATGAATTCGGAAGGGCTGCGGATTACGCAGCGTTCAGCCGACGAGGTGATCGGGCGCAGCCACTGGGACGTCTGGCCCGAGCTCAAGGGTACCAATACCGAAGTCATCTACCGCCAGGTGAAAGAAACCGGCAAGGCCGAGATCATTGAAATCAGTTACACCTTTCCTGATGAGACGCAGGCATGGATCGAGATACGAGCCCATCGCTCGCTCGATGGCGGCATGGCCCTCTTCTTTCGCGATGTCACCGACCGCCGGTCGGCGCAGGAGGAACTGAAGATTGCCGATCGGCGCAAGGATGAATTCCTGGCCATGCTGGCGCATGAGCTGAGGAACCCGCTGGCGCCGATCGGCGCGGCCGCACAGCTGCTGCAAATTGCAAAGCTCGACGATGCGCGCGTGCGCCAGACGAGCCAGATCATTGGCCGCCAGGTGGATCACATGACGCATCTGATCAATGACCTGCTGGATGTGTCCCGTGTCACCAGGGGATTGGTGGCGCTGGAGAATGCGCCGCTCGACATCAGGCACATCGTCACCGACGCGGTGGAACAGGCGGCGCCGCTGATGCAGGCGAGGCGCCATCATCTGGCCCTGCATTTGCCGCCGGAGACCGCCATTGTGCTGGGAGACAAGAAGCGGCTGGTGCAGGTCATTGCCAACATACTCAACAATGCCGCCAAGTACACCAATGAAGGCGGCAGCATTCTGCTCAGGACCGAGGCCCGCGAATCCCTGGTGTGCATCGAGGTGGTCGACAACGGCATCGGCATGAGCCCGGATCTGGCCGAACATGCATTCGAGCTGTTTGCGCAGGCCGAGCGCACCTCCGATCGTTCGGCGGGCGGCTTGGGCCTCGGGCTGGCCCTGGTCAACAGCCTGGTTCAGCTGCATGGCGGGACGGTGGCTTGCCACAGCCAGGGGGTTGGAACGGGCAGCACGTTCAGCGTATGCCTGCCGCGCCTGCCTGCGCAAGACTGCGGGCAGGAGCATGCATGCGGCGGCCAATCGATGCAACGCGGCGCCAGGCCGCTGCGGGTCCTGATTGTCGATGACAACGTCGATGCCGCTTCCATGCTGGCAATGCTGCTGGAAGCCTCGGGCCACCAGGTGATGGTGGAGTACGGATCGCACCAGGCATTGGCGCGGGCAAGGGCGGAGGTGCCGGACGTCTGCCTGCTCGACCTAGGCCTGCCGGAGATGGACGGCAATGAGCTGGCGCAGCGGTTGCGCGCGCTACCCGAAACCGCCGAATCCATATTGGTTGCCGTCACTGGCTATGGCCAGGAAAGCGACCGCAGGTGTTCGCTGGCCGCCGGCTTCGACCATCACCTGGTCAAGCCGCTGGATACGAACAAGCTGGTCGCGATACTCGACAGCGTTGAATGAGTCACCGATCGCGCGATGCTCGGGTTTGCCATCGCCATCGCTGCGCAAGCATGCTGCGCCGGCCCAGCCGGTAATTGTTTCATCAGCTCGATGCGTTATGCCTGGCTTCGCCAGCGGCGAAGGAACGGGGGATGGCGCCGATCTGCTGCAGCACGCCCAGCCGGTCCGCCTGCAGCCAGGCGCGTACAATCCGGCCATCGCGGATCTGATAAATGACGTTGCCTTCCTGGATCACGCCGGCGTTGCTGGGCGGCAGGCCGACGAAGCGGCCGGCATGGCTGGCTCGAAACGTCCAGCGGGCCGCTACCCTGTCGCCTTCGCCAAACAGGTCATGGATCTCGAAGCGCACGTCGGGAAATCCGGTAAGGACCGCTTCGATCGTGACGCGGAATTCGCGCGGTCCGCGCTCACCGCGTGCGCCTTCGAAATCCGGCGAAATCAGCGCCTCCAGGCGATCAAGATCCCTCTTGTTGATGCAGTCCTCGTACAGCTCGCGGACCAGCGCCTTGTTGTGCTCGACGGCCGTCATGCCAATGCTCATGGTGTCCTCCGGATGGTTAGTTCACTGCCGGCGAGTATAAAACCTCAAGTTCACTTCAGGTCAAGGGCGGAATGCCCGATGTTCAATGTCCAAAATGGATTTGGCTGGTATCGGATGGCATCAGCCGCCGGGTCGCCGCCCAGAAGATGAGCGCGGTTGCACTCACGCCCGCACCGAGAATGCAGACGCCCTGCCATCCCGCGAAGGCATAGCTTGCCGTGGCCGCCACGGCGCCGGCGCCGCTTCCGACCGCATAAAACGTCATGTACACCGCGACGAGGCGGCTGTGGGCGTCGGTGGAGGAACGGAAGATCATGCTTTGATTGGTCACATGGATCGCCTGACCGCCGAGATCGAGCAGGATGATGCCAACGACCAGGGCCCATAGCGACAGATTCATGAATGACAGAGGCAGCCAAGCGGCCACGAGCAGCAGCAGCGCCGCCAGGCTGGCCTGCCGTTCGAAACCCCGGTCTGCCAGGCGGCCTGCCCATGTCGCGGCGAATGCGCCCAACGCGCCGACCAGGCCGAACGCGCCGATGGCCGTGTGCGAGAAACCGTGGGGCGGAGCGCTCAGCGGCAGCACCAGCGCGCTCCAGAAGATGTTGAACGCGGCGAACATCAGGAGCGCAAGCATGCCGCGGATCTGCAGTACCCGGTGGCGCGCCAGCAGCGTGAACATGGACGCGATCAGGCTTGGGTAGTTCATGCGGCGCCCGGTCACGGCAAGCGCCGGCAAGCGCCGCCACAGCAATATCGCAAGCACCAGCATCGTGCCCGCCGAGCAGAGATAAACGCTGCGCCAGCCTGCGAGGTCGCTGATCCCGCCCGCCAGCACGCGCGCCAGGAGCAGGCCGATGAAGACGCCGCCCTGCGCCGTGCCTACCACGCTGCCGCGCTCATGGTCGGCCGCCGCGCTCGCGGCATAGGAAATCAAACCCTGCGTCATGGCCGTGCCCAGCATCCCGGTCAGCAGCATTGCCAGGAGCAGGCCATGTGTTGATGCGGCCAGGCCGACGGTAACCAGCACTGCGGCAAGCATGAGTACCTGCGCCAGCATCAGGCGCCGGCGATCGACAAGGTCGCCCAGCGGCACCAGCAGCAGCAATGCCAGGGCACAGCCGACCTGGGTCGCGGTGACGATGCCGCCGACGGCCGCGTGGGAAATGGAGAAGTCGGACGCCAATGCGTCCAGCAGCGGCTGCGCATAGTAGACATTCGCAACGCTCATGCCGGCGGCGCAGGCGAAAAGCAGGGTGGTACCGCGCGACATCGGCGCGGCTCCTTGTACGTTCGGATGCGGCAAGGCAATAGCGGAGCGCGGAGATTGCATGATCGACCTTTCCCAACTTGGTTGCAAAATGAAACCGTTTGGAGATTAGGTTAAACGGTTTTAAAATGCAACCAAAATTTCATGGGTTTTTTCGAGATGAACAAGCGCAACTACGATGGCTACGAGCCTTGCCCGGTGGCCCGCACCGTCGGCGTGGTGGGCGATCGCTGGTCGCTACTCATCGTGCGCGATGCCTTCGACGGGCTGCGGCGATTCAGCGAATTCCAGCGCAGCCTGGGTGTGGCGCGAAACATTCTGACCGACAGGCTGCGCCGGCTGGTCGATGCCGGAATCCTCGCCACACAGCCGGGAAGCAACGGCGGCGCCCACCAGGAATACGTGCTGACCGAGCAGGGCAAAAGCCTTTTTCCGGTCGTGGTGGCGCTGCGGCAGTGGGGCGAGCGGCATCTGTTCGAGCAGGGCGAGCCGCATTCCGAGCTGGTGGAAAAAGACACGGGCAAGCCGCTGCACTTCATGGCGCCTCAGGCGGAGGACGGGCGCCTGCTGTCGCCGGACGAAGCCGAGGTGCGCAAGCTGCCGTGAACGGGCGCGACCTGCGCGCATGCCGGCCGTCCATCGACTGCTGAGCGCTGACCGCCGACAACGAAGCGGCCGGCAATATGAACCGTGAGGAGAAACTATCGTGACTTGCCGCATCGATCACATCACCATTACATCGCCGTCCCTGGAAGCCGGGAGCGAGTTCGTGCATGAACGCCTGGGAGTGAGGCCGCAGGCCGGAGGCGAGCACCCGCGCATGGGTACGCACAACATGCTGCTGCGCCTAGGTAATGCGATGTTCCTCGAAGTCATTTCCGTCGATCCCGCCGCCGGCAAGCCGCCGCGCCCACGCTGGTTCGAACTGGATGCGCAGCCTGCCCCGGTGCCGAAGCTGGCCTGCTGGGTCGCGCGGACGGAAGATATCCGCACGTCGCTGTCTTGCGCTACGGAGCCGCTTGGCACCGCCGAGCCCATGACGAGGGGCAGTCTGGAGTGGCTGATCTCCATCCCGGAAGACGGCAGTCTTCCCTTGAATGGAACGGCGCCCGCCTTGATTCAGTGGAACACCGCAAAACATCCCGCGCTGTCTCTGCAGGACCAGGGCTGTCAACTGGCGGCGCTCGAATTGCTGCATCCCGAGCCTGCGCGACTGAACGCCTTGCTCCGTGCCCTGGCCGTCGCCGAACCCGGGGTTTCGCTATCCGTCGCCCGGTCTGGCGTTGCCGGCCTGATTGCGACCATACGTACTCCGCTCGGACTGCGAACGATTGGAGATCCGGCATGAGAACAAGCGGATACGCCACGTGCGGGACTGCCGGCGACCATCAGATGCGATAGGAATCGCTTGTCCTCCATGCCCGCCCTTGGCGCGCAAGTGCTCATCCTCGGCGCGGCAAGCTGCAGCGCGGCATCACACCATCGGCGGCTGTCCGTTGGACGCTGTCAGTCCGCCATCGATGGGCAGATTGACGCCGTTGACAAAGCGCGCATCGTCGCTTGCCAGGAACGCGATCACGCCCGCCACCTCTTCCGGCTCCGCGCCGCGCGCCAGCGGTATCCTTTCCTTGAACTTGGCCATGATCTTCGGATCGGCGTACATGTCTTCCGTCAGCTCGCTGCGCGTGAGGCTGGGGCAGACCGCGTTGATGCGGATGCCGTCGGGACCATGGTCCAGCGCCAGCGCGCGGGTGAAGTTGGTGACCGCGCCCTTGGCGGCGTTGTAGAAGCTCAATCCCCAGTCGCCGCCCAGTCCGGATACCGACGACACGTTGATGATCGAGCCGCGGGTCTTGATCAGTTCAGGAATGGCGACGCGGCAGCCGTAGAACACGCCGTCCAGATCGATCGACATGACCTGCCGCCAGTCTTCGACACTGGCCTCGTTGACCTTGCCTTCGGGTGCGACGCCGGCATTATTGACCAGCACGTCGAGGCGGCCGAAGCGCTGCAGGGTGTCCTTCACCAGGCCTTCCACTTCCTCAAGGCGCGACACGTCGGTAACGCGCACCAGGTGCTTCCCTTGGGGCAAGCCTGCCGCGACCTTCTCAAGCTTTTCGCGCGTGCGGCCGGCGAGCACGACCAGCGCACCCTCCTCGGCAAAGCGTCTTGCGGTCGCTTCGCCGATGCCCGATCCGGCGCCGGTGACGATCACGACCTTTTCGATAAACCTGTTCATCTTTTTCTCCATGTCATGTGCCGCGGCAACGGTGACCGCGGCAAAAGGCTTCCGCCAGATGGATGCATGCATTCCATTCAAGTTCCGCTTGTTGCGTTGGCCAGCAGTGCATGCCTCCAGGCAAGCAGACGATGCGCGCCCATGGATGTACGTCCGTGTATCGAACGGCGGCGCATTGAAAGCAGAGGTAAAGATGAACCTTGGCCTGTGCAATGCTTTCTATACTGCTGTGCAGGAAGTCCCCTGATTCTCAAGAAGGAAGGTCAACATGAAAAAATCGCTTCTTCTCGCAAGCCTGTTTGCCGCAGCAGTTTCGGCGCACGCGCAAAGCCCCGCAGGCGGTGCGGCCGGCACATCGGCGGCTACCCCACCGACGCCCGGTTCCGCACAGCAGGGCGGTCCGCGCGGTTCCGCCGACAAGCCGCATCACGGCCGGCACCATGGACAGATGGATGCGCAAAAGATGGTCGACCACCAGATTGCGAGCCTGGATACCGACAAGGACGGCAAGGTGTCACGCCAGGAATTTCTGGCGCGCCAGTCGGAAGCCTTTTCAAAGGCCGACGCCGATGCGGACGGATTCGTGACCAAGGAGGAACTCGCGGCCCGGCATCAGAAACATCACGACGAGATGGCGGCAGTGCGCGACGCAAGACGCGCCGCGCGCGGCGGTCCGGGCGCGGCTCCGGGCAATCCTTCAGGCTCAGCGGGCTCAGCGGCGCCGGCCGCATCGGGTGCAGCCAAGTAAGAGAACCGACGCGAGCCTCACGCCTGCGGCATCACTGCTGCTGCAGGCGGATTTTTACCAACTGTTCGAGCGCGGGCGACGTCGCTGTCGCGGTGCATCCGACAGCGCCCGCGCCGCCTTGCGCTCCCAGCACACTTGCAGGAATAGCGCAGGCGCTTGCTGCCACGTGGATCGGTGCCTGCACGGTCAGCGGGACGCGGGTAGCTTCCACATCAAGATTCTTCGCCACCTGTGCCGCCACCGGCTTGATATCCACGATCAGCAAGACTTCGCTGTCCCCTGTATCGGTTTTCGACACAGGTTGCGCCTGCGCCGCGCCGAAGCCGCCCAGCAATGCGGCCAGCACAAGAATCAACTTATTCATGGCATTCTCCGTAGGGAGTGGTTATCCATTCAATATCGTTGCTTCCCTGCGTTGGCACAGCCGCTTTTACCTCGCGTTACAAGCTTGCGTGGCCGCAATGAGGTGCAATGAGCCACAATAGCCGCACCAGCTGCGCAGGTCCTGCCGGCCACGCTGGCGATTTGTGCAAACCGAAGGCAATTCTTGCGCATTGCCCGCCGGATCGTATGCCTGCTCCTTGATGCGTGGCGGTCGGTCGCCATCGCTTGCAAGCGGCTAACGCGCTCTCTTGCCCGACATCGTGTCGTAGACGGTATCGAAATCGCGCTGCATATCGATCAGTTGTTCTTGCTGGGCAGTCCTGACCAGGCGTTTCAATGCATCCCTGAACAGGTAGGCATCATGTTCGGAAGTGCTGGATGCCAGCGAAGACACCAGCAATTCGATCATTTCATCGGATTGGTTCATGCTCTGGTACCTGTAAATTATCGTGGCATCCGTGAAGCAATGCGCGTGCCAATTCTTGCATCCTTGAGTTGAGCCAAGGCAAGCATGGATTGAATGCCAACCGCGCCGGTCAGTTCCGCTATGACAGTGCCGGCGAAAGTGCGGATTGCAGGGTAAAAAACCGAAGATTGCTTCTCGAAAGCAAGGCAAAGCGAAGCCAAATTTGGTAAAGTGTTCGGGCCTTTATACATCTGTCACGAATCCGGATGATCAAGCGGACCGGGATGTTTCCGCATCCGCCATGCCGTTTTCCGCTGTTTCGTTTTTTATAACAGGCGGCACATTCGATGCCGCTCGCTCGATACCAAAGGAGACATCTTGCGCAAGCCCCTCTTCACACTGGCCGCACTGGCCATCGGCGCCGCGTTCGCCATCGCCGGCCCTGCACATGCACAGCAGAAATACCAGCCCGAATATCGCCTATCGACAGTGCTCGGTACCGCATTCCCATGGGGCAAGGGCGGAGAGCGCTGGGCCGAACTGGTCAAGGAAAAGACCCAGGGACGCATCAATATCAAGATGTATCCGGGCACATCGCTGGTCGCCGGCGACCAGACCCGCGAATTCACCGCCATCCGCCAGGGCGTGATCGACCTCGCGGTCGGTTCCTCGATCAACTGGTCGCCGCAAGTCAAGGAACTCAACCTGTTCTCGCTGCCCTTCCTGCAGCCGGATTACCGCTCGGCCGATGCGCTGATGGCCGGCGAGACCGGAAAGCTGATTTTCAAGGCCATCGAGAAAAACGGCGTGGTGCCGCTGGCCTGGGGTGAAAACGGCTTCCGCGAAATCAGCAATTCCAAGCGCGAGATCAAGACGCCGGCCGACATGAAAGGCATGAAGTTCCGCGTGGTCGGTTCGCCGCTGTTCAACGATACCTTCACAGCGCTCGGCGCCAACCCGACGCAGATGAGCTGGGCCGATGCCCAGCCGGCGCTTGCATCCGGCGCGGTCGACGGCCAGGAAAACCCGATCTCGGTCTTCCTCGGCGCCAAGATCAGCGCGGTCGGCCAGAAATACCTGACCCAGTGGGGTTACATGAACGACCCGCTGATCTTCGTCGTCAACCGCAAGGTCTGGGAAAGCTGGAGCAAGGAAGACCAGGAAGCGGTGCGCGCCGCCGCCATCCAGGCCGGCAAGGAAGAGATCGCACTGGCGCGCAAGGGCTTGAGCGGCACCGACAACGCGCTGTGGAAGGAAGTCGAAGCCCTGGGTGTGAAGGTCACCCGTCCCGGCCCTGCGGAGCTGGAAGAGTTCAAGAAGCTGACTCGCCCGGTGTACGACAAGTGGTCCAAGACCATCGGCGTCGATCTCGTCAAGAAGGCAGAAGCGGAAATCGCGGCGCGCAAGTAAACCGGTTCCGTTCCCGATTCCTCATCATCAAAAAGTAAAAAGCCGCTCAATGAGCGGCTTTTCATTACCCACCAAACATTGCATCAAAAGAGCCTTTCATGAGTGACTTGCCCGACAGCGCGCAATCGCGCGGAGAAGCGCCGCCGCGCGTACCGGTGAAAATCGAGGAAGCCTGCGCCGCCCTGGCCATGGCACTGATCTGCTGCATCACCTTCGCCAACGTGCTGGTGCGATATTTCACCGACGTCTCGTTTGCCTTCACGGAGGAATTCTCGATTTTCCTGATGGTGGTGCTGACGCTGTTCGGCGCATCGGCCGCCTTCGTGCGCAACCGGCACGTCCGCATGACCTTCATCACCGAGCGGCTGGCGCCCGGCACGGCGCGCAAGGTCGAATATTTCATCATGATGCTCAGCGCCATCATGTTCGCCGTCATCGCCTGGTACGGCACTTTCCTGTTCTGGGACGACTGGCAATACGACACCACCTCGCCGGGCATCGGCATACCACAGTGGATCTACACCATCTGGCTGCCGTTGCTGTCGGCGCTGATCTGCCTGCGCATCATCGGACGCCTGATTCGCCTGGTTCGACAGCCTGGCCAGCCTCTTCAAGCCCAACCCAATGCAGGCGGAGGCGCAGAATGATCGCCGAAGGCAGTCTCATTCTCTTCCTCGGCTTTGCCGTGCTGCTGGCGCTCGGCGCGCCCCTCGCCGTGGCGCTGGGGGTGGCGGGCACCGCCGTCATCCTGATCGAAGGCCTCGGCATCATGTCGGTGCCGACGAATGCCTACAATGGCATCGCCAAGTATCCATTGCTGGCGCTGCCGGTGTTCGTGCTGGCCGGCATGATGTTCGAGCGCGCCGGCGTGGCGGTACGCATCGTGCGCTTCGCATCCGCGGTGGTCGGCAAGCGGCGCGGCGCGCAAGGTATCGTCGCCATCCTGGTCTGCATGTTCCTCGGCGGGATTTCCGGGTCCGGCGCGGCCGATGCGGCGGCGGTCGCCATGGTGATGATTCCCAGCATGCTCAAGCAGGGTTATCCCAAGGAATTCTCGGCCACGCTGATTGCCGCCGCCGGTTCCACCGCGATCCTGATTCCGCCTTCGGTCGCGCTGATCGTCTACAGCGTGCTGGTGCCGTCCGCATCGGTGCCGGCACTGTTCGCCGGCGGCGTCATCCCCGGCATCATGGCCGGCCTGGCATTGATATTGCCGACGCTGTACTTGTCGTGGAAGTACGGTTGGGGCCTCGACGATGGCGAGGAAACGCCGAAATTCTGGGACAGCTTCAAGGAAGCGATCTGGGGCCTGCTGGCGCCGGTCATCATTCTCGGCGGCCTGCGCACCGGCATCTTCACGCCAACCGAAGCGGCGGTGGTCGCGGCCTTCTACGGTTTCTTCGTCGGCGTCTTCGTCTACCGCACGCTCAGCATGCGCAAGGTCTATGAAGTGCTGGTGGAATCGGCGGAAATCTCCGCGGTGGTGATGCTGATCATTTCCCTGGCCGGCGTGTTCGCCCATGCCGGCTCCACGCTCGGCGCCTTCGATGCCTTCGCCAAGCTTCTGCTCGGTTTCACCAGCAATGAAGCGCTGATGCTGACCATGATCACCATCATGCTGCTGATCGCCGGCATGCTGCTCGATGCGGTATCGGTCTACCTGGTGTTCCTGCCCATCCTGCTG
This sequence comes from Noviherbaspirillum album, assembly GCF_035916955.1. Taxonomy (NCBI): domain Bacteria; kingdom Pseudomonadati; phylum Pseudomonadota; class Betaproteobacteria; order Burkholderiales; family Oxalobacteraceae; genus Noviherbaspirillum; species Noviherbaspirillum album. The sequence continues at coordinate 422,240 of NZ_JAWIIV010000001.1, read as the reverse complement.
CCCATCATGGCCATCTACAAATGGGATCCGGTCTGGTTCGGCATCATCATGACGATGAACATGGCGATCGGACAATTCACGCCGCCAATGGCGGTCAACCTGATGGTCACCACCCGCATTGCCGGCGTCACGATGGAATCGACGGTGCGCTGGGCGATGTGGATGGTGGCGGCGATGTTGCTGTCGCTGTTCCTGGTGACCGCCTTCCCGCAGCTTGCCTTGTGGCTGCCGCAAAGCCTGGGATATTGAACATGACGCAGGAAATCTTCTATCTGAGCGCCGTCGAACTGACGGAAGCCATCCGGGCCGGCCGGCTCTCCGCGCGCGAAGTCATGCAGGCTCATCTTGCCCGCATCGAACAGGTCAATCCGAAAGTCAACGCAATCGTCACGCTGCATGCGGAACAGGCGCTCGCCGCCGCTGCCGCGGCCGACGAGGCGCAGGCACAGGGCAAGCCGCTCGGTGCGCTGCACGGCTTGCCGGTGGCGCACAAGGACCTGCTCGCCACCAGCGGCATGCGCACCACCTTTGGGTCGAAGGTGCATGAGCACAATGTGCCGAAATACAGCGTCTTGATCGTCGAGCGCCAGCAGCAGGCCGGCGCCATCAGCATCGGCAAGACCAACACGCCGGAATTCGGTGCCGGCTCGCAAACCTTCAACGCCGTCTTCGGCGCCACCCGCAACCCCTACGACCTGGGCATGACCTGCGGCGGCTCCAGCGGCGGCTCGGCGGTCGCGCTGGCCACCGGCATGGTGGCGCTCGCCGACGGCACCGACATGGGCGGCTCGCTGCGCTGCCCGGCCAACTACTGCAACATCGTCGGCCTGCGTCCCTCGGTCGGCAGGGTGCCGCAGGTGCCGGCGATCGATGCCTGGGACACGCTGTCGGTCAGCGGGCCGATGGCGCGCACGGTCGAGGATCTCGCGCTCTACCTGTCGGTGATCGCGGGACCGGATGCGCGCGATCCGCTGGCCATTGCCGAAGACGGCACACGATTCAGAGCTTCGTTGAAGCAAGACATGAAGGGCGCGCGCATCGCCTTCGCACCGACCATGGGCGGCCTGCCGGTGGACCGGCGCGTGATTGCCGCCATCGAGGCGCAGCGCAAGGTGTTCGAGGACCTGGGCTGCGTGGTGGAGGATGCCTGGCCCGACATGCGCGATGCGCACGAGATCTTCATGACGCTGCGCGCCCATGCGTTCGAATCCCGCCTCGGCGCGGTGATGGACCAGCATCCCGGCGTGCTCAAGGACACGGTGGTCTGGAACATCGAAGAAGGCCGCAAGCTCACCGGCCCGAAACTGGCACGCGCGGCCAAGCTGCGCACCGCGCTGTTCAAGCGCATGAATGAATTCATGCAGCGCTACGACTTCCTGGTATTGCCCGTGAACCAGGTGCCGCCGTTCTCCATCGAACAGGCTTATATAACCGAGATCGACGGCGTGAAGATGGAAAGCTACATCGACTGGATGCGTTCCTGCTACCTGATCACCGCGACCGGGCATCCGGCGCTGTCGGTGCCTTGCGCGTTTACCGATGACGGCTTGCCGGTGGGGCTGCAGATCGTGGGGCGGCATCAGGGGGAGATGGCGTTGCTGCGGATGGGGTTTGCGTTCGAGCAGGCGACGGGAGTGGGGCAGCGGCGGCCAGCGGGTTTATAAGGCGCCGGCGGTGCGCCGCTGTGCACATGAAGGATGCGGCGTCAGGTGCGCCGCTTTCCCGGAAGATGGGAACCCTGCAGGGGGTGTACGTTGGTCTGCTCGGACGAGACATCGCCGGCTTCCGTAGACAGCCGGTAGATTACATCGATCAATTCCTCCGGATCTACGCAGTCCCAGTCTTCGGACTTGACTCCAAGAGCTTCTTCAACTTGACGTATTGTCGGTTTCATAACGAATTGCCACGGCGCGCGAAATTCCAATCGAAATGCAACTTGGTGAACCAAGGCAAACGGAAAATAAGATCGCCTCCGAACCTCGGATTATCAGGCTGGAGCCGCGCGGAATGCGATCACACTTCAATATCAAGAAGAACAATAGCAGGTTTACTCACTTATTGAAGAAGTCGACATGGCAATGGTCTTGCCAGAGCCGTACCGAAGCAACTCGATGACACGGCGGCCACTGCGCCTCGATCAAAGCGACGTGCTCATCGGACAGCGCTGGCTTTGCATGGCGGTGCATGGAAAAACGCGAACGCATCCGTGATGGATCAGCACGCTCGCCAATATCATGGCTTGTCGGTTCAAGCAACCGGAGCCGATTCGCAGTTTTCTGGAGGCGCAGGAGATGCCCGGACACCCTTGCGAGCACGGCCATCGACATGCTCACGCCTTCAAGCGTGCCGACTGCAGGCCGCACGAGAGGGCTCGCGTCGGTAAGCCGGTTCGTCACAATGCGCCGCGGTCCGGGGACATAATGGCTCGTGACATTGCCCCGGCAATGCATAGCGTGAATTGTTGACCGGTTCTACACCAGAAAAATGCGGGGCGCCCTTGGAACCATTGAACCTGAAAGTTTAATAATCTTAATTAATCAATCAAACCAGCCAGCCAGATTAAAAAGCCGGCTGGATACAAACCATCACTCAGTCAAGAGGGGCAATCAAATTCATACTGCCCGAGCTTGCTGCCATCGGTCTGCAGCACGATATTGATGCGGCAGGATTCATTGCCATTGCCGGTATTGACTGTCATGCGGCCCATGCCGCCCGGTTTGCTTGCAGAGGCCAGGACATTGCCGCTCTGCTTGATCGATGTTCCCTTGCGCAGCAGGACGATATCGTAATGAACCTTCATTTCTTCCGCGGTCCGTACATACGGAATCACGGTAATCTGGTTGCCGGTTCTCTCGGTGTCGAGCCAGACATCTATGTCAACGGGGACCATGTTAATTTTCCCAAGCTTATCAAAACGCACCGCGAAGCGCGGGCCAGGCCGTCAATGGCGAAAGATCAGCGGCCGGTTGCATGTTGCCAACCGGTCGCCGATCCTGCACGGCACACCTTGCCAAAGGCGGCAAATAACACAATTGGAGTTTAGTTCTGATTTACGGTGGCTGTGTTGCCCGTGCCATTTTGAGTCACGGAAGCCTGAGCCGCAGCAGCACCTCCTCCCTGGTTGATGGTGGTAGTGTTAGCCGTCCCGTTCTGACTCAAGTAGGCAACCTGGTTGACGCCATACTGGTTGACGGTTCCGTTGTTTCCAACACCTGCCTGAACAGCGTTAATGTAACCTCCTGTACCTGCCTGAGACAGAGTAAGCACTCCGCCGTCACCGCTCTGCGCGACGTCCATCTGGTTGCTTGTACCGGATTGCGTGGCAGTCAATTGATTATTCGCGCCAGTCTGGCTTGCATTGGCCCTGTTACTGCTGCCTGTTTGATTAATGAAAGCAGTCTGATTTTCGCCTTCCTGGTTTAATGAAGCGCGGTTAATATCGCCGCTCTGCCAGATAGTGCCTTCGTGTCCGCCAACTCCGCTCTGGGTGATGCCAGCAATATTATTGTTACCGGTTTGCCAGATATCGGCTACGCTGCCATTTCCACTTGCCTGATTAATGCTGGCAGAATTTTGGTACGCCTGTTGCCGGATTCTGGCGTTATTGCTGTCACCTGCCTGCGAAATGCTGGCACTCTGGTCAGTGCCGACCTGCTCGACTGTCGCCGTACCATTGGTTCCAGTCTGGCTGACGCCTGCACTCATCCTGGCTCCAGCCCCCTGAGTGACGGTTGCATCATTGCCTTCTTGTGCTTGATAGACACTCACTGAGGAGCTCTGAGCGCCATCCTGCGTCACCGACGCGGTATGGCCGCCGGCGCCCTCTTGTGTAATCGCAGCAGAAGTAGCAGAACCAGTAGCATTCTGATTGATGGTTGCCGTGCTGCTATTGGTCTGCTGATTCACCGTCGCCGTCTGCGCCGATGCAGAGAATGACGCATAGGCCAGGCCGAGGGCCAAAGTAATCGCTGAGAGACGAAGTTTCATGATGATTCCTTTCGTGGTTTGGAGTATCGGTATCGAGTACCGGAACATCTCGCGCAGGCGCAAGCCCAGCGACTTTATAAAAGCGATGTCCGCAGACGATCGCCGTGAACACGGACACCGTTGTCCGATGTCCGCCGCCAGTGCGGACGAGCCTTGTGGGCGCCGCGCTGGAATTCTTCTTGTTGAAACTTAAAACTGCGTTGCCGTCACGGTCGCCCCGCTTCCTATCTGCGTCACTCCGATGGCGCCGCCGTTGACGAGGGTGTCGACGATAACGAGGTTGCTGCCGCCTGTCTGCTGGACGGTTGCGGTCGCTCCGCCGGTTTGAGTGGCCTGCACCCTGTTGCTCGATCCGGTCTGGCCTACGGTCAGGAGATTGCCTCCGCCGCTCTGGTCCGCCAGTACTTCGTTGCCGCTTCCGCTTTGCGAGATCCGCGCCGTGTTGCCACCGCCCTCCTGCCTGACCGTCGCGGTGTTCGACGATCCTTGCTGAATCACCGATGCTGCCGAAGCGCCAATCTGATCGATGACGGCATTGTGGCCGCTGCCGGTCTGGCTGATGCTGGCAGCGTAGCCGCCGCTGCCGAGGTCGATATCGCCGCTTCCCATGTCCTGCGCACCCGCGCCGGCAGTCCAGATGCAAAGCATCAGCAGCAAGATAAGCTTCGTCATTGTTCGCTCTCTATGCTGTTCTGCTGGTCGGCGCGGAGATAGGCCTGGATGATTGGAGACTTCCAGTCCTCGTCATTCTTAAGCGCCCAGACGCGGTCCTTAATACCCTGCACCGTCAGGTGCACGACAGCGCTCTCGATCGCTTCCCGCACGCACAGTTGCACCGGTTCGTTGCGCGTGATGCCGGCTTCGAGCTCAAGCAGTTCCTTGAAATTCACGAAGCGAAAGACACCTGCACTGACTTCATATGAATAAATAGTCTTGGTCGTCGAGATGCTATTGAGGATGCGGCCGTTGCGAATATCCACGCTGCGCAGGTTGACCGTTACCTGATCCATGCGGTAGCGGTCCGACAAGCCGACTCCGAGATACCGCGCACCCGCGCCGCCGGTACGAACGTTAGTCTCATAGGCAACGATGCCGCCTTCGATGAGGACGGTCGCGGATGCGAGCGGCGGGAGCGTAATAGGCGCAGCCTGCTTTTCTCCCGGCACTTCCAGCGCGCGGACGATCTTTCGTTCGGTGAGCAGGTTCTGCAGCCCCTCTCTCTCTACCGGAGCGAACCATCCGGAATCCTTGAGCGCCTTCACCAGTAGCCCGCTGGCACCTTGCGTGACAGCCGTCGAGAAGGAACTGTCGGGAGCAGCCTTGTATTGGCCGGTCTGATCCCGGATCGTGTAGACGGCCGCCGTAACGCGCCCTTTGGGTTCCGGCAGGCGCAGCAGATCGCGCGTGGTCGGCGTGGGAGGAGACAGCACCGCCTTGTTATTGACTTCTTGCGGCGGTTGCATGGTGGTGCAGCCCACCATCAACACCGACATGAAAATGACAGATGCGGCAATGCGCTTCATTGGGACACCTGGAAGGAAGTGGAGACGCCTGTCGTCTTGTCGGTGGTTACGATCTCTAGTGAACCGCCGCCGATGTCATTGACGCTGATCCTGAAGTTTGCCGAATCCACCGTGCCGGGTATCAGCCGCCCGCCCGCGTCCAGCACCTGGCCGGTTGCCGCTGAAGCAATCCTGCTCAGCACCGAACGTTGCAACGTTTCATTAAAGTTCTGAAGGGGTGTTTCGCTCAAGTTTCTTCTTGCTTCCTCCTCCGGATCCTTGTGCTTGTTTTGCGCAGATGCGGTAGCAAGCATCGCAGGTCCGTTGTTCGGATTGCCGCCGAACGCCGGATTGATCGGCGTATAGATCAGCTCTGTGGCCTTGCCTGCCGGTGCGGCAAGGCTTGCGACCAAGCCCGCGAGAACAATAGTCATGTTTGATGCGGTCATCGAGCGGATTGTGATGATTTTGCTGCGCGTCTCTACGCTATGGAAATCGCCATTCTTTTTCATGGGATGCACCGTGCTGGTTAAGGACTCGATGGGTGCATCGTATTTAACTTGCGGTCGTCAGGCCATCCCCAGTTTGGGTGATTCGTTTGTTCTTAATCAAATCCGCCGGTATTCATTATGAAAATATGAATACCCCATTGGGAATAAGGAGAACTGCATGGCCGCGCTAAGCCATCCCCATCTCGTCGCCCGGCTGTACGAGGGTGTGAATGATGAAGCTGCATGGCATGAAGCGCTTGAAGGTTTCGCTGCATGCCTGCAATGCGATGCCGTATCGATAATGCAATTGCATAACGATACCCAGTTACTGACGGTTAAGGAAACCCATGGCTATGGAGCTGCACATCTCGAGACCCACTTGCAGGAGCACAGTGCAAGCGCATGCGCCATCGAGGCTGCGCGTCGATGCTGTTCGGTATGCCAGATGAAGAGCGGGACGGACCCCGCCTTCTATCCGCAATGCAGTACGTCGGAGATCGATGTACAGTTCACCAGCCACGGTGTAAAGCTGCGCTGGTTCCCGTTGTTCGCAAGCAGGCGCACCACGCATGTATTGGTGCTCGTCGAGGATCAGCACAGATCCCGGAACCCGGTTGCGTCCTGCGAACTTGCAGAGTTGCTTCGACCGCTTCCGCGAGCAGTCAGGCTTCGCGCGCGCCTGCGGTCACTGATACGGTCATCCTGCCTCGGCCAGAAAATCATTGACCGCTTCAATGTTCCCGTCATCGTCGTCAATCAGGCCGCCCGGCCGGTATATGCGAATGAAAGTGGACGGTCCTGGCTGCACGGACATACCGCCGATGAAAAGGATGCTGCTTTAAACGGCAATTCACATAAGGACAATCATGCCAGACACTTGGAAGGCTTCATCAAGGATCTCTGCGACGGCAGCGACGGCTCTCCCGGTTCGCTGCTGATCTCCGGCCACGGCGAGCACCCGGGTTCGCTGGTGATCGGAATCCCTCTTCCCGCTCACATGACCGATGACGAGGGCGCGCCCCTGGTCCTGCTGGTCGCACACCAGCGCTGCGCGCAGCAGGCATCGTGGATTCCGCTGGTGGCTTCCGCATTTTCGCTGTCGGCGGCCGAGCAGCGCCTGCTGGAACAGATGGTTCAGGTTGACACGCTGGATCATGCCGCCGACAACCTCGGTATCAGCAAGGAGACCACAAGGACGCATCTCAAATCCATCTTCGCCAAGACGGGAACCAAACGCCAGACCGGGCTCATCCGCATGGTGTCGAACATCGCTCAGATACATTAATTTAAAACTCGTCGGCGCCGAGGTCCGGATCCTTAAACAATAGTCGCTGAACCTCCAGATCGGAAATGGTCTGGTAGGAGTTGGCTGCAGCGATATCCGCTATCAAATTGATCTGCGCCCGCAAGGTGGGCAGTATGGTCTGGTAGACCCGTGTATTGTTGTGCTCTACCCAGACTTGGTTGCCCAGCCTTGCGGATGGGCGTTCGTGAATCGATACCGCGTAACGTTCATTCATCGGCTTCTCGCGCCAGAAGAAAGAGAAGGAGCGAAAGAAGTCTTGGCCCGCCACCGTGATGGTGTTGTCGATCACCACTCCGCCATATTGCTCCTGCAGGGTTTTCCGGGCTTCCGCTGGTGAAAGTTCGGGAGCCGGGGTCGGCGTTCCGGCGGCGCCTGCGGCATCCGGCTTCGGTGGAGGCGCAGCTTTCATTCCCTTTGTTTCTTGTGCTAAACAACCGAGCACACTGAACATTAAAACGAGAGCGAGCAGGCCGGACATCTCGGACTTCATGGGCTCCTCCTGATCTAGGAATGCTGCCACTTTCATCCGGTAGGGTATCTGCCGCCTTGATCCTAATCAAATTTGTCGACCCCATTGGGGTCTTGCTTCGAGAAAGCTGAGAGCAGCCGGGTATGCGGTTACCTTAAGTAAATCAAGCATCTTTCAAAGATGCATGATTTTTCGTAAATGAAATATCTTCAATCATGTATCTTAATTGAAGTGCATGGCCATAGTTTCTTTTAGGGAAACGGCGCGCCTCGAAAAATTTTATGTTCGCCCGCGTTGTGATTCACACGGTGTTGCCGTGAGGTCAGTGTTGAGTCGGCCTAATTAATAATCAGATTAAGAGGTATTAAATAGTCTGACCTTGCATTTTTAAGAAATCAATCTTTCGTTTTCCGTTTGACGCTCTTTTTTGCAGCAACCGAATTGTCTTCCCCCGAATCATGATGTTTCCTAGCCAGGCGCTGAACGAGTCGAACCGCGGATGGTTGTTCCATCATGATGATCAAGAGCCGGCGCACCGGCTCCGGCATTTCGCGGCAGTCCTGCTCGGACTTGGGTTTGCCGGGTACGTAGGGATAAAGCCATTTGTCCAGACCACGCTTCGAGACGCCGATCAGCTCGGCAAACTGTTCACGGTTCGGGGCAATCGACTCGAATGCCGCCATTGCCCTTTCCAGTAACTCTTTCTGCTGCTGAGCCTTTTGCAGCATCAAGCGGTCGCTGACGGAAATCGATGGCTTTTTCAGGCGCGGCTTTGCCGCTGGTGGTGCCGACGCCGAACTCTCCGCAGTTTTGCGCGTTCGTGTGCGTGTTGCCGGGACGGCAGGCTTGATAACCATGACAACTCACCTATTCCTTTCGATCCTGCACGCTTGTGACGGCAGGGCAATTAGTTCATGCGTCTTCCAGCGGGTAGCTGATAGACGGACGCTCGATCATTGTATGCACGGCGCACTCGTTGCTTGATGAACCGCGCAGCAGCGAGGAGCGGCGGGGCAACAGTGCCGCTGGCAGATTCCTGAGATTGCTCAACGACGCGAACACGCGTCGACGCTTCCTGATCATTAGTCACCGGCTGTTGTTGATCTGTGGTTAGTGGCTGGCTTGCAGGAAGCGATCTTGAATAAGTCTCTTCCGAGCTGGCTTGTTGAAATGCGCGGCGGCGGCGTGCGCTTCCCTGGCAAGGGATTCTAAATTAAAGGTCGTTTCGTGTGGAAATATTGTTCAACTTATATGTTTCAGTTTGTAAATTAACGTCGGAGCAGGAAAACGGGATGCCGGTCCCGAGCGAACCGCCTGTCATATCAACACTAGTGCATCTTGACGCCTGTTCCAGGGCCTCTTCTATAAAATGAATGCTCATTACATCAATTCATCGACCATGCTAATCGCCACCCACTCCGGAAAATTTCACGCCGACGACGTCTGGGCCGTCGCCGTCCTCGACCTGGTGTTCCCCAACTGCAATCTGGTCCGCACCCGCAACATGGACATCATTGCCGGCGCCGACTTCGCCGTCGATGTCGGCGGCGTATGGGATCCCAAGGCCGGCCGCTTCGATCATCATCAGAAAGGCTTTGCCGGCGCGAGGGAATCAGGCGTGGTCTATGCGAGCGCGGGACTGGTATGGAAAGAGCATGGGCCGCGCTGCGTGGCCCTCATTGCCCAGCGACATGCCTCTTACACGCTGTCGGAAGACAGCGCGCGCCAGATCGCTTATGCCATCGACGGCGACCTGGTGCAATATCTGGACATGGCCGATACCGGTGCAGCGAAGAATGCGCCGGGAAGCTACGGCCTCTCGGCCGTGATCTCCGGTTTCAATCCCAACTGGCTCGATGAGCAGGCAGCGCCCAGCGCGGCGGCGGCCGACGAACTGCGGCTGGCGCAATTTCGCAGGGCAATGGAATTCATCAGGGATATCCTGGTCAATGCGGTCAAATACCGTGTGAGCGGTTTGCTTGCGCTGGAGCAGGTACGCAGTGCCGAGCGCCTGGAGCAGGGACGCTTGCTGTTCATTAAGAACAGCGCGCTGCCATGGGTAACGGTGGTGCGCAATGAAATGCCGAATGTGCTGTTCGTCATCAGCCATAACATCGCCGAGCAGCGCTACATGCTGCACACTGTACCGGCGGCGGCGGACACCTTCGAAGCACGCAAGGATCTGCCGGCGTCTTGGGCCGGGTTGCAGGGCGCGGAGCTTGCGGCCGTGACTGGTGTGGAAGATGCCGGGTTCTGCCACAACAATCTCTTCATTGCCGCAGCGCGCAGCTACGAAGGCATATTGCGCATGGCTCGGCTGGCGCTCGACGAGCCTGTCCAGTCGGCGTGACCTGCCGGCCGCCAGCATCGAAATTGCCGCCTTGGCCTAGTGGTGCGTGTTAAAAATTTGTTGGTCAAATGCGGACGAAAATCGCGCCGATACTGCGTCAAAAATGCTCGCAAGGCCTCGGCCTTGCTACGCTTTTCTCCTTGTCTCGACACGATTTCGCCACATTTGCCTTCAACAAATTTCCAACTCACCCCACTAGGGCACCGGCTTCTTCGATATTTCTCAAAATCACTACGTACTTGATCATCGAATTTTTCGCTAGCTGATAGAATATCCGGTCGTCTGGCAGCTTGCCGCCGCAGTTGATTCAAGCGATGCATAAGGGAAATGCATGGGATGGTGTATTTCCTGGCGCGCTTATTACTGATCATAACAATAGCCACCATCCAGCCATTCATTTGGGAGAATCAATGAGTTCGATCACAACGGGACACTTGGCCAAAGTTCTGACCTCCAACAGCGAGCAGCTTCTGAACGGATGGGTCAACAGCATGCTCTCCCGCATGGTCAGGCGCGACAAGTCGTCAGAGAATGAAATGTTGCAGCAGGCGTCCCGTTTCCTTTCCCTGCTCGCCGCCGCGGTCTCCCAAGGGCAGAGCTATGACATCAATGCTCCCGCCTGGGGTGATGTCAAGGCGCTGCTTTCCGACATTTCGCTGACCCGCGTGCGCCAGGGCTTCTCGCCCATTGAAACCGCGACTTTCGTGTTCTCGCTCAAGGAGCCGCTGTTCGCGCTGCTGCGCACGGATTTGGCGGGCCAGCCTGAAGTGCTGGTCGAGGAAACGGCACAGACCGGCGCGCTGTTCGATCAGCTCGGCCTGTTTACCATTGCCGAATACCAGAAGGGCCGCGAGCAGGTCATCATGCGGCAGCAGCAGGAATTGCTGGAATTGTCGACCCCGGTGGTGCAATTGTGGAAGAACGTGCTGGCGCTGCCCCTGATCGGCACCCTCGACAGCGCGCGCACCCAGGTGGTGATGGAGAGCCTGCTGCAGAAGATCGTCGAAACCGGCGCCTCGATCGCGATCATCGACATCACCGGCGTGCCGACCGTCGACACCCTGGTGGCCCAGCATCTGCTCAAGACGGTCGCTGCCGCCCGCCTGATGGGCGCCGACTGCATCATCAGCGGCATCCGCCCGCAGATCGCCCAGACCATCGTGCACCTCGGCGTGAATCTGGAAGACGTGCTGACCAAGGCTACGCTGGCCGACGCCTTCGTCATTGCGCTCAAGCGCACCGGTGCCATCATCACGCATTCCGACTCCAACACCCCTAGCAACAGCAAGCAGTGAGGCCCTGATGGACCGTATTCCGATTTTACGGATGGGCCGGCTGCTGCTGGTGACCATCCAGGTCGACATGCACGACCGGCTGGCGATGACGCTCCAGGATGACCTGACGGCCAGGATCGTCAAGGATCGCGCCAACGGCGTGCTGATCGACATTTCCGCGCTCGACATCGTCGATTCCTTCATCGGCAGGATGATCAGCAACACGGCGGCGATGGCCAAGATTCTCGATGCCCGCACCGTGGTGGTCGGCATGCAGCCGGCCGTTGCCATCACCCTGGTCGAACTCGGACTGACGCTCGAGGGAGTGCGCACGGCACTCAACGTCGAACAGGGCATCCAATTGCTTCAGCGTTCCGACGAAGATTGAGGCCTGGCGGCCTCCTGGAACCGGAACATGCTCGGAAAGGCAGATGTGTTAAGTACAAAAGATGCTGAGGCAGTTGTCGTTCCCTTGCGCACGGACGAGGACGTGGTGCGTCTGCGTCAGGCGGTGCGGGAAGCGCTGATCGCGGTCGGCTTCAGCCTGATCGACCAGACCAAGATGGTCACCGCAGCCAGCGAACTGGCGCGTAATACGCTGCGCTACGGCGGCGGCGGGGAATCGCATATTGTCAAGCTTGCAAATGGAACGCGGCGCGGGCTTTCCCTCGCCTTCATCGATACCGGCCCGGGCATTCCCGACGTCGAGCTGGCGCTGAAGGACGGCTATACCACCGGCGGCGGCCTGGGCCTGGGCCTGAGCGGCGCCAAGCGGCTTTCCGATGAATTCGACCTGCAAACCGCCCCGGGACAGGGTACCACCGTGAGAATCACTAAATGGAAACCCTTCTAAGCTCCGGGGGACGGCAGGCCGTCTTCCCGATCGACGAAGCCAGCCAGATCGCGGCGGTGCGCCGCGGCGGATCCGATATTGCACGCAAGCAAGGGTTGGACGAAACCCTGACCGGCAAGGTGGCCATTGCCATCACCGAAGCGGCCACCAACATCCTCAAGCATGCCGGGCATGGCGAGATACTGCTGCGGCCGCTGACCGGCGGCGATGCCGCCGGAGTCGAGATCATCGCCCTGGACAAGGGCGCGGGCATCGTCAATCTCGGCCTCAACATGCAGGACGGGGTCTCCAGTTCCGGCACCTACGGCGTCGGGCTCGGCGCCATGCGCAGGATGGCGGACGAATTCGACATCTTTACCGGCGCCGGCCTCGGCACGGTGGTCTACATGGCCCTGTGGAACAGGCCGCAAGATGCGCAGGCCGGCACCTGGCAGGCGGGCAGCGTGTGCCTGCCGCTTGCCGGCGAAGAGGTTTGCGGCGATGCCTGGGTCATCGCCTCGGACCCGACCACGGCAACCGTCATGGTCGCCGACGGACTCGGGCACGGGGTGCAGGCCGCGCAGGCTTCGGAAGCGGCCATCGACTATCTTGCCGCTTACCCCGACGCCATGCCGGAAACCGCGCTCTGGGAAAGCCATGCCGCGCTGCGGGCGACGCGCGGCGCGGCGATCGCCGTGGCACGGATCGATACCCGGGCAGAAGAGCTGCGCTTTTGCGGCGTCGGCAATATTGCCGCGTCAGCCCAGCATGCCAGCGCCCGCCGCCAGCTGGTGTCGCACAACGGCATCGTCGGTAGCAATATGCGCAAGGTGCAGGAATTCTCCCTCGAGTGGCTGCCGGGCACCACCCTGATCATGCATTCTGACGGCCTCGGCACCCGCTGGCAGCTTGACCAGTATCCCGGCCTGGCGCTGGCCCATCCCGGCCTGATAGCAGCCGTGCTGTACCGCGACTTTGCGCGCGGGCGCGATGATGTTACGGTGCTGGTATTGCGTGAAAGAACCTTGCATTGAGCATGCCATGCGAATCCTGACCACTGCCATCCAGACCGAACTCGACGTCGTGATGTCGCGCCAGCGTGCGCGCCAGGTGGCGGCGCTGTGCGGCTTCGCCGTCCAGGACCAGGTGCGCATCGCCACCGCCGTGTCCGAGCTGGCCCGCAACGTGTACAACTATGCGCGGCGCGGACGCGTCGAATTTTCCATCGAGGGCAAGACCGCGCCGCAGGTGCTGGTCGTACTGATCGAAGACCAGGGACCAGGCATTTCCAACCTCGACCTGATCCTGTCCGGACGCTACCAGTCGGATACCGGCATGGGGCTCGGGCTGATCGGCGCGCGCCGCCTGATGGACCAGTTCGACATCTCCAGCCGGAAGGGCGAAGGCACTTCCATCACGCTCAAGAAGCTGCTGCCGCCCGGCGCGCCCGTTCTTACCCCGGCTTCCATCGGCGCGATCGGTTCGCAGCTGGCGTCCGATACGCCCGATATCACGCTGAGCGAAGTGCAGCAGCAGAATCGCGAACTGCTGGCCACGCTGGCCGAGCTGCGCGCCCGCCAGGAGGAACTGGTGCGGCTGACGCGGGAACTGGAAGACACCAATCGCGGCGTCGTGGCGCTGTATGCGGAACTCGATGAAAAGGCCGACCACCTGCGCCGGGCCGACGAAATGAAGTCGCGCTTCCTGTCCAACATGAGCCATGAATTCCGTACTCCGCTGAGCTCCATTCGCGGATTGTCCAAGCTCTTGCTGGACCGGATCGACGGCGAACTCACCGAGGAACAGGAAAAGCAGGTCAATTTCATTCTCAAGGGTGCGGAATCCCTGAACGAACTGGTCAATGACCTGCTCGACCTTGCGAAGATCGAAGCCGGCAAGGTCGATGTACGGCCGAAGAAATTCGACGTCGCGGAATTGTTCAGCGCGCTGCGCGGAATGCTGCGCCCCTTGCTGGTGACCGACACCGTCAAGCTGGTGTTCGAAGAACCCGGTGACGGCATGGTGCTCTACACGGACGAAGCGAAGGTGTCGCAGATTCTGCGCAACTTCATTTCCAACGCGATCAAATTCACGGAAGCCGGCGAAATCGCCGTCAGCGCGACGCGCCTGCCCGATGCGGAAGCGATCCGGTTTTCGGTGTCCGATACCGGGCTCGGCATCGCGTCCGAACACCAGCAGATCATCTTCGAGGAGTTCGGCCAGGTCGAGAACCGATTGCAGCACCGGGCCAAGGGAACCGGACTCGGCCTTCCGCTGTGCCGCAAGCTGGCCGAACTGCTCGGCGGACGGGTGGAACTGGAAAGCGAACCGGGCAAGGGTTCGGTATTCTCGGCAATCATTCCCATCACGTGCCGCCAGGACGATGCGGTGCCCGACGGCATAGCCGCTCCGGTTGCGGCCGCGGACGCGGGTGCCGACGACGAACGCCTGCCGGTCCTGGTGATTGAAGACCACCAGCAGACCAGGATGCTGTACGAAAAATACCTGCGCGGCACCAATTTCCGTCCCATTCCGGTGCGCAGCCTGTGGGAGGCGGAAGAAATCTGGACGACGCTTTCCCCGGCCGCCATCGTGCTCGACATCAACCTCAACGGCGAGGACACCTGGCGCTGGCTGATGGAAACCAAGAACGACGACGCGCGAAAGACAGTCCCGGTCGTCGTGGCGACCGAAATCGATGACCGCGCCAAGGGCCTTGCCCTGGGCGCGGATGCCTATTTCGTCAAGCCGGTCCTGCGCGACGAGCTGATCGCCGAACTCCTGCGCCTCACCATGCATGCCGCGAAGCCTTCGACCGGCACGATCGGCAGCGGAACGCAACCTTATGAAACCTGACATGACGTCCATGGATCAAGATCCGGTCATTCTCAACGTCGACGACACCGACGCGGCGCGCTATGCGAAGAGCCGCATCCTGTCGCGTGCCGGCTTCCGTGTGATCGAAGCCGCCACCGGCGCCGAAGCCATCAGCAAAGCCATGGGCGAAAAGCCGGCGCTGGTGCTGCTCGACGTCAAGCTGCCCGACATCAACGGCTTCGAAGTCTGTCGCCGGCTCAAGAACAATACCGACACCAAGACCATCCTCGTGCTGCAGACGTCGGCGTCTTACATCGGCACCTCCGACAAGATCCGCGCGCTCGAAGGCGGGGCCGACAACTACCTGTTCGAACCGATCGAACCGGAGGAACTGGTAGCCAACGTGCGCGCGCTGCTGCGCCTGAGCCATGTCGAACGCGAATTGAGGGAAGTGGACCGGCGCAAGGATGAATTCCTTGCCGTACTGGCGCACGAACTGCGCAATCCGCTCGGCCCGATCCGCAACGCCGTGGAACTGATGCGCGGCCTCGATCCCAACGACCGCGAAGCGCATGAAAACGCGCACCAGACCATTTTGCGGCAGACCGAACACATGGTGCGCCTGGTCGACGACCTGCTCGACGTGGCCCGCATTTCCCAGGGCAAGCTGTCCCTGCAGAAGCAGCCGGTCGAGCTGCGCGGCATCATCGATGCCGCCATCGAGACTGCGCGTCCCATGATCGAAGGCCGCCGGCACAAGCTGTCGGCGGAGCTGCCGAAGGACGAGATCTGGATCGACGGAGACGGCGTGCGGCTGTCGCAGACCATCTGCAATGTGCTCAACAATGCCGCCAAGTTCACGGGCCAGGGCGGCGAGATCGCACTGAGCGCCGAGAAGCGCGATGGTGTCGTCTGCATACAGGTGCGCGACAACGGCATCGGCATTCCTCCCGACGAACTCGACGCCATCTTCTCGATGTTTGCCCAGGCCGGCCATTCCGCGGACCGCGTCAAGGACGGACTCGGCATCGGCCTGTCGCTGTCGAAAACCCTGGTGGAGCTGCACAACGGCAGCATTGCCGCCTACAGCGAAGGCGTCGGGCAAGGCAGCCGTTTCGAAATCTGCCTGCCGCTGCTTGCAGCGGCGCCGGCCGCGCCGCAAGCCGCAACCGCCGAGGTGGACCCCCGGAAACTGGCTTACCGCATCCTCGTCGTCGATGACAATCACGATGCGGCCGAGATCATTTCCGAACTGCTCAGGATCAGCGGCCACGAGGTCATGACGGTCCACACCGGCAAGGATGCGCTGGCGATGGCCGCCAGCTTCCTGCCCGATATCGCCATCCTCGATCTTGGCCTGCCCGACATGGACGGCACCACGGTGGCCGCAAAACTGCGGCAGATGCCCGAAGCGTCGAAGGCATCGCTGATCGCGCTGACCGGCTATGGCAAGCCGGCCGATATCGAACGCACGCAGGCGGCGGGCTTCGACGACCATCTGGTCAAGCCCGTCAAGTTCGACCACTTGATGGAAACGATCGCGCGGCTGCGGAGCCAGGCGGTATAAGCGCCGTATTGCAAAAATTTTTAACGTTCCATCCTCACACCGCGAGTCCGCGTGCCTGCATACTCCCTGTCGGCGGCCGTCCAGTCAGAGCTGGACATCAAGAAAAGCCGTTTCATCGCCATCGTCGCACCGGTCCAGGACCGCGCAGCGGCAATGTGCCTGGTCGCGGGCCTGCGTGAACAGCATCGCGCCGCGTCCCATGTCTGCTGGGCCTTGATGGCCGGCGGACAATCCGGCATGTCGGACGATGGCGAGCCTTCAGGCACCGCCGGCAGGCCGATGCTGGAAGTCTTGCGCCATCATGACCTCGACGGCGTGGTCGCCGCCGTGGTGCGCTACTACGGCGGCGTCAAGCTGGGAGCCGGAGGCCTGGTGCGTGCCTACACCGACGCGGTGGCGGCGGCGCTCAAACAGGCGCAACTGATCGAGCACGTCCCGATGTCTCTGCTCGTGCTGCGGCTGCCGTATGCCGACGAGGCGCGCGTACGGCGCTGGATCGAGCAGCAGGAATATGCGCTGGTGAAAGCCAGCCATGACGACGATGTGCTCATGACGGTGCAGCTGCCTGCGGCCGATGCCGAGCTGGCTGGCGGCCTGCTGCGCGATATCACGCAGGGCCGCGTGCAGCAGATCGATACGGATGCTTGAGCGGAGCTTATACGCCATGGTTGTACGCGCCCTGCATTCGATTGCGTCGTGATCCTGGCGGTTCGCATCAGGCATCGGGACATCACCCGCTTCGCATGATTGCCGCGGGCCTGTACCTGCGCCTTGAATGGCGGAGGCCGCTTCATACCAATCCCAAGTCATGGAATGGAATGGAATGGCTTGGGATTAGTATTAGATTTCCCGGGTCTCGGCGAGGCTGGAATTCAGCCGGCATTTCAGGCGAATCAGGGCAATGGCGGCGAATCCTGCTGCCATGACGCTTGAGCAGATTGCAAAGCTGATCAGGAGCTGCAATTCGGCGATGTCATCCGGATCGGCCGACCTGAGCAGCCGGTCGGTCCAGCTCCACGATGGCAGCGGCACATACGGCCACAGTTCGGGAAACGATATCCAAAGCAGTGCGCAGGACAGGGACAGTACGATCCATAGCGTCGACAGGTAAACTGCCTTGGTAAATCTCATCATCGGACAATGACCTTATCTTGGGCGACACGGTGCCATCCCGGCGAGGGGCAGCCGCACGGACATGCAAGAGCGCCATGCCACTGCCGCGCTGTCGGAGAAGCAGCATGTCGGAAGATTGAATCGGGCAATGGCTGCAGGGACATCCGGCGCGCCGGCCCTCTCGCCGACGAGCTGCCGCAGCCGGAGCCGCAGCTACACTACCTGCCTGTTGATTGTAGGCGAGGATGGATGGAGTGTTTCGGAGGAAATTAAGCCAATTTGTTAAGGATTGTTACCGTTTCGCTGCCCGGTGATGGATGATGCGCATTGATGAGTTCAAGGCTCTTCCCACTGGCACTGTATGTGCCGTGTCGGCAGCGGAACGATGCGCTCCTGGGTGATATCAAAGGTCCATGCCCGCCTGACGCCAGTTTTCCAGTCGATGCGTTCGCGCCTGCCCCAGCTGAGAAGCGCGATGAAGTCCATGCCGTAACGGCCCTGGACGCTGCAGAGTCCCTCAAACGATGAGTACAGAACAGGCCGTTCCGGGTTGCGGAGATTTTTAAGGAGTTCAAGCTTTGGCAGAGGCAGAAGGTCGACGACGCGCCATATGCCATACTTATGAGAATCGTCTATCTTCTTCGAAAGCAGTATCACTACATGTCCGCTGCAATATACGTACTCCTTTGCCCAGTTGTAGTGATCAACGCCATCGAGATGAATTATTCCCCCGCCTTCATAGGTGCAGTTGCTGATATCCGGCGCGATGAGTTCACCCATTAATCGCGGCGAATACTCAATCCCATAAAGCTTTCGTGCTTCTTTCTTTATTGAAGCGGGAGGTCCAGATGCGTACGACTGGACGTGATGCAGAAACAGCATGGCAAGGATGCAAATGCCGGTCCTCATAGCAAATCCATCTGAGCATTGATAACTCTTACTTTCAAGCCCAGTCCCGACAATGCCTTCTTTTGCTTGCAATCGTCATCAAAGGAACATCCGGTTGGCGCAAGTCCGAAAGCTCCTGGCGTATTCAAGGTGCCATCAAGCTCGAAGCTAGATCTCCTGGCCTTGTCCACTATTGATCTCTTCTGTTAAAGCCGGGCAGCAGGCGGCGACATGCGAGGAATGCCAGACCGACCACCACCGCAGATATCGAAAAACAGACAAGAAATTCCAAATCGGCTACGTCTTCAGCATTAGCTGATCGATAAAACTTATCGACCTGCTCCCATACTAAAGAAGGTAGACGTGGTAGTTGTTCCGGATTGCCGAGCCACCAATGTGTAAGAAACATGGATGCAGCAATCCAGCAAAGCACGATAAAAATCGACTTGAAGGCGTTCATTATCGGACCCAAAGCTTGCCATAGGCTTTCAATTTCGAGCCGGGAATCGCGGTTGGACTTGCGCTCTCAAGACAAGCACGTAGTCGGAAGAAGTCCACCTGCTTTTCTAATACGATGCAACCCTTGCTAATCCCAGAAGGGCCCTTGGGGTGAAGTCTGAAGTTGCCGCGTTCAACTTCATTGCAGTAGGTGTAATCGTCAATCTTCTGATCAACCGCATACAACGCAAACCATTCTGACCGGTTGCTAATGCGGTCCCGCAAAGGGCCAAGCAATCCGCCCGATTCTCTGTCGAGAATATAGTACAGGCCAGGTGGAACTGGGCCGGCGTTGGCAAGACAACCGGCATGACGTTTGTTGACATGAGGAGCCAGTCCGGAGAAGGCAGGATAGCTGAATGGTCCCAGCTTTAATGCACTCAAAGCTTGGTCGTTAAGTTCAAAATGAAGTTGAAACATGCTTGTGCCTCATACAGGAACGTAAGTTGCGAACAAGCGTAGTTTAGAGATATTAAAATTGCAACATATGCAATTTTTTAATGAGTTTTAATACAACAAACAGTTACGCAAAAATGCTGTATCTGAGTGGTCTCACAAGGATAAGGCTTCGACTGTAAAGACCAGACTGCGCGCATCTTCGTCAGGCAATCCCAGCCGCATCGCCTCACCCGTGCCCACGTCTGCCCCGCGGCTTCGGCTGGTAATGCGCCTGCAGATAGGCAGTCAGCCAGGCATGGATATCCGGCGGCATGGCAACGCCGTCGGCGCAGTCCCCCGAGTCCAGCATGCGCGTGCCTTCGCCGTAGCTGACCGAAACGGTGACCGGCACCGCGCGTTCTTCCTTCATCTGCCACATCACGAAAATGCGGGGCTGGGGCGCGGCCCAATTTTCGAAGTAACCGTCATCTTCGTCGCGGTGCAGTTCGAGCTGCAGGCCGGGATGAAGAAAGGATTCCTGGTTGTCCGACCATTGCAGTGCCTGCACGCCGCTCAGTTCGGGCGGGCAGGCAACGACGCCGGCCACCGACCAGCTGACCGAAGAGGCCCAGCGGTGCTCGACGATGCGACGCTGCATGATGACGGCCACCGGCATGCTGGCCATCAGCATGATGCGCTTCTCCGATGCCATTCGTGCCGGTTGCCCGCAGCGAAGAAGGTCGATGGAAAGCGCATCATCATTTGCCTTTCTTTTCAGGATCCTTGACATCGGAACTCGGCGGCGCGGTTCCAGCCTTTTCGCTGCGGATGGGTGAGGCAGGCGGAGGATTGCCGGCGCCGCCCGGCGCCTGTCCGCCTGTCGATACCTGGGGATGTGTTTCCCAGCCATTGGCGGCGGCACGCTCCCTCCAGCGGGATGCGATTTTTTCCATCGAGGCGGCCAGTTCCTTTTTTTCCTTCTCGGCCTGGGCTGCCGCCTGCTCCTTTTTCGCGGCAGCGGCCTGCTGCTGCTCGGGTGTCAGCGCAGGCAGCTTGGCGAACGCCGGTACTGCAAGCAGGAGGGGCAGGAATGCTGCGGCGAGACGGCTTGTGACAAATGGCATGGCGAGGCTCCTTACTGGTTACTTTGCGCTGTCCTGCCCGGGCACTGCGGGAGACGCGCCTCCAGGTCCGGGCGGCGCAGCCTGGCTCGCGGCCGCGCCGCTCGTGGTGCCGCCCATCTCCGCGCCGCTGGGCGTGCCGCCCGAGCCTTCCGGGATGCCGGGCGTTCCGGACACGCCGGTGCCACCGGGCGTCTGTCCGCGCACGCCTTCCTGGCCGGCATTGGCACCGGAAGCCCCTGCGCCACCCATGCCGCCCCCCTCGCCCGCCTCGCCTGTGTTGGCTGGGATGCTTGTACTGCTCATGGCCGCGCCGCCGGTATTGCCGCCGGCGCCCTGCGGTATGCCGGGAGTGCCGCTGGGCGGGCGTGCCTTGTTGCCGCCTGCGGCCTGCGCCATGATGGCGCCGCTGGTGCCGCCGCCGGACGATACCTGGCCAGGAAATTTTGTTTGCATGACGCCGTTGTCGGCGGTGTCCGGACCGCCCCTGTCGCAGCCGGCGATTGCGATAACCGCCAGTGCAATTGCCAGAAGCCGCGCGGCGGATGTGCGTGTATTCATGTCTTGTCCGCTTAGCTGCGTGAATGGGAAGGCGCGCCCGGCGGCAGCGGCTCGTGCGAGGGCGCTCCGGCATGCCGGTCGCGCAGCTCGTTGTACCAGAGTTCGTGATGCGAGTGCGCCCATTCCTCGTCGACCGTGCCGTAGCGCATCGCATGATAGGCGCCGGGCGTGCCCCAGGTGCCGATATAGATATGTCCCATCGCGGCAGCGATGTAGAGGGTGCCGCCGATGATGTGCAGGTAGTCGGCCATCTGCAGAAGGTAGCGGGTCAGGCCGAAGTTGGAGCCGATACTCTTGAAGTAGGGGAAGTTCAGCATCAGCCCGGTGACCGACATCAGCAGACCGAGCAGGGTTACGCCGCCCCAGAACCAGATCTTCTCGCCGGCATTGAAAAAGCCGGCGGGAACATGCTCATGCTTGATCATGCCGCCGCCTTTCTTGATCCATTGCCAGTCCCAGCGGCGGAAGATGTTGCGGTTCAGGAAGGTGAAGAACATCAGGACCGAGCAGACGATGAACAGCGGCCCGACGAAGTTGTGCAGATACTTGGAAAGCAGTGCAACCCAGTAGAACGCGCTGTGCCCCAGCCAGGGCAGGATGATGTTCTTGCCGAACAGGATAATCACGCCCGATACCGCCAGGATGATGAAGGTGATCGCCGTGGCCCAGTGCACGATCCGATCCCAGCTGGTGAAGCGCTGGATCTGTCCGCCGCCGCCGCCGCTTTCCGCCGCCGGCCCGACGGCGCGATAGAAGCCGAAGATCAGCAGCGGCACGACGAGAAGAATGGTGCCGGCAATCGATGCGATGGGGCCGTTGCGCAGGTTGCGCCAGGTATTGCCGCCGCGCTGCAGGATCACATCCTGTTCCGGCATGAAGCCCGGCGGCACGATGAAGTGGCGGTCGAAATGATTGCGGCCCGACTTGGCCGAGCCGAAGCCGGGTTCGGGCACATCCTTTTCCGACTGCAGGATGGTTTGCTCTTCGGCGTAGGCGGGCTGCGCGCTCTCATGCGGCACCGCAGCCCGGGCAACGGAGCCAAGGCCAGATGCCGGAAGAACGAGCAGCAACATCAGCAACATCAGTAACAACATCGGCAGCGGCATCAATGCCTGCGGCAGGCGCCGCCGGAAATGAGGAAAGTACATCGTCAGGCTCCGGTCAGGCTCGTTGTCAGGGCTGGGTGCGTTCATACTCGTTCTGCAGGTGATTGCGGTTGGTGATCGCCGCATTCCATGACAGCCGGTCGTTGTGGAAGTAACTGCGCTGGGGCATGTCGTCGGGCTTGCCGTCGTACTGGCCCTCCCGCCACGGCGGATACTGCTCGACTTCCAGGCAGCCGGTCAGCAGCAGCGGCAGCACGGCGGCGCACAGCCATCTTGCGCGGCGCCGCAGTCCGGTGGTCAGCGTCTTCATGTGGGCAGCCTCCTCGGGTTGTTCTGGAAGTTGTCCGGTACCTGGTTGGTGCGCGGGCCTTCGGGGCCGCCGGTATCGTGGTTGCGATTGACGCCGTTGCTGCCGTTGCTGGTGCCCCCGCCGCCATTGTCGCGCCGCTTTTCATAGGCGATATCCCAGCCCCACAGTTCCGGACCGTAGCCGCGCGTATCCACCCGCTGCTTGTAGATGCTGGCGATGATGTTGGCATCGCCGCCGAGCAGCGCCTTGGTGCCGCACTGCTCCGCGCACTGCGGCAGCTTGCCTTCGCTGATGCGGTTGCGGCCGTACTTCTGGAATTCGATCTCGGAATTGTCCGGTTCGGGACCGCCGGCGCAAAAGGTGCATTTGTCCATCTTGCCGCGATGATTGAAGGCGCCGGTGTCGGGAAATTGCGGCGCGCCGAAGGGGCAGGCGAGATAGCAGTAGCCGCAGCCGATGCACTTGTCCTTGTCATGCAGCACGATGCCGTCGACCGTGTGATAGAAACAATCTGTCGGGCACACCGCCATGCAGGGCGCGTCGGTGCAGTGCATGCAGGCCACCGACATGTATTGTTCGCCAGGCTGGCCGTCGTTGATGGTGACCACGCGCCGCCGGTTCACTCCCCATGGCGTCTCGTGTTCGTTCTTGCAAGCCGTGACGCAGCCGTTGCAGTCGATGCAACGCTCGGTGTCACAGATGAACTTCATTCTCGCTGCCATTGCCGCTCCTCATGTGCCTGCACGGTCGCGCTAAACCCGCACGACCCTGCACAGCGATACCTTGGTTTCCTGCATCATGGTCACCACGTCGTAGCCATAGGTCCAGCCGGTATTGGCGGCTTCGCCCAGCACGATCGGCGCGGCTCCTTCCGGATAATTCTTGCGCAGGTCCTCGCCCATCCACCAGCCGCCGAAGTGATACGGCATCCACACCGTGCCCTGCGCCACCCGCGGCGTGACCATCGCGTACACCTTGAGTCGCGCACCGCTCGGCGTTTCCACCCAGACGAACTCCTTTGTCTGCACGCCGATCTGCATCGCATCCTGCGGGCTGATCTCGACGAACATCGCCTGCTGCAGTTCGGCCAGCCAGGGATTGGAACGGGTCTCGTCGCCGCCGCCTTCATACTCGACCAGGCGGCCGGAGGTCATGATGAGCGGATAGTCCTGCGAGAAGTCCTTGGCCTGCACCGATTTGTAAAGCGTGGGAAGGCGCCAGAAAGCGGCCTTGTCGTCGTAGGTCGGATACTGCTTCACCAGGTCGCGGCGCGGACTCATCAGCGGTTCGCGGTGCACAGGCACAGGGTCGGGGAAGTTCCACACATGGCAGCGGGCGCGCGCATTGCCGAACGGCGCGCAGCCATGCTTGATAGCCACGCGGATGATGCCGCCCGAGAGGTCGGTCTTCCAGTTCTTGCCCTCGGCCGCCGCCTGCTCTTCCGGCGTCAGCTCGGCCCACCAGCCGAGGCGCTTGAGGAATATGTGGTCGAACTCCGGATAGCCGGTATCGATCTCGCTATCCATGTTGGTCGAGCCGTCGGCCGCCAGCAGGCTCTCGCCCTTGTATTCCACGCCCCAGTTGGCGCGGAAGGGCAGGCCTCCCTCCGCAATCGGCTTGGACAGGTCGTACAGGATGGGCGTGCCCGGATGCTTCATTTCCGGCGTTCCCCAGCACGGCCACGGCAGGCCGTAGTAATCGCCCTTGCACGGCCCGTATTCTGCGCGCAGCGTGGTCGGGTTGAAGGTGTGCTTGTTGTGCATGTGCAGCTTGAGCCGCTCCGGGGAGCAGCCGGTGTAGCCGATGGTCCAGCAGGAGCGGTTGATCTCGCGCAGGATGTCCTCGATCACCGGCTCGTTGTTGACCACCTTGATGTTCTTGCACATCTCGTTGGCGAACCCGAACTTCTTCGCGAACAGGTACATGATCTCGTGGTCGGTCTTGCATTCGAACAGCGGCTGGATCACCCGCTCGCGCCACTGTATGCTGCGGTTGGAGGCGGTGCACGATCCCTGCGTCTCGAACTGGGTAGTGGCCGGCAGCAGGTACACGCCATCCTTGCGGCCGTGCATCGCGGCGGTCATGGTCGGATAGGGATCGATCACCACCAGCATGTCGAGCTTCTGCATCGCCGCCTTCATGTCGGGCAGCCGCGTCTGGCTGTTCGGCGCATGGCCCCAGTAGACCACCGCGCGCAGATTGCTCGGCTGGTCCACATAGTCATTGCTCTCGAGTACGCCGTCGAACCAGCGGCTGACCGTGGTGCCCGGTTTTTCCATCAGTTCCTTCGAGCCGAACCGCGAGAGCAGCCATTCATAATCGACGCCCCAGACGGTGGCGAAGTGTTTCCACGCGCCTTCGGCCAAGCCGTAGTAGCCGGGCAGGGAATCGGGATTGGGGCCGACATCGGTGGCGCCCTGCACGTTATCGTGGCCGCGGTAGATGTTGGCGCCGCCGCCGGCGATGCCGATGTTGCCCAATGCCAGCTGCAGGATCGACAGCGTGCGCACGTTGGCCGTGCCGACATGGTGCTGGGTGACGCCCATGCACCAGACCACCGAGGAAGGCCTGTTCTTGGCGAGCATCTCCGCCGCCTGGCGCACCGCGGCTTCCGGCACGCCCGTCACATCCGAGACCTTCTGCGGCGTCCATTTCGCGACTTCGCGGCGCACCTCTTCCATGCCGTAGGTGCGGGCGGCAATGTATTCCTTGTCTTCCCAGCCATTCTCGAAGATGTGCCATAGCACGCCCCAGACGAAGGCGATGTCGGTGCCGGGACGGATGCGCACATAGTGATGCGCAAAGCGCGCGGTGCGGGTGAAGCGCGGGTCGACCACGATCATCTTCGCGCCCAGCTCCTTCGCATGCAGGAAGTGCAGCATCGAGATCGGATGCGCCTCCGATGGATTGGAGCCGATGAACAGCACCGCCTTCGAATGGCTCAGGTCATTGAAGGAATTGGTCATCGCGCCGTAGCCGTAGGTCTGCGCGACGCCCGCAACCGTGGTGGAGTGGCAGATGCGAGCCTGGTGGTCGGTATTGTTGCTCCCCCACATCGAGACGAACTTGCGCAGCAGATAGGCTTGCTCGTTGTTGTGCTTGGAGGAACCGATCCAGAAAATGGAGTCCGGCCCCGCCTGCTGGCGCAGCTGCAGCAGCTTGTCGCCCACCTCGTTGAGTGCCTGGTCCCAGCTGATGCGCTGGTACTTGCCGTCGACCAGCTTCATCGGATAGCGCAGCCGGTGCTCGCCATGTCCGTGCTCGCGCACCGATGCGCCTTTCGCGCAATGCGCGCCCATGTTGATGGGAGAGTCGAACGCGGTCTCCTGGCGCACCCAGACGCCGTTGTGCACGATCGCATCCACCGAGCAGCCGACCGAGCAGTGGCTGCATACCGTGTGCTTGAGTTCGGTGTTGGCCGGCCCCACCGTATTGACCTGCTCGGCGGCGGCGGCCGGCTCGATCACATTGAAAGGCAGATGCCGCGCCATCAGGCCCGCGCCCGCAGTGACGCCGGCGCGGATCAGGAAACCGCGGCGATTGATCGTGGCCGTGGCGATGCGGTTCAGGCCCCTGCGCAGCGAGCTGCCTTGTGTATTGTTTGCACTGCTCGACTTCTTTACCAGCGTCATGGAACGCTCCGTGGATGCTAGCGAATAAACAAAATTTCTCGCTTCGGGTCAGCTCCCTTCTCCCGCAGGCGGGAGAGGGGGGATTGACTTGACGTGCTGAGGAAGGTGAGTTCCCGAATCAAAAATACGCCGCCGACCTGTAATACTTCCGAATATGCTCCGTCTCGTGATACCCCACGCTGCCCGCTGTCTTGTCCGCCGATACTTCCGGCACCAGGACCTCCGGCGCACTCTGCGTTCGGGTGATCAATGCGGCGACCGCAACCACCGGCGCGCATGCGGCGGCGGTGAGAAAGATCCGACGCTTCGCGTCATGGCTTGCCATCTTCATAGTGTCTTTCCTTGTCGAATTCATTGCTGCAACGCGATCGGTGCGATCGGTAATTCGGCATCGTCTTCCATCTCGAATGCCTCGAACTCCACCTCGAAGAACGCGGAGGCGAAGTCGGCGACATGCCGGTAGAAATTCGCGCAGCCGGTGTTCCTGATGTCGCCGAGGCAGCGCTCCTGCCAGGGCGCGATATGCCGGATGAAGAAGGTTTTCTGGGTTTCAAGCGGGCGCCTCGGCGCGCCGGGGGCGCCTGCGATCAGGATGCGCATGACCTCGCACAGGGCGCCGAGATGGTCCTCGGGCTCGCCGACGCCGCGCACGCGGGCCAGGCCGAGCGCGCGCAGCTCGTCGCGCAGCGCGGCCAGCGGCTTTTCATGCATGAAGCCGGCAAGGTAATGCGAGCCGTAAGGGTTGACCAGCGGCGTGCCGATGCTGATGAACAAGGCATCGAATTCCTCCTTCACCGCATCCGCATCCACCAGCCCGGCGGCGAGCACCAGCTTTTCCCATGCGCGGTCCAGCGGCTGTTCCCCCTGCTCCTGGTGCTCCTGCTGCCCTTGCTGCTGCGTCCGCAAGGAATCGGCGGCGGCCAGCGCGGCAAGCAGCTCCGTGTCGGGCGCTTTCAGCAGCAGGCTGGCGCACAGCGCGTAGAGGTCGGCTCTGGCCTGGTCTTCCTGCGTCAGCGGAAGGAAAATGCTTGCCGCGCCGGAGGCCGGGACCGTTTCAGGAAAAGGCATGTTGTTTGTGCAGATTCATTGACGATATAGTCATTGAAGCGGCGCATGCACAGACGTTCCATATCCAATCCGGATTTCGGTAAGGCGGCGACGCAGCTCTTGTTCTACATCAAAGCGACCCTGCGCATTGAATCGCCGCCGAGCCGCCGTGCTACCGCGGACGCGCGAGATCGACGATGGCGTCCGGCTTCCTCGACGTCATCATGTCGACCACGCGGCAGTCGCCGCACATCTTGATGCGGTCCAGGTTGCCCTCGAACGCGGCATGGCCGGCGAGCCGGCCGAGCAGGTTCTCGATGGCCTTGAGGGTGCCGATCGGCTTGCTGCAGCGTATGCAATGGAAGGGTTCCGCCTCGTTGAGCACGACCGTGGCCTTCGCCGCCGCCGGTGGAACCAGCCGGGGCACGAGTTCGATCGCCTGCTCCGGACAGCTCTTCGCGCACAGGCCGCATTGCACGCAATTCTTTTCGATGAAGCGCAGCTGCGGACGGTCGGCCGTGGTCAGCAGCGCCGACGACGGACAGGTGCCGGTGCAGGCCATGCACAGCGTGCAGGCCTGCTTGTTGATCGACAGGGTGCCGAACGGCGCGCCCGCCGGCAGGGCGATCTCCTCCGCGCCGGACGCTGCGGCGGCGGGCGCATGGTTGTACAGGTGGTCGAAGATGAAATCCAGCGAATTGCGCTTCTCGGCAAACAGGTGAAAGCCCGCCGCCTGCGCGGGCACGGAGGTGGTCGAAAAGGCGCCGATGTCTTGCAGCGACGCATCGAGTTCCTGCGGAGTGGCGGCCTCGATCAGCGTCATGTGCGTGCCGGCGTAGCCGAGCCCGGACAGGATGGCTTGTGCGATCCCGATCTGCAGGCGCAGCGCGGCGACATACTCCGGCGCTTCGCGGCCGGTGGCCAGCAGCACGACCTGCGTCGCCCCGTAACAGATGGCCGCCAGCCACAGGTCGATGCCGGCCGACGCCACGTGGTGCAATTCGAACGGCAGCACGCGGGCGGGCAGGCCGCGCACCGATTTTCCGGCCTTCGCCAGCCGCCCGAGCTGCGCGATCAGCGCACCGCCGTGCTCCTGTCCGTGGAACAGCAGGCAGGGCCGCTCGCCGCCGGCCCTGGCATAGGTGTCCAGCAGCGTCTTGAGCCGCTTGCCGTTGTAGGGCACGTCGGCGTTGGCATAGGCCAGCGCGCCGGAAGGGCAGACCGTGGTGCAGGCGCCGCAGCCCGCGCACAGGTGCGGCTCGACGCGGATGCGGTCGCCGTCGGCGCCTATCGCCTCTGCCGAGCAGATGTCGATGCAGGCGTTGCAGCCGGTGATCTTGTTGCGGCCGTGCGCGCACAGGCGCTCGCGGTACTGGAAATATTTCGGCTTTTCGAATTCGCCCGTCATCTGCGCCAGGCGGCCGGCCGCCGCCATCTGCGCGCGCAGGTCCGGTCCCGGCGCCAGATAGCCGTGCGGAGGCTGGTGCATCGCCAGCAGCGGCGTGTCGGACAAGTCGAAGATCAGGTCGAAGTCGCCGTTCCGGGATTCGTCACGCCGCGCGAAGCTGATTGCTTCGACCGCGCCGCATGCCTGCACGCAATCGCCGTGGCGCCGGCACTTGTCTTCATCGATCTGGTACAGCAGATCGATCGCGCCCTCCGGACAGGCGGCCACGCATTCATTGCAGCGCACGCACAGGTCGAGGTCGATAGGATTGCTCTGCCGCCATGTGACCTGGAAGGCGCCCAGCCAGCCCTGCACTTCGACGCCGCTGCCGCTGAACACGGTGTAGGAGCGTTCGGTCGGCAATGCGGCCTGGGCGCCGGCGCCGGTGCCGGTGATCAGCACCGTCACGTCCAGCGTTTCCTGCAACTGCTCCGCCCAGCCGAGCGCGGTATCGGCACGGCCGATGATCAGCACGCGGCCCTGCGATGCATAGCTGACGGTCGGCAGGGCCTGCTGCATAGGGCGCGCCGCATCCGCGAGCAGCGCGGCCATCTTCGGCAGGGCGGCATAGGATTGGGTGCTCCAGCCCCCGGTTTCGCGGATATTGACGAAACGCAGCGGGGCAACCGATCCGCCTTCATCGGCAAGCTCCCGGAACAGCGCGCTTTCCTGGGTGCAGGCGACGACCACGTCATCCACACCCTTGATCGACTCGAGATAGGCGCCGGCATCGCGGCCGCAAAGCTGGCTGGAGACCGGCAGCGGCGCGCAGCCCAGCGCCTCGCCGATGCGCTGGCCGGAAACGGCATTGAGCGGCATGCTGCGGTTGCAGTTGCAGACGTGGAACTTGGTGGTCATGTGTGAGGAAACTTCGTGGAATTGATTGGAATATCCCGCGCGGCGGCATACGGCGCGCCGGCAGGTGCTTCGGCGGCTGCGGTCTCGATTTCAGCGTCGGCGCCGGCTTGAACTTCATGTTCCGGCTCCGGCGCAGCCTGAGCCGGCTCGTCGCCAGCGCCGCGCGCGTCATCGGAATCCACCGCCTCCTCCGGCTCGCCTGGTTCATTGTCTCCGGCTTGTTGGGGCCGATCCTGCTCGCCGTCATCATCCTTGTGCGTCTCGTAGAGCGGCTTCGGTTCGAGCGTGCTCTTCGCATGCAGCAGATTTTCCAGCATGCCGGGCGGCAAGGGCGAAGGCTTGGTGTAATCGTCGATATAGATATCCAGGCCATCCATGACGTTGAAATGCGGATCGGAAAACAGCTTCTTCATCGCGGCGCGGCGCACCGCCTTGTCGACGCCCCGTGCGAGGAAGGGAGAGTAGTCGGCGTCGGCCGCCAGCGAAGCGACATCTTTCATCGACGGCAGGGCAGTGCGGGTTCCGGCAGAAGACCCCGCACTGGTTTCGGCGGCATCGGTGAGCGCGGCCTTGGCGTCCGCGGCGGACGCCTGGACATGTTCGGCGCTCGCCGCGCCAGCCTCGCCATGCGCGTTTTCCGTCTTGCGGCGCGCCCAGCGGCGGAGGAAATTTTCAGGCATGAAGTGGTGGCGGTTTTGTAAGCTTAACCCCAGCGTAACCAATCGGGCATGGCGCCGCTTGAGGGATGACAAGCCGGTTCAGTGTTCAGTGATATCCCTCGCCCGGCTTGATCCTGCCGCGGAACAGCCAGAACACCAGCACTGTGTACAGCAGGATCATCGGCAGCAGGATCGAGGCGCCGATCAGGTAGAACATTTGCGAAGCCGGGTGCGATGCGCCTTCCCAGATGGTCATCGACGGCGGCACCAGGTAGGGTGCGTTGGAAATCACCAGCCCGAGATAGGCCAGCAGGAACAGGCCGACCGCGGAAGCAAAGGGCATGATGGGCCGCTTGCGGCTGATGCCGTACCAGCACAGCCAGGCGGTCAGCGCGGTGGCCAGCGGAATCTGGCTCAGGAAGAAAATGTTCGGCACGCTGAACCAGCGCTCGGCGATGCGCTCGATCTGCAGCGGCGTCCAGACGCTGACCACGCCGATGAAGGCCAAGAGCCCCAGCAGCAGCGGCGTGCCGAACCGGCGTGCGCGTTCCTCGACGTCGCCGACCGCCTTCATCATCAGCCATGTGGCGCCCAGCAGCGCGTAACCGATCACCACCGCGACACCGCACATGAGGCTGAACGGTGTGAGCCAGTCGAGCGAACCGCCGGCGAATTGCTGGTCCTTGACGGTGATTTCCTGCAGCAGGCCGCCGAGGATCACGCCTTGCGCGAACGAGGCAGCGATGGAACCGGCGGCAAAGGAAATGTCCCATAGCCGGTGGTGCGGCTTGGCCACCCAGCGGAACTCGAAGGCGACGCCGCGGAAGATGAGTGCCAGCAGCAGGATGATCACCGGCATGTAGAGCGCCGGCAGGATCACCGCGAAGGCCTTCGGGAAGCCGGCCCACAGGCTGACGCCGCCGAGCACCAGCCAGGTTTCGTTGCCATCCCAGAAAGGGGCGACCGAATTCATGATCTGGTCGCGCTCTTCCTCCTTCTTGTAGAAGGGAAAGAGAATGCCGATGCCGAGATCGAAGCCGTCCAGCACCACGTACATCGCGACGACGAAGCCGGTCAGCAGCGCCAGGATGATCGGCAATGTATCCGACACTTCGCTCACGTCGAGGCCTCCTTCGCGGTTTCGTTCGCCGCCGACAGCGGACGGTTGGGCAAGGCTTCCGGATCGGCCGGCACATGCTGCGGGCCTTTGCCGATCATCTTGCTGATGTACCAGATGCCGATGGAAAACACCACGCAGTACACCAGCACGAACAGCACGAGCGACGTCGCCACCGACGCCGCCGTCACCGGCGACACCGCGTCGGCGGTGCGCAGCACGCCGTAGGCCACCCAGGGCTGGCGCCCGATCTCGGTCACCATCCAGCCGGCCAGCAGCGCAATGAAGCCGAGCGGCCAGGCGTGGCCGAGAGGACGCAGGAACCATCGCGCCTCGTACAGCCGCTTGCGCCACCACAGGAAGACGCCGATGAAACCGATCGCAATGAACAGCAGACCCAGGCCCACCATCAGCCGGAACATGAAGAACACGGGTTTGACAGGCGGCCGGTCTTCCGGCTTGAACTGCAGCAGGCCGGGAAACAGTCCGTCCCACTCATGCGTGATGATCAGGCTGCCGAGTTTCGGAATGCCGACCTCGAACAGGTTGCGTTCGTTCTTTTCGTCCGGCCAGGCGAACAGGATCAGGTCGGCCGGCTTGGAGCCGTCCCAGTGCGCCTCGATCGCGGCGATCTTCGCCGGCTGGTACTTCTGCGTGTTCAGGCCGTGCAGGTCGCCCACCAGCGCCTGCAGCGGGGCAAGAATGGCCAGCATGCCCAGGCCCATGTGCACCATGGTCTTGGCTTCGGCCAGGAATTCCCGGCGCAGCAGATAGCGGGCGCCGGTCGCCAGCACCACCAGCGACGTCGTGATGTAGGTGGCGATCATCATGTGGGTGAAGCGATAGGGAAAGCTGGGATTGAAGATGATCTCCGACCAGTCGACCGGATAGGTGATGCCGTCCTGCATGGCGAAGCCCGCCGGCGTATGCATCCAGCTGTTGGCCGAAAGGATCCAGAAGCCCGACAGCGCGGTGCCGAAGGCCACGATGATCGATGCCATCGTATGCAGCCACGGCGGAAACCGGGTCCAGCCGAACA
This sequence comes from Noviherbaspirillum album, assembly GCF_035916955.1. Lineage (NCBI taxonomy): Bacteria > Pseudomonadati > Pseudomonadota > Betaproteobacteria > Burkholderiales > Oxalobacteraceae > Noviherbaspirillum > Noviherbaspirillum album. The sequence continues at coordinate 389,871 of NZ_JAWIIV010000001.1, read as the reverse complement.
GCATGATGCCGAGAAAGCTGGCTTCGAGAAAGAAGGCGGTCAGCACCTCGTAGCTGAACAGCGGACCGAGCGTGTTGCCGATCACTTGTGCGAACTTGCTCCAGTTGGTGCCGATCTGGTATTCCATTACGATGCCCGACACCACGCCCATGGCGAACGATACCGCGAAGATCTTGGTCCAGAAGCGCGCCAGCGTATGCAGGTGCTGCTTGCCGCTGATCATCCAGCGCACTTCCAGGGTGGCGATGAATGCCGACAGGCCGATCGTGAAGGAGGGAAAGATGATGTGGAAGGCAACCGTGAACGCGAACTGAATGCGTGCAAGCAGGGTGGCGTCGAATCCGGCTATGGTTTCCATCCAGCGCTCCGTGGGGAGTGATCAGCGGCTCGGCCATCCATGGCGATCCGGCCTGGCGCTGCCCGAGCGCGTGAAGCCATCGTGCACATTCATCACGCACAGTCATCACGCAAAACTATCGGGCACGCTCATGCGTTCATGTGTTTCGTATGGCCGGATCGGCAACTGAAAGTTCCGGCGCCGGTCAATGCTAGTAATGATTCACCCTAGGAGAATCGGCATGGCACGTCTTACCTTCCATCATTCATTTCCATTTTCCCTGCGCGCATGCGGGCTTGCTCTCGGTCTGGCTGTTGCATTCACGGCGAGCGTGAAGGCCCAGACGCCGCAGGACAAGGGCACTGCCAGCGCGGAGACCGCACCTTCCGCCGGAGGCACGCTGTCCGCTGGCGGCCGCACGAATTCCCTGGGCGATCCGAAGGTCAACCAGGCCGGAGTCCCGGGTGGCAGCCAGCAGACGCAAGGCATCAAGGTCGGCAATGCCGACCGCAAGCTGATGCGGCAGCTTGCGCAGGCGCACATGGCGGAGATCAAGACCGCCGCGCTCGCCACCGCCATCTCTGACGACAAGGCCCTGCAGGGCTATGCGGAAAAGATGCTGGAAGACCATGGCAAGGCTCTGGATGAGTTGCGCATGCTGGCCCGGCGCGCGGATGTGATCCTGCCGGGCGGCGTCGAAACCGAGCAGGCGTCGCTGCTGCACAAGCTGGCGCTGACCACGGGCAAGCAGTTCAACCAGATGTACCATGCGCAAGCCGGCCTCGCGCTGCATGAACAGTCCCAGGCGCTGTTCAAGGAAGCCGCGTCGCGCGCCGAAGCGCCGGAGCTGAAAGCTTATGCGAGCAAGCTGCTGCCCATTGTCGGCAAGCATCTGCAGCTGGCACAGCAGATGGCCGACGATCCGGCCTCGGCTGCGGCGGCGGTGCAGTCGTCGGTGACGGCGGGCCAGTCGACCAGCGTGCAGGCGCCGCCCGCATCGGCCAGCCAGCAGGCGGACAACAACAGCGGCAACAAGGGCAATGCGGAAATCTCCAGCACCGCCGGCGGACAGAAGAAATAGCGATGCCGCAAAGTGGCGCGCGGCGAAGCGGACCCCGGTTTACTGGCGCCGGCCGTGTCGCAGCATTTCCGGCGCAGGGCCGGCCGCTTGCGCCGGCAGGCTTCGGGCGCCGGAGACATTGGCATCGCCGGTTCGCGCGTATTCCGCCATATGCACCACCCGTGTCGGTCGTGCAAAGGCAATGCCGTGCCTGCGCAGTTCGCGCAGGATGCCGAGATTGATCTTCTGCTGCACATCCATGTACTTGTTGAAGTTGTCGGTCAGCATGAAATAGACCACCTCGAACTGCAGCGCGCTTTCGCCATAGGCCATGAAATGCGCACGGTCGAAGCGCACCAGTTCGCCCGACCCGAGCACGATCTCGCGCACCAGTCCCGGCACGCGCTCCACGTCTTCCACCTCGGTCTCGTAGGCGATGCCGAACTGGAAGGCGACACGCCGCTCCTCCATGCGCTTGTAATTGCGGATGCGTTCCTTGAGCAGTTCGGTATTGGAAATGATGATCTGCTCGCCGCCGAGGCTGCGCAGCCGCGTGGTCTTCAAGCCCACGTATTCCACCGTTCCCATGTAATTGCCCACCACGATGAAGTCGCCGATGACGAAGGGCTTGTCGAGTGCGATCGATACCGACGAGAACAGGTCGCCGAGTATGTTCTGGACCGCCAGCGCCACCGCGACGCCGCCGATGCCGAGGCTGGCGACCAGCGTCGTGATGTTGAAGCCGAGGTTGTCGAGCACCATCAGCAGCGCGACCACCCAGAGCAGGATGCGCAGCACCAGCCCCACCACCAGAAGATGCGTCACGCCGGAAGGATTGCTTGCCTTGTGGCTCTGGAAGGAGCGGTCCAGCCATACCGACAGCGCCCGGTTGCCCCACAGCGCCGCCTGCAGCACGAAGATGATCACGAAGGCGTACTGCAGCCATTTCTGGTTCCTGTCCGGCAAGGCAAGCTGGGTCAGACCGGCCAGCACGGCCACCGCGACCAGGAAGGAAATGCGGGTGGAGCTCACCAGCTCGCGCAGGTAGGCCAGGAAGCCGTAGTCATGCAGCGCCCGCAGGCGTTCCAGCTGGCGCGCGGCCAGCGCCTTGAGCAGCAGCAGGGCGGTCAGCGTCAGTGCGAAGATGCCGCTTGCAAGCAGCCAGTGGGTCGCCGTCGAAAAACGGTCGAACAGGGAGAGCACCATCATGTGCCAGTGTCCTTATGCTTTGTGTTGCCTCGCTTCGTGTTGCGAACCGCGAGGCTGCGGGTGCCTGTCGGCGAAATTGCGCCGGTGCAAGGCGCGATGTCGCGATAGACCCCGGAGCGCGGATGGAAGATGCATTTGTTGATCTTAAGCAGACCGGCGCAGGAAATGCCGGAAGCCGCTATATTGTCGATCACGCATCAACGCGCCGCCGCAGCGAAACCGCAATCAACCACTTGAACAAGGAATGCAATGACTGATCTGTCCGCCTTTCCCATTACCAAAAAATGGCCCGCGCAGCATCCGGAGCGACTCCAGCTGTATTCATTGCCGACGCCCAATGGCGTCAAGGTTTCGATCATGCTCGAAGAAACGGGCCTGCCCTATGAGGTACATCTGGTGCGCTTCGAAAGCAATGACCAGACCTCGCCGGAGTTTCTCTCCCTCAATCCCAACAACAAGATTCCGGCCATCATCGATCCCGACGGCCCGGGCGGCAAGCCGCTGCCGCTGTTCGAATCGGGCGCCATCCTGCTCTATCTCGCAGACAAGACCGGCCGCTTCATTCCCGAGGATGGAGCCGGGCGTTACGAAACCATCCAGTGGCTGATGTTCCAGATGGGCGGCATCGGTCCGATGTTCGGTCAACTCGGCTTCTTTCACAAATTCGCCGGACGCGAGTACGAAGACAAGCGTCCGCGCGACCGCTATGCCGCCGAATCGAAGCGCCTGCTCGGCGTGCTCGAAAGGCGGCTTGCCGACCGCCAATGGCTGATGGGAGATGCCTATACCATCGCCGACATTGCCACCTTTCCCTGGGTCCGCAACCTGATCGGTTTCTACGATGCGGGCCAGCTGGTGGGCATCGACGACTTTCCGAATGTTAAGCGCGTGGTGGCCGCATTTACGGCGCGTCCGGCGGTGGCGAGAGGGCTGGAAATACCCAAGCGTGCCTGAGCAGCGATGGGCGTATGCACGAAAATAGGGAGAGACGGGGCGGCGGTTGCTACTGCGGATACCGAGATTGATGCTGATTAAAGCGGGGAAAACTTCCGGCATTTGCCGAAGTCTGATATGGCTTTCGACGCAGCCTTCACGTCTCACATCTTGCCAGGAACGCCATGTACCGGAATGCAAACAGGCAGCACAGCAACAAGTTTCCCCTGAACCTGCCTGACATTGCAGAGGAATTGACGGAACAGGCCGCCGTCGGCGAGCACCTCGGCGGCGCCGAAGTGCGTGTTGCCGCCACCCGCGACGAACTCGAAGCGGTGGCGCGCTTCCGTTACCTGGTGCATGTCGAGCGCGGCCGGACATCGCTGCCTGGCGCCGACCACACGCAGCGCATGCTGTGGCCGACCGACCCCGGCTCGCCATCGAGTTTCTATGCGACGGACGCACACGGCAAGATCGCCGGCTGCGCCAGCCTCTGGCTCGACCTGCCGAGCCGCGACAATGCCGACCGGCTCGGCCTGGGCAAGGTAGCCCAGCGCCTGCGCGTGCCGGTCGCCTATCTCGATGCATTGACGCTGGCGCCCGACGCGCAGTGGTCGCGGCGCGTGGTCCGCATGCTGTGCCGCATGTACTGCTTCACGCGCGACCACGACCGCGTGGTCGGCATCACGCATTGCAGTCCCATCCTGGCCTCGCATTACGAACGTCTCGGCCTGTATCGCTGCGGGCGGCCTTTCGTCCGCGACGACATCGGGCTGCAGATACCCATGGTGCTGTTCCTGGAGGATGTCGGGCATTTCGAAAAGATTGGTTCCCTGCTGCTTACCTATGCACGCCGCTATGAGAACGATCCGCTGCGGGTGGCGCGACTGAAAAGCGACTTCGATATCCGTACGCCCTTCTTCGAACGTACCCTCCAGCCGCTTGCGCCGCGTTCGAGACCGGAACCGCCGGAATCATTCGGCGCTTAGGCTGCAAGAGCTCAGGCGCTCAGAGCTTAGGCTTTAACGCTCTCAGGCGGGGCCTAGCAGGTCGTGCTCGTTGAGGATCGCATATACGATGTCGGGATGCTGTTCCAGGCACCGGCGCACGGCGGCCGGAATCGACTGACGTATCTTGCGGCACAGGCCGCGCTGCTCGGCCAGCTGGATGCTGAGTCCGCGCACGGTGCGCACCTCGCGAGCGCCCGGCGCAATCTGCAGCATGATGCCCAGCTGCTCGGCCATGCGTTTTTCTACATGCCGCAGTTCGGCGTAGCTGGAGATGCTCTCGATACGCGATACCAGACGCTTTTCCTCTTCCCGGGTCAGGCGCAGCACGCGCAGGTCGGCCGCGGGATCGCCCAGCAGGACATCGCGCTCGCAGGTGCATGCGCCCGGAGGACATTCATTGCGGATCGGGAAAGGGAGCGTGGGAAGAGACGATGACATGAGCGTGCATTGACAGCTGTAGTTATTCAAGGCGGAGAATTCATCCCTGCCTGCCCGAAGCCTTGCATGGACGCCGCTTCCTTGACTGAAGAATGAAAATCTACGCCCGGCCGAGGGAAATGTCCACCCTCTGTCAATCACGACTTGATTGGTCATAATAACCCGTCTCGCCAAATTCGAATCAAGGACTGCCCGCATCATGACCACTCGCCTTCCCGTCGATCTTTCCAAATCCTATCGCCTGCTCAACCACGGTCCGACCGTGCTGGTCAGCAGCCAGCATGAAGGCCGGCGCAACGTGATGGCGGCCGCATGGTCGATGCCGCTGGACTTCTCTCCGCCCAAGGTGGCTGTCGTGATCGACCGCAATACGCTGACGCGGCAACTGGTGGAAGGATCGGGCGAGTTCGTGCTTAACGTGCCTTCACGGCCGATGGCCGGCCTTACGCTCGCGGTCGGATCGGTGTCCGGCCGCGAGTCGGACAAGTTCGCAGCCGAAAGCATTTCCTGCTTCGCCGGCGATAAAGTCAAGGCGCCGCTGCTGGAAGGCTGTCTCGGCTGGCTGGAATGCCGGGTGATTCCCGAGCCGCACATCCAGCAGACCTACGATCTCTTCCTTGCCGAGATCGTCGCCGCCTGGTCCGATGCGCGCGCATTCAGGGACGGGCACTGGGTCTTCGACGGCGACGGCCCGCGCAGCATTCACTATGTCGCGGGCGGTCACTTCTTTGAAACGGGAGACGCATTCGAGGTCGGCGGGTAAGCCCGCGAGCTCAGTTCGCAGGCGGGGCGCCCGCGGACTTGCGGGGAGCCAGGAGCGCCTGCTGCGTCTGCGTGATGTGCTCTTCAAGCAGGCGCACCGCATTGTCCACATCGCCGATGCGGGCCGCATGCAGGATTCCATAGTGATCGTTTTGCGGACGATCGCGGCCGAGCATGTTGGAGATATGGATGCGAGTATAGCGCTGCGTGCCCAGCGCAAGATCCTCGATCATCTTCAGCAGGCGCGGACGATTTGCCGGGCGGTAGAGCGCGAGATGAAACTTGAGATTCAGATAGGCCCAGGAACTGGGGCTGTTCGTTTCATCGTAAGTGGCGAGAATGGCTTCGGCTTCGGCGATGTGAGCATGGCGCAGGTTGGGAATCGCCAGCTTCAGCGCGCGCGTTTCCAGGCCAATGCGGATGTCGAGCATCTCGATCACATCGTCGATCGAATGCACCAGGACCACCGGTCCGTTCTGCGGATCCTGCCGCACCAGGCCTTCGCCTTCGAGCCGCCTCAGCGCATCATTCACCGGCAGGCCGTCGACGCCAAATTCATTCGCCAGCTTCTCCTGATCGAGCGGCATGCCGCCGCCGAGGTCGCCGTCGAAAATCCGCCTGCGCAGCGTGGTAAAAATCTGGTCTGAAGTCACTTGAGCCATCTGGTGTCGGCCTCGGTCAGTTGCATCGCAGTGCCGGATTGGCAGGCTGCCATGCGGTAATGTGCAAAGCATTATACTTTCGCCACGAGGATAAGGAAACGGCGGCGAGTTGCACCGGCCGGCTTCCGGTCCGGATTCTGTACCTGCCTTGGCACTGGAAAACACATGAATGCACTGCGCGGCAACTATGACGTCCTGATCGTGGGCGGCGGCATTATCGGAACGGCAATAGCCTGTTCTCTCAAGCAACAAAGTCCGGCGATCGAGCTTGCCGTCATCGAACCCGATCCGACCTATGAATTCGCTTCGACGCCGCGCGCGTCGGGCGGCGCCAGGCGGCTTTTTTCCTGTCCCGAGAATATCGCGATGTCGCATTACAGCATCGACTTCATCAAGCGCTTCGGCGAACTGATGAGCGTCGATGGCGCGCCCGCGCCTGTCGACTGGAAGGAGCAGGGCTATCTTTTCATCGTGCAGGGCGCATCGGCGGTGCGGGTGCTGGAAGAGAATGCGGCGGTGCAGCGCTCGTTCGGCGCCGACATCCGCCTGCTTGACCGCGAAGGCGTACACACCCTGTTTCCATCGATGCGCGTCGATGACATCGACGGCGCCGCCTATTCTCCCGGCGACGGCTGGTGCGATCCGAACAGCTTCCTGCAGGGCATGCGCCGCAAGGCACGCTCGCTCGGCGTCGAGTACGTGCAGGCCAGGGTGACCGACTTCATCAATTCGGGCGGCCGCCTCACCGGCGCGGTGCTTAGCACGGGCGACAGGCCCAAGGCCGAGATGTTCGTCAATGCGGCGGGCGCCTGGTCGGCGCAGGTCAGCGCAATGGCCGGAATGGCATTGCCGGTCAGCCCCTTGCGGCGTTTCGAACATTTTTTCACCGGACAGAACAGGATAGAGCCGCTGCCTTACGTGAAGGATCTGCAGCGGCTTGCGTTTCGGCCCGAGGGCAACGGCTATTCGGGCGGCCTGGTCAATTCGCATGAGCCGCGCGGATTCAATTTTGAAGTCGACCATGACTATTTCGAACGCGCGGTGTGGCCGGCGCTGGCCCACCGCTTCCCAAGCGCATTCGAAGGCGTGAAATGCCATCGCACCTGGTCCGGCCTGTATGAACAGTGCGAACTCGACGGCAATCCCATCATCGGCAGCTGGACCGGGCATCATGAGAACTTCCATGTCGCCACCGGTTTTTCCGGCCACGGCATGATGCATGCGCCCGCGGTCGGGCGCGCGGTCGCCGAGCTGATCCTGCACCGCAGGTATGAAACGATAGACCTGAGCAGGCTGGGCTATGGCCGGGTGCTGAGGAACGAGCCTTATGCGGAAAGAGGCATCCTCTGACCGATCGTTTCAACTAGGCGCAGTAGAACGCCGCGCAGCAAGCCATCCATTCGCAACCACGCGCATCCGAGCGCAAGGAACAGCATGTCCGAATCATTCAGCACCGAAGATATCAACGCCGTCTACAAGGCCATCGCGCAGCGGCGCGACATACGCCATTTCATTCCGGGTCCGATTGACGAAGCGCTGCTGGCGCGCCTGCTGACGGCGGCCCATCACGCGCCCAGCGTCGGCATGATGCAGCCATGGCGCTTCATCCGCATCCGGCGGCAGGAACTGCGCGATGCGATTCATCGCCTGGTCGACGAGGAGCGGCAGCACACCGCCGAAGCGCTTGGCGAACGGGGCGATGAATTCATGCGGCTCAAGGTCGAAGGCATTCGCGAATGCGGGGAACTGCTGGTGGTCGCCTTGATGGACCGGCGCGAACCTCACATCTTCGGCCGCAGGACCCTGCCGGACATGGACCTGGCCTCGGTAGCCTGCGCGATCCAGAACATCTGGCTGGCGTCGCGCGCCGAAGGCCTGGGCATGGGCTGGGTCTCGCTGTTCGATCCGGACCGCCTTGCCCGGCTGCTCGGCATTCCCCCGGGCGGCAAGCCCGTCGCCATTCTCTGCCTCGGGCATGTCGAACGCTTCTATCCCAGGCCCATGCTGGAACTCGAAGGCTGGGCCGAGCCGCGCCGTCTCGACGACCTGGTATCCGAGGACCGCTGGCCGGTGGATGAGACGCCCCGGGGGTGAAGCGCCGCTGGAAACAGGCGCGCATGTCTTCCGGACGCTTTCATTCATTCCGCAACCAGACTCTGGACCAAGCCGGCCAGGCCAGCCGGTCCGGTATTTAAGGCATCCTTCGCTTCATTTTCCGCAATCGGCGATTCGATGGGTAAGCGCACCCAGATAGCGGTCCGAGGCGTCGTAATACGCGTAGCTGATATCGACCAACTCAAGGAAACGGCGTTGCGCCGGGTCGGTGCACCAGGGCTGCCTTTGTTCGGCCTTTATTTTCTCGATCACTTCGGGGGGCGGCTTTTTGACTTCGACCAGAACCCGGTTCTTGTAGACCAGCTTCGGCTTCGCCTTTCCTGGAACGCATTCGACACTTTCGAGCGTGGAATGGGAACTGATTTTCATCGGCAGTTCGGAACGGAGCTTCTCGGCAACCTGCCTGCATTCATCCTGCGCGATCCGCTCGGCTGAAGCAGGGATGACGCAAAGCAAGGATAGAGCGAATACGATGCATTGACGCATGACACTCTCCAACTATCAAGGACAATGCAGTGTAACCGGAAAGGCGGGCAGACCCTTTGGGGTCTTGCAAACCACCCGGCCTTGAGTTCATGCAATGCATTTCTCCCCATGAGCGCTTGCGATAATATGTCCGTGGGCTAGAATGCAGATTGATCAACGTGTGCTGCCCGACTTGTGCTTTCGGGCGGCTTCGGTCCTCGCCTTTCCATCCTGGTGTACTGGTTGCCGCATTGCAGTGCCGGCTTCAACTCCAAGCCCTTCATGACCAATGAGACACATTTTGATCGTCGACAATGCTGACGAGATTGTTCACCTGTTCCAGCGAAGTTTTGAAGCGCAGCGATTTCGCGTAACGGCGGCTCGAAATGGAGAGACGGCCTTGAGCGCGATCGAAAGCAATCCCGTCGATGGAGTCGTGAGCGACTTTCGCATGCCGGGCATGGATGGGAATGAACTGGTCACCCGCATAAGAGAACGCCATCCCCACATTCCCGCGATCATCGTCACCGCATATGCGAATGCCGTTCCTGCAACGGATGACAACACGGAGGTACTTAGCAAGCCCGTATCGCCATTGATGCTGGTTTATCGGATGACCGAGATGCTGATTGCCGTTGACGATGTGAGAAATTCGAAAGACCAAGGCGGTACTTCCGAACAGTCGTAGCAACAAGCATCCGGTCGCGCGACGGCGAATCGATGTGCAGGCGCCGTAAGCGCCTTGTTAAACGAAGCTGCCCTTGGCTACCCTTGCTTGAACTCGCTTGAGCCTGGCTGCGTTCAGTCTTTCGCTGCTTTTTCCATCACCCCGCAAGCGATCCTGTCTCCCGCGTCGCCCGTTGCCAGCGTCGTCGCATCCGGCGCGTCGGCATACCGGGTTGGAATGTTCGCGTAATTGTCCGGATTCGCATGGATGATGATCGCACTGCCGTCGCCATCGAAAAGATCGGCCACGGCAAAGCGGTCCGTGCTGATGGTGGCCCTCGCCGTACCGTCGGCATTCACCAGCAGGACAGGCAGGTCGCCACTGTGATGTCCATGCGTGTGCCTGTCCTTGTCGAAGTGGCCGCCGGCCGAGGTGAATGGCGGCGCGCACTCACCCACCGCGTGCACATGAAAGCCATGGAAACCCGGCGGCAGATCATGCACGCGCACCTGGACGGTTACGCTGCCGTCTTCCCGCGGATGAATCGTCAGCTTGCCGACCTGGTTGCCGGATCTGTCGTGAAGCTTCGCTTGAGCACCCGAATTGGTGGCGCCGGCGGAGGCGGCCAGCACCGCCAGCGAGGTTATTAGCAGCAATTTCCCCGCGGCCGACGCGCGCGGACGCGGATTCAGATTCGGATTCGCAGCGCTTGATTTGCCGGCCGTGGTTGCAGCCCTGGTAACGGTCGTTCCCATGTGCCTTCTCCTGTTTGGTTGATTTCGCAAGAAGATTCTTGCGGAGTCGGAGACTGCAAACGCTGTGCCACCAGCCCGGCCCTGTCGAACGCGTGTCCGCATCGCGCGCCGGTGTCGGAAGCAGCCCACCGTTGTCGACGAAGGTGTCGGATGATTTGCAACGCCGGTGCGATGCAATGTCCGCGGGCGGCGAACATCATGCGGTGAGGCGGCCCACAATGCGCCTCACGAGCGGTGCCACCACCGCCACCGTCGGAAACGCGACGGGCCATGTGGTCAGGCAGCTTTTCAGCCATTGCGCGGGAAGTCCGGGATGGATTCCCTGCGCCGTGACGAGAACGAAGGCAGAGACGATGCACACCATGATGGCCGAGAGCAGTGCGCTGAACAGGATAGGAGAGAAACGGGCGGGAATATGCATTTCATTTTCCTTGAGGTAGGTTGTAAAACGGTTGATCGATTTGCGGCCGGGACTTGTTTTCGTCATGGCGGCTGCATCATGAGTGCAAGGTGCTGGCGGCCCATCCGCCCGCATACAGGCCGATGCCGAATATTGCATGCGTGATCAGGCTTTGCAGGCGGGCGGCGGCGGGCCGCGGCGTACGCGACGCGGCAATGCCGGCGCCCATGCCCGGCTGCATCAGCAGGAACGGCGCGGCTACCGTGCAGATGCCGACGATGAGAGCGGGGCCGAGGCTAGGCTGCCGCACCCAGGCCAGACCCCAGATGCCGATCAGGGTGGCTGCAAACGCAATGCCGATCAGGTAGTGGGCGACCCAGCCGATCAGCCGTTCGGCCCGCACGGCGGGCGCGGCCGCGATCGAAGCATGGCGGAAGCGCCCGCGCCCCATGTGCGCAATCCAGCGGCCCACCATGCCGTAGTCCGGCGGAGCCAGGCCGAGCAGGGGCTTGCGCACGAGTCCCCACAGGTCCATCACCAGCGTGGCGCCGATACCGGTAATCAAACTGTATTCAAGATATTCCATGACTTTCTCCAGTGTTCGAGCTTGTCTTTATTTAACAATGGAGGTAGCGTACAACTTCAAGTCGACTTGAAGTCAAGGGGATGGTGATGGATATTTCTGAAGTGGCGCGGCGGTCCGGCGTTCCTGCGTCGACGCTGCGCTTCTATGAAGAGAAGGGCTTGCTTGTCTCCGTCGGCAGACGGGGGCTGCGCCGCTTGTTCGCAGCGGATGTGCTGGATCGGCTGGCGCTGATCGCGCTCGGCCGGGCGGCGGGATTTTCACTCGATGAAATCGTCCGCATGTTTGCGCCGGATGGCCAACCCGCGATCGACCGGCATCTGCTGATGCACAAGGCGGAAGAGCTGGACAGAACGATCCGCAAGCTGAGCGCCATGCGCGACGGCCTTCGTCATGCGGCCGCCTGCTCCGCGCCGAGCCACATGGAATGTCCGACATTCCGCCGTCTGCTCGGCATTGCCGCATCCGGGGCTATCACGGGACAGGACGGAAAGGCGCCGGGGAAGCGCCGTCAAGTCGGCGCCGCGCAGGCGCGGCGTTCGCGGCCCGCAGCGGCTGAACAGGAGCGCTGATCGCCCTTGTTCGCAAGGGAAAGCGCCGCCGCGAAGCGCTCCGTTTCGGCTTATCCCTGATCAGCCTTCATGCCGGAAACTGCCCGGCGCTGTGGGCGGCGTGATTTTTTCCAGCATGGTCCGCACCCGTTCCGCGAGTTCGGCCTGACGGTAGGGCTTGGTCAGGATGTTGAGCGCAGCCGATTCCGCGCCATAGCGCGGCAGTTCCTCCATGTAACCGGTCGCCAGCAGGACCGGCATCTGGGGATGACGTGCCCGTGCACGTTCCACCAGTTGCAGGCCGTTCATGCCGCCGGGCATGATGATGTCGGTAAACAGCAGATCGACAGTACCGTATCGCTCCAGCATCTCCAGCGCTTCCTCACCGCTTTGGGCCGCCAGCACGCGGTAACCCAGCGAACGCAGGAAGACTTCGGCAAGTTCACGTACATCCTGGCTGTCATCCACCACCAGGATGGTCTGCCGCCCCATGATGGCGGCCGGGCTCCAGTTGAGGCGGCCGGCCGGGGATGTCGTGCGCGTGGCGGAAACTTCGAAGGCCGAGCGGTCGGCCACCGGAAAAATCATGCGGATGATCGTGCCTTCGCCGGCCGTGCTTTCGATCTCCAGCCGGCCATGCGACTGCTGCACGAAGCCATGCACCATGGCCAGGCCGAGCCCGGTGCCGGGACCCTTGGTCGTGAAGAAGGGTTCGGTGGCGCGCCGGGCGACTTCCGGCGTCATGCCTTCGCCCTTGTCGATCACGCAGATGACGACATACGTGCCCGGTTCCAGGTGGTGCGCAGCGAGCCTGTCCTTGTCGTTAATGACGGAGGTGGCGACTACGACCTTGCCGCCGTTGGGCATCGCATCGCGCGCATTGATCAGCACGTTGAGCAGCGCCATTTCCATGTGCGTCGCATCCAGCGTGCAGGATGGCAGGCCGGGCTTGAGGTCCAGATGCAGGTCGACCTTTTCCCCCAGCGTCCTGACCAGCATTTCGCTGAATTCGACCACCAGCGAGTTGAGGTTGACGCGCCGGGGTTCAAGGCGCTGCTTTCTTGCGAAGGTCAGGAGCTGCTGGGTCAGCTTGCTGGCCTTGCCGGCCGCCAGCTGCGCGCGTTCCACCGCCTCGTGCGTGGCGCTGCCGGCATCGAGCGTGTCGATTGCCATTTCCAGATTGCCGCTGATGACTTGCAGCAGGTTGTTGAAGTCATGCGCCAGGCCGGCGGTGAGCTGGCCGATCGCTTCCATCTTTTGCGCCTGCAGATACGATTGCTCGGAAACCCGGCGCCGGGTGATGTCGAGCTGAGATGCGAAGTAATACAGCAGCTTGCCGTCGGGATCGAAGATCGGGCCGATGAACAAGGCATTCCAGAAGGGCGTGCCGTCCGCCTTGTAGTTCAGGATGTCGACCGCCACCGCGCGCTGTTCCTTGAGCGCGTTGCGGATTTCGGCCACCGTGTCGCGGTTGGTCTCTGGTCCCTGAAGGAGCCGGCAGTTGCGTCCCAGCACCTGCTCTTCCTCATAGCTGGTCAGGTCGAGAAAGGCGCGGTTGACGAAGACTATGGGATTGTCTTCCTGGTTGGGATCGGTCACCAGCATCGGCATGCGGGTCATTTCGACCGCCGCGAAAAAGATATTGCCCCGCTCTTCCAGCCCTGGACGCGCGATATACGATGCCTGCCAGTGCTTGACGCCGGGATTGCCCAGGGGATTGAAGCTGCTGCCTTCAAGCTGGCCGTCCGCCGGTGCGCCTGCCGCTTCCGTGCTGTCTTCCGTGTCGAGCGGCTTGCCTGCGCGTTCTTCCTGGTTGCTGCCTGTTGCCATATGCTTTCCCTTATTCAATGTCGGCCGGCTCGCAACAAGATGCAATCAAATAGTGTGCGATGTCGGAAGCGGTACACAGGCGGAAGATCATGCCCGGTGAGCGTCGCGACGCCAAGTCAAGCCGGCAATTATATCTTTCTGACATCGGGTTCTGCACGGCCATGGCTTGGACATACCGCCGGGATTAATCTGACATGAATTCATCGATGCAGTTGAATTTTTATTTGAACAAGTCGAGATTTCGCACCTGGAAATCTCACGATGCAACGCAGGCAGGGGTCCATTCCGCGCATCCTGCACAGCCGGCACACATCGCACACATCGCACACATCGCACACAAGAGAGCCTTTCCGCGCCGGGCATACGCGGCGCGCTTGGCGAAGCCGCAGCAACTTAAGCCGCTGGTTCAAGTCATTGTTATTCCACTCCCAATGCGAGGCGTCCATGGCCAGGCATCCCGGCATCTTTCCGACCTTCTTCATGTCCGGCTTCGAATGCTCCACCTTCCTGTGGAAGGATCGCAGACGCCGCAACCTCGTTGCCGAAACCGGGCATGACCGGCAAGCGATGCAGGATTACCGCCTGCTGCACGACCTCGGTATTGCCGTGGCGCGAGAAGGCATTCCCTGGCCGCTGGTCGACCGGCACGGCCAACTCGATTTTTCTATGCTCGACCCGTTCATCGAAGCCATGCAGGCCAGCAAGGTGGTCCCGATCTGGGACCTGTGCCATTACGGGTATCCCGACGACCTCGATCCCTTTTCTCCCGCGTTCACGGACCGTTTCGCGGCATACTGCCGCGCCGCGGCCGAATACGTGGCCCGGAGGCTGCGCGGCCCGCACTTCTTTACGCCGATCAATGAGATCACGTTCTTTTCCTTTTGCGGCGGCGAGTGGGGATGGATCGCGCCCTATCGCCGCACGCGGGAGGACCGCATGCAATTGCGCGTGGCGCTGTGCGCCGCCGCGATTGCCGGGGTCAAGTCGATACGCGAGCATGACTCCACGGCGCGCATGGTGCACGTCGATCCGCTGGTGCACGTCGTCGCGCCGCGCGACCGGCCTGATCTCATCGACGCCGCGCATCACGAGACCTGTGTCGACACCTTCCTTGCCTGGGACATTCTGTGCGGCCGGGCGCATCCCGAACTTGGGGGCTCGCCCGAGATTCTCGACATCGTCGGCGCCAACAATTACTCGTTCGGACAGATGGAATACCGCGAACACGGTCCGCATGCCGCGCTGGAGCCGCACGACGACCGCATCGTGCCGCTGTGCGAACTGCTGGACACGGCATGGCGCCGCTATGAGCGTCCGATGATTATCAGCGAGACCAGCGGCATGCGGCACGGCCGCGCGGAGTGGCTCAAGGATGTGATGGAAGAGGGACTGGCGGCGGTAGCGCGCGGCATGGACTTGCAGGGCATCTGCCTGTTTCCGGCGGTCGACATGCCCGACTGGCACACAGGGGAGTGGTTGCACAACGGAATATTCGACCTAGTCGAGGACGCCGGTTGCCTGAGGCGCGTGCCGGATGAAGCTTACGTGAGGGAATTGCGCCGCTGGCAAAAGGAGCTTAACCGCGTCGTCGCTCTGGACGAAGATCCGTTCAGCGATCCGGTCGAACTGCAGGATGTCATAGACGCCGCGCATCGCCTGGACAAGCAGCCTGACCGCAATTGGTCATGAGCCGATAGTGTCCCCGATTTGCCTTGGCCGGCATCGGCAAGCAATGCGGGGCGCATGGTTCAATGCATCATTGGCGTCTGCGACTTGGCGGCCAGCGTGTGGCGCCAGCGCTCGATTTTCCTGTGCTCTTCCAGCAGGCCGGGTGCGGTGCCGCCTTCGGCTTCGAGCAGGCTTGCATCGATCGCCTGCAATTGCCGAATCAGGCGCTCGTGTTCCTCCTGAAAGATCTCAAGGAGTTCATCCTTCGACAAATCCGGCGCGACCTGCTGCTGGCGCCGGTATTGCAGGCGTGAAAGGATATTGCTGACTCTTGCAAGCTCTTCGCGGATTGTTTCCTTCAAGACCAGCAAGTCGCGGCTTCGATATTCGGTTCCATTAGGATTCATTTCAGCCTCCACATCCACAAGATGACAATGCGGGATGGAAGTTCTGGGAATACTCACCCGGCGATAAAAAAAGAGGCTTGAAATTTTCGCCGTCATCCATACCTCCGAATGGTCTCCTCCAACTCTTGTTGGATTCGCCCGCTGCCTGCATTGCACAGCGGGCTTTTTTATGCGATTGATATTGCCGATTAGAACGGGCCTGCCCGAAAACGGCCCCGATGGTGAATTCAACGCTGGATCGTGGATTCCAATTCTTCAATGCATTTCTGCAAGGTGAAGGCTCGAACGGATTCCCGTTCATTCTCGCCTCCAATATCTTCGACGTGAATTGACGATTTCCAGCGCTCAATAAGTTCAGTGAGCTGTTGCAAGGGAATGGAACGTTCGAGGTGCATGGTGAATCCTGTGGATGGGTTGAATGAGGGTTGGAATAGGGTTCAATAGCGCCGAGGGAGAAATAGACCACTGTGGTAACGACAGCCTTACAGATTAGGGCTAATGATGTCGTGCTGATTTATCTAAAAACAAAAAAGCGGCGAGGCCGCATGTTTCGGTCACCGTGGATTAACGAACGGCGGGGCCGCGGATGGCCGGTCGTTACTCCGGCTGCTATGTTCGCATCACTGTGTCGGGCGATGCTTCCGACCATACGCTGGCGAGTGATGCGCACCTTCACACCTGCGGCGCGCAAGCGCGTCGTGCCGGCACCCGCGGCGCCACCATTGTGCATTAGAGCGGGTTCGCCATGCCGCCGCCTTCATGACAGGACGGGTCGGGATCACGTATGCTGTGCGGCCGTTAGAAAGGAGTCAGGCATGTCGTTTGCCGAATCGGTCAGGAACTGGGCGCGCCGCGTCAAGCGCGATGCGGTCATGCTATGGTTCGCCCGGCGTCATCCGGATACGCCCTTGCTGGCGAAGGCAGTGTGCATTTTCACGGTGGCGTACGCATTGAGCCCTATCGACCTGATTCCGGACTTCATACCCGTGCTGGGTTATGTCGATGACGTGCTGCTCCTGCCCGGGCT
The DNA here is from genome assembly GCF_035916955.1 of Noviherbaspirillum album. Classification (NCBI taxonomy): domain Bacteria; kingdom Pseudomonadati; phylum Pseudomonadota; class Betaproteobacteria; order Burkholderiales; family Oxalobacteraceae; genus Noviherbaspirillum; species Noviherbaspirillum album. The sequence goes on along the minus strand of NZ_JAWIIV010000001.1, from coordinate 372,992 downwards.
GATCTGGCTGGCGGTGCGGCTTGTGCCGCCGCATGTCAAGCAGGACTGCCGGACGCAGGCCGATGCATGGATGGAAAAGGAAAAATCCAAGCCGAGCAGCCGTGCCGGCGCGGTCGCAATCGTGATGGTCTGGCTGGCGACGCTCGGCGGAATCGCGTGGATCTGGGTCCGATGAATTGCAATGCCGGGAAATTGCCTATCGCATGAGATCCTGCAATTCCCGGTCGATCGGCATGCGCTTGAACATGCCGACATTGGTGCCTCCGGTGTTGCCGGTCGGGACGATGCCGACCGCCGAGCCGAGTGCGCCCAGCACAATGCGAACGGCTTGTCCTGCCGCTTCATTCAGGGAGCGCCGCTTCAGGCCGATCTTCAGCATCCACCAATGCGTGATGACGTGGGGCAGAACATGGCGCTGGCCAAGTACGTGGGCGGTCTCAAGATGGCCGAATGAGCGGACCAGGCGACCCTGGCGGTAAGCGTTGATCGCGGCCGCCATCTCGGCGTCATATGCGTTCTTCAATGCGGGTGTCATGGCTGCCTCGTTCGATGCGTTTCGTTTCGCTGCCATTGAACACCCTGTAGCCGCTATAGAGTCAAGCAAGGCAAGCAAGTCAGGCCGGAAAGAAAATCGCCGCCCGGCAGAATGAACTATCGCTGATCCTGGATTAACCCGTCGCGCTGAAGCGCTGCAGCTCCGTGAAATTGTAAGGCTTGTAATTGTCTGTTTCAGGCTTGAGGAAGGCTAAGCCGGCAAGTCCAGCGAGCGCTACTCTGAAAGCGTAGTAACTCTCCTAGGAAAAGCCCCGTTCTTGACCTGCGTTCCAGCCGGCACGCAGGTCTTCTTTTTGTGGAGCGCACGGTGTGCGGCACACGATTTGCCGCAGGTGTTCTTAGGGGCAGGCCACGACAGCGGGACCGTCCGAAGACATCGAAGGCTCTGTGTCAGTGCAGCACGCGCGGAATGGACTCGACGATGCCGCCATTCTCTTCCAGCCAGTCCATCAGCGGCTCGCTTGCTTCGTCGACGACGTCATGGTCCCAGTATCGGGAAGCAACCAGGGCTTCGATGTCCAGGCCTTCCCGCGATTTCCTGACCAGCATGGCGCCGATCTGGATTTGCCGCTCCCTTGAAATGATGCTCCACACCTTTACCAATCCCGCTGCCGCCTGCAATCCAATACCGAAGGCTTCATGCAGCACGCCTTCGCGGGTCTTGTCGCTCAACCAGGGAATGCATGCGGCCAGGAGCTTGTCCTGCAGAAGGGATTCCATCAGCCTGCGCGAGTCCGACGGCGATAGCAGCAGCACGATGAACCGGTCGGTTTCAAAGCATGGTCTGTCACTCGTTAATAGATTCATGGGGCGCTCCCTGCGGGCATGAAATTCGATATGCGTGTCGCTGTCGTCGGTGTCCTGCCTGCGGTGCGCCGATGCGCTGACGATGCGATTGAAATGTCCGCTTGCAAATGGACCGGTCTTGCTAATGTGTGGCTTACCCAAACGCAAAGTTCCACCATGAATTGCAATGCCCATATCAATGAATCGCAGCGCGGCTTCAATGAATTGATGCCTGCAGGCAATGGCTGGAAGGTAGGGCTTTTCCTATTTGCACACTTGTGCGCCTACAACGCATTTCATCCTTTGGCCGATGTTCTGCTTGCCGGCAAGGCATCATAATCGCTTCAGATTTCGAACAATGCAGTTCGAACACAATGCATACCATCTAAAGGCCTAATTATGCTGATCGCCGAAACTTCCACTTTCTCCACCGCTTCCACCGTACCCGTTTCGTCCGGCACCGCAGGGGGCTGGCAACGTCAGGCCAAGTTATGGTCGAGCCTGCAGGAAGTCTGCGGCCTGCTGGGCATCCATGAAAAAGTCGGCAACGACGATCTGCAATTCCAGCACATGCAGTTCAAGGCGGGCCAGCGGCTGCATACCATAGGACAGCCGTTCGACATGCTCTTCGTCGTCAACTCGGGCTTTCTGAAATCGGTAATGATCGATGAAAGCGGCAACGAGCAAGTGCTGGCGTTCCCGATGAAGGGAGACCTGATCGGCATCGATGGCATTCATTCGAAACACTACAACACCGAGACCGTTGCGCTCACCACCTGCGAAGTCATCATGATTCCGTTCAAGCTGCTTTCCAGCCTTGGACGCACGAATCCGGAAGTGGAGGCCGCATTCTTCGGCGTCATGAGCCGCGAACTGATCCGCGAGCAAGGCATGATCTCCGCCATCGGCGCACTCAGCGCCGAAGCCCGGGTGGCGCGCTTCCTGGCGTCGATGTCAGATCGTTTTTCGGCGCTTGGCTATTCGGGCACGCAGTTCAACCTGCGCATGACGCGCCAGGAAATTGGCAGCTATCTCGGCCTGACACTGGAAACCGTCAGCCGCACGCTGTCGGCCTTCCATGCCGCGGGCTTGATCTCGGTTGAGCAGCGCAGCATCGAGATCCGCGACATCAAGTCCCTGCGCACGCTTCGCCGCTTGCCGCCTTCGCGCAGCAAGCAAGCCGCTCCCAAGGCCGCCGCGGCAAACGGCACGCTTGAAGTCGCCGCATGATGGCGGGAAAGGCTGGCATGGGTGCCTGATTCTTTCACCATGATTACCCAGTCGCAATAGAAGGACCCGGACATGCGAAAAGGCCAGCCATCGAAGGCTGGCCTTTTTTGTCAGGGTTTCGTTTTCGGCTTGCACGCAGCTAGAGCATTGCTTTTTTAGGTGACCCGCAACCGACAATTGCCGAAAGAAGCTGCAACAGTCAGTAGTATTCCTTGCTCGGGTCTGAATCGGACAATTGAAACTTGAAAATTTCATTTCTTGCTGAATGTCGATGCCCATTGGCACAGTAGGAAACTGAAGTCCGGCGTCCGAGGATTGGCTGCTATGGGTTACGTTGCGGACGTTGTCCAACTTTAGTGATATGCCCGAGAGGGACTCATTGCAGACCTTTCCAACGATAGTCGGTTAGGTCGCATCTGCGGACGAAGGCTCAAGCATGCCGGCGCTTGGCCTTCAGGAGCCGGTCGGTGGATCAACGACCAATTCGGGCTGCAGGGCGCGGATGCGCAATTCGGTGAAATAACCGCCGGCCTCGTTGTAGCGCAGGTAGTGCCGGCCGCAGTTGAGGCAGCGCGCCACAGCGCAGCGGTTATAGGGGAAGAAGGCGGGGGCGATTGGGGCTGCGTCGCTGTCGTAGCGCGTACCGGCCGGATGATACTCGTCGAAGGTCGGTTCGTCGTAAGGATCATCGAACAGGGTGCCGACCTCTTCGAAGCGGTCCAGTTCCAGACTCAAGGGCAAGGCGCGCCAAGCGGCGAGCGATTCCTTGTTGCAGCTGCACGGCGCGGTCACCGAGGCGGAGGCCTGCGCCAAGCGCATCAGCGGTTCGAAGGCGATTTTCGGCATCTGTTACCTGTCGGTTTGTTTCTCCATATTGTAGACGCAACAGGCGCTTGGAGTTGACGGAAACATGCAGATTAGCACGGCGTTTCCGCTGCCTGCAGGGGAAGCGAAAGCGGACCTTCGGTAGCGCCTGCTCTCGACCCGAAGCGGTCATACTAGGTTGCCGAAAGCTGACATCATCCTATGACAATGACGTCTCGTTCTACATAGAAGCGGCGGGATGCCTGAGTGGGATGGTCGTTGAAGCCAGTGGACATAAGTCTTGCGACGCCGAGTGCGCCGAAGCTGGCGCGATCCGTGCTGGCCGCGGCATGGCGGCACAGGGCAATATCACATCAATTACTTGCGCTGCATCGCTGATGGCATGTGAGGTAACGTCTCCTGTGGTCTTAGATGCGCCGAACGGCTATTAAAGTCGTTGCGATTGGAAATGTGTCCAGCTGCCATATCTGAGCCGGACATATTTTCCTCGAGTCAGAACCGGTCACCAAACCTCATGTCAGACTTAAGCTTTAACGTTTTTACATGGAGTGATCATGCAAATCCAACTTAATACAGACAACAATATAACTGGCTCCCCGGAGTTGCTCAGCCGCATTCAGAAAGTGATTGACCATGAATTGCGCCACCATGCTGCTTCAATTACCCGCGTTGAGGCGCATATAAACGATACAAACAGTGCAAAGAAAGGAGAGCAAGATAAGCGATGCATGCTGGAAGCACGAATCGCCGGGATGAAGCCACTTTCCGTTGAGCATCGCGCCGACACCGTGAGCTTAGCAGTCAGTGGAGCAGCTTCGCAACTTGCCCGATTAGTGGACACAACCCTCGGTAAAGCCAATGGAAGCGAAAAAGGCGGCGTCTCTATCCGTCATCTTTCCCAGAATGAACAAGAGGAGTGAACTGCTATGAACACCATGTCGAGCACTGTCATATGTGTTTCATATTCCTAGAAAGGTCCCCGATTTCGCCGTCGTTGCTGATTCATGGCATTTGAAGCCATTAATGAGAATTGAGCAAACCACAGGCAGGTTTCATGTCCTTTGCTTGACTCGTAATGTGATGGAACTGGTAATACGACAAGGCGGAACAGCGCGCATTATTCCCAAGGCGGTCATGCCAACGAATAGCGGCATAGCCACAACATATCGCTACTGAGCCAGAGCCTTAATTCGTTCAACCTCGCGTTTCACATCGAGAGGGCAACTGTTCGAACCCGAGCAGTTTCCCTTGCTAAATTCTATACTGTCCGCTAATCAAGCAAAGGAAAATCTCCAAAACCATTCAAAAAACCTTTAGCGATGGGCATCCTTAAAGGCGCGGTAGTCCCTTGATAATCGCTGATTACACCAGTAGCGGGGCTTGCTACCCAAGCCCTTGAGGCCATCGCGTTCGAACCATCTCTCCCAACGTGCGACGGTATGACAGGTGGTACGCAGGGCGGCGGCCACCTCGGTAAAGCTCTTGCCTTCCTTCAGATGCGCCAACGCGATATAACTCAGCCGTCATCGCCCGTTCGGTTCTTCCCTAACAAGCAAGTCGAAGTTGTACTGTTGCAGTCGCTGCAATGCTTCAGTCATCAACACGGTCGCCTCCAGCACAGAAACGTGTCTTCTTCAGACCCTGACCACCACACACGGTTCGCTTAACCGTGGGCTTGGTATAAGGCCGCTTGTCAAGCACAGTCGACGTGCCACGGCAATTCACCCTAAATGCATTTGCCGAAAAATCAAACTTTATTTTTTCTTCGTACCAGCGGCAAACGATTCAATTTTACGAGTCGGTCCTGACACGATTAGCAAATCGGCTGGAAGAATGCGGGTGTCTGGTGTTGCATGCTGAAAATCCTCATTCGCACGCTTTACACCAACCACCGTCACTCCAAATTTCTCCCGGACATGGGATTCGGATAGTCGTAGGTTGTGCGTGAGTGGCGGCGCGTGGGTCTTTGCAATGGCAAATCCGTCTTCGAACTCAATGAAATCCATTAGCCGGCCGGTAATAAGGTGCGCGACCCGAGACCCCATATCAGCCTCGGGATACACGACATGATGGGCGCCGATGCGCTGGGCGATCTGGCCATGTTCTTGGGTCATGGCTTTAACCCAGATGTCTTTGATGCCCAATTCAGTGAGCACCATGAGCGTCATAAGGCTTGACGCAAGGTCCGATCCAATTCCGACAATCGCATGCGCGAAGTCGGCGACGCCTAGCTGCAGCATGACGGCCTCGTTGGTCGAGTCGGCCTGGACCGCGTGCGTCAACCTGTCCGCCCATAGTTGTACGAGGTCCGGGTTTTTGTCGATCCCCATCACGTCGTGGCCTAGACGCATGAGCGACTGTGAAACGGAACCGCCGAAGCGACCTAATCCGATAACCACGACACTGTCACCTTTAGAGAAGGCGAACTGCTCCGTAAAAATTCTACCCAACAATTGGATGCTCCTCAGGATACCGATAGGGCATGCGACGTTCAACCAGAACCAGCGACGTTGCAAGCGTGATTGTTCCTACCCTGCCCAGATACATCAATATGATCAAGGTAAGTTGTCCCAGCGGCGGCAGATCGGCAGTGATGCCAGTGGACAAACCAACCGTGCCGAATGCCGAAATGACCTCGAAGATGACTCGGTCTGTAGGAAAGTCTGAAATGCGTAACAGGACCATCGTGCCGAGCACGACCATTGCGCTGCCAAGTACCAGCACGGTAATGGCTTGCCGGTGTGCCGACGCGCCGACACGACGGCCAAACGCTTCGCTGTCGGTATGTCCCCGGATCTCTGCAATGACCATCAATACGAGAATGACGACCGTTCCAACCTTAACACCGCCGGCCGTTCCGGCGCTTCCGCCGCCAATGAACATAAGAAGGTAATGTGAGGCCCAGGATTCTCGCGTCAGTGCGCCTATATCGAGGGCGTTGAAACCTGCCGTTCTTGCCGATACTGACGCGAATATCGCGTTGAGTAATTTTTCGGGTAAAGCCATTGCACCGAGGGTCTTTGGGTTGTCCCATTCGAATGCCAGTACCGCGATAAATCCCGCCAGCAGCAGTACACCTGTTCCGATAAGTGTGAGTTTGGTATGCAGCGACCAATGGCGCGGATCACGAAACCGAAGTCGCAGATCCTGCAATATGGGGAAGCCGATGCCTCCAATGAAAATCGCCAGCATGACGGGCAGCAGGATCAGCGCGTCGGCAGCATACCGGATTAGACCGTCCGCGTGGATAGAGAAGCCAGCGTTATTGAACGCGGATATAGCATGGAACGTCCCGCTCCACGCCGCCTCGCCCCAGGGAAGATCGTACGCCAATCGAAGCCTGAGCGTCAGCAGGACTGCGATAATGAATTCGCAGGCGAAGGTCACGACAAGTACCAGTCTGGTAACGCTTGTAATATCGCCTAGAGCCAGTGAGTGGGTTTCGGCTTGCGTGACTAGTTTGGTTCGAAGCCTGGGCGAGCGGTTCACCATTAGACCCAGCAACGTCGCAGCCGTCATCATGCCGAACCCGCCAATCTGGAACAGCACCATTATGAGAGCTTGCCCGAACGGCGACCAATACGTGCCCGTATCCACCACGGCCAGGCCAGTGACACATACAGCCGAGACGGACGTGAATAATGCAATCAACCACGGCGCCCCTGGCCCTTCTGCCCGGGATACAGGAAGCATCAGAAGTACAGTTCCCACAGCAATTGCAACTAAGAAGCTAAGGGCAACCGCGCGGGCCGGATGAAGTACCGGTCTCATCTAGGGAATATCTCTTTCACTTCGAAAAGCAATCGTTTGGGAGGGGGAAACGAAAGATTACCAATGCGCCAAGGCGCATGAGGAAAAGGATTGTACCGCGTCAAACTAAATGATGCATACGCGGCAATATTAAGTGCTCAATAGGTGGGTTTATGAAGAAGGTCGGCTATTGGCCGGCATGCGATCTATAGGCATCTGGGGTCAACGGCAGCTCGGTGTCGCAAACGACACGTATGCATCACCGTACTGAAGCGGGGGACGCGACCCATTGCCGGCATCCGATTACAACTATTGACAGAGGCATTGGAAGCTGAACGTATACTGGTGCTTTTAACGCCGCACAGCATGCGAATCCGTCCTTATATTCGGGGAGAGCAAGACGCTCTTCTCACCATTTTTCATTCGTCCGTCCATAGGCTTGCCAGCCGTGACTATACGGCCGAGCAGATTGCGGCCTGGGCACCGTCTGTGCTAGATACCGAATCCCAGTGGTCCTGGAATAGTCGGATCGACGCCAACCGCCCATGGGTAGAAGACCCGGACTTCGCCTGTTGTCCCGTTTTGGAGTTTGAATCCCGTGTCCGAACGCTGATCGCAACCAGTTTCGAAAAAGACGCAACTCAGAAATATTGTTGTAGTTATAAGTTTCACGTGTCTTTAAGATTACTGAAATCTGATAATAATCTCAATTCGCGATCGCGGAAGATATACCAAATATATGGGGAAGCGGGACGTCGGCTCTTGGCCTGACTCGCTAGCAAGTTGATTCCGTGCCACGGACGGCTTAGCACTATCTTTCAGCCGTTCGCGGCACAGGCTCAAAGGCGTGCTGTCGACCCTAAGCGGTCGATCACGACCGCTCAAGGCAATGGATACAGACCTACATTGCGGGAGCACCATTTGCTGAAAAGCTTAACTTCAGCGCGTATCAATCACATCATCGCTTTCAAGCATCGTCGATAGACTGTACCGCTGCTTCCACCATTACGCTTTACCGCCGTATCGTAGCCTGAGCGGCCCATGATGAGGTGTCTACGTCAGCTTTGGCCTAGAGTTGCTGAAGGCAATAGACATGAAGTCACCGACCACAGCGATTCGCAGTAATATAGCCGGCCTATTTCGTTTGCTCACTATGCTCCACGATGACCATTCGCCTCGCCTTCAGTGAAGACTTCGAAGAGATTACTGATGTCTGGGAAGCTTCCGTCACTGCCACCCATGACTTCCTAAGCCGTGAAGATATCGCAAACTTGCGAGAAAAAATACGTCACGAATACCTTTCGCTTGTTCATCTCGTGGTTCAAACAGATGAACAGGGCCGCATACAGGGTTTCGTTGGTGTCGCGGACCAAAAGATAGAAATGCTGTTCATTAGGCCTGAGCTGCGGGGCTTAGGTATTGGGCGCGTTCTCCTGCAATTCGCCGTCTCCGAGATGGGTGCCACTCTAGTGGACGTGAACGAGCAGAATCCCCGCGCAATCGGCTTCTATGAACGCATGGGTTTCAGAGTATTCGGCCGGTCCCCACTCGATGGTCAAGGGCGACCGTTCCCCCTCTTGCACATGCAGGTCAGCAAAGTCAAGCTTGGACTACCTAACCATGCTGCTTGAGCATCGATTACCCAAGAGCAGTACGAGTGAACCCCTCCCCGTTCAGGTGGCCATGCGCCTGCTGATTCTTACCGATGTCTTCGGGATTACGCCGGAACTGGTGGCGCTCGCCCACCGTTTTGTCACTAGCCCTGTTCTGCTCTCCCCATACCGCGAACAGCACGAGTCGTTTCCTAACGAGCAGGATGCGTACCAGGCATTCCTGCACAACGGTGGGCTGAATTCTTACCTTGGACGTGTGAAGGATTTGCTGCAAAGTGTTAGGGTTGATGCGTGCGTCGGATTCAGCGCAGGAGCAACTACTGCCTGGCGTGCCACATGCGGTGAAATCGGCAATTTTCCTCCCGCACTCCTTTTTTACGGCTCCCGCATCCGCGAATACGCAGGTCTGCAACCGCACTCTCCGGTGGAGCTTATTTTTGCGGAAAAAGAACCAAGCTTCGATGTCGCTCCACTTGCCGCATGTCTTTCGGACGCAGGTCATGCAGTTTCGGTATGGTCAGGCACGAGGCATGGCTTCATGAATGCCCGGTCACAGGGGTTCGACGTGCAAGCGATGGAGGCTGGCGTAAGAGCAATCGCGTTGTTTCTAGCTAAAGCTTGTCCGTCTTCGGACATTTGTGGTGATGCAGATTGGACCGAAGGATTGGGACCGACCAGCAATTGCAGCCTGCGCTGAAGGACCGGAATTGGCTGCACCCGGCAGTAGCTCGCTTTCGGGCGGTCGGCGGCTATTGACCGCTTTTTGGACCGTGCCAGGTCGGGTGGGATTTGTCGCACGCGACCCAAAGCGGACGTTCGATGATTTTAGCGAACGGCGTTCGTCAGGCAAATCGTTGGACGATGATGTATAGATGCCTCTGAGGATACTGATCGAGTTCGAAATGCCTGCACACGCAACCCGCATCCTTGATGACATCAAGTAGGTCCGGTATGCCGAGAGTGCTGTAGTAGACACTCGGCCCCATCGCTGAATCGACGTGCTCTTGGGGTCCGTCAAGTCCTCCTGCTGAGAAGATGAATACGCCTCCCATCTCCAGTGCACTCATGAGCTTGAGCATCAACGAACGTTGTTCTGCTAGTGGGACATGCCAGATGCTGTCCCATGCGGAGATAAAGCGATATCTACGCGGGGGCTGCCATGCGCAGACATCGGCATGATGCACCGTAACAGTTGGATCTGCTGCTTTAGCCAATGCAACCATCCGTTCAGAGATATCAACACCTTCAATCTCCAATCCACGTTCACGCAAAATCGGGTTGAAGCGGGTATTGCATCCGCAACCAACGTTGAGCGCCCAGCCGCTGATACCTTCAGCGAGAAATTTCAGAGCACGAGTGTGCTGTTGAACGCCGTCGGTGTGGCTGAATCGTTCGTCCAGCCACCGTTCGGCCAAATCATCGTAGGCGAGGGCGACACTGGAATGTCGCATCTCTAGAACTCCTTAGCCAAAATCGTTGTTATGATTTGCCACTGCTGTGTCACATCTACCAATTCTACACCGATTACCTGAAGTACCGTCTGTCCGCGCTTGGCCGGCACACGCCTCGTTGAGATTCGAGAACAACGGCAACTCTGGGTTACGCTCCTGCCATTGATCTCGTCGTACCGACCGGCTGGAGGCGACCCATAGCCGACATTGCTACGACCTTCAAACAAGCCTTTAACTCCTTGCGCGAGGCTTTAGGCGGAAGCTGACACCGAGCCGGTTGATCGCGTTCATGGCCGCAATGGCCAAGGTCAAGTCCACCAAGTCCTTCTCGCCGAACACAGCCAGCGCGGCTGCGTAGGCTTCGTCTGATGCATGCGTTTCGCTCACGCGCGTGACTTCCTCTGACCATGCCAGCGCGGCACGCTCGTGCTCGGTGAAAAGATACTCAGCTTCGTCCCAAACCGGGACCAACACAGCCTTGTCGACCGACACACCCTCTTTGATTAGGTCACGGGTGTGAATGTCGATGCAGTGAGCGCACCCGTTGATCTGTGATACACGCAGGAAGACAAGATGGACGAGGGTGCTGGGCAGGTTCGTGTCGTTAACGACATAGTGATGCAGGGCACCGATTACCTTTGCGCCCTCAGGGGAAACAGCGAACCAATTCGCGCGATTCATGATGTTCATTCCTTTCAAGATGGGGTCTTCGACGGCCGGGAAATTGGCCTATCCCATCTAAGACGGATGACAGCAGCGCGTTGTGACAGATTACGAGAAAAACCCATTACACCGCTTGTTTCCGACCAAGTAGTGCCCGCGACTGCCGAAGTGAATCGCCAAACAGGCAGACCTTCCAAGGGACACGTTGTGAGTGCCCGCTTTTGGCCGTTACTCGCCTAAACGGCTGTAGCGGAGAAAGGCAGGTTCACTGCTGAAACCGGCCATTAGTAGCAGTGCCTGTGCATGTCGACTGGCCATCACACCAGGGCGGCGCCAACGGATGCCCTAATGATTGCCGATGGGATGAAAACCGTCTCCTGCAATTGTCCGTTTCCCCAAAATTTCCGGTTTCGATTGTCCAAATGCTGATGGGCCTCCGCAGGCACTGGAAATTTACAGCATTAATTGTCCATTTTCGACGCTCAATTGTCGGAACCATATTTCATTAGTTCATGACTCGCCCCACTAGGGGGGAAACCGCTCTAAACATTCCTATCTCTGGATTGGTGCGAGAATAGAGCAGTGCAGGAATACAACGACGAGTTTCGCAATTTTGAGGGCGGTTGAAGGAGTCAGAAAATGTCTGTCGTGAAAATGCCGGCTTTCGTCTTCGCCAAGTGCATGCTTGTCGCCTTGATGCTGGCCGCCGCGGCCAGTGTCAGTGTGCTGGCGCAGGAATCGCAGCTCCATGCCGCTGCAAGGAAGGGTGATATCGAAACCATCCGTGTTCTGCTCGGCAAGGGCGCCGGTATCGACGCCCGGGACGCGAACGGTGCGACCCCATTGCTGGTGGCTACGCACCACAACCAGGTGGACGCAGCGAGGGTCTTCATTCAGGCCGGCGCGGACGTCAATGCAAAAGACGGCATCCACGACAGCCCGTATCTTTATGCCGGCGCGCGGGGACATGATGAAATCCTGAAGATGACACTGGCCCATGGCGCCGACCTGAAAAGTACAAACCGCTATGGCGGTACGGCGCTCATCCCGGCCGCCGAGCGCGGCCTCGTCGACACCGTACGCATGTTGATCAACGCCGGTGTGGATGTGAACCATGTGAATAAGCTGCAATGGACGGCGTTGCTTGAGGCAGTCATCCTGGGAAACGGCGGACCGCGTCACACCGAGATCGCGAGGCTGCTGGTGGCGGCGAAGGCCGACGTCAATATCGCTGACGGCGACGGCGTCACGCCGCTCCAGCATGCGCGCCGGCGCGGTTTCAAGGCCATTGAAGACATACTGGTCCGGGCAGGCGCACGCTGAGGGAAACCGGATTCATTGCGGCCGTTGTCGCCGGCGCAACCGGGTTAGTCTTTATCGGAATGTGAAGCAATGCGCATAAGCCGCTGGCCATAGATACCCCATACGGTTTCGATTCCGTCAATGTTGCCAACCAGGGCCCAGCCCGTACCGATCTTTCGCGGCTCCACCGACACGCCCAGTTCATTGCCGACCTGTTGTGCCCATTGCCTGGCGGCGCCCTGGCCCTTGAATAATTCCTGCCCTTCGAAGATGACGGTGCTTTCGAATACGGGCTTGGTAAATACGCTCATACGTGGTTCCTGCAGGTTTGCTCGCCGCACTGGCCGCTTGGCTAGAGAGTGGAGAGTAGATCTTCCTCGGTCACGGTAGGATAGCCCGTCCGGGCAGCTCTTGCAGCAACTGCGGAATCGATGGATACGGCCGCCGGTATGCGTCGGTCTCGCGATCACGGGGTCGCATGATGTTTATCCGTGTCCCTGCAGAAAGCGTCGGATATCATTTACTTTTATCCGTACTCGAGCGGCGAACGCATCGCGCTTGGGGCGACCAAGGAAATCAAAGATGGATCAACTTATTCCGCAAACGAACATCCCGACCCTGCCGGAAACCAAATCACCGGCAGAGTATGCATTCGAATCCCTGGCGCAGCAGGTCAGGCAGTTTGAAATCCAGACAAAGGAAGAAGAGGTCGTGGGCGCCATGCTGGCATCGTTCGGGCAATCGGTGATTCTCCGTATTCACCAGCTGCGCCTTTGCGGCCAGATGATTTGCATGGAGGGGGTCACCGACGCCGGCGGCCCGGCCACCCTCGTTCAACACTTCTCGCAGGCATCAGTGCTCTTGCTCAGGGTTCCCAAAGCACCCGCGGAGACCAAGCGGCCTATCGGGTTCCTGTCCTGATCGGAAGATGAACTGGCTTAACCCCGCTGCCATTGCAGGATAACTTTGTTTCTGGCCGGTCTCTTTTAGAGACTTCAGAACGCCGGGATGCAGGCGCGATTCAACAAGCTGCAGCAAAAAAAGCGGGGCCGATGGCCCCGCCGTGCTTCGTGCTTTGAATTGAACGATACCTGTCAGCCGTGCATCAGTCCGCGTAGACGCCCGCCTTCTTGATGATCGGGCTCCACTTGTCAATCTCGGACTTGAGGAAGGTGCCCAGCGCTTCCGGCGTGGCGCGGTTCTCCGCGACCGGCTCGGTGCCCAGGTCGGCGAAGCGCTGCTTGACGGTCCCATCCTTCAGGGCCGCCTGAAGCGCACCGGCCAGCTTGTCAACCACCGGCTTAGGTGTATTTTTCGGCGCATACAGGCCATGCCACACCGCAACCTGAAAGTCCGCCAGACCGGCTTCGGCCGTTGTCGGGATTTCCGGCAGCGACGGCACGCGCGCCTTGGTCGTCGCCGCGTACGCCTTGATTTTTCCGCTCTTGATATGGCTGGTGGTGTTGGTGGTCTGGTCGCACATGATGTCAACCTGGCCGCCGAGGAGGTCATTCATCGCCGGACCGGTGCCCTTGTAGGGGACGGTGGTGAGTTCGGTTCCGATGGCCGACATGAACAGCATGCCGCACAGGTGCGATGCCGAACCGACGCCGGCATTGGCATAGGTCACCTTGTTCTTGTTGGCCTTGACGTAGGAAACCAGTTCCTTGAAGTCCTTTGCCGGGAAATCCTTGCGCGCGACGAAGGTCATCGGCACGTCGGTGACCAAGCCGATCGGCGCGAAGCTGTCGATGGCGTTGTAGCTCAGCTTGCGGTACAGCGCGGGCGCGGTGGACTGGCCGATGTGGTGCAGGAAGATGGTATAGCCGTCAGGATCGGCCTTGGCCACGCGTGCCGCGCCGATGGTGCCGCCGGCGCCGCCGACGTTTTCCACGACGACGGTCTGGTTCAGCGTCTTGCCCATGGACTGGGCGATCAGGCGAGCGACCGTGTCGGTGGGACCGCCCGCCGCGAAGGGGACGACCATCGTGATGTTCTTGGAAGGATAGTTGGCTTGGGCCTGAACAGTAGCACTGGCGACCAGGGCGAGACCGGCTGCGATATAGCGAATCTTCATGTGACTTGCTCCTCATTAATGTTTTATAGACACATAGACAGGCAGCGGCATCCTCGACATGCGAACGGGCGGATGAAATTCGGCTGGTAACAGACAGCCTACTGCTGTTTAGTGCACGAATGTTATCAAGCCCGCCGGGAAGCACAACTGTGGAAAACCGTAATTGATGTTCCGCGCGCAAAGCCGGCGCGACCAGTATTTCGCATACAAAACTTGAGAATCATCAAGTCCTACACAGAGCCGAACAAAACTTGTGGTCAATTCATCAACTCTATATACGCTGGAGAGATCCACGCGTGCGCTTGTCATGCCCGTTCCCACGTTTCGTCCATGGCGGCTTGCGCTTCAATTAAAAACATAAGCAATGCCGGCATGACCGGCCCTAAATGGAGCGAAAATTCCCATGTTGAGAAACCTGAAGGCGATGCCGCTGGCTTGCGCAGCGGTCCTGCTCGCGGCCTGCGGCGGCGGCAGCGATGCGGATTACGGTTCGAGCAGCGTGCAGCTGCGGCCGACGATGTATCTTGATGACGGCAGAGTGGTCAACAGCTGCAGCGTCGAGCCGCGCTGCACCGGCCAGTACCTGGTGGTGCCCGGCAGTCATACCGCTTCCACCATCGCGCGCACGCCGACCGGCGCGACCATCACTTCCGCGCAAGGGACCACCATCAATGCACTGGCGCACAACACCCGGCTGGTGTTCGTTGACGGCACGGTCGCCCTCGATATCGACGGCAATGCCGGCCAGGTCTATCGCCTTTACCAGGCGGCGTTCAACCGCAGTCCCGATCTCCCCGGACTCGGCTTCTGGATCTACATGATGGATTCGGAGGCGATACCGACCGTCAGCGACCTGGCCGGCTACTTCTACCAGTCGCCGGAATTCAAGTCCATTTACGGCACCGCGCCGAGCAATGTCGATCTGGTGACCCGCTACTACCGCAACGCGCTGCAGCGCGAGCCCGATGCTTCGGGCCTGGCTTTCTGGGTCGATCTCCTCAACCGCGGCGTGATGACGCCGGCGCAGGTGCTGGCCGCCTTCAGTGAGAGTCCCGAGAACCGCGGACGCGTGCTGCGCGATATCCGCAACGGTATCCTTTATGCGCCGTACAGCGCCGCGCCGCAGCCGCAGCCGAATCCGCCGCAGCCGAATCCTCCGGTCACCGCCGGCGTGACCATGGCGCCGGATAATGGCGCGACGGTGAGCGGCACGGTCCGCCTGGAAATACGCGGCAGCGGCATTGCCAATGCCGAACTGCTGCCGCCCAACGGCTATGCGCCGCGCCTCGGCGTGTTCAGCATTTCGCCCGACCGCACGCTGGCCTGGCTCGATTTCGACACCACGACGCTGCCGAACGGCGCGGCCGACCTGCGAATCAGCGCATTCAACGTGGCGGCAGGCCAGCCGGATGCGGTGGAGGTAATCGCCATGCCTGCGCGCCGCTGGCAGGTCAGCAACGCCGGTACGGCGCCGGCGGTGTTCAATGCCACGCTCGCCGCGGCGCCCGCGAACGGCGCCTCCATCGCCGGCGTCACCCGTCTGGAAGTGCGCGGCAGCGGCATCGGCAATGTCGAACTGCTTCCGGCTACTGGCTATACGCCGCGGCTGGGCGTCTTCAACGTGACAGCCGATCGCAGCTATGCCTGGTTAGACTTTGATACCCGCGCCTTGCCGAACGGACCGCTCGATGTGCGCATCAGCGCCTTCAATGTGGCCGCAGGCCAGCCCGGCGCGGTGGAAATCGTGCCGATGGACCCGCGGCGCTGGAACATCAGCAACGGCTCGACCGCGCCTGTGCCGGTGCCCTTCACCGCCAACCTGACTGTCGCGCCTCCCGGCGGAGCCGTGCTTACCGGCGTTACCCGGCTGGAAGTGACCGGCAGCGGCCTGGCCAATGTCGAACTGCTGCCGGCTACCGGCTATGCGCCGCGCCTGGGTGTGTTCAACGTGTCGTCGGACGGCACCCGCGCCTGGCTGGACTTCGATACGCGCGGTCTGCCGAACGGACCGCTCGAAGCCCGCATCAGCGCCTTCAATGTGGGCGCGGGACAGCCGGGAGCACAGGAGATCGTTGCCATGCCCGCCAGGACGTGGCAGTTGCAACATTGAGGCTGCCTTGCTGATGTACTACTGATGGCTCCCGGACCGGCCGGGAACATCCTGCAAGCCCGTACGGCATACCGTGCGGGCTTGTTCATGTTCGGGCGTGAATTTTCCGGACCGCTTCGGCGGGTTTGCGGCTGTTCACGCCTCGTTCATGCGCTGCCGATACTCGCCGGGGCCGGTGCCGGTCCATTTCTTGAATGCACGATGAAAGGCGCTCGGCTCGGCGAAGCCGAGTTCGATGGCGATATCCATCACGCTTTTCCTGGTGTGGCACAGGTAATCAATGGCCATGTCGCGGCGCAGCTGGTCCTTGATGGCCTGGAAGGACTGGCCTTCGTCTTCCAGCCGGCGGCGCAGCGTGGACGGGGTCATGTGCAGGCTTTGGGCGAAGCTGTCGAAGTCGGGCCACTCGGTGCGGGCGGCGGCGCGCAGCCGACGGCGGATCTGGGCGGCGAGGCCGGCGGTGTTTTTGTATTTGAGCACGATGTTGGCCGGCGCCACGCGCAGGAATTCCTTCACCGTCCGTTCGTTCTGGATCACCGGCAGCTTCAGGTAGCTGCGGTCGAAACAGAGCGCGGTGGCGTCCTGGTTGAAGCGCAGCTGCTGCGAATACATGAACGGGTATTCGGCGCTGCGCGACGGCTCGGGATAAGCGAACGCGGCTGACAGGATGGGAATGCGCCGGCCCACCAGCCAGCAGGCCACGCCATGCTGCAACATCAGCAGCGTTTCATGGCCGAACACCCGCGGCGAACGCGGCCCGGGTTTTTCGCGGATGCTCAGGTAGCCGTGCCGGGCATCGGTCTCCAGTCCGCAGCGGAAATCGTCGAGGATGATGTTGAAGAAGCGCGCCATTCGCTCCAGCGCCTGCTCCAGCGTGGGGCTGTGGATCAGCGTCTGGCACATCATCGCGAAGCTGCCGACCTTCATGCGCCGGGTATCCTGGGCGAACAGTTCGTCGTCGAGCGCGCGCGCCACGCCCAGCCAGAGCGCGCTGAAATTCTGCGCGGTGACCCGGCCCTGCGGCGATTGCAGCAGGGCGGGCGAAATGCCGGCGGCGCGCAGCAGTTCATCGGCGTCGAGGCCGCGTTCCAGGATCGGTTCCAGGGCCGATTGGACGAAATAGATGGAGATGCTGCCTTTTTCCATGCGCTTGAGTTGAACGATCCATGAAGGCAAGACCATGCCGAACGGACAGATTTTATCCCGGATGTCCGCCCCTGCCGGCGAGCGGGCGCAAAAAGTGGCAAATACTTTCAAATGCTTTGATGTTTTTTGACATGGTCCGGCTTATCCTGCTTTTCTATACTGCAGGACAAACCGGCCGCACGGAAAACAAAATCCGACAAGTATCCGTGCGCCGCATTCCATCCTTCATCTCCGAGACAAGGTGAGCCCCATGACCGTCAACCAGTCCACCCAGGCATTTCTCGACGCGCGCGACTTCCTGCAGCGTCACCGCGAAGACTACGACACCGCATACCGCGACTACCGCGCGCCGCAGCTTACCGAGTTCAATTGGGCGCTCGACTTCTTCGACGTGCAGGCAAAGGGCAACCAGGCGCCGGCGCTGTGGGTGGTGGACGAGAACGGCGGCGAGCAGAAGATTTCCTTCGCGGAAATGGCGGAGCGCTCCAATCGCGTCGCCAATTACCTCCGCAGCCTGGGCGTGAAGCGCGGCGAACGCCTGCTGCTGATGCTGCCCAACCGCGTCGAGCTGTGGGAGATCATGCTGGCAGGCATCAAGCTCGGCGCGGTCATGGTGCCGACCACCATGCTGGTGTCCACCGAAGACCTGGCCGACCGGTTGCAGCGCGGTCAGGTCAGGCATGTGATCGCGCAAGCCTCGGAAACGGGCAAGTTCGCGCCGCTGCCCGGAGACTATACCCGCATCAGCGTCGGTGGCAGCGGCAGCGGCGGCAGCGGCGGCACGGCGGAAGGCTGGCATGCGTTCGAAGACAGCGCCGGTGCAAGCGCCGAGTTCACGCCGGACGGCCCGACCATGGCCACCGATCCGCTGCTGCTGTATTTCACTTCCGGCACCACCTCCAAGCCCAAGCTGGTGCTGCACAGCCACCAGAGCTATCCGGTCGGCCACCTTTCGACCATGTACTGGATCGGCCTGAAGCAGAACGACGTCCATTGGAACATCAGCTCGCCCGGCTGGGCCAAGCATGCCTGGAGCTGCTTTTTCGCCCCCTGGAATGCCGGGGCCGCGGTGTTCGTCTACAACTATGCGCGCTTCAACGCGAAGAACTGCCTCGACGTGATCGCCCGCTGCGGCGTGACTTCGCTGTGCGCGCCGCCGACCGTCTGGCGCATGATGATCCAGGAAGACCTGGGCAGTTTCAAGGTGCCGCTGCGCGAACTGGTCGGCGCCGGCGAGCCGCTCAACCCGGAAGTGATCGAGCAGGTCGAGCGCGCCTGGGGCATCCGCATCCGCGACGGCTTCGGCCAGTCGGAAACCACCGCACAGATCGGCAATGCGCCGGGCCAGCTGCTCAAGCCGGGCTCGATGGGCCGGCCGCTGCCGGGGTACCGGATCACGCTGCTCGACCACAACGACGCTCCTGCAGACGAGGGCGAAATCTCCATCCTGCTGGAGCAGCGCCCGCTCGGCTTGATGCTTGGTTACGAAGGCGACGACAGGAAGACCGCGGAAGTCATGCGCGACGGCCATTACCATACCGGCGACACCGCGGTGCGCGACGCCGACGGTTATTACTTCTATGTCGGCCGCAACGACGACGTGTTCAAGTCTTCGGACTACCGGATCAGTCCCTTCGAGCTGGAAAGCGTGCTGATCGAGCACGAGGCGGTACTGGAGGCGGCCATCGTGCCCAGCCCTGATGCGCTGCGGCTGTCGGTGCCGAAGGCGTTCATCACGCTGCGCGAGGGCCATGTGCCGAGCCGGGAGCTGGCCTTGTCGATCTTTCAATTCGCGAAGGAAAGGCTTGCGCCGTACAAGCGCATCCGCCGGCTGGAATTTTCCGACTTGCCGAAGACCATTTCCGGAAAGATCCGCCGCGTGGAATTGCGCAAGCAGGAACAGGCCAATCCCGGTGCGGAACGGCGTCCGAACGAGTATTGGGAAGATGACCTGTCTGCATGAAGCGGGCTTTTGCACATCCATGGCAAATCCTCGCAGCGACTTTGACATTTTCCGGCATGGAAAGCGGCGCGCCGCCTTTCTATACTTGATAGATCTGCACAAAATTTCAAGGCTGTTGTTTCCTCCCCTTCAAGGGGAGGGTTAGGGCGGGGATGGGTTGCCTGCCGTGAAAAGGAAACATTTGCTCACCTCGCACTTAACCCATCCCCATCCCCACCCCCGCCCTCCCCTTGAAGGGGAGGGAGTGAAAACCATCCGTCCGAATCACTGAAGAATTATTGAGGGCCTGACAATGACCGACCTCTCCATCGCCCAGAAGCTGACCGAATACAAGCCGGCCAACAAGGTGCGCTTCGTCACCGCCGCCTCGCTGTTCGACGGCCACGATGCCTCGATTAACATCATGCGCCGCATCCTGATGGCCAACGGCGCGGAAGTGATCCACCTCGGCCACAACCGCTCGGTCGATGAAATCGTCACCGCCGCGCTGCAGGAAGACGCGCAGGGCATCGCCATTTCCAGCTACCAGGGCGGCCATGTCGAATACTTCAAGTACATGATCGACCTGCTCAGGGAGCGCGGCGGCTCTCACATCAAGGTGTTCGGCGGCGGCGGCGGGGTGATCGTGCCCTCGGAAATCGCCGACCTGCATGCCTACGGCGTGGCGCGCATCTTCTCGCCCGAAGACGGCCAGCGCCTCGGACTGGTCGGCATGATCCTCTCCATGATCCAGGCCTGCGACGTCGATCTGTCGAGCTATGCACCGGCCTCGCTGGAGGCGCTCACCCAGGGCAGCATTGCCGAGCGCCAGCGTCCGCTTGCGCAATTGATCACCGCGCTGGAAAACGAAAAGGCCGACCCCGGCCTGAAGACAGAACTGCACAAGGCGGCCGACGTCATCAAGACGCCGGTGTTTGGCATCACCGGCACCGGCGGCGCCGGCAAGTCCTCGCTGACCGACGAGCTGATCCGCCGTATCCGCCTCGACCAGGACGATGCGCTCAACATCGCCGTCATTTCCATCGACCCGTCGCGCCGCAAGTCGGGCGGCGCGCTGCTCGGCGACCGCATCCGCATGAATGCGATCAATCCCTGGAACGGCCAGTCGCGCGTGTTCATGCGCTCGCTCGCCACCCGCGAAGCCGGTTCGGAAATTTCGCAAGCGCTGCCGGACGTGATTGCCGCCTGCAAGGTGGCCGGCTTCGATCTCGTCATCGTTGAAACATCGGGCATTGGCCAGGGCGACGCCGCCATCGTGCCGCACGTGGACCTGTCGATGTATGTGATGACGCCCGAGTTCGGCGCGGCTTCGCAGCTGGAAAAGATCGACATGCTCGACTTCGCCGATTTCGTTGCCATCAACAAGTTCGACCGCAAGGGCGCGCAAGACGCGCTGCGCGACGTCGCCAAGCAGTACCAGCGCAACCGCGAGCTGTGGAGCAAGAAGCCGGACGAGATGCCGGTGTACGGCACCCAGGCTTCGCGCTTCAACGACGACGGCGTGACCGCGCTGTACCAGGGTCTGCTGCCGGCGCTGGCCGAACACGGCCTGAAGACCCAGCCGGGCAAGCTGGCGCCGGTATCGATTCGCTTCTCGTCGGGCAAGAATGCGATCGTGCCGCCGGCGCGAACACGCTATCTCGCCGAGATCGCCGACACGGTGCGCGGCTATCACCGGCACGTGGGCGCGCAGGTGGAACTGATGCGCGAGCGCCAGCATCTGCAGGAAGCGGCGCGCATGCTGCAGGCCGCCGGCAAGGCGGCCGACGTCAGCGAACTGGTCGATGACCGCGAGTCCCGCCTCTCCGCCGAAGCGAAGAAGCTGATCACCATGTGGCCCGACATGCAGGCCGCCTATGCCGGCGACGACTACGTGGTGAAAATCCGCGACAAGGAAATCCGCACGCGCCTCGTGCAGACCACGCTGTCCGGCACCAAGATCCGCAAGGTGGCGCTGCCCAAGTTCAAGGACCATGGCGAGATCCTGCGCTGGCTGATGCTGGAAAACGTGCCCGGCTCCTTCCCGTACACCGCCGGCGTGTTCGCCTTCAAGCGCGAAGGCGAAGACCCGACCCGCATGTTCGCAGGCGAGGGCGATGCCTTCCGCACCAACCGCCGCTTCAAGCTGGTGTCCGAGGGCATGGATGCCAAGCGCCTGTCGACCGCCTTCGATTCGGTGACGCTGTACGGCGCCGACCCGGCGCCGCGCCCCGACATCTACGGCAAGATCGGCAACTCCGGGGTCTCCATCGCCACGCTCGACGACATGAAGGTGCTGTACGACGGTTTCGATTTGTGCAATCCGTCGACCTCGGTTTCGATGACCATCAACGGCCCGGCGCCGACCATCCTGGCGATGTTCATGAACACCGCGATCGACCAGCAGCTCGACAAGTTCCGAGTCGACAACAAGCGCGAGCCGACCGACGACGAAGCCGCGAAGATCAAGGCATGGGTACTGCAGAACGTGCGCGGCACGGTGCAGGCCGACATCCTGAAGGAAGACCAGGGGCAGAACACCTGCATCTTTTCGACCGAGTTTTCGCTGAAGGTGATGGGCGATATCCAGGAATATTTCGTGCACCACCAGGTACGCAACTTCTACTCGGTGTCGATCTCCGGCTACCACATCGCCGAAGCCGGCGCCAACCCGATCTCGCAGCTGGCCTTCACGCTGTCGAACGGCTTCACCTTCGTCGAAGCCTATCTCGCGCGCGGCATGCACATCGACGATTTCGCGCCCAACCTGTCGTTCTTCTTCTCCAACGGCATGGACCCGGAATACACGGTGCTGGGCCGCGTCGCACGCCGCATCTGGGCTGTGGCCATGCGCGAAAAATACGGCGCCAACGAACGCTCGCAAAAGCTCAAGTACCACATCCAGACCTCGGGCCGCTCGCTGCACGCGCAGGAAATCGACTTCAACGACATCCGCACCACGCTGCAGGCATTGATCGCGATTTACGACAACTGCAACTCGCTGCACACCAATGCCTACGATGAAGCCATCACCACGCCGACCGATGAATCGGTGCGCCGCGCGCTGGCGATCCAGCTGATCATCAACCGCGAATGGGGCCTTGCCAAGAACGAGAACCCGAACCAGGGTTCCTTCATCGTCGAAGAACTCACCGACCTGGTCGAGGAAGCGGTGCTGCAGGAATTCGAGCGCATCGCCGAGCGCGGCGGCGTGCTCGGCGCGATGGAGACTGGCTACCAGCGCGGCAAGATCCAGGAAGAGTCGATGTACTACGAGCAGCTCAAGCACGACGGCACGCTGCCCATTATCGGCGTCAACACCTTCCGCAATCCCAAGGGCGACACCATTCCGCAGAGCCTGGAACTGGCGCGCTCCACCGACGAGGAAAAGCAGTCGCAGCTGAAGCGCCTGGCCGAGTTCCATGAGCGCCATGCCGGCAAGTCGCAGGCCATGCTGCAGAAGCTGCAGCAGGCGGTGATCGAAGACCGCAACGTGTTCGAAACGCTGATGGACGCGGTGCGCGTCTGCTCGCTGGGCCAGATCAGCAGCGCGCTGTTCGAAGTCGGCGGCCAGTACCGCCGCAGCATGTAAGGCATGTAGAGCCCCGCAGGTCCGCCGCTTCTTTCACATGTATGGAGCGGCGGTGCCATCCCCCATTCTTCGCCGCATAAGATCATGAGCCAATACCGCCCCCCGTTATCCGACATCGCCTTCCTGCTCAGGCAGGTGTTTCCGCTCGACGAGCATGCCCGCCGCTGCGGCTTCGACTTCGATGCCGACACCGCGCTCGCCATTGCCGAGGAAGCCGGCAAGTTCGCCGCCGACGTGATCGATCCGCTCAACCGCGCCAGCGACGTGCAGGGTGCGCGCTGGAACAATTCCGAAGTCACCACCACGCTGGGCTTCAAGGAAGCGTACAAGGCCTTTTGCGAAGGCGGCTGGAACGGCCTGCGCTTTCCCGAGCAGTACGGCGGCCAGGGCCTGTGCGCGGTGATGGCGACGGTCGCCGACGAAATGTGGCATGCGGCCAGCTTCAGCTTCGCGCTGTGCCCGATGCTCACCAACGGCGCGGTGGAAGCGCTGCTGACCGCCGGCAGCCAGCATCTGAAAGACACCTATCTGAGCAAGCTGGTGACCGGCGAATGGACCGGCACCATGAACCTGACCGAACCGGCCGCCGGCTCCGATCTCGCCGCGGTGCAGGCCAAGGCCGTGCCTCAGCAGGACGGCAGCTACCGCGTCAGCGGACAGAAAATCTTCATCACCTTCGGCGAACACGACTTCACCGAGAACATCATCCACCTCGTGCTGGCGCGCACGCCGGATGCGCCCAAGGGCGTCAAGGGCATTTCGCTGTTCGTGGTGCCGAAGTTCCTCGTTAATGCCGACGGCAGCCTCGGCGCGCGCAACGACGTGCGCTGCGCCTCGCTCGAACACAAGCTCGGCATCCATGGCAGCCCGACCGCCGTCATGCTGTACGGCGAGAAGGAAGGCGCGGTCGGCTACCTGGTGGGCGAGGAGAACCGCGGCCTGGAATACATGTTCATCATGATGAACGAGGCGCGATTCTCGGTCGGCCTGCAGGGCCTGTCGATATCCGAGCGCGCCTACCAGCATGCGCTGGCCTATGCGCTGGAGAGGGTGCAGGGCCGCGCCGTCGGCGAGGATGGCAGCGGCAACCTCGGCAACACCATCCTGCGCCATCCCGACGTGCGCCGCATGATGCTCGGCATGAAGAGCCGCAATGAAGCCATGCGCGCGCTCGCGGTGTATGTCGCGATGCAGAAGGATATGGCCCATTCGGAAAGCCTTGATGCCGAGGTGCGCAGGAACGCGCAGAGCCGGATGGAACTGCTGATCCCGGTGCTCAAGGGCTGGTTCACCGAGACCGCGCAGGACATAACTTACGATGCCGTGCAGGTATTCGGCGGCATGGGCTTCATCGAGGAAACCGGCGCCGCCCAGTATTACCGCGACGCGCGCATCACCACCATCTATGAAGGCACGACCGCGATCCAGGCCAACGACCTGGTCGGCCGCAAGACGGTGCGCGACCGCGGCGCGGCCGCCTATGCGCTGATCGACGCCATCGGCAATGATGCGCGCGCATTGCGCGAACTCGATCATGCCGATGCGCGCGCGCTGGGCGAACGGCTGGAGCAAGCCTGCGGCGCCCTGCGCGGCACCGTGGCCTGGCTGCTGGAACGGCAGGAGAGCGCGGCGCGCGAAGTGTATGCCGGCTCCGTGCCCTACCTGCTGTTGTGGGGCAATGTCTGCGGCGGCTGGATGCATGCGCTGCGCCTGCGGGCCGCCTTGCAGGCCGGCGGGGAAGGAGCGGCGTCGGTAGCAGCATCGGTGGCGCCGACCGCGGTCTCCGCCCGCTTCTACGCCGAGCAGGTGCTGCCCGATGCAGCGGCCTCTGCTTCCGCCATTCAGCGCGGCGGCGCGAGCGTGCTCGATTATCCCGACAGCGCCTGGTAAACGGGAAAAATTCCGCATGAAGCGCAATCAGGTCCGACAGCTCAAGCGCGCCGCCTCCGCCGGCCGCGATGCCGAAGCCATGCAGGCCCTGCTGCAGCGCTCGGTGCGCTTCGGCCACAAGCGGCTGGCGCTGCTGCGCTGCCTGCAGGCCGAGCGCATGGGGCTTGCCGTTCTGCCCGAGACGCTGCGCTATTGCCGCGAGATCGCCGACCGCATGCCCGCAGAGGAAGTCGCCCGCATCGTCCGGCTGAGCAGCCAGGCCGCCCGGCCGGCCTGATGCACTCGGTCTTGGTAACATTGCGGCTGAATCGAACAACCATAAGAGAATGAAAGGAAACGCCATGCAGGAAGAACTGGTACTGAGCCGCAAGGAAGGCCGCGTCGGCATACTGCAGCTGAACCGTCCGGCGCAGCTCAATGCACTCAACGATGCGCTGATGGATGCGCTCGGCGCAGCCCTGCTGGCGATGGAAAAGGATGACGCCATCGGCTGCATCATCCTCACCGGCAGCGCCAAGGCGTTCGCGGCCGGCGCCGACATCTCCGCGATGCAGCCGATGACGCTGTCCGACGTCACTCGCAACAACTTCATCGGCCGCAACTGGGAAACCATCCTGCAGGTGCGCAAGCCGGTGATTGCGGCAGTCGCCGGCTACGCGCTGGGCGGCGGTTGCGAACTGGCAATGATGTGCGATTTCATCATCGCCGCCGACAATGCCAAATTCGGCCAGCCGGAAATCAAGATCGGCATCATTCCCGGCGCCGGAGGCACCCAGCGCCTGCCGCGCGCGGTGTCCAAGTCCAAGGCCATGGACATGGTCCTGACCGGCCGCATGATGGATGCGCAGGAAGCCGAGCGGGCCGGGCTGGTATCGCGCATCGTGCCGGCCGACAAGCTGGAGCAGGAAGCGCTGGATGCCGCCACCATCATCGCCGGCATGTCGCTGCCTAGCGTGATCGCCGCCAAGGAAGCGGTCAACCGTGCCTACGAAACCACGCTCACCGAAGGCGTGCGCTTCGAGCGCCGCAGCTTCCACGCGCTGTTCGCCACGCAGGACCAAAAGGAAGGCATGAAGGCCTTCCTCGAAAAGCGCAAGCCGGATTTCCGCCATGAGTGAAGCCGAGCGTGAGGCCGATCGCCAGGCCGACCGCGTCGCGACGGCGAACGAGACCCTGGAGATCATTGCCGGCCGCCGCTCCGTGCGCGCCTTCCTGCCGAAGCCGGTGGAGCCCGCCACCATCGCGGCCATCCTGGAAACCGCCAGCCGCGCGCCGTCCGGCACCAATACCCAGCCGTGGAAAGTGTATGTGGTGACGGGCGACACGCAGCGGCGCGTGATCGAACGCCTGGTGCAGGCCTTCGACGATCCGGACAAGAGCACGAAATACCAGGAGGAATACCCGTATTACCCAAGGGAATGGGTTGCGCCGTATATCGACCGCCGGCGCAAGGTGGGCTGGGACCTGTACACGCTGCTCGGCATCGGCCGCGCCGACAAGGCGCGCATGCATGCCCAGCACCGGCGCAACGTGGAATTCTTTGGCGCGCCAGTCAGCCTGTTCTTTACCATCGACCGCATCATGCAGCAGGGCAGCTGGCTCGATTACGGCATGTTCCTGCAAAACGTCATGCTGGCGGCGCGCGCGCATGGCCTGGAAACCTGCCCGCAGGCGGCAATCAATGAGTTCCACCCCATCCTGCGCGAGATGCTGGGCTGGCCGGACAATGAAATGATGGTTTGCAGCATGTCCTTGGGTGTCGAGGATATGAGCGACATCAGCGGCCGCCTGGTGACCGAACGCGAGCCGGTGGCAGGTTTTGCCCGCTTCTTTACCTAATCCCAATCCCAATCCCAAGTCATGACATGACTTGGGATTGGTATAAAGCGCCTCCGGAACCCCGGATACGACGGAAAGAAGAAAGACCTTCTGCGTCAGGAACCTGACATAACTCCATCGGTCAGTAAGTAATAGGTACTGACGATGGGGTGCTCATGACAGTCACGGAAATTCTGGAATTCATCAAAAGTACCGAGACGGCGGATGTGGACGCGACAACTGTTGCGGAAATTTATGCCCATGCGCTTTCCGCTATCGAGGGCAATATTTCCGAAACGGATATGCGCAGGCTGCTGCTGCTCGGCGCGGCAATGTATCGCAACAGCGAGAAGGGCAAGGGCCTTGACCTGCAGATGCCCATCTCTTCCGTCGAGGAACAGGTCTCCGATTTCTACACGGACCTGAGCCCCAAGGGCGGCTTGCACTGACAAGCCGGCGCCATGCGCCGGCCGGCGGCGATGCATGCAATGCATCGCCGCAATCACTGCGGTCGCCAGTTCTTCGTTCATCCCTCACTCTCACTCCGCCATTCCCCTACGCTGACGTGTGACGTGCTGCGCTGTGCGCATCCGCGCGGCCTATTTCCTGTTTCCACGTCCATCCGCGCACCCGTTCCCCGCGCCTTCCGCGGCGAAGTCCACGCCGCGAGTCTCAAAATATTTCAATCCCTCATGATTTCTCATCAAATCTCCTCCGAGCGTCACTCGCTGGGTATCGTGCAGTCACGGCACAGGCATGCATAGAAAAATAATCTCCACCAGAAAGCGCTCCGCCAGCCAGACCACAAGTGCAGATCAACTGGGAGATCACGATGACAAACGCCGTCGCTACGGACGCCGATGCCGGTAACCTCGTTGCCATCGACGTCAAGGCTTTATTCCTGCAGTACCATCGCCAGCTTCACCGTTTCGTGCTGCGTTACGTGCGCAATCCCGAAGATGCGGAAGACGTCGTGCAGACCACATTTCTCGAAGCTTTGCGCTGCTCGGAGCGCTTCTCCGGTCTCTCCAAGCCTTCCACATGGCTGTTCGGGATCGCGCTCAACCTGGCGCGCAACCATGTGCGGCGTATCACCTCCTCGTTATGCGATGCCATCGACGAGGCGGAACTGGAACAGATCATCGACCAGCACTGCATCGATCCGATGATCGTGATCGAATCGCGCCAGATCGCCGGCAAGATCCACGACATACTGGGCCGCATCGATCCCGGAATGCGCGCCACCTTCGAAGCCGTGCTCGACGGCGGGACCACTTATGAGGAAGCGGCGCGGCAATTGAACATCCCGATCGGCACGGTGCGTTCCCGCGTCTCCCGCGTGCGCGCGGCCGTGCGCGAGGAATGCCGGTAAGCGATGCCGTCCGGTTCGGACAGCGCATGTGTTGATGATGTCCGAACCGCGCCGCCGGAACAGGGAATAATTGTCGTAGTCCGGAACGATCGAAGACGGAGAAAAGATTTTCATTGCTGGCCCTATACGATCCGATGCACTGCGCTGACATCCTGCGCCCCCGTGTTTGTCTCGGGAATGGGTAGGTGGCGGCACGAGTGGATATAGTTCCATCGGAGTCGCGCGGGTTTTGCGATCGCTTCCGTTCACTCGCAATCGCGGACATCGATCATGCATC
The DNA here is from genome assembly GCF_035916955.1 of Noviherbaspirillum album. Classification (NCBI taxonomy): domain Bacteria; kingdom Pseudomonadati; phylum Pseudomonadota; class Betaproteobacteria; order Burkholderiales; family Oxalobacteraceae; genus Noviherbaspirillum; species Noviherbaspirillum album. Next base: position 344,593 of record NZ_JAWIIV010000001.1, on the reverse strand, counting down.
CGACGCAGGCCAAGGCGCGCGGGTGCATGCCGGCATCGCCAGTACAGTCAAGCCGAAAACGCGCTAAGCCGCGCCGCGGCCCTGCTCCAGCCACCAGCCGGCGAAGGCGGCCAGATCCTGGTGCGTCGACTGGATGTTACGCAGATCGGGACCGACGTTCGGGCTGCCGTTGGGTTCCCTGAGAATAAGGGCCGCATGAACATGCGGGGGAATGCCTGCGAAATAGGGCAGATAATCATCGACGAAAGCGACCGGCCGCAGTTCGGTGAGCGCTGCCACCTTCGGACTGTCGCCGTAGACCGACATGGGCGTGGCAATGACCCGCTCGATGGGGAAGCCGGCATTGCGCAGGTTCGCCAATCGAGCCTGTTCGAATTCCATGCCGATCGCCGTCACGCAGACCAGCTCGTAGCCGGCATCGTTCAATCGGTGGCAAGCCTCGACGGCGCCGGGCAATGCGGGCAGCGAGGACCAGTGCACATGGTCGAAGCACTGTCGGAAGCGCGCACGCTCCTCGCCTTCCAGGCGGCGCACCTCATACCGGTCCATCGCCCAATAGGCCTGCGGGTCCACGATCTCCGGCAGGACGCCGAAGGCGCGCTCCCAGGCGAAGCGGTAGGCGGTATGGTAGTCGAGCAGGACGCCGTCTCCATCCAGCGCGATGATTTCCTTCTTGGGCATCAGTCAGATTCCTTGTGCGTGGTGGCCGGAACGCATGAATGCTCCGGCTGGTCTGCGGCAATTTTACCTGCGGCGGACTGCTCGTGTTGGGTGCGGGCGTTGCGGCCGCAACGCCCGCCGTCGGTCATCGATTCGAGAACCATTCGGCCACGGCCGTGCCCTACGGCGATGAAGCCGGAAAGCGCCTGCAAAAAGCCGGCGATTGCTCGCACCACTAACATCCGAGTTGCCTGCTCATGCCGGCACTACGGCAAGGGAAATGCCGGATCCTGCCAGGCGCCTCGCGTCGTCCTGCGCACCGACACCGCTCCACCTACACTGTCGGCCCTCCCGGCATGGGTAAGGTGCCGATCCATTTTGGTGCATGTTTTATGCCAAAATGCCCCTTCTGGATCTCGGTCTTTTCCTCTTTCCCATCCGCCCGTTTCTTTTATAGGACCTCTATATGAAGTACGCCTCCGTGCATCAATTCCTGCAACATGTTGCCGACCGTAATCCCGGCCAGCCCGAGTTCCTGCAAGCCGTCACCGAAGTGATGGATAGCCTGTGGCCTTACATCGCGAAACATCCCAAGTATGCCGAACATGGATTGCTCGACCGCCTGGTGGAGCCCGAGCGCGTGGTGATGTTCCGCGTGTCCTGGGTGGACGACCATGGCCAGGTGCATGTCAACCGCGGCTACCGCATCCAGCAAAGCATGGCCATCGGCCCCTACAAGGGCGGCTTGCGCTTTCATCCTTCGGTCAATCTTTCGGTACTGAAATTCCTGGCCTTCGAACAGACATTCAAGAACGCGCTCACTACGCTGCCCATGGGCGGCGGCAAGGGCGGTTCGGACTTCGATCCCAAAGGCAAGAGCTCGGCCGAGGTCATGCGTTTCTGCCAGGCGTTCGTCACCGAACTGTTCCGTCATGTCGGCGCCGATACCGATGTCCCCGCTGGCGACATCGGCGTGGGCGGCCGTGAAGTCGGCTATATGACGGGCATGATGAAGAAGCTTACCAACCGCGCCGACTGCGTGTTCACCGGCAAGGGCCTGAGCTTCGGGGGCTCGCTGATCCGACCCGAGGCCACTGGCTACGGCACCGTTTACTTTGCGCAGGAAATGCTCAAGACGCGCGGACGCTCCTTCGACGGCCTGCGCGTGAGCGTCTCCGGTTCGGGCAACGTGGCGCAGTATGCGGTGGAAAAAGCCATGGCCCTGGGCGCCAAGGTTGTGACCGTGTCCGACTCCAGCGGCACCATCATCGATACCGAAGGTTTCACTCCCGAGAAGCTCGCGGTGTTGATGGAGGTGAAGAATCATTATTACGGCCGCGTCAGTGATTATGCGCAACGCACCGGCGTTCAGTTCGAAGCCGGCGTGCGGCCCTGGCATGTGCCGGCCGATGTGGCGCTGCCCTGCGCCACCCAGAACGAACTGGACGCCAATGATGCCGCAACCCTGATCAGGAACGGCGTGATGTGCGTGGCCGAAGGCGCCAACATGCCGTCCACTATCGATGCCGCCAAGGCATTCGAGGCCGCCGGCGTTCTCTACGCGCCGGGCAAGGCCAGCAACGCCGGTGGCGTTGCCACGTCGGGCCTGGAGATGAGCCAGAACGCGGAGCGCATGTCATGGCCGCGCGAGGAAGTCGATGCCCGCCTGCTGCAGATCATGCAAGGCATCCACGCGGCCTGCCTGCAGTACGGCAGGCGCGACGATGGCGGCGTCAGCTACGTGGACGGCGCCAACATCGCCGGCTTCGTGAAGGTGGCCGACGCCATGCTGGCCCAGGGCATTATCTAACTCTCCGCTCTGTCCATGGAAGCTACCTGCTGCACGCGCCGCGTGCGGCAGGTAGGCTCATGCATTGCCCAACCCGTCTTCCAAGGCAGTGAAGCATCGGCGGCGGATCTATTCCGCATTGAACAGCAGTAGATTAAAAGCCGCGACTGCGGGCAGACCGGAACCGACGATCTTGATCACGGTATCGGACGCATTGATGCCCGTATTGCTGTCCTGTCCATCGTTGATCACAAGGTACTGGCTGCCGTTCAGAAACCGCGCAAACATGACATCATTGTTTGCCACCTTGACCGATGCATACGTCGCGTCCAGCGCGGCAAGCAAGTCTGTTCCGCTGCCGCTGACTGGATTCGCGATATTCAGTACGGTATGCAGGGCAGAGAACGCTGCGATGTAGAAACCGTCTCCGCCCCTGGTATTGACAACATCAAAGCCCGCGGCGGCGGCCGATCCGGAATTCACCAGGGAATCGGTGCCCTTGTCCGAATAGATATAAAGGTCTCTGCCGGCTCCTCCATCGATCGTGTCGGCGCCAATATTTCCGTTGATATGGTCTTCGCCTTCGCTGCCGAGAATGTTGTCGTCGCCGGCGCCCAGGTCAATACTGACGCGCACGGTGACGGTGCCGCCGCGGTTGAGATCAATGTTGTCATTGCCGGACGAGGCCGAGATGAACATTGCATCCGCGCCATTGAGCAAGCTGGTGTCCGCCGCTCCGATTGCGGATGCGAGATCGGCGATCACGTAACGCAGGTTTGCAAGCGCAAGTCCTTCGCTTTGCAGCAACTGGATATTGTCGATAGACGTATTGCTGTCCAGCTGATATTTCGTTACGCCGGAAATGGTGTGATTGGCGCGAATTGCGTTGAAGGAGTCTTTCACCGAGAAGACATGGCCGTTGACGCCGAAGCCATTAACGGCCGACAAGGCCGAGGCATCAGCGACCGACATGTCCATGGCATCGGCACTCAAAAGAAAAGCGGTGACATAGGGCATGCCGGCATGCTGGCTTAATATCGCCGTGTGGGTATCGAGCACCTTGTACGCTGTTACTCCTTCAATGGCGTGACTGGCGAGAATCGCCGCTGCAGTATCCTGGACGGTAAATTGCTTGCCGTTGACTTCAAAGTCGTTGAGGCCCGCCAGAATGGTGGCGTTTGCTACGCTGAGATTGTCAGCGTTTTCGCTCAACCTATAGATTGATACGCCGGTCATGGAGTGATTGGCAAGTATCGCGGCGGCGGTGTCTTGCACGGTAATCGTCTTGCCGTTTGCGCTGAAGCCGTTTCCGCCGCCGATGCCGACGAGGATCGCGGCATTTGCTACGCTGAGATTGTCAGCGTTTTCGCTCAACCTATAGGTTGACACGCCGGTCATGGAATGATTGGCAAGTATCGCGGCGGCGGTGTCTTGCACGGTAATCGTCTTGCCGTTTGCGCTGAAGCCGTTTCCGCCGCCGATGCCGACGAGGATCGCGGCATTTGCTACGCTGAGATTGTCAGCGTTTTCGCTCAACCTATAGGTTGACACGCCGGTCATGGAATGATTGGCAAGTATCGCGGCGGCGGTGTCTTGCACGGTAATCGTCTTGCCGTTTGCGCTGAAGCCGTTTCCGCCGCCGATGCCGACGAGGATCGCGGCATTTGCTACGCTGAGATTGTCAGCGTTTTCGCTCAACCTATAGTTTGATACGCCGGTCATGGAATGATTGGCAAGTATCGCGGCGGCGGTGTCTTGCACGGTAATCGTCTTGCCGTTTGCGCTGAAGCCGTTTCCGCCGCCGATGCCGACGAGGGTCACGGCATTTGCTACGCTGAGATTGTCGGCGTTTTCGCTTAGCTTATAGATTGAAACGCCGGTAATCGAGTGATTGGCCAGTATTGCCGCCGCCGTGTCCTGTACGGTGATGTTCTTCCCGTCTGCGCCGAAACCGCCGATGCCGACCAGCGCAGCGGCATTGGCGACACTCAGGTCATTGGCGTCCGCGCTCAGCTTGTAGGCGGTGACGCCGGTGATGGCATGATTGGACAGCAAGGCGGATGCGGTATCAACGACGCCCAGTGTCAGGCCTGCCCTGTTCGTCAGGCGGGACAGCAGTTCCGTGGCGACGGCGACGCTGTAGAACGCATTCGTCCCCGCGATGACAGTCACCTCCTGCGCGTTGCTGAGCGTTGCCGGCGCCGCGTTGAGAATGTTGGCTGGCGTATCCTGGATTCGATAGCTCAATCCTCCGGTGAAGCCGTCAAAATGTAGGTCATTCAGCGTTGCGATCGCCAGGGCTCCCTGAATGATGAGGTTGCCGCTGCCCTTGATGGTGAAGTTGACCATCTGTCCCAGTTGGGAATTCGTCAGCTCGAGGGTCTGGTGCGCGGAGAGTTCGATGATGACAGTTGAAAGTGCCGAGCCTTTCGTAGCCGCCGTGATCCCGCCTCGCGAGAATGAAATCACGTTGTCCGCGTCAACTGCAAGCGTAATGTTGCCAGTGGCGCTGCCGCTGAAGTTGAATTTTCCAAGCGTATTGGTGACGTGGAAATCCGGCGACGGAATGGCATCGCCTTGTCCAGCGGGTGGCGTGGCATTGAAGATGCGGTCGATGATGGCGCCGGCATTCGTGCTTTCGATGCCGTTAGAGATTTTTCCAATGACGAAGGCACGTACAGCGACACCAAGATCCCTGCTCATCAGGAGGGCCGCCTCATCCGACAGGCTGCCATCCTGCATGCCCGTTCCGATCAATGCCTGTAGCTCGCTGATTGCAAATCCTTCCGTTTTGGCGATCAGGGAAATCGCATCGATCAGATTGCTCGATTCAAGAGCAGGCAAGTTGCCGGTGAATTGTACGGTTTTGCTGATCGGCGTATTGAACGTAGTGATAATCTTCGCCGCATCGGCTGCAAGGCCGTCGCGTTGATTGGCCGCCGCGATTCTCAATGGGTCAAGGCCTGTCGCTTCGAACCTGCGCAGGCTGTCCGCCATTAATTGCGAAACGACATCAAGTCTATCGAGGCCGAGCAGGGTGCCGGTTTGATAAGGCTTTCCTCGTGCGGAAGCATTGGCCATGGTATCCGCCAGTGCCTCGGCAACAAGGAGCGAGACCATTCTGGTATCGACGCTGCCACTTCCCGGCATGCCTTTCAACAGAATTTCCGCGCCTTCGGTCAATATGGATAGTTGCGCAATGACGCCTTTGATAATCAACGCATTCTTTCTATCGGCCGTCGAAGAAGTATCCGAAGTCGCCTTGTCGAGATGATGAAAGGACAGCAGATCGACGCCGGGGTCGATGCCGAAAGCGCTATTGACCAGCGCGACCGCATCCGCAATGCCGGTTCCTTGCCTGCTGAGTGCATGAACGATGGCTGTCAGAGGAGTGATTACGATCTCGCCGCTGTTGGCATTCACCACTGTCGCTAGCCATCTGTTGTTCGCTGCTCCGGTTGTGATATCCCTGCCGCCGGCAGCATACAAGCTTCCATAACCTCCCGTGAGTACGAAGCGCCCACTGGCGTCGGCTTCAACCGGGGACAGTGAGAGGGTTTCCAGCTTGACTTCATCGATGGACCGGTACACATGCACCTGCTCAATCGTACCCGCCAGGACTGTTCCTTTTACTGTCTGAAGCTCGGTGATCGCCTGAAGCAAGGGATGCCCGGCGAGGGCTTTCACGGATTCCGTCGACGGGGCGCCCCCCTTTGACGAGCGCAACGCAAGATAGCTTTCCGCGAAGCGGGTAGCAGGGCCTTGCGCCGCGGTTGCCTCACTGGATGCGGTGAACGCCGCCGCTACTTGGCCAAGGGTCCATCCTGCGCGCTCGACCAGGTTCAACCAATGACTCTTGCCGTCGGCATCGCTAGCCCTTGCGAACAGGTTGTTATAGAAAATCTCAACCACATCGCCGGCGGAAGCGTTCGGATATTGTTGTTTGAATTCTTCCGATCGGGAGAAAGCGGATGCAATGTCGTTCAGGCTCGATCCCCTTTGCAGGGAATTGACCCAGTGGCGCAGGCCGTCAATGTCCGCCGCGCGACCGAAGAAGATCTGGTACAGGCGCAGCACTGCCGTGATGGATTGCGCCTCCGAAGATGTGATGAAGCCCTTTACCATCTCAACCGAAGTCAGGCCATTCCCGGCCAGTCCGGCCCAGTGCGCGATACCTTCGGTTTCCCCATCCCGCAGGAGAATGTTCCGGTACAGCTGTTGTACAAAATTTTTGACCACGCTATTCATCTGATTGTGATTCAACGGCGCATGAGTCCGCCGGATTCAGATGAATCTGGCGGAACTGATCGCTATGCGGGAAGGAAAATGAGAAAGATTGTGGACAAGTGCATCGCCGCCAGCGCCAAGGAACTGCCGGACAATGTTGTTCGGACAGGGAAAATGGCCTTGCGAATTTGCTTGCTTCAATCGCCTGCTCTTTCCACGGGCCCGCGCATCGGTAACTTGAGAAAGCAATATCGAGCGCGGACGCCGCTCTCCCATCTCGGAATATAGGCGAAATAGTGCTACATGGAAAGAGTTTCAAGCCGGTGGCGCCTCTTTCTCCTGGAAATGATGTTGCATATATAAAACGAGCGACACTGCTTGTTTCGAGAATGAGGGGGCCATGCATACACAGCCGGGCACGAAACGTCCGGCCAGACCGATGCCATCTTGAAAAGGCTCCTGTTCTTCAGGCTACGCTGGTATGGCGGATTCCGATCGGCGCATTGGATCTGTCTGCTCACCCGCGATGGCCGCACATGACAAGATTCACGGTCGCTGTGCCTTCGCAAAGCTTCCGGGGTGGCAAATCATAAAATCCCCTATTTAACCGGCGTGCAAGTTGCCTACCAGGAAGGCCGCACTGTCCAACATAAATCCAGCATCAAGGGATCCATGCACAAATCCAATTCTCACGAGCGCAGCCTTGCGGCGGCGCTATCAACCGGCGCGCTGCTCTTCCTAAGCACCGCCGATGCAGCCGCCCAGCAGGAAAAGCAGCTTGATGAAGTCGTCGTTTCCGCCAGCCGAAGCGAGCAAAAGCGCTTCGACGCTGCGGCTTCCATCGACGCCGTGCAGGTCGACCCGCTACGTGCCGCTTCGCCGCTGGTCAATCTCTCCGAACTGCTCGGCACCGTACCCGGCATCCAGATCCGCGAGCGCCAGAACTATGCGCAGGACCTGCAGTTGTCGGTACGCGGGTTCGGCACCCGTTCGACCTTCGGCGTGCGCGGCGTGCGCGTGCTGGTCGACGGCATTCCCGCGACCATGCCCGACGGCCAGGGCCAGGCCGCCACCGCCACGCTGACTTCGGCGAGGCGCATCGAGATTCTGCGCGGACCGGTAGCCCAGCTTTACGGCAATGCGGCCGGCGGCGTGGTGCAGGTGTTCACCGCCGAGCCGCCGCTGGCTCCGCAAAAGCCCTACGCCAGCGCTTCCGTCGGCGCCGGCAGCGATGGTCAGCGCCAGTTCGGCTTCACGCTCGCCGGCGGCAGTGAAGCGCTTGGCGGGTTGCTCGACGTGTCGCACTACGAAACCGACGGCTATCGGGACCATAGCGCCGCCGAGCGCACGCAGGTCAATGCCAAGGTGCTGTGGCGGCCTTCGCCCTCCACCAAGATCACCGGCATCGTCAATGTCTTTGACCAGCCGCTGGCGCAGGATCCGCTCGGCCTGACGCGCGCGCAGTTCGAACGGAATCCGCGCCAAGTGGCGCCGGTCGCGCTGAGCTTCGACACCCGCAAGACTATCGAGCAGCAGCAGGCCGGCCTGCTGTTCGAACACAAGCTCGACCGCAGCAATACCCTCAATGCCCGCCTGTATGCCGGTACCCGCGAGGTATTCCAGACGCTGTCGTTTTCCGGCGTTGCCGCCACCTCGTCGGGCGGCGTGATCGATCTTGACAACCACTACCGCGGCGCGGGCCTGAGCTGGACCCATGCGATGCAGGCCGGCGGCATGCCGCTCAACTGGACCGTCGGCATGGAAGCCGACGATCTCGACCAGACCCGGCGCGGCTTCGTCAACAACAACGGCACGCCCGGGGCGCTACGCCGCGACGAGCGCGACAATGCCAACAATGTCGATGTCTTCGGCCAGGTCGACTGGACTTTCGCCGAGCAATGGAAGGCCACGGCCGGCCTGCGCTCGAGCCGGGTGCGGCTGTCGGTGGACGACCGCTATGTCACCGCGGCCAGCCCCGACGACAGCGGCAGCGTCGAATACCGCAACACCAGCCCGGTGCTCGGCCTGGTCTGGTACGCCGCCGACAATCTCAACTTCTATGCCAATCTCGGCCGTGGCTTCGAGACACCGACCCTGGCGGAGTCGGCTTATCGCGCGGGCGCCACCGGCCCCAATCTCGGGTTGCAGCCGTCAAAGAGCAGGCAGGGCGAAGTCGGGATGAAATGGCGTTCCGGGGCGCAAAGTGTCGACCTGGCCGTCTTTACCGCCCGCAGCCGCGACGAGATCGTGCCGCAGGCCACCGAGAACGGCCGCTCGATCTTCCAGAACATTGACAGCGTCGAGCGCCGCGGCATTGAAGCCAGCTGGCGCAGCGACATGGGCGGCTTCGGCACCCAGCTGGCCTATACGCTGCTCGACGCGCGTTTCAAGCGGGGCTATGCCAGCGGCGGCGGCGCGGTTGCCGCCGGCAACCGACTGCCGGGCGCGCCTATGCATAGCCTGTTTGCCCAGCTTGAAGCGCGGCCCCTGGAGGGCCTGAGCACCGCTGTTGAAATGCGCGCCGAAAGCAGGACCTATGTCGATGACCTCAACAGCGAAACCGCACCCGGCTACGCAGTGTTCAATCTGCGCGCCGCGCAGGAATTCCGCGCCGGCGCAACGAACTGGACGCTGTTCGGGCGCATCGACAATGTGTTCGACCGCCACTATGCCGGCTCGGTCATCGTCAACGACGGCAACCGCCGCTTCTTCGAACCCGCGCCAGGACGGCGCTTCTTCATCGGCCTGCGGGCACTGCTGTAACTGCCTCGCCGGTTCCTGGTGCCGGGTGCCATGCTTGTTCCCGGCATCAATGGATGCCTGCAAGCCGATAGCAAACAGCTAGCCGCCCGATGAAAAAAAGCCATGATAAAGACGGGAATTCATCGGTTCCGGGATTGACTAAATGCAGACTCGCCGCCACTTGCACCGAGGGTGGGTACTGAAGGCAGATGTTAAGATGACAAGCCAATCAGGCAATATAGCTTCCCTATCAGTCTGATTCAGACTATTAATTTCACGCCGTGATTGATTGCGGCTATCATTCAACTACTCCAACTTCTTCAACCAAGAGAGAAAAACCATGTCTCTGATCAACACACAAGTTAAACCGTTCAACGCGACTGCTTACCACAATGGCAAGTTCGTGCAGGTTTCCGACGCAGATCTGAAAGGCAAATGGTCCGTGGTGGTGTTCTATCCGGCCGACTTCACCTTCGTCTGCCCGACCGAACTCGGCGATCTGGCCGACAACTATGACACCTTCAAGTCCCTGGGCGTTGAAGTCTACGGCGTGTCGACCGACACCCACTTCACACACAAGGCATGGCATGACACATCGGAAACCATCGCCAAGATCCGCTATCCGCTGATCGGCGACCCGACCGGCGCCATCACCCGCAACTTCGACGTCATGATCGAGGAAGAAGGCCTGGCACTGCGCGGCACTTTCGTCATCAATCCGGAAGGCCAGATCAAGCTGTGCGAAATCCATGACAACGGCATCGGCCGCGACGCCAAGGAACTGCTGCGCAAGGTTCAGGCAGCCCAGTACGTCGCATCGCACCCGGGCGAAGTTTGCCCCGCCAAGTGGACACCGGGCGCAGAAACGCTGGCACCGTCGCTCGACCTCGTCGGCAAGATCTAAATCTTCACCGGCTGCGCCGAACCGGCGCAGCTTCTACCGGGGCGCAAGGCACCGCGCCCCGCGGCAGTACCACTCCCCGATCAAGCTGTTGATCCGGAAGGCTTCAGCCTGATCCGGCGGTGGCACTGCACCCGGAAAAATTTGTGTACTCACAAAGTACAAACGTAACGTACATACAAAGTACAAACACTCTGAGAGGCCAAGATGCTGGACACCAATCTGAAGAATCAACTGAAGGCATATCTCGAAAAAGTCACGCAGCCGATCGACATCACCGCATCGCTGGACGACAGCGACAAGTCGCGCGAGATGCACGAACTGCTCAAGGAAATCGCGGAACTGTCTCCCCGCATCACGCTGACCGAGCGTCGCGGCGACGGCGAGCGCGCGCCCTCGTTTTCGCTCAACCGCTCCGGCAGCGACATGGGCATCCGTTTCGCCGGCATCCCGATGGGCCATGAATTCACCTCCCTCGTGCTGGCGCTGCTGCAGGTCGGCGGCCACCCGCCGAAGGCCGACGCCGACGTGCTGGAGCAGATCCGCAATCTCGATGGCGAGTACCTGTTCGAAACCTACATTTCGCTGTCCTGCCAGAACTGCCCGGAAGTCGTGCAGTCGCTGAACCTGATGGCGGTGATCAATCCCAAGATCCGCCACGTGATGATCGACGGCGCGCTGTTCCAGGATGAAGTCAATGCGCGCCAGATCATGGCCGTGCCGACCGTCTTCCTGAACGGCGAAACCTTCGGCCAGGGCCGCATGGGCCTGGAGGAAATCCTTGCCAAGCTCGATACCGGCGCCGCCGAGCGCGAAGCCGCCAAGATCGGCCAGAAGGACGTGTTCGACCTGCTGGTGGTCGGCGGCGGCCCCGCCGGCGCGTCGGCTGCGATCTATTCGGCGCGCAAGGGCATCCGCACCGGCGTCGTCGCCGAGCGTTTCGGCGGCCAGGTGCTCGATACCATGGGCATCGAGAACTTCATTTCCGTGAAGGAAACCGAAGGACCGAAGCTGGCGGCCGCGCTGGAACAGCACGTCAAGACCTATGACGTCGACGTGATGAACCTGCAGCGCGCATCAGCCCTGGTGCCGGGCGACATCATCGAAGTCAAGCTGGCCAGCGGCGCAAGCCTGAAGGCCAAGAGCGTGGTGCTGGCCACCGGCGCGCGCTGGCGCGAAATGAACGTGCCGGGCGAGAAGGAATACCGCAACAAGGGCGTGGCCTATTGCCCGCACTGCGACGGCCCGCTGTTCAAGGGCAAGCGCGTGGCGGTCATCGGCGGCGGCAACTCCGGCGTCGAGGCGGCCATCGACCTGGCCGGCATCGTCGCCCATGTGACGCTGCTCGAGTTCGACACCAAGCTGCGTGCCGACGCGGTACTGCAGCGCAAGCTGCACAGCCTGCCGAACGTGAAGGTGATCCTGAACGCGCAGACCACCGAAGTCACCGGTGACGGCGCCAAGGTCAACGGCCTGCGTTACAAGGACCGCAGCAGCGGCGAGGAACTGAAAGTCGAACTCGAAGGCATCTTCGTCCAGATCGGCCTGCTGCCGAACACCGACTGGCTCAAGGGCACGGTCGCGCTGAGCAACCGCGGCGAGATCGAGGTGGATGCGCGCGGCCAGACATCGGTGCCCGGCGTGTTCGCCGCCGGCGACGTGACCACGGTGCCCTACAAGCAGATCGTGATCGCGATGGGCGAAGGCTCCAAGGCCGCGCTGAGCGCCTTCGATCACCTGATCCGCAGTTCTGCGCCGGTCGAGGAAAAAGAGACCGTCGCGGCCTGATCGGACTCGGCCAAGCATCTGCAGGCCTTTCCGCAGGTGCTTGGCCGGAACGCAACCCCGCCACGGACATCGTCCGTCGCGGGGTTTTTTGCGGCCATGCGGCCTGCAGCGCCGGCCGGCGTGATTGCCGAATGCAACAGACGCGCAACGAACCGCAACAAATATTTGAAAAGAAAGAGGGCCAGGATAGCTTCGCGCTATGTCTGTTACATGACATGAGTCCAAGCAAAATCAACATGATACGGGGCGGCGGTCGGTATGCTTGATGGACATGCCTGCGAAGGGCAGCACGGCATTGCCACCACGAATAACCGGGTTCATACCGGTTCCCAAGGAGAACTTAATGAACCGCCTCTGGGACCTCGACATGCTTCGAGGCCTGATGTTGATATTGATGTTCGTCACACATCTGCCGACACGCTTCTCCAGCATGCTCAGCCAGCCGTTCGGCTTCGTTTCAGCGGCTGAAGGCTTCGTCATGCTATCGGCCTTCATGGCTGGAATGGTCTATGCCGGCAAGGGGCTGCGTGATGGCATCCCGGCCATGCGCAATGCCTTTATCGCGCGCGCGCTCAAGATATACGCCTGCCATGCTGCACTGCTGCTGTTTCTGTTCAGCGTAATGGCCACGGTCGGATTGCTGCGCGACCAGCGTGCGCTGACCGATCTGCTCGGCTTTTACCTGAACAATCCGCTGGCCGGACTCTGGGGCGGCCTGCTGCTGATCTACAACCCGCCGCTGCTCGATATCCTGCCGCTGTACATCATGTTCATGCTGCTCAGTCCCCTGATCCTGGAGATCGGGCTGCGGCGCGGCTGGCAAGGCATCTTCGCCGTCAGCATTGCCTTGTGGGTCATGGCGCAGACGAGGATATCTGAGACCTTGTACGACGTCTTCGTGATACTCACCGACTTCCAGGTGCCATACCGGGAAACCGGTTCCTTCGAAACTTATGCGTGGCAGTTCCTGTGGGTGCTCGGCCTGTGGATGGGCGCGAAGATGGCAAAGGGCGAATTGAAAGACCGCAAGCCTTTCCCGAAGGCGCTCATTGCGGTGTGCCTGCTGTATGCAGCTGTCATGCTGATATGGCGCTATGTCGCCGGGCAAGTGCCGATCCAGGGCGACAGCATGATCAACCACCTGTTCGACAAGTGGCACCTCGGCCCTTTCCGCCTGCTCAACTTCTTTGCCATGGTGATCCTGATCATGCATTTCGGCGATGCGATCAAGGCGCGCCTGCCGCGCATCGGCGCACTGGAAACGATGGGCGCGGCATCACTGCCGGTATTCTGTGCCCATCTGGTGGTGGTGCTGCTGGTGTTGTCGATCTACGGGGGAAGTACGCCCGAGCGCGGCATCATGGTCGATGTGATGTTGATGGCCGGCGGGCTGGCGATTTTGTATGTCGTTGCGGTGATCACCCTGATGATCGACAAGGAAAGCAATCCGAAGCGCCGCTCCGGCACACCCGGTTCGGAAGGGACGGGCGCCGCTGCGTCGGGCGCCGGTGCGTCGGGCGTGAAGGTGACGAAACCCCTAGCGCAAGTGGGTGGGCAGGTGCGCGGTGATCACTGAACGCCAGAGCGCATAGCCGGAAGCATTGAGGTGCAGCGCATCTTCGCGGAACAATTCCGGCCGCGGCGTTCCGGCGCTGGTGAGCATCGGCGAGAAAATATCGATGTAATCGGTGTTGTCGGTGTTGCTGACATAGTTGCTGATGAGCGAGTTGGCCTTGCGAATGTTCGGAAGCAAAGCAGCCCGCGACGGACTTGGCTTGATGGAAATATAAGCAATCCGGGTGTCGGGCAGCTCGGCGCGCACGCCCTCGACAAATGACCTGAAGCTTTCCAGCACCTGCTGCGGCGTGCGTCCCTCGGCCAGGTCATTGTCGCCGGCATACACCAGCACCATGCGCGGCTTGTACGGCACCACCAGGCGGCTCAGGTAAGTCTTGCAATCTTCCATGCGCGAACCGCCGAAGCCGCGCTTGACCACCATCGGCAGCGATTCGAACTGCGTTTCAAGTCCATCCCACATGCGAATCGACGAACTGCCGACGAACAGCACGCCGCCCGGTGCCGGCGTCTTCAACTTGTCCGCTGCATCGAATGCGGCAAAGCTGGATGCCCACTTGGGATCGATTGCAGCAAGGGAAACTGAAGACGTCGCAGAGGCCGAAATGCCGGCCAGATCTTGACTGAATGCGGGCGCGGCTGCCATGCAAAGCAGACCGGAAAGCAGGAAGGCGCAGGATCTTTTCACTGGATACAAGCTCGCTAAAGATAGCGGCGCGAAGGTCGGCGGCGCTAGCGGGTTGACGTAATGGGGATGCGCCTATGATAGGGGCCGGCTATGCGGATGAAAAGACCTTGCGGGCAATTCTTCAAAAAAAATGCATCGCATCAGCATGTTTGCCACACGCATGCCTGCATGAAATTTCCAGCCGTAAAAGTTCGCGCGCAGTGAGCGGCCGCAAGCAGGGCAGGCTTGGCATAATGCAATGCGGTTCTCCACAATCCAGCGAAAATCGACGCCATGTGTTTTAATGCACGCCATCAATCCGCACAATGCCCTCCGCATGATCATTGATCCGGAGCAGTGCCCAGCCATGCGAGAAAGCCGCTTCATGACTCGTCAGATCACAAATACGGTACCGGTGCTGGCATCGCTTGACCTTGATGCCTCCATCGCGTTCTATGTCGAGCGCCTCGGGTTTGCCGAAGCGGCACGTTACGAAGACTATGCAATCGTGCGCCGCGATGGATGCGAAATTCATTTCTGGGCATGCAGCGAAAGGCGCATCGCCGAGAACACGTCATGCTACGTGCGTGTTGCCGATGCGCAAGCGCTGCATGAAGAACTATCGCGCAACGGCCTGCAGATGGAGCCGCCAGTGGTGCGGCCCTGGGGCATGAAGGAATGCCATGTGATCGATCCGCATGGCAACCTGTTGAAGTTCGGCGAAGACCTGTCCCCCGCCTGAGCATTACCCGACACACCCAGTACCGAAAGAGAATCGCATGCAGATCCGCAAAGCCATGGAATCCGACTTCACTTCAATGTGGGCGATCTTTCATGCCATCGTTTCCGAAGGAAGCACCTATGTATTTGCCGCCGACGCCAGCAGGCAAACCGCATTCGATTACTGGTTCGGCAAGGATATCAAGACTTATGTTGCCGAAGACGGCGGCAAGATCGTCGGCATGTACAAGCTGGTTGCCAACCAGCGCGACCGCGGCGCGCACGTGGCCAATGCATCCTTCATGGTTGATTCCGCAGCGGCGGGCAAGGGCGCCGGCAAAGCCATGGGCGAACACTGCCTGCGCGAGGCGAAGGCGGCGGGCTTTCTCGCCATGCAGTTCAATTTCGTTGTAAGCACCAACGAGCGCGCGGTGCGGCTGTGGCAAGGGCTCGGCTTCCAGATCGCAGGCACCTTGCCGAAAGCCTTTCAGCATCCGTCGCTGGGATATGTTGATGCCTATGTGATGCATCGCTTCCTCGACGATATTGTCCTCTGACTTCACAAAGCCGGAAAAGCGGCAAGGCGCTGCGGCAAGCCTGCATGCATTCCGCCATTCTCACGCAAGCGATCCCGCACAACGCGCCAAGTTCCTGATTCCGCATCCATTCCAATGCCGAACACGATCCCTCCCAGCGACGCGCTCAGCCAGTTCATGCAACGCCATGACCGTCTCCTCGTACTGACCGGCGCGGGCATGAGCACGGCATCCGGCATTCCGGATTACCGCGACAGGGATGGTGTGCGCCGGGGGCGGGCACCGATACAAGGCCCCGAATTCCGCAGTTCCGAAGCCGTGCGCCGACGCTACTGGGCGCGCAGCATGATCGGCTGGCCGGTGCTGTCGAAGGCCCGGCCCAATGCCGGGCATCGCAGCGTCGCCATGCTTGAGGCCCGCGGCAGGCTGGCCGGCCTCGTCACGCAGAATGTCGATGGCCTGCATCAGAGTGCGGGCAGCCGCGGCGTGGTTGAGCTGCACGGCAGCATTCACCGAGTGCGCTGTCTGGCGTGCGAGGCGAGATTCGAGCGTGCCGCGATCCAGGCCGCGCTGGAAGCCCTCAACCCCTTCATGGCCGATGTCACCGCAGTGGCGGCGCCGGACGGCGATGCGCATCTTGAGCCGGACTTTCCGGATACCTTCCGCATCCTCGCATGCGCGCGCTGCGGCGGCGTACTGATGCCCGACGTGGTCTTCTTCGGCGACGGCGTGCCGCGCGCCTGTGCCGAGCAGGCTGAAACCGGCTTGCAATCAGCCAATGGCGTGCTTGTCATCGGCTCGTCGCTGATGGTCCTGTCGAGCTTTCGGCTGTGCCGGATGGCAGCCGAAGCGGGCAAGCCGATCGCGGCGATCAATCTCGGCAAGACGCGCGCCGACCATCTGCTGTCATGCAAGCTTGATGCCGAGGCCGAACAGGTATTGCCGGCATTGGTCGACCTGCTGGACTGACCGCATGCCGATAAGGCGGGCAAGTCTCACGCAAGCACCGAGATGGCCGGATAAAGCTCGATATTTTCCTGCTGTATCCTCTGGTGCAGCGCTTTGAACACGCTGTTGGCCTCCATGCGGAATCCCTCCGGATCGGCATGAATTTCTCCCGGCGTGTTCCATTTGCGGGAGAACTCCAAATAGGAACCGGCGATGCCTCCCATCTCCTGCTGATACCGCGAGCCCAGCGCGGCAAGCTCCCGCCCGCCGGCAGCCAGTGCCGGATAGAGATGCGCGTCCTCGCGTGCCAGGTGAAGCTTGATGATGCCGCTGATGGAAATCACCAGCCGGGATATTGCCTCGGCATTCTCCGCGATGCCGCTCCTGACGAGTTTGCGCATCTGCGCCACTGCGGTCAGTATCTGGACATGCTGGTCCTTGAGCTTGTCGATGTTCATGTTGATCTTCCCCCTCGATAAGGTTGGCGCAAAACCGCCGGACTCGGTTTCATCCTGAACCGGTCCGTCGTGAATCTGTTGCCATGCTACATAAGATGCATTTTAAATGCAACTTATGTTGTCGGGCCGAGGTCGTTTTAAAACCATCGGGCTTGGGAAGAACACCGTTAAACCTTTTAAAGAATGTCGATTGGTCGTTGCGCTGTACTACTCGGTATTCGCCGCCGGCGCCAGGGCGTCGAAGTCGATCGATGCGATGACAATGGTGTGGATGGCGGTTACTCTCGCCTTGCTATTGATCGCGCTGCGCTTCGTCAGCCGACCCAGCTGGTCGGTCGGGTCAAGGAGCATCCGAAAACTGCCTGATGCAGGATGGCGGCAGGGTAGACCTTAAGCAAAATACCAGGCAAGAGCGCCGGCCAATGCCGCGACGGACACGCCGGACGCGCTCCAGGCAATGTTCCTGGCCTTGCGCCTGCGCGCATGGTCTTCCTCCAGGCGCCGCGTTTCGGCGGCCGCCCGGCGCGCGGCGAGCTCCGCCTGCTTGCGGTCCCAGAGCTTGCGCTTCTGTTCATCGTCGGCCCGGTGCGGCTTGCGTCTCGCCTGCGGGTGTTGCGGGGACTTTTCCCGAGGATGCGGCTCGTGGGCCTTTCCCGACGGCCCTGCAGTTTTCCGCACGGCTTCCTGCCCGGCCTTGCGTGGCAATGGCGCGTTTCCCTGCGGGCGACGGCCCTTGCCGCCACTAGACTTCTTCTGTTTTTTCATAAAGCGAATCTGCATCCGGCGCAGGCATGGCAATACCGATCTGGCAAAGATTGACCTGCGCGCATGACTGTCTTGAAAGAAAGGCTTATGACCTCCCGGAAGCTGGCACAGTTCCTTCAGGAAAACTGATTTTCGCAGGCAATAGCAAGCCTGGATAGACGTTGCTCTTCTGGCGCGCCACCGCAGAAATGAATATCGGGAACAGCATACTCCGCGCACTTGCGTACGATCTAGCAGGCCGTTCCGTACGCTTCCTGTTAAGCCATAATTCTTGCTGTTCCTCTCCCTGACCAGCAATCAATTAGCCGATGAATAATCTATGCCGGCTCATGGCTTCGACACCGCCATCTCCGGGATTTTATGAAATTGCGCGTTTCAGCCGAGAGGCGGGCACGTTGCCGATCCGTCCGTGCTTCTTGAACTATGTGCATTAACCTTTCTCATAGCTTTATGCTGCCTGCAATGGAAATACCTTCGCATGAACCTTTTGCTTTTGTCGATTTTGCTTTGATGTATTTCTAACCAAGCTTCTCAACAAATTTTTCACCAGGAAAGCCTCTAATCCAGTTGCCTTTACTGCCAAAGTCTCGCCGGACAATTGCCCTTGCCTTCGTGGCCCTGTCTATTTGCTTGGCTGGAGGGTGGGCTGCGTCCAATCTCATGGACGACAGCAGTGCAACGCAGACCGAGAACGCAACGCAGGTGGAACGGGCCGTTCCTGTCGTGGTGGAGCAGGCAAGGGAAGCAACCAGCGACGTGACGTTGAACATTTTGGGTTCGGCTTTGGCGTCCAAATCCGTGGTGGTTTTTCCTGCAGCAGCCGGGGAGGTGGAGAAAGTTCTGTTCCAGGCAGGAGACCGCGTCAAGACGGGACAGCTGCTGGTTCAACTGGTCGATCGTAGAGAAGTGCTGGCGGAAAAGCAGGCGGCAGTCCAACTAGAAGCGGCAGGAAGGTTGCTCAAGCGCTATCAGCGTACCGAGGGCACGGGCGCCGTATCAGCTACAGTAATCGACGATGCCCGGATCGCTTATCGCCAGGCAGAACTGGCGCTGGCCCAAGCAAAGGAGCAACTACGGGACCGGACCGTGAGGGCAGCGTTCGATGGCGTAGTGGGAATTGCCTTGATAGACCCGGGCGACCGGGTGGCGCTAGACACGCCGCTGACGACTCTGGACCTGCGTTCACCGCTGATGGTGGAATTTCCAGTGCCTGAACAATTCCTTACCCGGCTCAAGGTTGGACAGCCCGTTTCAATGCAAAATATTTCTTTAGCGGAACGTGTGTTCACCGGGAAAATCCAGTATATCGACAGCAGGGTGGACGAATTGCTGCGCACCGTAAAAGTACATGCTGCGGTGCCCAACACCGACGACTTGCTGCGGCCAGGCATGTCGCTGGATTTAAAGCTGACGCTGCAGGGCGAGCCGGCACTCATCGTGCCGGAACTGGCAGTGCAGTGGAGCCGCGAGGGCAGCCATGTATGGGCTGTTCGGAACGGAACCAGCGTGAAGGTCCCGGCGCGCGTCGTCCAGCGACGCGAAGGCAGGGTGCTGGTAACCGGTCAGTTGCGCCCAGGAGAACCCGTAGTGGTAGAAGGGGTGCAACGGCTGCGCCCTGGCCGCGCAGTGAAGATACTGCAGGCCGCGCCCCAGACGAATCCTCAACTTCAGCCAGCTAAGGCGAGCGGTACATGAGCCGGGACCAGGTATCCGGCCTCCCGGCGCTGAGCGTGCGCCGCCCCTGGCTGGTCATCGTTCTTAACCTGCTGATCGTCATTGCAGGAATGGCGGCCATCGCTGGCGTCGAGGTGCGCGAGCTGCCAAATGTGGATCGACCGATTGTCACCGTGCGCGCGGTTTTCCAGGGCGCCTCGCCAGATACTCTGGACACCGAGGTCACGCGGATCATCGAGGCAGCGGCTGCGCGGGTGACAGGCGTGAGGACGGTACGCTCGGCAAGCGAGGAAAACAACCTGCGGGTGAATGTCGAATTCCGTCCCGATATCGACTTGAATGACGCAGCCAACGACGTGCGCGAGGCAGTGAGCCGGATCGAGCGTGAATTGCCGGCCGGCGTCGAGGAGCTGACTGTCGTCAAGGCGGATGATGACGCGGAGCCGATCATGCGGCTGGCAGTCTCCAGCAATGCGCTGGAGAACGACCAGCTCACGCGGCTGATCGAGGACCAAATCCAGCCAGAATTGACGGCGGTGGATGGTGTGGCGGACGTGACCCTGTTCGGCGAGCGTGAGCGGGTGATGCGGGTACGTGTCGATCCTGCCCGCCTGGCCAGTTATGGCTTGGCAGTGGACGACGTGGCCGCCGTTCTGGAGTCGGCGCGGGCAGACGTGCCGGCCGGCAGCTTCGAGTCGGTGGACCAGGAAGTCCAGGTGCGCGCCAATGCCTCGGTCGAAACGCCCGAGCAGGCGGCCGCCTTGCGCGTGCGGGAAGACGTGCGCCTGGGTGATGTGGCCGAGATTTTTTTCTCGCAGGCCGATCCTACTGCATATGTCCGGCTGGACGGACGCAACGTCATAAGCCTCGGCATTCTGCGTAAGGCGCAATCCAATACAGTCGCCATCTCGGAACAGGTACACGCAGTAGTGGCGCGCCTGAACCGGGACATCCGAGACGTGCAGATCCAGGTGACCGTTGACGACGCGGTTTTCATCCGGGGCGCAATCCGCGAGGTGCTGTTGAGCCTGTTCATTGCGGTGGTCATCGTGGTGGCGGTGGTCTGGATTTTCATGGGGCAATGGCGGCTGACTCTGATTCCGCTGGTGGCCATTCCAGTGTCCCTGGTAGGCACGGTGGCGGCTATCTGGCTGATGGGATTCTCACTGAACCTGCTGACGCTGCTGGCCCTGGTAGTTGCCAGCGGGCTGGTGGTGGACGACGCGATCGTCGTCCTGGAAAACATCCAGCGCCGCAGCGGCGAGGGCCTGGGCAACCTAGCGGCGGCGGTACTCGGAACCCGCGAAGTCTTTTTCGCGGTACTCGCCACGACGGCCACGCTGGTTTCTGTCTTTCTGCCGATCTCCTTCTTGCCTTCTGAGGCAGGGCGCCTCTTCGTGGAATTCGGCTACGTGATGGCGATTTCGGTGGCGATCTCCTCTTTCGTGGCCTTGTCGATGGTGCCGGCCTTTGCGGCACGCCTGGCTTCAGACCGTCCGCCGGGCCGCATGCAGGCGCGCCTGACGCAAGCGGGGCGGCGCATTGCCGATCAATACGGACGCATTCTTAAGCGCCTTCTCGCACGGCCTTGGGCCGTTATCGGTGCCTGCCTGCTGCTTGTCGGCGTGGCGGGACTGATATATCCACTAATCGGCGAGGAGCTCGTGCCAGATGAGGACCGCGGCGTGGTGCGGATTGTCCTGAATGGCCCGGACGGCGTGGGGCTGCCTTACATGGACCGGCAGGTGGAGCAAGCCGAGCAGGCGGTGGAGCAGCTCGCGAAAAGCAATGCGGTAGAAAGCATGCTGTCCATTACCGGCGGACGCGACCCGAACTACGGCGTGGTGATTGCCCGGTTGCGGGACTGGAGCGAGCGGGACGTGAGCCAGGCCGAGGCGGCGGCTCAGCTGCGCAGGCCGCTTGAGGGGATTCCCGGGGCGCAGATCCGCATTGCAAGCGGTAACAGCCTGGGCATCAGGGGGGCGGACGGTGGCATCAGTTTTGCGCTGACCGGGGTGAGTCACGAAGTCATCGCCAAGGCAGCCGACGCGTTCAGCCGCAAGATCGAAACTTCGCTTCCGGCCATTCGCGACATCCGAGTGGAGTACCAGGCCACTCAGCCGCAGGTCACTCTGGAGCTGGACCGTCGGCGCGCCGCAGACCTGGGTATTTCCGTGGATTCCATGCGTGCCGTGCTCAGTGCGCTGGTGGATAACGACGAGATCACCGAACTGTCGATTCAGGACCGCGCCGTGCCTGTCTTGCTTGAATCGGCCGCCGGCGCGGTACGCAGTCCCCAAGATTTGCTGATGCTGAATGTGCGCGCGGCGGACGGACGGTTGGTGCCGCTGTCGCAGTTCGTGCGCTTTTCCGAACAGGGGGTGGCCACCGAACTGGACCGGCACGGACTGCGACGGGCAGTGGAGATCACGGCCGACCTGGACGACAGTTATCCCCTGCGCTCCGCGGTGGACGATCTGCGCGCCCTCGCCGCGCAGGAGCTGCCCTCGGGCATCAACCTCCTGTTCTTGGGCGAGGCCGCCACGCTGGAGGAAACGTCGCGCGGCATCTGGATCACTTTTGCCGTCGCGTTGTTGGTCGTATTCTTGGTGCTGGTGGCCCAGTTCGAAGGCTGGGCCAGCGCAACGGTGGTGATGATCACTGTCCCGTTTGCCCTGTGTGCCGCAGTGTTCGCGATGATTCTGTCGGGCGTTACCCTGAACATCTATAGCCAGATCGGCCTGCTGCTGCTGGTCGGCGTGATGGCCAAGAACGGCATCCTGATGGTCGAATTTGCCGACCAGCTGCGCGACCAGGGACGTTCGGTTCCAGAGGCCTCTTATGAAGCCGCCACGGTTCGCCTGCGGCCTATCAGCATGACCATTGCCTCCACCGTCCTTGGCGCGTTGCCGCTGGTAATCGGAAGCGGCCCCGGCTCTGAATCCCGCGCAGCCATCGGTTGGGTCATCTTCGGCGGGCTGGGGCTGGCAGTGGCATTCACCCTGTTCCTGACGCCGGCTGTCTATACCGTGGTCGCCCGGTTCTCGCGCCCTCGCGCGCACCAGTCCGAACGCCTGGAGAAGGAGCTGTCGTCGATCGGCGGCACGAAGGCCTCCGTCGGCAGCGAAACCGAATCATGAAACAATGCTTATTGCTTGTATCGCTGCTGCTTTCCGGCTGCGCCGCAGTCGGGCTGAACTACGAGCGCCCTGACGTAGGCCTGCGTGAAACGGATGTGTTTGCTTCCGCACCGAATGTGGCCATGCCAGGCGAACAGGATCTGCGCTGGTGGCTGCGCTTTAACGACCCGCTGCTGACTCGCTCGGTCGAAGCGGCGCTGGCTGGCAATCTCGACATTGCCCTTGCCCTGGAAAGAGCGGAGCAGGCCCGCTCGGTACTGCGTGCGGCACAGGCGCGACGTGTCCCGGCACTGGCGCTGGGTTCAAGCCTGGGGGGCGAATACCGCCGGGGTTCAAACCGCAGTGATGCCGGCCGGGATGAAAACGGTCTGTCCTCCAGCGCGGGATTGACGGTCGACTGGAATGCAGACCTGTGGGGCGGCCTGCGGCAAGCAGAGCGGTCCGCCGCCGCTTTGCTGATGCGTTCGCAGGATCTGGCTCAGGCAGCCCGACTGGCAACGGCAGGACTGGCGGCGCGGGGATACATCACGTGGCTGCAGTCACGGCATGAACTGGCACTTTTTCAAAAGGCGCTGCAGGTGCGGCAGGAAACGGTGCGCCTCGCGCAAGTCCGGGTGGACGCAGGCCTGGCGCCGTTGCTGGACCTGACGCGCGCCCAAGCCGATCTGAACGCGGTCAAGGCGGAGCTGGATGGTGTTGCCGGCAGCTTGCGGGAAGCGGCGCTGGCGCTGCAGGTATTGTCCGGCGTTGCGCCGGTGGCCGGCGCGCCGGGTTCAGCGGAAGTTCGGGGAGCACTTCCACCCCTTCCTGCGCTTGAGAATCCCTTGTCCGCTCCGCGTCCGGTCGACTTACTTCGCTTGCGTCCGGACGTGCGGGCCGCTGAGCACGCCCTGGTGAGCCGTTTCGCGGAGATCGGCGTGGCGCAAGCAGCCTTGTATCCGCAGCTGACCTTGCCAGGCGAACTGCTGTGGACTGCAAGCGGGTTGGGAACCGGATCGATCGTTCGCGCGCTCACCGCTGGTTTGACCGCTTTACTGCAGGCGTCTGTGTACGACGGCGGGCTGCGGGCGGCCGAGGTGGATGCCGCGCGTTCTCTCGCGCGGGAAGCCGCGCTGTTATACCGGCGCACAGTGCTTGAAGCGCTGGAGCAGGTGGAAACCGCCCTTATTGGCGACCAGGTTCTGCAATCGCAACGCGCCGCGCGGCAGGCAGCGGTCCGTACCTCCCAGATTGCCTTAGACCAGGCAAACGTCCTGTACCGCGAAGGCCTGACCGGATTTCTCGATATCCTCGAAGCGCAGCGAACCTTGCTTGCCAACCAGCTGGCGCTGGTGCGAACCGAGGCCGATGCCGTACGCGCGTCCGTCGCCCTGTTCGAGGCGACCGGCTTGATTACCTCACCTGCTGCGAGCGAAACGAAGCGGCTTGCAGCAGACGGCTGAAGCAGGGCCGCACCTGTTTGAACAGGTCCTGGCAGTATTTGCGCTTGGCATTTCGCACTTCATCAGCCATATGGTGGGCCAGCGACCATGTGAATGAAAATATGGCGGTGACGACTGGAAGCGTTTCTGCCAGGCGAACAATCTGCAGCCAAGCATGCGCCGACAAGGAAATTGCTGGGACAACGCCGTGGCGGAATCCTTCTTTAGCAGCCTGAAGAAGGGGAGGATCCGTAAGCGTATGTACAAAACACGTGATTTGGCGCGCGCCGACATCTTCGATTACATCGAAGTCTTTTACAATCGTGGCATGGTTTCGACGAACGGAAATAAAGTTTTGTAAGCAGTCCTAAGCCGGATGGCGTGCGGGTACTTGCTCGGAACAATTGGGGTCGGGCCGGAATGCACAATAAGGCGAGATGGGCGCCATGTGGCAGAGCCACACAAACGAAAAACGACCCCACCGGCACGGATCGAGGCGGCCACGCCTCCATTACGTTTAGAGCTAGGTGGCATAAGTGGCACATTGATTGTCCGCAGTTCCAAATTCGATACGCGGACTCGATCAGCTCTGAAGGTGCCGGGCAATCGTGGTGCCCTCCTGGCTGGATTATTAAGTGTTGGCTCCGCTGATGTACGCCGGCCCGGCGTCCGATGCGCATAGTCGTGAAAATTCTTGTCCGGAATGGAACCAACTTGCGGCTGCCTGCCACTCAGCACGATTTATTGACAGCGCTTCCATATCATTGCCAGACACCGAATTGCGTCGCTCCGGCGGTACCGAAATGCATCCTTCGTCCATTCGCTGGTCGATCATCTTATTACGGTCGGGTGAGGAGGAATGGACAGCATCATGCGGTCAACGCGGGCAAGGCAGACGCCGCATTGACCGCATTACTGCCTCAAGGCGCATCCAGCCACTTGCTTCCCAGCTGCAGGGAAATTCCGATCAGTTCCTCGATCGACGGAGCATAGCCCTGCTGTATCCACTGCAAGGCGATCAGGCTGATGCCGCCGACCACGCCCAGCGCGAACAGGTCATGCACTTTTTCGCCGTCGGAAGAGAAAATGTCTCCGACCATCCGCGCAACGCCGCGCAGGGTATCGGTATAGGCATCGGTCGCCGCCGCGCTCACGCCGCGAATCTCCACCAGGATTAGCCGCGCCGCGGGCGGATTGCGCTTGAGCGCGGTGAAGTAGGCATGCAGCATCGCATGCGCGCGCCGGGCGCGGTCCTCCCCGGCGGCCTGAGCAGCCTGTGCCGCCTGGGTCATTTCCGCGACCAGTCCCCTGATCGCCTCGTTGTAAGCCGCCAGCAGCAAGTCCTCGCTGTTGCCGAAGGATTCATAGAAGTAGCGTTCCGTCAGGCCGGCCTCCGCGCACACGGACTTCACCGGCGACTGCCGGTAACCTTGCCCGCCGTACACTTCGATCGCGGCCGCGATCAGGCGCTGCCGCCGTTCGGCGCTGCGCTCTTCCTGCGACAAGCCGCGATAGGAACGTGATGAAGGTGTCTTGGAAGTCATTCCGCCATTTTGACACGAGCAATTGTCAAATCAAAACTGACAATGTACAGTGTCAGAATTAAACCGGAGGCCGACAGCATGCCGCAACCCCTTTCCACGTCCGAAGACGACCGCCTCGACCGCCTCGACCTCCCCGATATCCTCGACGTCCTGATCATCGGCGCGGGCCTGTCCGGAATCGGCGCCGCCTGCCAACTGCGCAAGCAGTGTCCCGGCAAGCGCTTTGCCATCCTGGAAGCGCGCGATGCGATCGGCGGAACATGGGACCTGTTCCGCTATCCCGGCATCCGTTCCGATTCCGACATGTACACGCTGGGCTATCGCTTCCGGCCCTGGACCAACCCCAAGGCAATTGCCGACGGTCCATCAATCCGCGAATACATCCGCGACACGGCGCAAGAGGGCGGCATCACCAGGCACATCCGCTTCCGGCAAAAGGCGATCAGCGCGGCATGGTCGAGCAGCGACGCCTGCTGGACCGTCACCACCGAACATGCCGAATCCGGCGAACGCGGCGCCGTACGTGCGCGCTTCCTGTACAGCTGCAGCGGCTATTACAGCTACGACGAGGCCTACCGGCCGGCATTCGAGGGCGAAGCGGATTTCCGGGGCGCGCTCGTGGTGCCGCAGTTCTGGCCGGAGCAATTGGATTACGCCGGCAAGCGCGTGGTCGTGATCGGCAGCGGGGCCACGGCGGTGACCGTGGTGCCATCGATGGCGGAGACGGCAGCGCACGTGACCATGCTTCAGCGCTCTCCCTCCTATGTCGTCACGCGGCCCGCCGAGGACAGAATCGCGCAAGCCTTGCGCCGCATCCTGCCGGAGGGCGCCGCCTATGCGGCGACGCGCTGGAAGAATGTGCTCGTCGGCATGTTCTTTTTCAAGCTGGCGCGCAGCCGGCCGGAGCCTGTCAAGCAGCACATCGTGAAGATGGCGGCAAGGCAGCTCAACGGCGGATATGACGTCGCCACGCATTTCACGCCGGATTACAAGCCCTGGGACCAGCGCGTCTGCGCGGTGCCGGACGGCGACCTGTTCCGCGCCATTCGCAAAGGCCGCGCCTCGGTCGTCACCGACACCATCGAGCGCTTCACCGCCGGCGGCATCCGGCTCGCCTCGGGCAAGGAACTGCCGGCCGATATCGTGGTGATCGCAACCGGCCTCAAGCTCAACGTCATGGGCGGCATGACGCTCACCGTCGATGGCCGGGCCTGCCATCCCAACGAAGCGATGGCCTACAAGGGCATGATGCTCAGCGATGTGCCCAACCTCGCCATGGCGTTCGGCTATACGAATGCCTCCTGGACCCTGAAGGCCGACCTGACCGCCGAGTACGTGTGCCGCCTGCTGCGCTACATGGACCGCCACCGCCATGCGATCGCGGTGCCCAGGCGCGAGCCCGGTGTCGAGCGCATGCCGTTCCTGAACTTCACCTCCGGCTATGTGCAGCGCGCGCAACATCTGCTTCCCCAGCAGGGCACGCGCGCTCCATGGCAGGTGTATCAGAATTACCTGCAGGACCTGGTGACCATCCGCTACGGCCGCATCGCCGACGGCGTCATGCGCTTCGGCGGGAAGGGAACGCTGCCATGAAATTCAAGCTCAGGGACCGAGTGGCCGTCGTCACCGGCGCCGGCGGCGGCATCGGCCGCGCGGTCGCCGTTTCCCTTGCGCGGCGCGGCTGTCATCTTGCGCTGGCCGACATCAGCGAAGCCGGGCTGGAACAGACCGCCGGCATGGCAAGAGCGCTGGGCGCGCGGGTCAGCTGCCACCGGCTGGACGTGGCGGACGCGACGATGGTGCGGGCATTGCCGCAGCAGGTGAATGCCAGCCATGGCCGCATCGACCTGCTGGTCAACAATGCCGGCGTGGCGCTGGGCGGAAGCTTTGAACAGGTCAGCGAGGCCGACTTCGACTGGCTGATGGATATCAATTTTCATGGCGTGGTCAGGATGACGCGCGCCTTCCTGCCCTATCTGCACGCCGGCGACGATTCGCGCCTCGTGAATGTCTCCAGTCTCTACGGGCTGATTTCGCCGGCGGGCCAGGCCGCCTATTCCGCCAGCAAGTTCGCGGTGCGCGGCTTTTCCAATGCCCTGCGCCATGAACTGGAAGGCTCGAACGTGGGAGTGACGGTGGTGCATCCCGGCGGCGTCGCGACCTCCATCGCCAGGAGCGCCCGGGCGCCCGCCGGCGTGCCCGAAGAGGAGGTGTTGCGCCGCAGGGCGCTCAGCGAAAAGCTGCTGCGCATGCCGGCGGACAAGGCGGGCGAGATCATCGTGCGCGGCATCGAGAACCGCAAGGCCAGGATCCTGGTCGGCATGGATGCGAAGATCGTATCCGTCGTCGAGCGCTTTGCCCCGGTGCGATACTGGTCACTGCTCAAGAAGGGAGTACAACAATGATGGCAATACGGCTCGCCGTGATGGCGGCAATCGTTCTTCTCGGACTCGGCGCAATGCTGGCGCTGTTCGCCTGGTGGACCGCGCGCAGGATAAAAGCGGCGCTGCCGCCGCAGGGACGCTTCATCATTGCCGGCGACGTGCGCTTCCACGTGCACGAGGAAGGCGAGGGGCCGCCTCTGCTGCTGATCCACGGCCTGGCCGGGCAGATGCGCCACTATACCTACGGTGTCAGCAAACGCCTATCGCGCGAGTTCCGGGTGGTGAGCATAGACCGTCCCGGGTCCGGTTATTCGGAACGTCCTTCATCGATGTCCGCCGACCTGTCGGCGCAGGCGGCGGCGATTGCAAGCCTGATCGATGCGATGCAGCTAGGGCCGGTCTGCGTGGCCGGCCATTCGCTGGGTGGCGCCATTGCCCTGACCCTGGCGGTCGAGCATCCACGCTGCGTTTCCGCGCTGGCGCTGATTGCGCCGCTGACTCACCTGCCGTCCGGGCCCCACGGCAACGACGGCAAGGACGGCAACGGCGGCGGCGAAGTGCCCGCGGCATTCCGTGCGCTGACCATATCGTCGTCCTGGCTTCGCACGCTGTTCGCCTGGACCTTGGCCGTTCCCGCGTCGATTGCCGGGAGCCGCACCGTGCTCGACCAGGTCTTCGGACCGGAGCCGGTTCCGCGCGATTTCGGCACCCGCGGCGGCGGACTCATGTCCCTGTTCCCGCATCAATTCATCGCCGCTTCGCGCGACATTCAGGCGGTGCCGGCGCGGCTCCCGGCGATTGCCGCGCGCTATGGCGAATTGCGGATTCCGGTCCGCGTCCTGTTCGGGCGCGAAGATCGCATCCTGGACTGGAAAGTGAACGGGGAGGCGCTGGCCGGCAAGGTGGCCGGCGCGCAGCTTGAACTGGTCGAGGGCGGGCACATGCTGCCGGTGACCAAGGCCGAGCTGACGGCCGCATTCATCCGGGAAAGCGCGCTGCAGGCGAGCGAGCAGGCCGCGCGGTAATGCTGCCGCCACAGTGCTTCCCATGCCGTCCATTGGCGGCCGCCACGCGGTCAGATTTCAGGGAGGCTTTGGGCAAGCGGCGCCGGGATGGTGCGCATGTTGTCGGGCACTTCGCCGCACCATACGCCCAGCGCGGTGTAGTTGTCCGAACCCCGGTGCACGCGCGGCGTGATCAGTTCCTCCAGGTAGCCGAGCCACTCTTCCGATGAAGCGGCGCGGCCGAGGCCCTGCTCGAAGGCAATGTCTTCCAGCATGCCCCACACGCCGTCGCTGCACAGCAGGAACGCATCGCCGTCATTGAGCGCGCACGGCGTGCCGAGCACGCTCGGCTGGAAGGCGTCGACCGAGCCGATGGATGCGACCAGCACATTGCGCTCGGCATGGGTCAGCGCATCTTCCTCGGTCAGCAGGCCACCGTCGATCATGGTCTGCACCAGGCTGTGGTCGCGCGTGCGCGCGGCGATTGCGCCGTTGCGGAAGTAATAGAGCCGGCTGTCGCCGACATGACCCCATACCGCCGTCTGCTGCAGCGGATCGAACACCAGCACCACCAGCGTGGACCGCATGTCCGACACGGCGGGGTCCCTTTCCTGTTCCCGCAGGACCGCTTCGTTGGCCTGGTGCAGCAGGGTGCCGAGTGCGATGGACGAGACTTCCGGCGCTCGCCCGAATTCCTCCAGCACGGTCTGAATGCAGATGCGGGAAGCGACATCGCCGCCGCGGTGGCCACCCGCGCCGTCGGCGAGCGCGCAGCAGATCAGGCCATCCTTCTCGATGTAGGCGCACGCATCCTCGTTGCGTTCGCGTCCGCCGACGCGTGAGAACGCGGAAACTCGACATTCCATGGAATTCACCTTTCGCCCGTTGTGCCGGTGTTGCCGGGGTTGTCTGCGTTGCCTGCATGGCCGTGGATGCCCGCATTCGAGGCGGCGGGCCGGTGCCTTAGTTCCGCGATCCGCTCTTCGTAGGCACGCACGAAGGCTTCGCTGAACAAGCCTTCGAAATCATCCTGGGCCTCGCCGCACACCGCTTCATAGAGCGCCTCGAACTGCTCCCAGAGTTTCGCCTTGCGGTTCATCGGCAGCACGCCGCCCAGCAGCGACTTCGGCGCAAGGCGCGCTTCCAGCCGCCGGGGTTCGAAGCGCAGCAGGACGCCCTCCAGCGCCGCGCGCATGCCGCTGAGCATGCCCATCTGGTGCGCCAGCAGATCGCTCATCGCATCCTCGACCGCGAGTTCCGGCGCCATGAAGCCGCGCGGCGATTCAGGCGCCAGCAGGAAGGCGAGGGCGGTGCAGGCATCCGGCGAAAACTTGAGCGGATTGTTGCCTTGCACCGCGATGACCGTAACCGCCGCATGCATTTCCGATTTGAGCATGGTGCGCGTCGCCAGCAGGTCGATCACACCCTGGGACAGCAGCCGCAACAGGCTGCCGAGGCGTTCCATGGTGTGCTCATCGAGCTCGAAGTGCTTGCCGCTGACCGGATCCTGCGGCGCTTCCTGCAGCCCGGCTCCGGCCAGCAGCGCCGCAAGCAGGGAGGAAGCCGATGCCGCACCGGGCCCGGGAGGCCGTTTGGATTCGAGGACGGGCGTCGCTGGCGATGGAGGCTTCGCCCTCCCGCCGGCGAACGGACTGAAACCGGTGCCGCGCGGCTCGAACGTGCCGTGAAGGGGCGGCGCCTGCATCGCACATTGCGGCGCTTCACGGTGCCGGCCGGGATTGATGGCGGTGCTGCCGACGCCGTCCGAGCTTTCCCAGGAGCGGAACGCGATGTTGCCCCCGGCATTGAGATTTTCAACCGGGTCAACTGACGCGGCTGGCGAGCCCGTGCCCGGGCTTGAATGCCGGTGCGCCGCCTGGCCGTTGTCTGCGGGCGCGAGGTCGAGATTGCGTGCGGTTGAGGCGAGTTCAGCATCGGCACAGGGCTGGCCGTTGGTGCCGCTGGTGCCGTTGTCGCCCCGGGTGCCGCCGGTGCACCGGGCCGCGCGCGGCGGTGGCGATTCCACGCGCAGCACATAGTCGCCGATATGCAGTTCATCGCCATCGGCCAGCGGCACGGTCTGGCCCATGCCGACCGCCTCGCCATTGCGCAGGGTCGAATTGCCGCTGCCGCGATCGGTGAGCAGGAACGCCGTGCCGGACCAGCTTACTTCCGCCTGGATGCGGGAAATATGGCGGTCGGCGTCGGGCAGCGCCAGCGTACACTGGCTGCTGCGGCCAATGGTGCCGCCCGCCTCGGAGAATTCCGCCTCCGCGGCGACGTCCGGCGTACGTCCCTTGCAGCGCATGATCCGAATCAGCACCAAGTCCTCCTATCCGCACGGTAAGCGCGTCCGGCACGATTCGCCCGCCGTGGTCAGGCGCGAAGAGGGCCGCCGGGCGGTTTCACGATGGCATGCGGTCTTGCCGGAGTCGACGCCTGTGCGGCTCGGCGCACCTGTTCGAGCCTGTCCGACTTCGAGCATCTCAATAATTGCTTCCTTAAGCCATACGACTGAAGTACAACAACGGCCTCGCTCGTCGATGCCGGATTGACCATGCGCAAGATGACGGCATGGCCTTGAGGGCTTAATAGCATTCGAAGCCGAGCCCCCTCCGGGCAAGCGGCATGAGCCGTCCAATGACTGGCATCAATTAGAATACCGGGAAAGCAAGCGCTCCTATCCATTTCGCCATGTCCAAACCGCAGCAAGACTTCCGCTCCGCGCTCAACGAAACAGTGCATTTCACATGGCAAGACCGGTGTGCGTCTTCCGCGCCGGGCAGGTCTGCAGCATGGCACCGGCGGTAAACGCGATTACCGGCTACCACATCATCCTCAATGCCCGTTCCGGCAACAGGGATGTCGACGGCAAGTGCGCGGTGATTCGCGACGTGCTCGGCTCGGCCGGCAGCCGCTACCGGCTGCATATCGTCAAGGATGCGCGCAAGCTGCGAGAGACTGCCATCCGCGTGGTGAACGAAGCCAGGCAGGACGGCGGCGCGGTGGTGATCGCCGGCGGCGACGGCAGCATCAACACCGTCGCGCAGGCGGTGCTCGGCAGCGGTTGCGTGTTCGGTGTCTTGCCGCAAGGCACATTCAATTACTTCGGCCGCACCCATGGCATTCCGGAAGACCTGGCCGAGGCGGCCCGGGCGCTGCTGCGCGCCGAGGTGCGCCCGGTGCAGGTCGGCCTGCTCAACAACCGGATCTTCCTCGTCAACGCCAGCCTCGGCCTGTATCCGAAACTGCTGGAAGACCGGGAGTTCTACAAGCGGCAGCTCGGACGCAGCCGCCTGGTGGCGCTGTGGTCGGCGCTGGTGACGCTGTGGCGCAGCCATCGCATCCTGCGGGTACGCATGGACGGAGAAGACGGGGGACGCGACCTTGTCACGCAGACAGTTTTTGTCGGCAACAATGCGCTGCAGCTGGAACAGGTCGGCATACCGCTCGCGTCCCAGCTCGACAATGGACGGCTCGCGGTTGTCACCCTCAAGCCGGTCGGACCGATGGCCATGCTCGGCCTGATGCTGCGCGGCGCCTTCGGCAAGCTCGACGCCGCCGACAGCGTGGTCAGCTTCGCGGCACGGGAACTGACCGTGAAACCGAAGTTCGTACTTTCGGCATGGACCAAAGTGGCGACCGACGGCGAAATCTTCTGGCTGCGCGCGCCGCTGCGTTTCAAGGTCGCCTCCGAACCGCTGCTGCTGCTGAAGCCGCCCGCATGACCGAGACCAATAACCGATGGCAGAAAAATTCCGCAAATTCCTGCATTACCTGGGCCGTGTGCCCCGCCGCCGCTGGTTGGACACGCTGCTCCTGTTCGTCGGCGTGCTGGCGCCGCTCTATCTGTTCGGCGAGCTGGCGGAGGAAGTGCTGGAAAAGGAAGCTTTCGCGATCGACCGCCCCATCCTGATGTTCATGCAGGAAAACGCAACGCCGCTGCTCGACCGCGTGATGGTGCTGGTGTCGGAGATGGGATCGATCCGCGTGCTCGGCCCCTGCGCGGTCCTGATTGCCGTCGTCTTCATCATCCGCCAGCAGTGGGCGCGCCTCGTGTACTGGGTCCTGGGCTTCGGCGGCGCGATTCTTCTCAACATGGGCGCGAAACAGATCTTCAGCCGCACCCGGCCGGACCTGTGGATCTCGATCGCCCCGGAGACTTCGTACAGCTTTCCAAGCGGCCACTCGATGCAATCGATGGCCTTCGTCGCGGCGCTCGCCATGCTTGCCTGGCATCGGCCGGCGCTGCGGCCGCTGGTCGCGGCCGGCGCGGTGTTCGTGGCCATGGTCGGCCTGTCGCGGGTCTATCTCGGCGTGCATTTCCCGACAGACGTGGTGGCCGGCTGGACGGCGGCGCTGGCGTGGTGCGTCGGACTCGCGTTCGTGTTGCGCAGACGCCTGTCGGCGGAAAGAACGGCGGGCGGACCGCGTTGATCGCGCGGTCCGCCTGGCCCTCCGAAGCAACTACCGGCCGCTTGTCTTACTGGCCGCCTGAATTTCCCGTGCCTCCCGCACTCGCGGCATCGCGGCCGCCGCTGGCTCCGCCGCCGGTCAATGCGGTACCGGAGCCGGACGTCGTGCCTGTCCCGGTCCGCGTATCGTCCGCGCTCGCGGCAGCGCCCAGGCCGGTGCCGCCGGCCGCATCGGCGCCCGCTGCGGGGCTGATCCGGTCGCCCGAAAGCGAACCTCCCGGCGCACCCGGGACGCCGGCGGCATCCGCGGTTTCGCGCGCGCTGGCGCCGCCGGGACCGCCATGCTTGCTGCCAGCGAGTGAAGCTCCCGCCGCCGCGTCAGTGCCGCCGCCGGCGCCGACCACGGCGGCGTTGCCGCCATGGTGCACCTGGTCCGCGGGCGAACCGCTGTGCTCATCCTGCCTTGCCGCCCGGGCCGAGCCGGTTTCCGTGACCGGTACCGGGTTATCGGGCGGCAGGCGGCTATCCGACCGCGCGCCTGCTTCGCCTTGCAATGCATCGGGGACATTGTTTCCTGATTTGCCCGCCATGGGTTGTGATGGTTGATTGGGGATCATGGATCTCTCGCTCCGAATGTGGGAAATGGTCCAGTTCGATTCGAACATACCTCCAAAGTTGCCGGCGCCGGCAGACCGCGAAAAACTCCGGCAAACTGAACTTCCCGATGCCGGTTTGCATCTTGTCGAGGTCGGGCGTGCATTTCGATACCGCTGCCGACACCCGCAAGGGTGTGCACGGCGGCGTACACAGAGATGTGCACAAGGGCGTACGCGAAGGCCTGCGCGAAGGCGACTGTCTTCCATGCGTTGAACATCGGGACTCATCACTTCAGAAGGAGCAGTGCAGCCGTGCAACAGCAAGCCGAACTCGCCATGCCGGCGCAGGAAACCGATGTCCCCATTCGCTACGCGCATATCGATGTGCTGCGCGGTATTGCCGTGTTCGGCATTCTCGTCGTCAATATATGGTCATTCGTATGGGGTTTCGGCAGCCTGCGTTATGGCGTGCTGCCCGACCAGGCCACATTCGTGGACAAGGCCGCGATATTCGGCATCGCCTTTCTTGCGGAACAGAAGTTCTATCCGATTTTTGCCTTCCTGTTCGGCGCCGGTCTTGCGTTGCAGGGAGGCCCTCTCGAAAGCGGGATTGGCGAACGTGCGCTCGCGCAGCGCAGGTACCGCCGCCGGCTGGCCGGATTGCTCGGTCTCGGGATCATTCACGGCACCCTGGTGTGGGGCGGCGATATCCTGACGATTTACGGCAGCATCGGCTTTCTGATCGTCGGCCTCGCCGGCGCGCAGCGCAAGGCCATCGGCATCCAATTGTGGAACTGGACCGTGGTCTGGCTGACGCTGATTGCCTGCAACATCGCCATGGCTCTCACCGCCTATGCGGACAGCGATCCTTACACGCTGGGTGCACGGCTGATCGGCGAGGCGCGCTCGGCGCACCTGGCCTATGCCCATGGCTCGCCGGTCCGGCAATTCCTGCAGCGGCTGTTCGACTACGCCGCCGTAACCATGAACTCGCTATTCATGGTGCCGCATGTGCTGGTGCTTTTCCTGCTCGGTCTCTACTCCGTGCGCGCCGGCTGGCTGACCGAGCCGCAGCGCCATGCCGGCCTGTGGCGCAGGGTGCGCCTGACCGGCTATGCGTTCGGCATCCCCTTCAATCTGCTGTGGGCCTGGGTCGTGCTGAGGGAAACATCCAATCCCTTCGACGCAAATGTTTTCGGCCTGACGGTGTATTCGCTGCTTCCGCTGGGCGGCTCGCTTCTCGCGGCGGCCTATGTGGCAACCGTCATGCTGGCGGCGGGCCGCCGTTCAACAGCGCAGGCGAGTCGCCTCGCGCCAGTGGGGCGCATGGCGCTGACCAACTACCTGGCGCAGTCGGCGTTCGGCGTGCTGCTGCTCCAAGCCGTCGGGCTGGGCTGGGGCAGGCATGTCGCCGAAGCGCCGGCTTTGCTGCTGCCGTTGCTGGCGCTCATCATGGTGTGCCAGACGGCGTTCAGCCGATGGTGGCTGTCGAAGCATGCGCAGGGACCGCTGGAACGGTTGATGGCGCGGTATGTGCGGCGCTCGGGCTAGCGTCGCGCCACGCATCCTAATTGCCGGATTTCGTATGTTCCCGCGCCCAGTCGGCCAGCGCTTTCGCCGGGCCGGCAAGCGATTGCCCGCGTGCCGTCAATGCATAGGTCACCTTGATCGCCTTGCCGGCATCCACGGTTCTCAGCACCAGGCCTTCGCGTTCCAGCGTGCGCAGGGAAACCGTCAGCATGCGCTGCGAGATGCCGTCGATGGCGCGCTTGAGCTCCGTGAAACGCATC
This sequence comes from Noviherbaspirillum album, assembly GCF_035916955.1. Lineage (NCBI taxonomy): Bacteria > Pseudomonadati > Pseudomonadota > Betaproteobacteria > Burkholderiales > Oxalobacteraceae > Noviherbaspirillum > Noviherbaspirillum album. The sequence goes on along the minus strand of NZ_JAWIIV010000001.1, from coordinate 308,849 downwards.
GGCCCGTCGTCCAGGTTGCGAATGACGAAAATGCACCAGGGTGTGCATACCTCGCCGAGAATGTCGCGGTCGGTCATGCCCGTGTCGTCCGCTGCGACTCCGCTCTGCAAATCAGCTGTATTCATGCTGCACATAATCGATTCCATTCAAGATTCATCGGATGGCGAATCCAGACCGGCCGTCACTTGCGACGCCTGCATACTCCACATACATCAGTGACAAGGCGGCAACGCGGGTTCCCCGACCTGCAATGCCTTCTATTGAATAATCCTCAGGATCTCCGCCCGCATGTTCGCAAAGCACGGTTGCAGGTCGTCCGCGGTGCGGGCATGGCAATAGACGCCCTTCGGCTGGCCGGCGCCTGCGGTGCGGCAGCGCTGCGGGGCGTCCGCCGTATTGGCCATGCATTTCAGGAGATTCTCTCCGGTGTCGTCGGGCGCCAGTTCAGGCCCGCTGAGCTGCTGCAGCAGCGGCCCGAGTCCGAGCGTAAAGACATGAATGCCTTCGGCGCGTGCGCGCGCCGCAAGCGCTTCCACCATGTTCCTGGCCGCATGGTTGATGTTGACGAACGCGCGCTCCGGCGTGCTCGTATCGTTTTCCACCAGCCGCGGGCCGCCGCCGACGATGCGGAACTCGCGGTCATCGATACCGTGCGCGTTGTACCAGTCGGGCAGGGCGTTCGCGGTGAGAATCGACGCCAGGTTACGGTTCTGCGCGCAGCCGCCGCCGACCAGTTCCTGGGCCTTGGCCTGGTTCCAGAGCCCGCGCGGCGCTTCGCGCATGGCGATATCGTCGGTGGTGCTGATCACGCCCGACACGTTGCAGTTCGCCGACGGCTGAAACTTGAAGAACGAGGCCAGCGAATTGGGCGTGCCATCGGAAAACAGCACGATCACGCGCAGGCTGGAGCGATGAGGCGAGGTCACGCGGTTGAGCTGATCGCGCGCATGCCACATTCCTTCAATGGAATTGGTCGCACCTTGGAACGGCAGGCTTTCGATTTGTTGCACGATGCGGCGCTTGTCGAAGCCGCGCAGCGCGCCGGTGCGTATCGGCTCGTCGACCTCGGCGCCGTTGGAAAAATGGATCAGCGACATCCTGTCGGTGGTGCTGCTGAAACCGTTCATGAAGGTCGCAGCATGTCGGCGGACTTCCGCCGCCACCGGCAGGATCGAGCTTGATGTATCCATCACGAAAGCCATGTCAACGTCGCGCCGGATGGTCTCGGCGCTTGCATCGATATCGAGTGCATTGAATCCGAAGACACGCATGAAGCTCACCGCAACCGTGGCGCGCGCGGATACCTTCACGGCGATCCGGCCCGGCGCCTGGGAATTGAAGTCCACCTGTATGCCGGCGATCTCCGCGCTGGAACCGAGGTAGCCCGCCGGATAGTTGGCCGCAAAGAACCTGCGCGCCGCGGTTTCCGCGTGCTGGCGCTGTTCCGGTTCGCTGTCGCCCTGCACAACGGCACGGGCGCCGGCCACCGCCGCGGCATCGACCGCGGCATTCAGCTTGGCCTTGACCAGATAGCCCAGTCCGGAATCGACCGCCAGGCCGAGGGCGCCAACCAGGACGACCAGGGAAAGCGCCACGATGATGAAAATTTGTCCGCCTTGTTTTTTTGCTGTGAACTTGATCATGCTGTTTTCCGGGCAAGGGCTTTAAAAAATCGTCGATGCATAAAGGTCGGGATTCAATTCGGGAAACGCGACACCGCCAAGACCCAGATCGAGGCTGCCGAACAGCAGCGGAAAGCGATAAAACACTTCGACCAGGTGCGCCACGTCGCCGTCGTCCAGCTGGCCCGACATGAGGTGCGTCTCAGGTGCGCCCGGCAAGGCGGGAAACCCGGCGCAGCTTCCATCGGCATCCCAATACGTGCCGGCGCTGCCGCATGTCCAGACGCCGTTCGCCGGCAGATAAGACCCGCCGTTCCAGCGATGCTGTGCGATCACGACATTGCGGACCACGCCGTTCTGCCGGGAAGCGAGAATCCTGGTGACCCGGATCATGCCGTGGGCCCGCATGTCCAGCGGCTGCGCCGTGGACGCCAGCACATCCATGATTTCCCCCGCCGGCATCGATGTGCGCGAGGCCAGGTTGGCGCCTTCGCGCGAGAGGCTCGTCAGGATCATGTTGGCCTGGATCATGCGGGCGATATCGGCTATCGGAAGCAGGAGCACGAGCAGCAGCGGCAGGCAGAACAGGAACTCGACGGCGGCACCGCCGCGGCGGCGAATGAAATGACGTGGATCGCGTTGCATCAGAATTCCTCGTTGCGCATGGTGGCGGCGACGGAAAACCGGTATGTCCCGTCCTGGAAGAAAGGCTGCACCATGGGAGTCATCAGCGGCCAGCTGCCGTCCAGTCGCAGGACGAAAACCTGGCCGGGCGTACCGAACATGCCGGTGTGGTACTGGCCATTGTCGCCATGGCTTACGCCGTTGATGCGCGGTGAAACCCGGTCGAACAGGCCCATCGAGTTCTCCCTGATCTTCTCAATCACCGCGAGATGACGCTGCGCGCTGCCTTGCGGCGCATGATCGCTGCGCCCGGTGACGGCATAGCGGGCGCCTTCGCGTACCGCATGCTGCATGGTCAGGTTGACCCAGAACATCACGCACAAGTCGATCACGGCGAACAGCAGGAAAAACACCAGCGGCGCGACAATGGCGAACTCGACCGCCGAGGCGCCGCGCTGGCTATGCTTGGTTCTTGTCCGGCAGGCTGCTTGCATGCTTGTCTCTCCCCGGTTGGTCAATCAGCGGGCGGAGGCGAGTTGCGTCCCCGTGGTGCGCACATCCGCCTGAGCCGACCTCTTGCCCAGGACGAGGCGCACAGTGGATGCATCGGCGGCATCGCGAGTGCGGGTATTGTTCACGACGGCCGGCGGCACCGCGAACATGCGGCTCAATTCCAGGGCCTCCTTGCGATAGCCGTCGCGGTACAGGATGACGGTCCGCTGCTGCCTGTACGGCGCGAGATCCGTCATGCGGCTGACATTGACGCCGTTTCTGCGAAGACCGTCGGCGATCCTGCCGGCCATCGTCTCATCGCGCGTGCCGTTGGCGATCACGACGGCGATCCCGCCTTGCGGCTCGGCCTTTGCCAATTCGATCCTTGCGGGCACGGCCGCCATGCCGTCTTTTTTCTCTTCCTCGGTACCGGTCTGCGCCGCTTTCACCGCTTCTTCTACCGCTTGCACCGTTTGTACCGCTTGCACCGTTTGTACCGCTTGTGCCTCCTGTGTAATCTCGGCAGCCTGCAACGGCTGCACATCACCGGCTTGCATCGCTTCCGCCGCAGCCCCGGCCGTCGCCGCCGGACGTGCCTGTCCTTCCTTCACCATTGCGCCGAGACGCTCGTAAGCGAGCGTCAGGTTGCCGAACGCTCGCGCATTCGTCGGATCGATAATGATTGCCTGCGCAAGCTCCGGCATCGCGGCCGCATAGTTTTCCTCGAGCATGTACGCGTATCCCAGGTTGCTGTGGACATGGGAAAGTCCTGGCCGCTGCTGCAGGATGGTCTTGAATTCCGACATGGCAGCAATCATGTCTTTCTGCGCGAAATAGATCGTCGCCAGGGCATTGCGGGCTTCGATATGACCCTCGTCCTTTTGCAGCGCGGCACGGTAGGCGCCTGCGGCTTCCTCCAGCCGGTTTGCCTGCTGGTGATGGCGCCCGAGCCGGTACAGCGACTCCACGCTGTCATCCGAATGACGCACCGCCATGAGCGGCTCGACCCGGAATTTGCGCGGGTCGCTGAGTTCATCGAGCTCGCTGAGGGTGATCTCGGCGGCATGCGAGGCCGGCGCTGCCGCGCAGAAGGCGGAAAGAGCCGAAAGGGCGCAAACGAGCGCAACGGAGAGTTTGGTGGCTTTCATGGCGGTCATCCTTGATGTGGGCATGTGGTAACGGAATTTACTGTGCGGCGAGCGAAGGCATCAGCACGCGGGTGATCTGCAGGAAGGAAGGACCCACCATGATCAGGATCAGCGCCGGAAAGATGCAGAAGATCAGCGGCATCAGGAGCTTCAGCGCAATCTTGGCGGCGCGTTCCTCGGCCTGCTGGCGCCGCCTGGTGCGCAGATGGTCGGCATGCACCCGCAGCGAGTCGCCGATGCTGGTGCCGAACTGCTCGGCCTGTATCAGCATGGTGACAAGCGAATCCACTTCGTTCACGCCGGAACGCACCGACAGGTTGCGCAATGCCAGCTCCTTGCTGCTGCCTGCGCGCAGCTCCAGCGTCACCAGTTGCAGTTCGCTGCTCAGGACCGGCGAAGCCTCTGCCATTTCGGCAGCGATGCGGCCGATGGCCATGTCCGTGTTCAGGCCGGCTTCCACGCAGACGGTCATCAGGTCGAGAGCATTCGGCAGGTTCTCGAAGATCTCGCGCCGGCGACGTGCGATCAGCGCCTTCAGGACGAGATTCGGAACGAGATAGCCGACTGCCGCCGCCGCGCACAGCGCGGCCAGAAGCGTTCCCGTCTTGAGGCCGGCGCCGGCAACGGCAAGCGATGCCCATGCCAGTGCCGGCAACGCAACGGCAAGCAGTACTTTCAGCGCGAAATAGATCGTCGGCGCGTGCTCGCCGCGATAGCCGGCCTGCACGAAGCGGGCGCGCAGCGCGGAGATCTTTTCCTGCCGCACCGGAGCGGACAGGCGCGCCAGCGGACCCGAGATGCGAGCGATACGGGCAACCCACTCGGACGCGCCGGGCGCGTTCTCCGGGTCGGCCGCAGCGGCCATGGCGCGCACGCGTCTGCGCAGCCTGCCGTCCGAGATCAACCGGCTCATCATGAGGCAGCCCGCGAACACCGCCAGGAATACGACGGCAAGAATCAATGTGGATGGGTTAAGCATGTTGGTTTCCTTGCTGAGCTGTGGCTTTAAACGCGAATGCGGATCACCGAGCGCATCCAGAGCACTCCGATCCCCATCAGCGCCGCGACGATGACGAGCATCTTGAGCCCGGCGGCGTCCTGCCACAGCGGTTCCAGGAATGTCGGGTTCACCAGGTACAGCACCGCGCCCAGCGCGAACGGCAGCAAGCCGAGAATCCATGCGGACAGCCGGCCTTCGGCGGAATACACCTTGACCTGGCCCGCGAGCTTGAGCCGCTCGCGGACGATTCGGGCAATAACGTCGAGCAGCTGCGTCAGGTTGCCGCCCACCTCGCGCTGGATCAGCGTGGCCACGACGAAGTAGCCGACATCGCTTCCGGGAATGCGGCTGGAGAGACCCTTGAGCGCTTCCTGCATGGTGATGCCGTAGGTGACCTCGTCATGCACGATGCGGAATTGTCCTGCCAGCGGTTCCGGCATTTCATCTGCCACGATCTTGATGGCGGTCGGCAGTGCATGGCCGGCACGAAGAGCGCGGCTCATCAGTTCCAGCGCCTCCGGCAGCTGCTGCTCGATCGTGGCCAGGCGGCTGGCCCGGCGGCGCAGCACCAGCAGCAGGGGAACCGTGCCGGCAAGCAGGCCGGCGGGAATGCTTGCGGCCGGCGAAGCGCCCTTCAGGCCCAGCACCGCGACTACGCCGATGAACACGGCGCCGCAGAGCAGGAAGAAGCGCGCCACCGTCAACGGCGATCCGGCCTGTTCCAGCAGGCTGGCCATGCCGTCGGCGGCCTTGAAGGTGCCGAGGAAGCGTTCCACCCGTGCATGATTGCTCAGGCGCCGGCGCTTTTGCAGCGTGACTTCGGCAGGTGCCTGCGCACGGTCGTCGCGCAGGCGCCGGGCAAGGCGGCGGGCGCCCTGGCTGCAGACGGCATTCCACCAGAGGTAGATGCCCTCGATCAGCAGCGCGACCGATATGAAGACGGCAATCGCCGCGGAGATGTGCAGGATATCCATGTCTCTTCCTCAAGCCTTTACGTCGTAATGGCGCTGCGGATCGAAGATGCCTTCCGGCAGGGCGATGCCCTTCAGCTGAAGACGCTCGCAGAAGCGCGGACGGGTTCCCGTGGCGCAGAAATAGCCGCGCACGCTGCCGTCCGGCGCCATGCCGGTCTGGCGGAACGAAAAGATTTCCTGCATTGTGACGACATCGCCTTCCATCCCGGTCACTTCCTGTAGGCTGAGCAGGCGGCGCTTGCCATCGGACAGGCGACCGACCTGCAGCACCACCGATACCGCGGAAGCGATCATCTGGCGCGTGGTCCGGGCCGGCAGCGAGATGCCGGTCAGCGCAATCATGTTTTCCAGGCGCAGCAGCGCGTCGCGCGGTGTATTTGCATGCAGCGTCGCCAGGGACCCGTCGTGGCCGGTATTCATGGCTTGCAGCATGTCGATCGCTTCCGCGCCGCGCACCTCGCCGACGACGATGCGGTCGGGGCGCATGCGCAGCGCATTCTTGACCAGCGCGCGCTGCGATATTTCCCCCTTGCCCTCGATATTGGCGGGGCGCGATTCCAGGCGAACCACGTGCGGCTGCTGCATCCGAAGTTCCGCCGTGTCTTCGATGGTGACGACGCGCTCGTCGGCGCCGATGCATCCGGACAGGATATTGAGCATGGTGGTCTTGCCGCTGCCGGTGCCGCCCGAGACAAGAATGTTCAGCCTTGCCTTCACCATGCCTTCCAGCAGGTGGGCCATCGGCGGCGTCAGGCTTTGCAGGCCGATCAGGTCCTGCATGTTCAGGGCCTTGGCGCCGAAACGGCGGATCGACATGACCGGCCCGTCCACCGCGAGCGGGGGAATGATCACATTGACGCGCGAGCCGTCCGCAAGCCGCGCATCGACCATGGGACTGGATTCATCGATGCGCCGGCCGACGCCGGACACGATCTTGTCGATGATCTTCATCAGATGGGCATTGCCGCTGAAACGGATGCCGGTTTCCTCCAGTTTGCCGCCGCGTTCCACGTAGACGTGCTCCCAGGTGTTGACCAGGATGTCGGACACGCCGGGATCGGCCAGCAGCGGCTCCAGCGGCCCGAGTCCCAAGACTTCGTCAAGGACGTCGCGCACCACGTTCCTGCGCTCGGCGTCGTTGAGGGCGACGTTTTCGGCGACGAGAACCTTTTCGGCCACGCATTTAAGTTCGTCGCGGCGCTGCGTCGGCGGCAGCTTTTCGACCAGCTTCAGGTCGATCTGGTCGAGCAGGGCCAGGTGCGCGCGCAGCTTGATGTCCTGGTAGGCCTGGTCGTCCCGCGTGTTCTTCTGCGATGCGGACGTATCTTCGTGTACGGGTTCTCCGTAGTGCATCTGCAGGCGATCTCTTAGTGACATGTGCTTTTCCTTCCCGAAGTTTGTCCCGACGCGGCGCTCAGGCGCGCTTCAGGATGCGATTGAACCGACTGAACCTGTTGAACCAATGGTTTTCTTCCGCCGGCGCCTTGCCGAGCAGGGCGCCAGCCCAGCCGGCAAGGCTCTTGGCGATGGGACTGCCGCCGGCCAGTGCGGTGACGGCCACGCCCTGGTTGGCCGCCGCCTCCGCCGCCTCCTCATGCAGCGGCACGGTAAGGCGTATCGAGACCCCGCAGGCGGCTTCCAGGTCCTTGATCGTCAGTGCGCCGTCTTTCTGGAAACGGTTGACCACGAGTTCGATCTTTCGCGTCGGGTATTCGAGCGACTGGAAGATGCCCAGCATGCGCTTGGCGCCGTGGACGAACGGCAGGCTGGCCTGAACCACCGCAAAGATCGTGTCGGCATGGTCCAGCGCGCGTATGGTCAATCCATCGAGATTGCGGCCCACGTCGAGAATCACGTAGTCGTAATGGCGCGTTGCCAATGCAAGCAGCGCATCGATATGCTCAGGCTTGATCTCAAGCCCGAGAGCCGGATCCTCAGGCGCTGCAAGCAGGTCGAAGTCGGGGCTGACCTGCATCATGTTCGCCTTGAGAAAGGCTTCGTCAAGGCGGTAGATGCCCTGCACCACATCGGCAATGCTGGTTGCGGCCTTGCCGTCGGACAGGTACAGGGCCGCATCGCCAAACTGCAGGTTGAGGTCGAACAGCGCGACCTTTGCGCCTTGCTCGGCGAGAGCGTGGCCGAGATTGGTCGCCAGGAAGGTTGCGCCGCTTCCGCCCTTGCAGGAAGCAAAGGCGAGCACCTTGCCGGACCTTCCAGCCTGGTCGCCACTCCTGCCGGTCTTGGCAGCGATGCGTTCGATGGCCGCATCGAATGCCGCGCCGTCGGCGTTCGACGGAAGCACTTCGCGCACGCCGCAGCGCATCGCCTGGATCAGGAAATCTGCCGACTCGCATTGGCTGAGAATGATGATGGCCATGCGCGGATGCTGCATGCCGACCTGCTCCAGCGACGTCAGCGCCGCGGCATTGTCACCGCCCTCCGCACAGTCGACGATGAGGATGTCGGCGGCCAGCTGCGAGGCGAGGGCGCCAAGGCGCTGCGGCGTGCATTTCATCTCGGTCACCTGCAGCCGGCGTGCCGCGGATGCCAGCGCGCGTCCGATGCCGTCGAGGCGGGACATGTCGGCGGACACGATGGCAATGTTCAAGTCATTCATGATGTTCTCTGTATCCAGGTCAGATCGTGGTCCGAAGCGGCATTGCCTAGCGGGCGCCGCCGGTGTTGAGCACGCTCTGGTGCGGCGTCGGTGCGCTGTAAGACTTCACGTAGCGCCCGGTGGCTTCAGCCGCGGACTTGCCGTCCTGCGCCGGATTGTCCGTCCTGGCCGATGCGGCGGGATCGATGATCTGCGAGCGCTTGAGCGTGCTGAAAGCGTCGCCGAAGCGGCTGTCCAGGTTGGGCGTGAGCGGCGTGCAGCCCGCAAACATCGCGATGGCAGCGACGGCGCAGGCAAGTGCGTGCGGGCGGCTGTTGTGCTTTGCGAATTTCATGGTCTTCTCCTGACGTGCTTACTTGATTTCAAAGCCGGTGGGATGCGCAGCAGCCTTCGCCGGCTTGTTCTCCGCGGTTGCCTGTGCCTGCTGGCCCTCCATCCGGCCTTGCAGGAAGAATTCCTCGCGGCTGGGCTCGACCAGATGGTCCGTAGGCAGAGGGAATGTCTGCGGCAGCGGCTTGACCAGGCGCGGCGTCACGATGAAGACCAGTTCGGTCTTGTCGGTCTGGAAGTCGCTGCTGCGGAACAGCGGGCCGAGAACGGGCAGCTCGCCCAGCACCGGCAGTGCCTTGACGCTGGTGATCATGTTGCTCTTGATCAGACCGCCGATTGCAAAGCTTTGGCCGTCGAACAGCTGAACGGTCGTCGCCGCGCGGCGCGTGGTGATCAGGGGCAGGACGGCATTGCCGCCGGTGCCCGAGGAAGAAATGCCGACACCCTCGCGCGACAGTTCCGAGACTTCCGGCGACACCTTCAGGTTGATGCGGCCGCCTTCGAGCACCGTGGGCGTGAAGCGCAGCCCGACGCCGAATTCCTTCTCTTCCAGCGTCACCTTGCCGTTGGCGTCCTGCGCGACCGGAATGAAGATGCGTCCGCCGGCGAGGAAGCTGCCGTCCTGGCCGCTGATGGCCATCACGGTCGGCTCGGCGAGAATCTTCACCAGGCCGTTGCGGCGTTCGGCATCGATCTGCATGAAGCCGTCGCCGCCCTTGTCCAGGCGCACGCCGCCGTTGCCGGCGCCGCCAAGTTTCGACAGCAGGCCGAGAGTCCAGCTGCCCTTGTTCGCGGTGGCGTTCAGTCCGACGCCCAGGTGGTCGAGCAGGGTCTTGGAAATCTCGGCGACCTTCACTTCCAGCATCACCTGCTGCGGCGCACCCACCGACATCATGTTGACGATGCGCTCGGTGCCGTTGCCTCCGGCTGTTCCGGCATCGTTGCCGCCCTTGCGCACGAAGGCGTTGGCGATGGTCAGGATGCGATCCACCGCGGCGGCGTCGGTGGCGGTGCCGCTGATGACCAGCGAATCGGCGGCGGCGCTGACCTTGATATCCTTCTCGGCCGGCATCAGTTCGCGCAGGCTGTCGCGCACGGCGGCGGTATCGACGCCGACAGCGACTTCCACCATCGCGCAGCGGCCACCCTTGTCCTGGAACATCAGGTTGGTGGAACCGACCTTCTTGCCGAACACGAAGAACATGCCGCGCGCCGCCGCCGATGTCAGCGGTTCGATCTGCACGATCTCCGGATCGGCCACCGCGCGCAGCCATGCCGGCGAAGGCAGCTTCAGCGCCGAGAGGTCGATGCGGGTGGACTTGCCTTCGGCTACGCGCAAGTTGGCGGCCTGCGGGAATTCACCCTTGCAGACCGGCACGGACGCGGCGGCGCTCTTGGCATGGATGCCGGCTTTGGCACCGGCATTGGCAGCGGCTTTTGCGGTGCCGGCTTCTTCACGCTTGGCCTTGCCAGCCTCGGCATCGGCCGCGGACTGCGCCGGCGCGGCGTGCGCAAGGCCGGCCATGGCGGCGACGGCAACCGCGGCGATGCATTGCCTGAACAGGCCGCCACCGTGATGCGGCATCGGCCGCGCGAACATCTGATTCATCTCTGTCATTTCCCGTTCCCCCTTGTCAAATTCTCTGATCTGCGTTGAGCACGTTCCGACTCAGCGGCATTGCGTGATGTGTCCCGAGCCGGTGAGGACCGACTGGCATTGTTCCGCGGCGGCCGGCTGGCTCTTCGCGGTGCCTGCGGGCTTCCTGGCGGGCCTGGCCGCTTCGGCGGCTTTTTGTTCCGCCTTGTCTTTATCCTTGGTTTTGACCGGCTCCGGCTTTGCCTGCGATAGCAGCGTGGCCTTGGTCGCGCCCGTGGTCTCGGCCGGCTGGTGGTCGATCTGGTTGCGCAGCACCAGCGAAAGCTGACCGACGCTGCGCGCCAGGTCGAGCTTCTCGGCCTGCTCCGGCGTCACCTCCAGAGTGACCGCATTGACGACCTTGGGCCGGGTGTCGTTCTGGCTGGCTTCCTGCGCCACCGCGAGCACCAGGATGCGCTCCAGGACCAGCTTGGAAATGTTCTGGTCGCTTGTGTCCGACGGCCGGCGCTCGCCCTGGGTACTGACCAGGATGTCGACGTAGTTGCCCGGCAGCGCGAAGCCGGCGACGCCGATGACATCGTTCACGCGCACGGTCATCGCGCGCTTGCCCTCGGCCACCACGGCGGAAAGTCCGCCGGTCGCGCCGGGCGATGCCAGCTTGGATTCGAGGATGGGTTCGCCGCGCTGCACCGCGACGCGGGTCACGCGGCTGTCGATCTGCTTGCCATCGCTGAAAGCGCCGGCGGGAACGCTGTCGGCCGGCCAGTCGACCATGCGCACGACGTCGCCGCTCAGGCGGGTACCGAGGTTGATGTCCGTCGACGCGACCATGACCTTGCGCGAATTGATTCCGGCCTGCTCGTTCATCCACTGCGATGCGAGCACGACGGCGCCCGCGGCTGCGGCAAAGGACACGCCGATCATTACCATGGCTTTTGAGCCTTTCATACTTTCTCCCTGTTCGTCTAAAAAATGCCTTGAATCGCTGGTGCGTCGTCCCGGACGGTTCTCTGGATCAATCTCAATGAAATACGCTTGCAAACCATGGAAGTTCGAAGCCGCCGCGCTTGAGCGCGATGCAGACCAGCGTTCCCGCCGCGATCGCCACGCCGTAGGGCATCTTTCCCGCTGAATCAGGCAAGGAGGAAGCGCTCGGCATCTCGTTCATCGCGAGCTTGAAATAGCCGGCAAGCAGCATCGTGCGCAAGTTGTCCGCCAGGCAGCGCAGCCGCCCCGCGCGGATGGCGACGAGCAGCGAAAGCACGCCGCCGGCAATGAAGGTCGCCAGGGCGACGCGCGCGATCATGTCCGGTCCCAGGAACGCGCCCGTCATCGCCATGAGTTTTACGTCTCCCGCTCCGAGTGCGCGCAGCAGATACATCGGCAGCATGAGACAGAATCCGACAGCCGCTCCCGCAAGCGCGGCTCCGATGCCCGCCGCTCCCGGCAAGGCGCTGAGGAAGCCGTTCCCTTCGGGCAGGGCGCCGTTGAGCAGGCATCCCGCGCACAGGCCGGCGAGAATCAGCTTGTTGGGAATGCGGCGGCATTGCACATCGCTGCACACCGCGGCGGCAAGGAAGGCGCCCAGCAGGCACAGCACGCCATCGGCGATCAGCGCTGGGTTGAGTTGATCCATCATCTGCCTCCGCCTGCTTGTTGTGTTGAATGGATTGAAGTCGATCTGCTTCTGCTGATTCGATCCGGCATGAATCTTTCATGCCGGATCGGGGAAGCCGTCTCAGGACAGGGCCGCCGGGCAGTTGACGCCACCGCCGCCGAGGCGGGTCGCGATCGTGTTGAAGGTGGCGCAGAGGCGATTGCCGACGCTCGACACCGCCACCACGATGACCACCGCGATAAGAGCGGCCAGCAGGCCGTACTCGACAGCGGCGGCGCCCTCTTCGTCACGCAGAAAACGAACCACACCGGAGAAAAACTGGTTGTTCATACAAGCTTCCTTTCAGTAGAAATGAAAAATTTGATGGTGAGGCGGGACGAGGCGCGTGCCTTCAGGGCACTTGCCGGTTCCCGGTGTGACGTTCCCGCTGGATGCCACTCCTCTCGATCGACCCAAGTAATCGGCTGCGATGGCGCTTTAAGCCCAGGGCTCTGCGCGACAGGCAGTGAAGATTGATTACTTAGTTATGTGTGGTAACCGAAAAAGGAGTGGTTCGGACGGACGCCGGGTGTTGAGGTTTGTTGAGGATCGAGTGAGGATTTGTTGAGAATCCGGGGCGAACCGCCGGTCGGCTGGCCGCTGGCGCTTGAGGAAAGGCGGCGGGAGGGAGACTGCTTCCGGTGCGGCTAAACCATGCTTGTTGCCAAAAACGCCATGCACGGGGTATTGACGCAGATCTGCAGTCGGGCCCTTTCCAGCCATTGGATGGTGACCCACGACGCCAGGGTTTTCATCTGGCGAGTGCCGCTTGAAACCCGCCGTTCCCCGGAGATATCCAGCATGTCGGCATGCCTGCTCGCGCTAGAGCGTTTTCGGTTTGACTGGAGTAGGCGAAGCCGAGAAGATTTGCCCGCAGGACAAGGCGTGGTGACGCGACATGGCGGGGCCATGGCAAGGAGACACAACGCAGTACTGTGGGCAAAGGTTCCTGCATCGTCAGTACAGTCAAGCCGAAAACGCTCTAATGCACGCCTTATGACAATCATTGGGTAAAACACTCGTCCCCGGCATCGATGATGCCGGGGCGTTCTCGTTTCCGTTTCCGCTTACCGGAATGCCACGGGAGATGCTTCCGCCACTCCATGCATGGCATTCGCTATCACCGAAGACAGCCAGGCTGATGCCGCTTCCATGGTGAATGCCGGCAGTATTGCCCGCGATCCGGGCTTGAACTCCTTCACATTGGCGTTATTGGCATAGGCAAGCTGTTCGATCGTTCCCGTCTCGTCGACCAGCCCCAGCTTCAGTGCCTGTTCGCCGCTCCATACTTCGCCGGTGTCGTAGGCGACGCCCTCCTTGAGTTTACTTCCCCGGCGCTCCTTGAATTCCGCGAAGAACTGGCCACCCGCATTGTCCACGAGTTCCTGTGCCTTCCGGCCGGCCGCTTCCGAAGGAGGCGAGAAGGGGTTCAGCATGTTTTTCAGATCGCCCGAGGCGTAAACCTGGTGCCTGACGTCGCGTTTGTTGAGTGCCTCATGCACGTCCCATGTCTGTAGCGCGGCGCCGATCGACCCCACCAGGCTATAACGGCCAGCATAGATCTTGTCGGTATGCATGGCGATCATGTAGCCGGCGCTGGCGCCGATGTTCTGGATGACGGCATACACCGGTTTCTTGTGGCGCTTCTTCAGTTCCCCAACCGCGAAATTGATACGTTCGGCCTCTACCGGCGCGCCTCCAGGCGAATCGATCGAGAGGACCACGGCTTTAACCTTTGGATCGGCAAATGCCTCGTTCAGTGCAGGAACCACCTTCTCCGCCGAAGCGTTGGATGAATTCTTGATCGCGCCGGTGATGCGCACCACACCGAGATAACCGTCGGCATCTTTCAGCAATGGCCCGGTCTTGGGCTCGTAGAACAACGTGGCGAGATAGACGCCGATACCGGCCAGAAGGAACAGGGCGGTGATGACCCGGCGCACGGCCCTCCAGCGGCGGTCGGACCGGCGCTCCTTGAGCATATCGCTGACCATCAGCGACGTAATCGCCTGATGTGTTTGCTCCGGCGTCATGCCTGCAAAATCCAATCCCGTTGAGCGTTTGCCGAACCACCTGCTGCGACGGGATTTTCCATCCGTTTCGTACTCCATGATCCATTCCTTTCTTTAACACGACGGGTACATTGTGGACCATTCGGAAGACGCGTCACAGATTCTCCACAATGCACGACCTGAAAACGGCATCCCCTGCGGCGCCTTATTTCTTTAATGCGGCATCCTGATGCCCGAAAGAATTCCGTCGGGCCTGGCCAACTGTTTTCGCTCCAATATGCGGCCTCCACCGCCGAAGCTCGTCATTGGATAACAATCGCTAACAATCACCAACAGTCACGCCATTTCCAGACGCCCATACGCCCATACACCGGAATCGACCCGCTTGGCATTGTTGTATATTGTTCGGCGTCGCAGCGCCTTTTACGGCGCTTGCTCCTACCCAACGACCCTATGAAAGGGAGGTGAAACTTGTATCGTCTTCATGGTTTCTGCCAGTCCGGCAATTCATACAAAGTGGCATTCTTCCTGAATGCGCTAAGGCAGCCCTGGGAGCCTGTGTTCGTCGACTTCATGAACGGCGCCACGCGCACCGACGAATGGCGCGCGTCGACCAACGAGATGGGCGAGGCGCCGGTGCTGGAAGACGGCATGCGCCGCCTGACCCAGTCAGGGCTGATTCTCGGCTACCTGGCGCGCAAGCATGGCGCCTTCGAAGGGCGCACCGAGGATGAGAAGCTGGAGGCGCAGCGCTGGATCCTGTTCGACAATCACAAGTTCACCAGCTATTTCGCCACTTATCGTTTCATGAAGGCCTTCGGGCCGGCGGCACCCGACCCGGCCGTCATGGGCTGGCTGCGCGGCCGCATGGATGCCGCTTTCTCGGTCGTCGACAAGCACCTGCGGGAGCGGGCCTTCATGGTGGGCGACGCGCCCACGATCGCCGACTTTTCGATGTGCGGCTATCTGTTTTACCCGAATGAGGAGAGCGGGTACGACTTTGCCGAGCGCTATCCGCATATCGGAGCTTGGGTAGAACGCATGCGGGCCATTCCGGGGTGGGGGTCGCCTTACGATATTTTGCCTGGAGAGCGCCTGCCGGTGCGGTGGTAATACCAATCCCAAGTTATGACATGACAGATGAGATCGGTGGATTTTTTCGTCTGGCAAGGCACGGGAGGAATCCATAGCGGGGCTATGGATGACGAGCGCAACGACGCCAGGCGGGAATGGTGGCTGGAAGTGTCAGCTTTATGAACGAAACCGGTCATTGAATATGGTGCCCGTTCAAAGCGGATCGCCATTACGCCAAGGTGATGCCTGCGGTTGTTCCGTGGGTGACTATCGCTTGGATAGAGATCGTTCCTTGGAATTGTCCGTTTAGCCGAAATTTCAAGTATCAATTGCCCAAAACGACGATGGGCCTCTACAGGCGCCGAAAACTTTCAACTCTGATTGTGCATTTTCAACTTTCAATTGGCGGAACCATTTTCCGGTTCGGTATGGATGGCGCAAGCAAATTTATGCAGGAAATTTATCGCGGTTTCGATCCTGTCGCTTTCGTACATCGATTTCAGTAGGCAAAAGCCATTTCCCGCAGAAAGGCTTCACGTTCATCCACCGTTGCGTGAACTTCAGTAAGCCTGGGCTTCTAATCTTCTTTGCCATATGACGTCACAGGTCTGTCATTCCGGACCGCCCTCTGGCATCTTCGATGCGCAATTTCCAGGCTTTTCTTAAATCAACGAAAGACACGGAGGCAGTCATGCAAACCCCCGATCAGAAGCACCTCGGAGAACAGCAGAAAAAAGCGGCAGGATTGAACGAGCTTCAAGGTTCCATGGGTGGAACGGGAATCGAAAACATCGGCGACCAGGATTCGCCGGCCGGCGTCAATACGGCCGTATCGTCCGGCGCTCCGATTGACGATGTCGGCGGCTCGGGCATGGGCAAGGCGGCGGGAGAAAGCGATATCGATGCCGAGGCGCAGCCAGCCGAAAAACGCGCGGTCGACGTTCAGGACCGCAGGGACCAGGCTCATTGACCGGCGGGCAGCGGTGTTTCCCGGTTACCGGCCCCTTCCCGGTTTCCCCGGGCAGGGGCCGGTAACCGGGCTGCCCCCGGCACAAAGAACGGGACAGGGCCGTCGGCATACTGCCGGTACAGCTCGCCGTAGGCATCCCGCAGCCGGATCTCTTCGTGCCTGGACCCGAGCACGAAATACACGGTGCTCACCAGGTTGAACGCAAGCCGCCGGGTGGTCATGTGCGGTGTCAGCCAGAAGATGGGGATGCCGGCGAAATTCAAGGGATGCCGGCTGTGCAGGAAAGGCCCGCTGATGCCGAGCCGTCCGTCCTGCTTGAGCTCGGGTCCCTGCGCGGCAGGGCCGGGAGGGAGCGGCAGGCCGCGCTTCCATGCCTGCAGATTGGCAACGCCGGACCACTGTGCGACACCGGCCTGCTTCAAGCCATGCAGCAGATAGGCCACGCCGGCGGCCTGGCCGAGCCGCAGCACGAGTGCGCCGGGTCCGTCGATGCGATACAGCGTGACCGTCGGCAGGCGCGCGCCGTAGGCCAGCAGCGCGCTGAATCCGGCCAGCGACTGCACCACGAAGAACACCCGGTAGCCGGCATCCCGCCTTGTCTCGCCCAGCCATTGCGCGGCGACTCGTTTCGCGCTGCGCGTGGCAAGCGCGCTGTGCACGGCGGCGAAGGCGAGAGTGGCAATCCCGATCTTGATGGTGGTGCGCATGGCGAGTCCGTTTCCGGTTCAGGCCGGCGCACTGCGGCGCCGGGCTTCGCTCAGGAACTTGAGCAGCAGGCGGTTGACTTCCGCCGGCGCCTCGTTCGGCGCCCAGTGACCGGCATCGCGCAGCAGCTGGATGCGAATGCGCGGCGCGAAACGCTGCAAGCCCTCGAGCAGGAAACTGCCCAGCGACGGATCCTTTTCTCCCCAGATCACCAGCACCGGCGCATCGGTCTTCGCATGCCGCGCAAGCGCCATCGCCCCGGGCCGGGCATTGATGCGGTAATAATCCAGCGCCGCCTTCAGTGCGCCCGGCTGCGACAGCGTATGCACGAAGTCGTCGATCTCTTCATCATCGAAGGCCGGCTTGCGGTAGGGCATGGTCTTGAACATCTGCCGCACGACCAGGAAGCGGCGCGCGGCCAGCAGGCGTTCGGGCAGCAAGGGCAGCTGGAAGAAAGCCGCGTACAGGCTGCGCACCGCCTGCGAGGTGCGCAGTGCCTTTTCCGCATACACCTGCATGTGCGGCGCGTTGAGGATGATCAGGCGGTCGAGCAGTTCCGGATAGGCACCGGCGAAGGTCCAGGCGATGACGCCGCCCCAGTCGTGGCCCGCCACCACGGCGCGCGGGTAGCCTGTAGCCTTGACGATGAGGGCGACATCCTTGACCAGATGGCGCAGGTGGTAATCCTCGCGCCGGGAAGGCACGTCGGATGGCGGATAGCCGCGCAGGTTCGGCGCCCAGACCGAGAAGCCGGCCGCGACCAGGGGTTCGATCTGGAATCGCCAGACATGGCAATTCTCCGGAAAGCCGTGCAGCAGGATGACCGGAGGACCCTCTCCGCTGATCTCTACATGCAGGAAGACGCCGTCGCCCTGTATGCGCTCATGGCGCGTTGACACGGTCGTCACCGGGCTTTCCTTTCAGGAAGGCCGGAATTGCGACGCACGCGCCCGCAAGCCCGTCCGGCAACGCGCCGCTTCATACTTCAACTTCTGCCGGCGCGAACTGCGGATCGCTTTCCTTCAACGCGTCGCGCAATTGGTCCGCCATGTCTTCCAGCTCGGCGATCAGGGCCGCGACCTGCAGGCCGATGAACAACCTCTTGTAGATTTCCCGCTTGCGCTTTCTCATTTTCATGTCGGCATCCTCCTGGTTGAATGATTGCATTTGCGCAGCACCCGGCAGGCCTCTGCGGCGGGGTGAAGTACCAGCTGCAATCGCAATCAGTAGGCAATCCGGGCTCCGGCGAGTTCCATGAGCCGCTATGCCTGCCGCATGACTTCGAAACGCCCCTCGAGCGCCCGCACCAGGTAAAGCTCGTCGAAGCCTTCATCCATGGACGGCCGCTGCAGCCGCTTGAGCGTGCCGAACAGACCGACAGGTGGTACAAGCTGCTTTTTGTCGCGCTGCGCGTTGCGCTGCTCGGAAGCGGACGGGTCCGGCTCGAAGAAGTAGCCGATCACCCGGAAGCGCGCCTGTCTTGCCGCGGTGATATAGCGCGCTCTTTCTTCACGGGAAGGATTGGTATTGTCGACGACGAAGCGCTGCTGCGTGGACAGGCAGGCGTCGAGGAAACGCGTTTCCCGGTGCCGCGTCTTGAGGAGATCGAGGCTGATGCGCATATGCGTATCGAAAAAGCGCTGCCGGTAGAACGTGGACTTGCCGCTGGCCTGGATTCCGATGAAGAGAAGCATTTCCACGACCGAATCGCCATTCCCGCTTTACATCATCGACTGGCCGAGCAGGCGCTGGAACTGCTTTCTGACAAGGTCATAGCATTCGCAGGTCGCATGCTCCAGGCCTTGCCGGTCGAGCACGGTGATCACGCCGCGCTTGTATTCGATCAGCCCGCGCTCCTGGAACCTGCCGGCAACCAATGTCACGCTGGGACGGTGCACGCCGAGCATGGAAGCAAGATACTCGTGGGTGAGCTGGAACGGCGCCCGATGCATGCGGTCATGGCTCATCAGTATCCAGCGCGCAAAACGGTGTTCGACCGAATGCAGCGCGTTGCATGCTACCGCCTGCGACACCTGCGCGAGGTAAGCCTGCAGGTAGCGCAGGCATATCCGGCGCAACGGCGTATCTTCATTTGTCAACGCGAGAAATCGGCCTGTCTCCATGCGCAGCGCTTCTCCCGGAATCTGGCATACCGTGGTCGTGATGGCGATGTCGTTGCCGGTGAGCAGATCGACGGTGCTGAAGCCTTCGTAGCCGACCGTGCCGACTTCCACGGATGCGCCGTTGGACATGGTGCTCAGTATGGAATGCTCGCCGCACAGTGGAAAATAGGCATGATGGATCGGGCCGTTGCGCTCGAACAGCTTGAAATGCAGGGGCGTCCGCATGTACTCCAGGTCGGGAACGAGTCGCTCGTAATCTTCGTCGGGCAGCATGGCCAGCAACAGGTTCCGGCATTCGTGTCTCGACTGCGGAACATGCATCATTGGAGTCTCCTGGTATCACGGAATAATTGACAAGCTTGCAATCGCTGTGACAAGGAAAGGCCGGCAAAGTTTGTGGCGGGGATAGAACTCGTGGCTCAGGCAGATATGCCAGCGCGGACGGCAGATGCCGATACCAGCGGGCAATGGGAGAAATAAAAAAGGGCGAACCTCGCGGCCCGCCCGTCAAACGCAGGTACTCTTTACGTATCGATCTGATCCTTAAACGAATTTGCCGATCTTCTTCTCCACCGCGGCACGCACCGAACCGGTAGTGATGAAGGAATGCGCGGCCTGGATGTCGTTGTGGAACCAGCGGTCGCCGTCGAGGCAGGCCGGCAGCTGGCGGCGGATTTCATCGTAGGCGGCCTGCGTGCCCTGGCCGAGCACGAAGCCGGGCAGCAGCGGCTCGGTCATGGTCAGGCCCTGCGCGGCGAACAGCATCTCGACGCCGACGATGTATTGCGTGTTGGCGATCACGGTCGCGGCCTTGCGCGCGCACCAGGTCGAATTGGAAATATGGTCTTCGCTGTTGCCCTTGGCCGGGATGCTGTCGACGCTGCCCGGCATGCACAGCGTGCGGTTTTCCATCACCAGCGCGCTCATCGAGCACTGCACCACCGGATAACCGGTGTTGACGCCGCGGATGCCGGTCATCAGGTTGCGCGGCAGGCCCCAGGACAGCGTAGGATCGATCAGGCGGTTGATGCGGCGCTCGACGATGCTGCCGAGGTCGGTCACCGCCATCGCCAGCAGGTCCATCGCCTGCGCCAGGTACTGGCCGTGGAAGTTGCCGCCGGAAATGATCTCGAAGCCGCCGCCGTCCTTGGTGAAGATCAGCGGATTGTCGGTCGCCGAATTGATCTCGCGCGAGACGATGGTGTCGATGTAATCGAGCGCATCGAATACCGGCCCGTACACCTGCGGCGCGCAGCGCAACGAATACACGTCCTGGATGCGCGGGGTGTAGGGAATGTCGGTGCGGCGCAGTTCTTCGGGGAACTGTACGGCGCGCGCCTCGTGCGTGGTGCGGGTGGAACCCTTGAGCAGGTTGCGCATGATGGCCGCGGTCTTGATCTGGCCGACATGCGGACGCGCCAGGTGGATGCGCTCGTCGAAGGCCGACATTTCGGCGCGCATCGCTTCCAGCGTCAGGCCGAGCGACAGGCAGGCGTCCGACAGCAGGTTGCGCGAATCATGCGCGGCCAGCACGGCCACGGCGAGCGACACCGTGCAGCCGTTGATAAGCGCCGACGCATCCTTGGCCTTCAGGTCGAACTTGACCGGGCCGACGCCCGATTCCTGGATCGCCTGCGGCGCGCTCATGCGCTTGCCCTTGTACATCACTTCCGCTTCTTCGAAGCCGGCGATGGCCGCGCCGAGATAGGCCAGCGGCGCGAGGTCGCCGGAGGCGCCGACCGAGCCCTTCTGCGGCATGATGGGATGGATGCCGGCATTGATAAAGGCCAGCAGGCGGTCCAGCACTTCCACGCGCGGTGCGGAATAGTTGCTGGCGAAGGCGTTGGCGCGCAGCAGCATGGTGGCGCGGCTGACTTCTTCCGAGAAGGGCTCGCCCAGGCCGGCGGCATGCGCCTTGATCAGCTGGGTCTGGAACAGTTCGATGTGCTCGACCTTGATGCGGGTGTCCTTCAGCAAGCCGACACCGGTGTTGAAGCTGTACATCATCGGCGCTTCATCGTGCATCCAGGTCGCTTCGATGTAGTCGCGGCTCTCCTTGAGCGCGGCGCGGGAGGACTGGGCGAGGTCGACCTTCACCTCCGGATCGCGTGCAATGGCGACCACCTGTTCCGCTGTGAGATTGAAGCCGTCGATAAGGATTGTTGTCATGATGGTCCCGTAAGTAACTTTAACGTTGATTAGGCGGCGCGCACTGCGCCCGAATATGGTTGATGCAGGACAGGGGGCGCTCGCTAGCGCGGCCTGAAGTTCTCGACGAAGCCGGAAAACACCCGGGCCGCGATGTCGGCATCTTCCGCCGTCATGGTTTCATCCGGATGGTGGCTGATGCCGCCGTTGCCGCAGCGTACGAACAGCATCGCCACATCGGTCAGCGCAGCGATCGCCATCGCGTCATGGCCGGCGCCGGAGGGCAGGTGGCGCACCGGCAGGCCGGCCTGACTGATGACGGCGCCGAGCTGTTCCTGCAGCCAGCCGGCGCAGGGCACGCTCTTCGCCTCATGCGTGCGGTTGATGTCGAGGCTGACCTTGCGGCGCGCGCCGATGGCCTGCATTTCGTTGATCACGTCGCTTACCGCCGCCTCGCGCACCGCATCGGTCTCGGCACGGATATCGATGGTGAATACCGCCTTGCCCGGCACCACGTTGGCCGCGCCGTTCGGCACCTCCAGCTGGCCGACGGTGCCGACCAGGCCCGGAATGCCGGAGCAGCGCTTCTCGATGTAGAGCCCGATCTCGGCGGCCGTCATCGCCGCGTCGCGCCGCAGGCTCATCGGCACGGTGCCGGCGTGTCCGGCAAGGCCGGTGGCCTGCACCAGGAAACGGCTGGCGCCGGAAATCGCGGTCACCACGCCCACTGGCAGATTCTCGTCGAGCAGCACGGGACCCTGTTCGATATGCACTTCCATGAAGCCGAGCACATTGTCGCGCCGGTAGGCGGCGTGGGGCAGGTTGTCGGGATTGAAGCCGGCCGCATGCATGACCTGGCGCATGGTCTGGTCGTTGCTGTCGCGCTTGTCGAGCACGCCGTAGTCGAAGCTGCCGGCGATCGCACGGCTGCCCAAAAGGGTCGCCTTGAAGCGCACGCCTTCTTCCTCGGCGAAGCCGATGACCTCGATGGCGAAGGGAAAGCGCCGGCCGGTCCTGTTCCATTCGGCGATGCAGGCGATCGGCAAAAGGATGCCGAGATTGCCGTCATACTTGCCGGCGTCTCGCACCGTGTCGAAATGGGAGCCGGTCAGCAATGCCGGCGCGCCGGGAGCCGAGCCCTCGTAGCGGCCGATCACGTTGCCGGCGGCATCGCGCCGCACGTTCATGCCGGCGTCGCGCATCCATTGCGACAGCTGCTCGGCGGCGCCGCTGTGGGCCGCGGTAAGGTAGGTGCGTGTCAGCATGCCTTCGGCTTCGCTGTGGCCTGCCAGCTCGTCCGCCCAGCGCATGATGGTTGTTCCCGCTGTTCCTCTGCTGCCTGCGTGATTCATGAAGTCTCCTTGTGCGCTCCGGTAGGCATGCGCAATTCCCAGATGTCGAAAAGTATAATATCGTATTCAAACATTGTATACAAAAACCTTGGGCAAAACAGGTGTGCGAGGATTGCTGCCTGCTATATTATCTATATGCGGCGGCATATTGCCGGCAAGCCCGGGAGTGCTCTAATAAGGTGCGCCCTTGCATTGCGGCGGCTGCATGGCGCTTCATCGCGGGCGCCATGTTGCTTTCATGATAAGCTGCCGTCGCCTGATTGATTTGTTTTCCTCCACCTATGGTAAAGCCACGTACAGAAGAAGAACCGGCCGCAGTGAAAAGCGCCAACGAAATCGCCGAGGACATCGCCGCGGCGATCGCTGCGCGCCAGCTGCCGCCCGGCACCAAGCTGCGCGAGGAAGCCTTGTCCCGCCTGTATTCGGTCAGCCGCACCAAGATCCGCGCCGCGCTGCTGACATTGTCGAAGGACAAGCTGATCAATATCATTCCGGACCGCGGCGCATTCGTCAGCCAGCCGACCGAAACCGAAGCCCGTGAAATCTTTGCGACACGCCGCATCATCGAAGCTGCGATGGCGAGGGAATTCATCGCCAAGGCCAAGCCGGCCGACTACCGGATGCTGGAAAAGCACCTCAAGGCCGAGCGCGCCGCCATCAGCGGCAAGGATTCGAAAGCCCGGTCGCAGCTGCTGGGCGACTTCCATGTGCAGCTGGCCGAAGTGGCCGGCAACCAGGTGCTGACCGATATCCTCAAGGAGCTGGTGGCCCGCAGCTCCCTCATCACCATGCTTTACCAGTCCGACCTCGACGCCGTCTGTTCATCCGACGAACACATGGAATTCCTGGAGGCGGCCAAGGCTGGAAAGGTGGAGCGGGCCGTCAAGCTGATCCTCGAACATCTCGACCACGTCGAGGCCGCCCTGCATTTCGACAAGAGCCTGGAAGACAGCAGGAAGGACCTGGTTTCAGTGCTGCTGGCGTGAGCGGGTCGAGTGTCTTTTCATCTTCGTCCTGAATGAGATCTGCCATGCAGACCATATGATCGCTGTCCGTATAATTATGGATATGTTGAAAATTCATATTTAAATCAATAATTTGGATGCAGAACATATCCGTGCATATCGGACAGCCGTCGTGTGTACCGGACGTTTGGTGTCCGTATAGCACACAGTTAGGTCCCAGGAATGAAACGACAGTTTTTCCTTTCACTTTTCTGTCAGAGGCTCGACGAATGGTTCGCTGC
The DNA here is from genome assembly GCF_035916955.1 of Noviherbaspirillum album. Lineage (NCBI taxonomy): Bacteria > Pseudomonadati > Pseudomonadota > Betaproteobacteria > Burkholderiales > Oxalobacteraceae > Noviherbaspirillum > Noviherbaspirillum album. Next base: position 285,158 of record NZ_JAWIIV010000001.1, on the reverse strand, counting down.
TGTTCTGGGCTTTAGTGCCGGGGCTTATGTCTTGTCGGGATGTTTGCGGTCCGTCACGTCAGGGATGTTCGCTTACCATACGAAGCTGAATCTCGGACATCCTGTCCCAATTTCCTTTTCCAGTGATCCCCTACTGTTCGCAGGTCTTGTCCTGGTCCAATTCGGAATCGCGGTCGTCCTGGTCCACACAGTCGGCTGGTGGGGGCTGCGACATATCCTGCGCCGAGCATTTCCGGCTCTTGGTTGGTCTGCTGGAGATGGCGGTCGCATGCCGGGTTTATGGATCATGTTCCTTGGAGCCTTGGCTATTGCCGCCGGTTTAGTGCCTATTGTTTGGCGGATTTCATCAGCGTCATGAGGACTAACGTCCTGGTCAGCCGGACGCTGTAGAAGCATTGCTTCACGCTGCCCGCACAGGTCGATTACATCAACCGTTAGATCAGACCACCCATGATCACGATCCAGATCAGAACAGCAACAATTGCTGACCTTGATGTCGTAGCCTCACTCTTCGATGCATATCGTCAGTTCTACGAACAGCCAACCGACCTTGCGTTGGCAACACGCTTCATTGGCGAACGAATTCAGAACAATGAATCCATGATCCTTCTCGCATCGAACGATCTACAACAGGCCGTGGGCTTCTGCCAGTTATATCCTACGTTTTGTTCAGTCGAGGCAAAGCCGATCTACTCGCTCTACGACCTGTTCGTCGTTCCGAATGCACGGCGTCATGGTGTCGCAAGGGTTCTCTTGCAAGCGGCAGAGCGGCTTGCGGCAGAGAACGGCAAGGCGAGAATGGACCTAACGACTGCAAAGACTAACCAGCCGGCGCAAGCAGCCTATGAATCGCTTGGATGGATTCGGGATGATGTCTTCTATGCCTATAGCAAGCGTATTACGAACTAAACTATCGTTGTTCCCTCGCGCTTACAGCTCATATCAATGACAACCTTAGGCAGAGCACTATGCCAATTGCAATCGAAGAGGGTTTTTATCAAACACATGACCTCGCTCACGTGAGCTGTCTCGGAATAGAGACGAGCCGTCTGCAAGACTGTGTGGCCAAGGTAAAGATCGAACGTATCAAAGGGGTTTTTGGAGCAGCCTCGTTCGGGTTCACTGGCTCAACCCTGGATTTTCTTGCTGAGTTACCCTGGCTTGAAGCCGTCTGGTTCTGGGACATGAATCTGCAAAGCATTGAGGGGCTTTACGCGCTTGAGAATCTTCAATACTTTGGGGTTCATCCGAAGCGACCACCGATTGATTTTAGCCGCTTTCCACGGTTGCGCCATGTGGTAATCGAACCGAGAGCTAAGGATACAGGGCTTGAAAAGCTTAAAGAACTGCAGCTACTTCACGTATGGCATTTCCGTTCAAAAGACAACACCTTTGCCGCACTCGACTTCCCGGAGTCTCTTGAAGAGCTACAGATAAATTGGGCAAACCTCGACAGTCTCGAATCGCTGCCCGCCATTCCGAACCTTCGTCGGCTGGAGGTACATCGGTGTAGGAAGCTTGCGCATCTGGGTGACCTAGGGCGGAAGTTTCCGAACCTCGAGCATTTAGTGGTGGATGCCTGTGGTCGATTGCAGTCAGCAGAGGGTGAGAGAGTTGTGCGAGATTTGCCAAAAATTTGTCACGCCTATATTCAGGGCCATAAACTTGTGTAAACGAGGCCTCACATGATCTTAAACTTCGACGGCTACGCCGCTGGTTACCTCGAACCTAATATTGCTTTAGCATCCTGGAATCATTGCCGGTAGCATCCTTCACAACACTGGCCGTTTGCCATTCCAGGCTGGTGAATAGCCCGCTTGGGGCGCACTCAAGACGAAGCTCGGTGGGCAGCCAGTCGCTCTACGCTTCCGCCGGCAGATCCTGCTGCAGGAAACGTTCGAACTTGTCGGCCGGCAGCGGCTTGCTGAAGTAATAGCCCTGCACCTGGTCGCACTTGTTTTCCTTCAGGTAGTTGAACTGCTCCACCGTTTCCACGCCTTCGGCGATCACCTGCAGGCGAAGGTTGTGCGCAAGGGAGATCACCGACATCACGATCATCGCATTGTCGGCATCGGTGGTTATGTCGCGCACGAAGGACTGGTCGACCTTGAGCACGTCGATGGGGAACTGCTTCAAATAGGACAGGCTGGAGAAGCCGGTGCCGAAGTCGTCGATCGACAGGTGGACATCGATATTCTTCAGTTCATGCAGCGTGCGGATCGTATGCTGCACATCCACCATCACCGTGCTTTCGGTGATTTCCAGTTCCAGGTTGCTGGGGTCGAGTCCGCTTTCGGCCAGCGTGCTTTGCACCGTGCGCAGCAGGTTGGGCTGGCTGAACTGCCGCGCCGACAGGTTGATCGCGATGCGCAGCTTTCCGAGTCCGGCCTGCTCCCATTTCTTCGCCTGCGTGCAGGCGGTGCGCAATACCCATTCGCCGATGGCGCCGATGAGCCCCGTCTCCTCGGCCAGCGCCACGAATTCCGACGGCGGGATCAGGCCGAGCTCCGGATGCTGCCAGCGGATCAGCGTTTCGGCGCCCACCACGCGCCCGGTATTGACGTCCACCTGCGGCTGGTAGTACAGCGTGAGTTCCTGCCGCTCCAGCGCGCGCCGCAAATCCCCTTCGAGGCGCAGGCGCTTGGCGGCGCGCTCATGCATGCGCGGCGCGTAAAACTGGAAATTGTTCCGGCCCTTTTCCTTGGCGCTGTACATCGCGATGTCGGCGTGGGTGAGCAGGGTTTCGAAGTCTTCCCCGTCGGTCGGATATACCGCGATGCCGACGCTGCAGGTCGGGAAGAAGTCCTTGCCGTCCACCGGCACCGGCCGCGCCAGCGCCTGCATCACCCGCTGCACCACCTTCGCCGATTCGGTCACGTCTTCGGATTCCGGCAGCACCAGCACGAATTCGTCGCCGCCGTAGCGCGCCACGGTGTCGGTATCGCGTACCGCGCGCTTGAGGCGCGAGGCGATGGACTTCAGCACGAGATCGCCGGCGCGGTGGCCCATGCTGTCATTGACGAACTTGAAGCGGTCCAGGTCCATGAAGGCCACGCATACCAGTTCGCCGTGGCGCGCGGCCATCGTCAGTGCCTGGGTAACGCGGTCGCGCAGCAGGTTGCGGTTGGCGATGCCGGTCAGCAGGTCGTAGTTGGCCTGGAATTCCAGCTCGCCCTGGTAACGACGCATCTCGGTGATGTCGTATTGCGTGATCACGAAATGGCTGACCTCGCCGCTGTGGATGGACACCGGCGCCACATAGACGTCGCTCCAGAACTGGGAGCCGTCGCGCCGGGTCTGAGAGACGATCGCGTGCGTCTGCGTGCCCGCGTGCAGCGCCGCCCGCAGGTCCGCCACGCCGGTCTGGTCGTCGCCCGGGCGCGCCAGCGGCGCGAAAGGTTTGCCGATCACATCCTCGGCGCTGTAACCGGAAATTTTTTCGAACGCCGGATTGACATACTCGATGGAAAAATGCGGTCGGCGCGCCGAGACGATGATGATGGCGTTGGCACTGGCTTCGATCGCGCTCTGGCGCAATTGCAGGTCTTCGCTCGTCAGCCGCAGTTCGGCGGTACGCTGTTCCACCAGCTGCTCGATCTTGCGTTCCCGGTTAGCTGCGGCCCGGCGGTTGTTGGCGGCATACAGCGTGACCAGCATGCCGAACAGCAGCACCAGCAGCGAACCGCGGTGGCTGTAAATGAAGGCGGACGAACTGCCCGATACCTGGACATGCCAGACCGTGCCGCCGACATCGAAGGATTCTCCGACCAGCATCGGCGGTTCCAGCACCTTGCGCAGGAACCCCGGCTGCGGCTCGTCAGGATTCTCGACCTCCGCATGATGCTGGAAGGCCAGATGCTTGTCCTCGGGCGTCACCGCGGTGGAGATGCTGATGTCGATGCCGGGCATCGACAGTGCTTCCTTGCCGAGAATCTTGCTCACCAGGTTCTTGGAGTTGAACACGGCCTGGGTCACGCCGAACATCGCGCGCCGCCGCTCTTCCGGCGAGCCCAGCGGCATGTCGCGGCGATACAGCGGCATGATGACGAAAAAGGTCGGTTCGGGATTGTCGGCCATGAGAAGCTGCACGATGCCTGTCGCGGATGGCCTGGCGCTGTCCACCGCGCGCCATGCGGCGGCGGCGCGCTGCGGATGGAACAGGGCATCGTTGCCGATGCGCACTTCGTTGTTTTCCTGCGGCGAGATATAGACGGTCGGCAGATACATGTCGCGCGGGCCGGCCGGGGCAACGCCGCGGTCCTTGTATTCGCTGATGCGAAAGCCCGGGAAGTCGCGCCGCATCGCAGCCTCGAAACGCTTGCGCTCCGTTGCGGCGACGAAACGATGATAGGTGAATGCTTCGATGTAGGGCTGGCGCTGCAGCAGCGGCAGGGTGAAGGTATGGAATTCTTCGCGCGAGACTTCACCTACCGCCGCAAACAGTTGATTGACTGCCTGCAGGCTGGCAATGGCGTCGCCGAGGCCTTGCTGCACGTCGGCTATGTAACTTTCCGCTCGCCTTCTGAAGTCCAGGTTCGCCTTGTCGCTCTCCAGTTCGAATGTGAAAAAGAAGAGCGCGATTGTCGTCATGAAGCCTAGGACAAACGTGGCTGCGGCGGCCAGACCAGGCGAGCGCATGCGGTTTCGATGCAACATGAGTGCTGCGGTTTCCTTGCAATATTCCGTGGAGCGGTGCTTGTATTTTTAACATCATACCCGGCGGTGCCGGTTCGTAGGGCACCGACGCACCGTGGCATGGAGATTGCGCAAGAAGACGTGCGCAATCGCTGTAAAAATTGCGCAAGGGAAAGGAAATGGTTGTGCGAATGTCACATCGCCGAGCAGCTTGCGGCGCACTTGCGGCAAGCCTCCGCACAACGCGCCATTTCACCGTCGGGGTCGGCGTGTTCTTCGCAAAGCGCCGCGCAGGCATTGCAGATCTCCGCGCACTCCTTTGCGAGATGCGTGTGATGAGGAGAGCGGCGTGTCATGAAATCGGCATGCACCAGGCAGATCTGCGCGCAGTCTAGCAGGGCGACCAGATGCTTGGCCTCGCTATGCACATGTCCGCCATGCAAGACATGGGCTGCGGTTTCGGTGCAGAGACGGTGACATGCCAGGCAATTGTCCAGGCATTGCTTCATTTCGGGGCTCATCGTATCGGGCATGCTCATCCTCCTTGTCGTTTCCGGTTCCGGCGGGCATCGGGCCCGCCGGCTGCGCCGGGCCATGAAAGACTTGGCAAATCGATAGGTACTTTTTGCCGTAAAAGGTTCACGCCTTCCCAATCTATTGGTCAGGCCCGAAAAATGGTCATTTTTCGGGTCGCTGATCTCACCCTCTCCCTCTGGGAGAGGGTCGGGGTGAGGGGATCCGGCCCAACATATTTTCGGGCCGGATCTATAAGCTTCCCGGCAGGGCGGTCAAGAACCGTAGGCATGCAAGAGGAATTGCTGCAGCGCTTCTGCCGGTGCGCTCAGTACCGCGCCTTGCCGCCACAGTACGCCGGCTTCCATGTGCGGAACCACGTCGAGGATGGGGCGCGCCTCGATGCGCTTGCCTTCCAGCGACCACGGACGGAAGACCATGTCCGACAATACCGTCACGCCGAAGCCGTGCGCCACCAGTCCGCGCACCGCCTCGATCGAGCTGGTGCGGAACACGATGTTGGGTTTCAAGCGCTTGGTCTTCCAGTAGGCAAAGGTGGACGCCTCCGCCTCGTCGGCCGTCACCAGGATGTAGGGATGCTGGGCGATGTCCTTCAGCGAGGGCGATGCCAGCTGCGCCAGGGGATGCTCCGGCGCCATCCACAATTGCCTTCTCGAACGCACCAGGATCGCATGCCCGAAGCGGTTGAGCCTGGACACGTTGGACAGGATCGCCACTCCCAGTTCCACTTCCCCCTTGCCGACCGCCTCCTCGATCCCGGGGCGGTCCATGTCGCGCAAGTCGATCTCCACGTCCGGGTAACTCGCCCGGAAACGCGCCAGCAGCTCGGGCAGGAAATAGCCAAGCACCGTGTACGATGCGGCAAGCCTCACCGTGCCGCGCAGGTTGTTGGCGCGGAAACGCGGTTTGTGCATTGCATCACGCACCGAATCGAGGATGTGGCGCGCATGATGGAAGAAGTCCTCGCCGTCGGCGGTGAGCGCCACGCCCTGCGGAAGGCGGTCGAACAGGCGCACGCCGAGCTCCTGTTCCAGCGCCAGGACGGCATTGGTGATGGCCGACTGCGATACATGCTCGTTGCTTGCCGCCATCGAGAACTGGCCGGTGCGCGCCGCCGCGACGAAATAGCGGAGCTGCCTGAGGGTGACGTTTTCTGCCATGCGTTTTTCGGATATCAGAGTTGTGTATTTGTGATTTTACGATAGCTTGCGGGCTTACTATACTCAATACACAGCCCCAAAAAGGATGGAGACAAGCACGATGAACGCACCCCTGACATCGGACCAGCGCAAGCTGCTCGACAACGTTACCCTCGACGACAAATTCACGCTGGAGCGCGGACGCGCCTTCATCACCGGCACCCAGGCGCTGATCCGCCTGCCGATGATGCAGCGCCAGCGCGACGTCGCCGCCGGCCTCAATACCGCCGGCTACATCACCGGCTACCGCGGTTCGCCGCTTGGCAACGTCGACATGACGGCCATGAAGGCGAAGAAATATCTTGAGCAGCATCATGTCCAGTTTCATCCGGGAATGAACGAGGACCTGGCGGCGACCGCGGTATGGGGTACGCAGCAGGTCAATCTTTTCCCCGATGCCAAGTACGACGGCGTGTTCTCGATGTGGTACGGCAAGGGCCCAGGCGTGGACCGCTGCGGCGACGTCTTCAAGCATGCCAACATGGCCGGCACCGACAGGAATGGCGGCGTGCTGGTGCTGGCCGGCGATGACCACGCGGCCAAGTCTTCCACCACCGCGCACCAGAGCGAGCACATACTCAAGGCCTGCGGCATTCCGGTCCTGTATCCGTCCACGGTGCAGGAATACCTCGATTACGGCCTGCACGGCTGGGCGCTGTCCCGCTATACCGGCCTGTGGGTGTCGATGAAATGCGTGACCGACATCGTGGAATCCGGCGCCTCGGTCGATCTCGACCCGGAGCGCGTGAGGATCGTCATTCCCGAGGACTTCGAACTGCCGCCCGGCGGGCTCAACATCCGTTATCCGGATGCCGTGCTCGACCAGGAAGCACGGATGAACAACTACAAGTGGTATGCGGCGCTCGCTTACGTGCGCGCCAACAAGCTCAACCAGATCATCTGGGACAGCCCGCGCGCGCGCATCGGCATCGTCACCGCCGGCAAATCCTATCTCGACACCCGCCAGGCGCTCGACGACCTCGGCATCGATGAAAACGTCGCCCGCGACATCGGCATCCGCCTCTACAAGATCGGCATGACCTGGCCGCTCGAAGCCGAGGGCGTGCGCCAGTTCGCGCAGGGCCTGGAAGAAATCCTGGTGGTCGAGGAAAAGCGGCAGATCCTCGAATACCAGCTCAAGGAAGAGCTCTACAACTGGCGCGACGACGTTCGTCCGCGCGTGGTCGGCAAGTTCGACGACACCGGCGAATGGAGCGGCAACCACCGCGAGGGCCACGGCAACTGGCTGCTGCCGGCCACCTACGAGCTCAATCCCGCGCAGATCGCGCGCGCCATCGCGGCCCGCATTTCCAAGTACTTCGCCGGCCATCCGATCGAGCAGCGCATCAAGGAAAGGATTGCCTACCTGGAAGCCAAGGAAGCGGTGCTCAAGGTGGGCAGCGGCAAGCCCGACCCGAACAAGGACCGCATCCCGCATTTCTGCTCCGGCTGCCCGCACAACAGCTCGACCAAGGTGCCGGAAGGCAGCCGCGCGCTGGCCGGCATCGGCTGCCATTACATGGTGCTGTGGATGGACCGCCAGACCTCGACCTTCACCCACATGGGCGCGGAAGGCGTGACCTGGGTCGGCCATGCGCCGTTCACCAGCGAAAAGCATGTCTTCGCCAACCTGGGCGACGGCACCTATTTCCATTCCGGCCTGCTCGCGATCCGCGCCGCGGTCTCGGCCAAGGTCAACATGACCTACAAGATCCTGTTCAACGACGCGGTGGCGATGACCGGCGGCCAGACCTTCGACGGTCCGCTCGATCCGGCCACCATTTCGCGCCAGATCGCGGCCGAAGGCGTGCATCCGATCATCGTCGTCACCGACGAACCGGAAAAATATCCGGCCGGCGTCAACTGGGCGCCGGGCGTGACCATCCGCCACCGCGACGAGCTCGACGCGGTGCAGAAGGAATTGCGCGAAGTCAAGGGCGTCTCCGCGATGATCTACGACCAGACCTGCGCGTCGGAGAAGCGCCGCCGCCGGAAAAAGATCGGCAAGGACGGCAAGCCCGGCTTTCCCGATCCGGCCAAGCGCGCCGTGATCAACGAAGCCGTGTGCGAAGGCTGCGGCGACTGTAGCGTGCAGTCGAACTGCCTGTCGGTGGAACCGCTGGAAACCGAGTTCGGCCGCAAGCGCCAGATCAACCAGTCGTCCTGCAACAAGGATTTCTCCTGCGTCAAGGGTTTCTGCCCGAGCTTCGTTACGGTCGAAGGCGGCCAGCTGAAGAAGCCGAAGAAAGCCGCCGTCGCGCAGGATGCGGGCGCGAAGAAGCTGCCGATACTCGACGGCAGCAACCTGCCGCAGCCGACCCTGCCCACGACCGCCGAGCCGTTCGGCATTCTCGTCACCGGCATCGGCGGCACCGGCGTGGTGACCGTCGGCCAGATCCTGGCGATGGCGGCGCACGTCGAAGGCAAGGGCTGCTCGGTGCTCGACATGAGCGGGCTGGCGCAGAAGGGCGGACCGGTGATGTCGCATGTGCGCCTGGCCGACAGCCCGGACAAGATCCACTCCACCCGCGTCGGCACCGGCGCGGCGGACCTGGTGATCGGCTGCGACGTGATCGTCACCGGCAGCCGCGATGCCTTGTCGCGCATGGGCGAGGGCCGCACGCATGCGGCGGTGAATGCGACCGGCAGTCCGACCGCCGCCTTCGTCAAGAATCCCGACTGGAAATTCCCGGGTCAGGCGGTGGAGAACGACATCCGCGCTGCCTGCGGCAGCGACCTCGTCGATTTCGTCGATGCGGGCAAGGTCGCCACGGCATTGATGGGCGACAGCATCGCCACCAACATGTTCATGCTCGGCTATGTATGGCAAAAGGGCTGGGTGCCGCTGTCGGAAGCCGCCGTGATGCGCGCCATCGAACTCAACGGCGTGTCGGTGGAATTCAACAAGCAGGCTTTCGTCTGGGGCCGCAATGCCGCGCATGACTGGGCGGCGGTGGCGCGCCTGGCCAAGGTGGATGACACGGCTGCGCAGGTGATCGAATTCAAGCGCGCGCCTTCGCTGGACGACGTTGTCGCTGCCCGCGTCGATTACCTGACCAAGTACCAGAACGCCGCCTATGCGCAGCAATACCGCGATTTCGTCGAGCAGGTGAGGGATGCCGAGCGCAAGGCCGTCGGCGAGAAGTCGCACAAGCTGGCCGGCGCGGTGGCGCACTATCTCTACAAGCTCATGGCCTACAAGGATGAGTACGAGGTCGCGCGCCTGCACGCCGACACGGCCTTCAAGGCCAAGATCGAAGGCATGTTCGAAGGCGACTACAAGATCAAGTTCCATCTTGCGCCGCCGCTGCTGGCCAAGCGCGATGCCGAGGGCCACCTGGTCAAGAAGGAATACGGTCCGTGGATGCTGAAGGCTTTCGGCATGCTGGCGAAGATGAAGGTCCTGCGGGGCACCGCGCTGGACGTGTTCGGCTATACCGAGGAACGCAAGACCGAACGCGCGCTGATCGCCCAGTACCGGCAGACCGTCGCGGCGCTGCTGCCGAAACTGAAGGCCGACAACCTGTCCGTCGCCACCGCGATCGCCAGCATTCCCGACGGCATCCGCGGCTTCGGCCATGTGAAGGAAAGGCACCTGAAGGCGGCGCGCGAGAAGGAAGCCGCATTGCTGAAGGAATTCGATGCTCCGGCGGCAAAGGGAACTACGACCGCGCATGCGGCCTGACGGATGGCAGGACGTCGGGGCCGGTTCAACCGGGCCTGGCGTCTCTTCGCCGTCGATCATTGCATCTTGTCTCTTCCGATGGTGCAGGCCGTCCGCCTGCAACGCGCTGATGACTGCCGAATAATGCCGACGGCAGTGCCATTCTTGCCGCATGCCCATGTCAGTTAATCATCTTTCCCCGAATCATTTCCGATTTAAAGAAGACTCTCTCCTTCTTTCTTAGGTTTTTCATGCGGGAATAATCGGCAACACTGTCCATCGTTGATTTCATTCGTTAAGCCATTCATGGAGACGCCAATGGACGTGCAGATACTCGCCAAGGAATACTGCTTCACCCCCTTTCTCCAGGAATACCTGGAACGCAGCGTGCGCGCCGCGTTCACACATACGCACAACCATGTCAGGCAGGTCGCCGTCCAGCTGCGCGAAATCAGGGCGGAACGCGGCGGCCGGGAAAACCTGTGCGAAGTCAGCGTCATGCTGCCCGACCGTCCTACCGTGGTGATTCATGAAGTGCAGGAAAACATGTACACCGCGATCGATTACGCAGTGCGGCGCGCAGCCCATCGCACGAAGCGGATGACGATGCGCAAGAAGTCCGGCTCCCACGCTATTGCGCATGATGCCGCCGCGACACATTCGGAACATCCGGCTCACAAGGAATAAGCATGCCGAAGTCTCAGCGTTCATGGATGAACGCATCGGAACTATTGAAACATCATCCCCAGATTGCACGTCTTCTGCGCAGCGGCCGGCCTCAGCTGTGGGCGCCGCGCCGGCGTACGGTCGCCGTCGGCGCGGCCATCGGCACCGCTATCAGCGTACTGCCGATTCCGGCGCAAGCGCTGCTGGCGGCTTTTGCCGCCATCCAGTTCAATGCCCACCTGCCGACGGCGGTGGTGCTGACCTTCATCGGCAATCCCTTCACCATGCTGCCCATCCTTGGTCTCGCATGGATGCTGGGCGCGCTCTGCCTCGGCCAGCCGCTGGCCTGGCCCGCATTCGGATTGCCGTCGGGTGGAGGCGAGTGGCTTGGCCTGTTTCAGGAAGCGGGAATGCCCTTGCTGCTGGGCGTGCCGCTGCTGGCCCTGATTTCGGGCAGTCTTGCGTTCGGCATCGTGCTGGCAGGATGGAAGGGCATGGTGCTTTATCGGTGGAGAAAGCGGAGAGCCGAAGGTAGTTGAGGCAGCTAAGGCAGCTAAGGGCAGCTATCGGCAAGCAGCATGTGCCCATGCTCCTATTAGCCTACGAGCCGCGCTCGGCATGCTCCGGCTGGCAAGGTAACCATGAGCAGGTTTCCCTGCCAAATTCGACACGGCCGGAGCAGAAGGCGATACAGCTATTCATCGTCGGTTGATGCCGTATCGGCTTCAACGCATCGTTACGAACTCCTCGGCCGCAGTGGGATGGATTGCCACGGTATCGTCCAGGTCTTTCTTGGTGGCGCCCATCTTCAAGGCGACGGCGAAGCCTTGCAGGATTTCGTCCATGCCGTGCCCAATGCCATGGATACCGACCACACGCTCGTCGGGCCCGACGCATACGAGCTTCATGCACGCCGGCTGCCGGTGCCGGGTGATGGCGGTGTACATGGTGGTGAATGAACTCTGGTAGGTCTTCACCTGCGCATCGCCGAATTTCAGGCGAGCCTCCGGTTCGCTGAGGCCGACGGTTCCGATAGGAGGATGACTGAACACCACGGTCGGGACGTTCTCGTAATCGAGGTGTTCGTCCGGCTTGCCATTGAACAGGCGCTCGGACAGGCGTCTGCCGGCGGCAACCGCAACGGGCGTCAGATCCAGCAGTCCCGTAATGTCGCCTACCGCATAGATGCCGTCGACGCTGGTGTTCTGGTACTTGTCCACCACGATGCGGCCTTCGGCATTCAGGGCCACGCCGGCGGCCTCCAGGCCTAGGCCGGACGTATCCGCATGGCGGCCGATCGCCCAGACCAGGCAATCCACGGTATGGCTTCGACCGTTTTCAAGTTCAAGGGTCAGGCTGCCGTCGCTGTTTTTGATGACGGCCGTCGGAACCGAATGGCGATGCAGCGTCGGCCCATCCGTCTTCATCACCTGTACCAGGGTCTCGCTCAAGAGCGGGTCCATCTGTCGAAGCGGCGCCTCGTGGCGCACGAACAGGTGCGTTTCCGAGCCCAGCGCATGGAGCGCGCAAGCGAGTTCGACCGCAATGTAACCGCCGCCCACGATAGCGGTGCGCTTCGGCTGCGCCGCCAGTGCGAAGAATCCGTCGGAATCCAGGCCATGCTCGGCGCCCGGGATATCGGGACGGGCGGGACGGGTGCCGGTTGCGATAAGGATGTGATCGGCCGTCATGCGCGCGCCGCCCACCTCGATGTTGCGGGCATCGATGAAGCTGGCAAAGCCGCGGACCAGTTCGACCTTGTTGCGGTCCAGGCTGCTTTCATAGGACGCGTGGATGCGTTCGATATAGGCGCTGCGGTTTTTGACCAGAGCCGACCAGTCGAAGCGGTTCACCGTGGCATCGAAGCCGTAATCCGGACCATAGCGATGGATTGCTTCCGAAACGTGCGCCGCATACCACATGACTTTTTTGGGAACGCAGCCCACATTGACGCAGGTGCCGCCGATCTCCTTCGCTTCGATCAGGACGCACTTCTTTCCATGCATGGCGGCCCGGTTGGCGGAAGCGATGCCGCCGCTGCCGCCGCCGATGACGATATAGTCGTAATGCTTCATCACAGCTTCCTCAAGTTCTCATGGCTTGGATACCGCATGGGTTGATAGTCTGGCGAGCGTTCCTCCAGCAACACCAGCGCGGGATACCGCAGGTCATATCCCGGTGAAGATATTGCTCACTTGCACAGTTTGGCATAGATTGACCCGATCGGATCGTTCCGGAGTGGATGTCATCGGAACGGGGGACGGACACGTCGGCGCGGCGCCGGGGACAGCATCGGCTCTCCGGCATGGAGGAGCCCGAGGAAAGCTGCCTGGTGCACGCAGCCATGCGTTCGTGTGTCCATGTGCCTATGTGCCTATGTGCCGGTTCTGTGGATCAAACTGCTCTTGAGCCAATCCCGAGCGCCAGCCTCCATCGCCGCGGCAATGACGTCGGGCGGCAGGCTGTAAACCGTGGCCCAGGTGGCGCGACCATCGGCCGAATTGGACGGGAAGCTCGCCGTTTCTATCGGCCAGTGATATTTTCGCTTCAAGGTCCTGACGATTGCGGCGAGCGTCACGCGTCCGCGTAGCGGTTCGGCGCCGGTCTGGTCTGCGTTGGAAAGCAGGACCGCAAGTACGGCACCCCGTGCGGTACGCGGGCCGGGAAGAATGGGAGACTTTGCTGGCATCCCGGTATTCTAGAGCGCTTTCGGCTTGACTGTACTGTCGAGGCCGAGACGATTTGCCGCCGTTTCAAGCCATGCCCTTGATGCCGGCCGGATGCCGGTTTACGTGCGACGGCGGGTGAAGATGTTGACAAACCATGCCTAGTCGGAACTCGGACGAGTTTTCCTGCGGGCGAGTTCGCGGTCAAGCGCATTGGCGAAGTTCTGGCGGTCGGCGTGGCTGAACGCGGCCGGGCCGCCCGTATCGACACCGCTGCCGCGCAGCTCTTCCATGAAGGCCCGCATCGTCAGTTGCTGGGCAATGGTGTCCTTGGTGTACCACTCGCCGCGCGGATTGAGCGGCAGCCCGCCCTTCTCCAGCACCAGCGAGGCCAACGGTATGTCGCCGGTCACGACGATGTCGCCGGGGCTGACGCGCTCAACGATTTCAGCATCGGCCGCGTCCGGGCCGTGCGGGACCTGGAGCGCGCGGACGTAACGCGAGCCAGGCACGCGGATCAACTGGTTGGCAACCAGCGTGACATTGAGCTGCAGGCGTTCGGCAACCCGAAACAGGATGTCCTTGATGACGACGGGGCAGGCGTCGGCGTCGACCCAGATGTGCATGACGAATCGGAAGAAATGAGCGGAATGACGCATTGTAACTGCATAAAAAGCTTTGCTTTCCGTTCGTGTGGGAACAGAACATCCTACCCGCAGAGCGCGGCAAGGCAGAAGGGGCGTGAATGCGCACCGCTATCCAGCAAAGATCGTCACGTCGAAGGCGCGTTCAACCAGCCAGCCAAAGGCCACGAATGCAATAAGAACCGACCCGGCTCTAAACACGAGACGCTGATATACCCATGTCTGGCGCAAGACGAAGGCGATCGGCAGGAAGGCGGCAACAATGGCAAGCTGTCCAAGTTCCACCCCGATATTGAAGCCCACCAATGCGGCAACCAATGCCGTCGTCGGCAGACCGAGATCTGTCAATACGGAAGCAAAGCCGAAGCCATGGACCAGTCCGAAAACGAAAGCGGCGAGCCAGCGCTTGCCATGGAAAACCGGGAACAGATTGTTAAGGGCCGCCAGGACGACGGAGGCTGCGATGACCGACTCTATCCAGCGTGACGGCAAATCGACGAAACCGAGCGAAGCGGCGCTAAGCGTGATCGAGTGCGCAACCGTAAACGCGGTGACGATCTTCAGTACATCCGTCAGCGAGGACTTGAATGTCTGCGATGAATGCCAGGTTTGGTTGCGGAGCACCAGCACCGCTGGCAGTAACAATGACAGCAGGAACAGAATGTGATCAAAGCCGATCCAGATATGCCATACGCCGTGTTTCACGTAGTCGATAAATTGAGCGAAGCGGCCGGCGCCGCCGGTGCCCAGCTGCTGCACTGCCTGTTCCGGAGTAAAGATCGCCGTGGATGTTCGGCCATCAAGTTCAAGCTTGAGAAGTCCCTTGTGCTGCGGATCGATGTCGAACAGAAGCTTGTAATGGATGTTCAGCGTTTCGATGGCTTCATTGCATTCGGCGGTGAAACGGATCACGGCATAGGCGCCATCGGTATGATTGTCGATCAGATGCCCGGCGACTTTGGGCGTGCAGGCTTGATCGGCCGACATCAGGCTTAGCCGGGAAAACGCATAGGCGGAAATCTCGCCATGCTTGCTCCGCACTTCATTCCAGGTCAGCTCGCCATTGCCGTCGGCGTCCAGGCCGATGGCCATGTCGAGGTCGCGCAATGCAATGTCCCAACGGCCGGAAACAAGCCTGTCCTCGGCGTCAAGGCTGAGGTAGCTATCGCTCGGCTTGTGCGCAAGAGCCGGTGTGCTGAAATGGCAAAGCAGCGCCAGCAGAAAGTAAAGGACACCCCTTGGCATGCTCATCATTGGCTTTCCAGCTTTGCCGCGAGGTTCGCGAGCAGGGGAGTGTCTATCCTGTTTTGCCGAAGCCAGTTCAGTACGGGCGCCGCCGCCGCCTTGTCATTGCTTGCGGCTGCGGCCTCCAGCAGGAGTCGTGCGTCGGCAAATTCCTTTTGCTCATTCCAGTTGTCCTGCGCATGAACAAGTGCGGATCGAGGATTGTCGCGCAGGTGCAATTCAAAACGGGCCTGCTCACGTTCGTGGACAGTGTCGCCCCTGAGCATCGCCGCGTCAAAGCGTGACTGCAAGATATCGATCTGACGGGAGGCAATGGGTGAGCGGAGCTTCCTTAGGGCGAGCGTGTGTCTTAAAAGCAGTCCATCCGTCCGATGATGGCTGGCGAGAAGAGGAACAACTTCGGCTTCCCTGCCGGCATCAAGTAAAAAATCAGCATAGGCGCCGAGCAGGTAAATGTCAGCGCTGTCAATGGAAAGCGCCTGCCGAAAATGATGTTCTGCCGCCGACGGGTTGTTCTCCCTGGCCGCCATTTCACCCAGCAGCGTGAGAGCCCATGCTTTGATGCCCGGTTCGGCGTTCGGGTGTTTTTTCAATGCCGCGTCCAGCGAGACATAGCTTTGCATGGCATTCGGTCCGAGAGCGTTCGCACCAGAGAGACAGGCGGAAACCACCAGTTCCGATGCCAGGCCGTGCAATCTTGCGCAGCTTTGTCTTGCCTTCTCGTACTCGCCCTGCACGGGCAATATTGTCGCGCGCGTCAGCCATGCCTGGGCGTTGCGGGGATTGGCCTTAACCACATCATCCAGGTCGGACAGGGCGCGCGAGAACTGGTGCTGGCTCTGCCAGACCGTCGCACGCAGTACTTTTACTTCATGGGGCGCCTGCGGCTGGTTCCACCATGGCGATAATGTTGCCTGCGCATATCCGAGATAGCGCGGCTCCCCGGTCCTGCGCGCCGTTTCGATGTATCGCCGTGCGAGCGCGACGGCAGTCGGCACATCTTCCGGCGAAGCCGCTAGCGCCGTGCGCAATTGCCGCAGTTCACGCTGAGCGGGATCGTTACGGCTGGGCAGGCGTTCAAGCACTTGCGCGCCATCGGCCGGCACGTAAGGGGAGGCATTTGCCGGCGCCATGGCAAACTGCGCCGCAACGACTGCGCAGCCTGCGGCTTTGACGACACGTGTTATGAACATGCGTTGCTTCCTTCAACGGTCCCGTTATGCGTTATTTGCCGTCGCTCGGCGACTTCCTTGGTTGGCTCGACTCTCAATCTGTTTATGCTGTCCGTGGTTAGCTCCGGTCATCCTCATCCTGCCGCCGGCAGGATGAGGATTCGGTTGCCGTTGGATGTGCGCGCCTTGCGGAGAACCGAAGGCGGCGCCAATCGGATTAGCTGACCGGTATCGGCTCCGTGCCATCAGGCGTTGTCACCTGCACTGATCCGATGTCCTGCGGTTCGGCCGTATCGGATGTTGTGCCGATCAGTGCCGCCACTCTGCTCACGAACGAGTCGGTCGCCGGCGCCTGAGTTGCACCGGTGTCGTCCGCGGCCGTGCTGGCCGTGCCACTGCTTCCGCCGCCGCAAGCCGCAAGGGACAGAAGAAGCGCAGTCGCGGCCGCCTGTAAAAGATGACGTTTGTTAAGCATGAAGTTCTCCCGTTCGATTACTGGCCGCTGCTGGCGTTGCCGGAAATCGGTGTATTGAAGTAAGGGAATGCTGTCTTGAAATCCCCGGCTGTTTTTCTCACGCCATCCGTCAACGGTGCCGCCCCTGCCGGTGCGTCGGAAGGCTTGCAGCCCACTTTAAGTGCATCGTTCGCACCTGTCAGCACGCAAAGCGCTCCCATTGCCACTCGCAATGAAAGGTCGACGACATCGTCCGCCGGGCGCCGCCCGTTCGGAAAGCCCGCATTATCTCCAGCGGCGACTCCAAGCGGATTCTGTGCATCGCGTGCGGTCGGCGCAATGGAAGTGTTAAGTCGCAGCATTTCGGAAGGCACCACGTTCCTTGGCTGATTCAGTCCTTCAATCCCTTTCAAAAATACCGTGACAAGATCGGTGCGCGGGAAATTGGTCGGCGCGGGCGCGGACGGGAACAGGGTTTGTACAAGTGCCGGCAAGGTCGGGTTGGTCACGTAATCGATGAACTGCGCGTCGCCTGTCGGTTTCGATGTATTGAATCGATTCTTGTCGTCCATTCCGATGACGACTTCGTTCACCAGTGGCATGCCGAGACGGGAAACCTGAGCCCACGAGCCGCCTTCCTTCGCCGCGGTGTTGAGACCCGACTCCGGCGTCGGATTGATCAGTCGTCCCTGGCGCTTGCTTGCCGTGGTATACGCGCCGATCACGGGCTCGCCCGCGGTGGTCAGGCAGGAGATCGGCAATTCCAGCGCTATCGTACTGACGTTTTTCCCTTCCAGATCATTCCTGTTTCCATTTGCCTCCGGCCCGAGCGGATTCAGATTGATCAGGTCGAAGGTCCTGCCGACGGCAATGTAGAAGGGCTCCTTGCGCTGGCCGACGAATACGCGTCCATTGCCGCAGTTGGGAATCGACACGTTGTGTATATGCTGGTTCGCATACGCTTCATAGCCATCGGCCCCGCCGAATGTCTTGTCTCCGATATTGTCGACCGGCTTATCGAACTCGTTGCTGCCTCCCCCCATGCTGACAGCCGATCGTGTGCCGGTTCGCCGGTCACCCCGCACGACGTCGATGGTGTATGTCTCGCGCACATTCAAGGTTGCGGGATTGACGCCGGTAATCGGGCCGGATTGGATGAGCGGGATCTTGACCTGCTTGCCGCCCACCGGAAGCGCGGTGCTTTTGGACGTGTTCTTGAAACGGAACTGGAATGTCAGATCTTCCTTTCCATCTCCGTTGTTGTCGAAGTGGATTTCATACAAGCCGTTTTCGTCGAACTGATAGAAATTGGGGCCGCCGAAAGGATCCTGGAAAGGAATGTAATTGGCCATGACCGTTACAAAATCCTGGCGTCCCGGCTCGTAACTCCGGAACATGTACAAGTCCGTGCCGTCGACCTTCGGCTGTTCGGTCAGGAATGGCGCTTCGCGATGGCTTGATGCAAGCGCAGGCAATGCGAACACGCCTGCCAGGGCAGACGCCATGATTGTGACGGGTAAGATACGCCTTGTTGCCGTACTCCGCATGATGATCTCCAGTTGTTTTCATAAAAATCTTGATCCGGCCCGAAAATATGTTGGGCCGGGGTGAGGTCAGCGGCCCGAAAAATGAACCATTTTTCGGGTCGAATCAATAAGTCAGGCGTCCAGGGATGAATTCCGGCTTCCGGAACATCGATGGAGCAGGAGGTGACTTAGGTGCGTGATACATCTTTCTGCGCACTCGGGGTCTTCCGGCCGGCGTGAAGGCGCGTGTCCGTCAGGTGCCGGCCCCATGCGTCGCGTGCTGTCCGCAATGTGTGCAGGGAGCCGGCGAACGTTCATTTCTTGGATTGATCCAAGGGGATCGCAATCCCGATCACCTTGTTGTTGTCGGAGAAGTTGCCAAGCGCCTTGATCTTCCCGGTCGGCAGACTGACGCTGTACAGGCCGCTGGTTCCATTCTCCACGTGCACCGAGGCAAGCCCGATGACATCGACGGTGGCGCCGTCGCTGATAGCGCTGTAGATATCGAAGCCGGTCTGCATGCTTGCATTGGCGCCAAACTTGCCTGCGGCGGCCAATGTTCCATCGTTCGGCGGAGACTGCAATGCAAGCTGGTCTAGCGTGGCATCGAATGCATAGAGCGTGGTGCCGGTCGATGCGTCGAGGTCATTATTGGTATAGGCCGATCCCGTGATGCCCATGGCATTCGGTCCGATTGCGTTCAAGGGAGTGGCCGGGGGATAGTCAAGCGGATCATCCACGAGCGTCGTTCCTTGCGGATTGATGTTGTGGCGCAGATTCTGGCCGGTATCGCTTACGATCCTCAGGCGGTCCGCAGCCGGGTTGAAATCAACGCCAAACGAGCTGCCTTCCAGTGCGACGGTCAACTGGCTTACCTTGGTGGCGCTCGCGTTGCCTTGGTCCAGCATATAGATGCCGCCCGATTTGCTGACGCCGTACAGCTTGCCGTCCTGCACCCGGAAATCGATTCCAATCAACATGTCACCGGACATCAATCCGGAAACAGTGCCGATTTCCTTGGCGTTATCAGGTTGCATGTGGCTGAAGGAGACGAGTCTGTGGTCATCCGTCAGGCCGATGACCTGCAAGGGACGATTCTGCAGGCCACTGCTGCCTTTGCCATGATCGTCGGTCGCATGCGCCGGCAACATCGTTGCACCCAATGCCGCACCGAATGCGATAGCGAGGGTTGAGCGTAGTGTCTTGTTCATAAGATTTCTCCTGAATGCACAATTCCAGGCGCTGCATTGCCGCAGCCCTGTGTGAGATGGAACGGGTCGCCAGTGTTCAGCGACTGCTTGTCAATGGACGAATGACGGGACCCATCACGCATCCGGCTACCGGGATTTGCATCCGAAAGCGGGGCCGGCCTGATGCGACCTGTCTTTTGTACTACGCACGAACCGGGGGTTTGGATGCAGAAGGTGTTAAATAAATTTGATGATGCGTTCTGAAAACGTTTTGCGCGTCAGAGAGGGGCTGCCGTTCCCACGGCAAGAATCGGCCCGGTAGGTCGGCCGGTAGGCGAGCCCGATTGCGGTTCGAGCGTCACCTCAAACAGCTGATTCGGACCAAGCCCGGGCAACATGCTCAGAGGCACGGAGGTGGGACGGTCCGCTGCGACGAGACCGAGGGACGTGGGAGCGGCCGCACCTTCCGGCTTGGTCCAGAATTGCACCGACCTTCCAGCCTCGAGCTGGACCGGAGACAGCGGGCGCAAGTGAACTTCCTTCGCATCGATGGCAACAACCCATACAGCGCCTGAAGCGGGCGGCTGCAATACCGCCACGTATCTGGGTGTGAGGGCTTCGGGCGCGGCGGTGAACAGGCGCAACGCGAGCAGGGCACTGGCCAGAACGCCGGCCATGCCGCTTGCTCTCCAGAAGAACAAGCTGTTCCACAAGCCCGACGCCGGGGCGCGAGGCGCAGGCAATGCCTGCCGGATATCGCGTTCGATGCGCGCCCAAAGGCGGGGAGCGGGCATGACGGGCGGCGGAGCAGGAGTCACTTCCAGCAGGCGATCTCGCCAGTACCCAACAGCGGCGGCCAGTGCATGATTGCGTCCGATTTCCTGCTCGACTTCTGCCATCTCTTCGGAAGACAGTGCGCCCAGGACATATTCGCCGGCCACTGCCACGACTTCATCCTGGTCGCGGAAATTCATGACAGGCATTCTTTCAGCAGGTGCAGCGCTCGCCGCGTCCATGCCTTGATCGTGCCAAGCGGGCGATCCAGATGGAGCGCAATCTGCGCCTGCGTATATCCTTCACTATAGGCAAGCAGGATGCACAGCCGCTTCTGGTCGTCCAAGCCTTCCAGGCAATGATGCAATGCTTGGGCACTGCGGTGTTCCGACAGGACGTCGGCCGGACCGGGATCGTCCGACGGACGTTCTTCGGTAACGGTATCCGCTACCGGCAGCTCATGGTGGTTGAGGCGAAGGATATGCAGTGCGCGATTTCGCACGATGCTGTATATCCAGCCTCTGGCAGACCCCAGCGCCGGCTGATAGGTTGATGATTTTTGCCAGATCTGGATGAATGCGTCATGAAGCACCTCGTCGGCGATTTCCCGCCGCCGGACAATGCGCATCGCAACGCCCATCAGCCATGCGGCTTCATGCTCATACAGACTGCGAAGAGCGCCGTAGTCTCCGCGCGAACATGCCAGAAGCTTTTCTTCATAGTCGAAATTTCCGTTTGGCATGTATGTGCGAACAACTGTGAATTGATCTGTCGAAGACTGCCGGCTGTATTGAATGGGTGAGGCTTTCCTGTCGGTACGGACGGAACAAATGGGAATGATTGGAATCAAGTGGCCGCTTCCCGCTGCTTCTCCTTTATCCGACAGGGCTTGCCGAAGCTGAATATGCTCGAAGAACTCGGGCGCGTCTTTGTGGGCAGTCAAGGAGAAGGGTACGAGCGCCAGCTATGCGCTGCGGAACAATCCCGAATGCTTTTCGCGTGACAACTATCCGGTTTAAAAGCGGGAAAGGCAATGTGCCGATCTGTGTAATCACCCGGCAGAATCCGCTCAGAGCGATCTACGAAGGCAGGATGTCGAATGCCCGGCTTGCTTCGGCCACGCTGGTTTTACCCTAAATGATTTCAGTGACTAACGCCGCTTTGCGCTAGGCTGTCCACCGTTTGAATTCCTTTTCCATCGTCATGCTCATGTGATTCCCTTTCGTGATTATCACCTGAGTAGGTTTTCAGTGGGTCAATACACATTCTCATACTGCCCGGCAAATCGCAGAGATTGCTCAAATTCCTCGCCCATCTTCAGCGGTGCATCGATCACTTGCCGCGTCACCGGCCCCCACGCGCCATACTCTCCCGCCCATATCAGTTGCCCGTCTTCATCGGTAACTTTCAGCGGCGTGCCGATCTGGTCCGTATGGAAGTAGTAAATCCGACCTGTGCCATGCGAGCCGTCGCTTCGAATCGTCTAGTCGATTCTCGCCCGCGGCGCATAGCTGGCACCGCCGTCCTGCTCGTACACATGGATGCTGATCCTGTCGCGGCCGATTTACTGCAGCAGCCGTAAGCCTTGCCAGACAAAGTTCGTTTCGCTCTGCTTATGGTTTGGCGCGCGGTCCTGCCTGCGTTTGACCGTCTTTCCAATGCGGCGACTAAATGGTCCGTGTAAAGAGAGTTTATTAAGAAATTAGTTTGGCGGGTTCACCATCATCATCTGTGATAGTTATTTCGTCAATGGATTCCAAAAAATGGATGAAATCAATTATGTCTTGCCCAATCTTATCTGGGTGAATACTGATCTCTAGCAAAACCTTGTCTGCTTTTAAGAATATACGAACGTCAAATTCCCAGTCGTCTTTGGAAAGCCCTATAGCTGAATTGTTTTTGAGCCAGTATTCATCTCTACCGATTTCCTTTTTAAAGGTGGGAAAACTTCTGATCTTATTGTCGATGTTAAGAAGATTGATAGTGTAGTTTTCAATATTTTTAAAGTTTACTAAGAATTCTGCTGACATATTGGATTGGTATATAATTTGACATCGGCTTGCATGGTCGCCTCTTGTGCATCCACACAGTGAACGACTTTTCGACGACGTCGATAATCCTCTACGCAACTTACTGAAAATTAATCAGTTTTGATGCGATAGCCCTGGACTCACTAGTGGACGCTTGTACTATCTATATCGTTATTATCGCCACCATTCCGTCGACATTACATGAAGCTCTTCAAGGATCAAATCATCTGGTAGTTGACTGACGTAGTCAACGTCTTCAAAGTCGTTAGCGATACTGAACCCCAAACCATATTCATCATCAATTATGAGAAATCCATGAATTACTAGCTGACGTGTTGAATGCCTTTTTATCTCCTTAATAGTCATTCCTGGCGCGATGGAGTTCCTAAGAGCGTCTAACAAAATAGGCTGATCGCGGTCCAAGGATCTTTCCAAGTTGTTCCGTGGAGAGACATCATGGCCCGCGAACTGGTTGATGATGAACTATGGGAAATCGTTCGCCCATTGCTTCCGCCCCCACCGCCACACAAGACGCCGGCCGGCCGCAAGAGGTTCGATGAGCGACGTGTGTTCACTGGCATCGTCTTCATTTTGCAATCTGGTCTGCCATAGGAAATGCTGCCCCGGGAAATGGGTTGCGGCTCGGGCATGACGTGCTGGCGCCGCGCACGCGACTGGCAGAAAGCAGGTGCCTGGGAAAAGCTGCATCGCGTACTGCTGGCCAAGTTGCGCAACGCCGACCGCCTCGATTTCTCGCGCGTGATCGCCGACAGTTCGTCGGTACGCGCAGTGCATGGCGGGAAAAAACAGGCTCCAACCCAACTGATCGGCGCAAGGCGGGCAGCAAGCATCACCTTGTCGTCGACAGCAATGGCACGCCGCTCAACGTCATCCTGACGGTAGTCAACGGCCATGACTCGACGCAGCTCATGCCGCTGCTCGACGGTGTGCCGTCGATCGCTGGCCGACGTGGACGGCCATTGAGCAAGCCTCACTGTGTACAAGCCGATCGCGGTTACGACTGCGAACGGTATCGCCGTATCCTGCGGCAGCGTCACATTACGCCGCAGATCGGCAAACGTCTCACTCGCCATGGCAGCCACTTGGGCATGACGCGCTGGGTGGTCGAGCGCACCTTCGCCTGGTTGCATCAGTTTCGTCGCCTGCGTGTGCGCTACGAACGCCGGGCTGATATGCATGAAGGATTTCTCCGCTTGGGATGCGCGATCATTTGCTGGCGTACGCTACGCAACGCTCTGCGTGAACCATTTCCATTTTGTTAGACGCTCTAAGAGCGCTATGCTGCCCGGCGCATAAAAATGGAGTCCTTTTTAAAAGAAGTCATCATAGTCCGGTGAATGTATCTGCCAAGTTGTATAGCCCTCCCAACCAAGCGAGTCAATCCAGTTGACCAGATTCGGCGCATGTTGATACAGATATCAATTTAGAGAACGACTTTAATAATTTTCTAATCGCCGGTTTTCTGCTAAATCTGCAATTTATTAAATTGTCATAACTAAATCTGTCGTAGATTGATTCAATAGAACTTAGGCTCGCGTTTTGAAAACTGAATTTTTCATTTCCAATGGAATTACTTTCCACGGTATTGATGTAGTAATTATTAAGGCTTTTTCCGTTGTCCGAGAATCGCATTGCGACACCATTGGAGAAAAATAAAGCCCCTTCTTTTAGATCTCTGCCTAGGTAAATGTTAACGGAAATATTCTTCTCTTTCAGTAAAAATGCAGACGTCTCTAAAAATTTATGCAAACGCATATTCCCGAAAATGCCCATACCATTAGTAATAATTTTCCTTGATAAAAAATATATTTTTATCTCAACAGGAATCAGCTGCTTTTTGTTGGAAATGAATTTCTGAGCTGAGTACATAAGGAGTTCATCCTCATGCCCTGCATGTTCAAAGTCATTATGTTCAAGTATGTAAGGATCAAATGATGGCAAACCTAGGCTATCAGGATCGGTAATATGTCCATTTTTTAAAAATTTAATGAGCAGTTCATCGGCTTGAGCTAGTCCTATTCTTTGCTGCAAAACTAGTGTTTGTTTTTGCCGCTTTATTAACGACATGGGTTCGTTCCTTTAATTCTATGCTTTTGAAGTATGTCGCGTACTTTGGACATTTCGCCGGCACGATTAGAGTTTGGGTATGCATCAATACCTGCTTGTGCAGATTTTTCCATTCTGCTGACGTTCTGTGGTTTACTCATATAGTCTTTTACCGCATCCTGCACTTTTTTCCATTGTCCTTCACGCAAATCACGTGTTGCTTGGTCAACGGGCAATGTGGTCAGCAAATCATTTGTCGCAGTAGGCACTAAGCCCACATGCCCTCCTTTTGGTGGCAAGCCGGGGCCATGTACATTGACATGTACCCCTCTGGCGAGAGTGTCTGGCCCTGCAGTCTGAGCACTTATTGTGTAACCTGCTAAGCCTAACGGATCTATCCACGAAATTGGATTGAATACATACTGATAAAGATTAATCCCACCCACCAATCCAATCGGATCCCGCGTCAGAAACCTCCCCACCTCCGGATCATAATACCGGAAGGTGTTGTAATGCAGCCCCGTACTCTCATCCTCGTACTGCCCGGCAAACCGCAGAGGCTGCTCAAATTCCTCGCCCATCTTCAGCGGTGCATCGAGCACCTGTCGCGTCACTCGACCCCAGGCGCCATACTCTCCCGCCCATATCAGTTGCCCGTCTTCATCAGTAACTTCCAGCGGCGTGCCGATCTGATCGGTATGGAAGTAATAGATCCGGCCTGTGCCATGCGAGCCGTTACTTCGGATCGTCTGGTCGATTCTCGCCAGCGGCGCATAGCTGGAACCGCCGTCCTGTTCGTAAACATGGGTGCTGATCCTGTCGCGGCCGATTTCCTGCAGCAGCCGCAAGCCTTGCCAGACGAACTTCGTTTCGCTTTGCTTCTGGTTTGGTGCCCAGTCCTGCGTGGGTTTGACCGTCTTGGCGATGCGCCGGCCAAGCGCATCGTAGGCGAAACGGGTGATCAGGTCGCCCTGGCGTGTGTCGCTGCGTGCTTCGATCAGGCGGTCATCGGCGTCGTAGAGGAAATGCTGCTGCTGCCATGACCCCTTCTTGCGGCTGCGGACGTTGCCGAATGCGTCGTAGCTGTAGCGGATGTCCTGCCAGACCATCAGCCGGTTGTTGCTGATCGCACCGGCGCTGCGGCGAGTGGCGAGGTCGCAAGGATTGTCGGCGTCGTCCCAGCGGAAATGTTCGTCGCCGGCTTTTGAGTGACAGCCCAGCAGGCGGCCATCCATGTCGTACCGGTATTGCGTCGGCCCGCGCAATGCGTCATGGCGTTCGGACAATTCGTCGGCAGCACTGTAGACGTAGCTGCGCCACAGCTGGCCCCTGTTCGGCGAGGGAAGGGTCGGTTCGGTCTCGCCTTGTTCCGGGCGGATGCTGCTTTGCCAGCTGCGCCGGTTCATTGCATCGTGGCCGAAGCCGGTGCTGAGGCGGCCTTGGGTGCGTACGATCTCGCGGTGCAGGTCATCGCGTTCGATATCGCAGATGATTCTGTCGCCAATGCGAATCTGATGCACATGGCCGGCGCCGTAGCTGAGCATGTCGAGCCGCTGGCCTTGCGGCAAGGTCAGCGAGATGGCGGTGCCGAGTTCATCGTACTCATGCCTCAGGCTGCCGTTGGCCCCGTGTTCGGCGACGAGTTGACCGGCGGCGTCATACTCGAAACGGACGGTATCGCTTTCGATGCCGAGCGCCTTGCCGGCGTCGGTGGGTATGCGCGAGGCGCTCAGGAGGCGATCGAGGGCGTCATAGGCATAGCTGGTGACGGCCGTTTCGGTATGCCGTGCAAGCAGGCGACCGGCGACATCGTATTGCATGTGTGTGTAGCGGCGCTGCACACGTCCCTGGTCGTCGTTGCCAGTCACTTCCATGCCGACCGCATTGCCGGCCTCGTCGTAACGATACTGCTTGACGATGCCGTCGACGCCGGTTTCGCGGCAGAGGCGGTCGGCATGGTCATAGTCGAACAGGTAGCTTGCGCCATTGGCGTTGATGAGACGCATGAGGCGGCCATGCGCATCGTACTCGTAGCCGACCGCGCGTTCAGTCTTGCCGATTGCCTTGAGGAGCTGGCCACGGCGGTTATATTCCCAGCGCTGGCTGTGCCCGGCTGCGTCGCGATGACGCACCGGCAAGCCGGCGGGGCCATACTCGAATTGTTCCTGCGCACCATCGGGCCTCAGGATGAGGATTGGTTCGCCGGTAAGCTGGCGCTCGACGATGGTGCGGTTGCCTGCGGCGTCGGTGATGCCGCGCAGATGGCCGTCGTTGTCGTAATCGTAAAGGGTGGTCTTGCCGGAGCAATCGATGTAGGCGGTGATCTGGCCGCGTTCGTTCCATTGCATGCGCTTGATGCCGCCGCGCGCGTCGGTGACCGATCCGGGCAGGCCGTCGGCATGATAGTCGTATTGCGTTTCGCGGCCGAGCGGGTCGTATGTCGAAAGCAGCAGCCCGCGTTCGTCGTAGCGGGCCGTCCACTGGCTGCCGTCGGGAAAGGTCTGGCGCGACGGCCGCAGGCTGTCCGCGTGATAGCCGGTTTCGGTAATACGCCCAAGCGGATCGGTTTCGCTGACGAGGCGGCCGAGCGCGTCATAGCCAAGATAAACGCTGCGCTGCCCCGGCAGATGCATCGTGACAAGATTGCCGTGCTCGTCGTACTCGAAGCGATAGCGGCTGCCGTCGAACCAGAGCGCTTCCGTGATCTGGAAATGGGCGTCGTACTGCCATTGCGCGGTGCGCCCGAAAACATCTTCAACGCTGCTTGTGCGCTTGTGCGGATCGTAGCGGAAATGGTATCGCTCGCCTTCGCTAGTGCCGTGCTCGATCACGCGATGCAATCCATCGACCTCTTCCCAGCGGTAAGTGCATTGCATGCCGAGGGCATTGTGCTGTTCGCACATCAAGCCATCCTGGTAGGCGAAGCGGCGCACGACATGGCCCATGCGGTCGGTGACGGCGGCAAGCTGGCCGTTGTTGTCGTAGCTGTATTGCACCAGCATGCCGGGCGTGCCGCCCTCGATCAGTTCAATGCCGGTCAGGCGATGCAGCGGATGGTCGTAATGCAATGCCACGCGCAGTCCCTTGCCGGTGACCTGCAGGAGCCTGCCATGCTCTCCGCGCTCGAACTGCAGATGATTCCCGAGGCGGTCTTCAATGCGCTGCAGGTGTGCGGTGCCGCCGGCATCCGGAGCGGTGAAGAGGTGGAAGGTCTCATCGAGTCCATGCGCGAGATAACGGCCATCCTTGAGCCGGCCCAGCGTCAGCTGCTCGGCTTCGGAGTAAATCTTTTGTCCCGGCTCCAGCAGCGGGAACGGGATGTCGCGGCCCTGCACGCCGGTATGGATGAGGCGTTCATCTTCGATGCGCAGCGATATTTCCCATTCATGCCGCCAGCCGCGGCCGAGCATGCCCCCGGTACGGAGATCGCTGCCGTAGTAGCGGCTGCCGGTGAGCGGAAGGCGGCCTGTCAGGCTGAAGTCGTTCTCGTCCTGCGGCAACAGCAGCTTGCGGCCGGTGGTCACATCCACCGGATGGCCGATGAGGCCGCTGATCGCCGGTGCGGCCACGTAGCGGCCGATGGCTTCGCCAGCGGCGAAACCCGCGATATAACGCGCGGCGCAAGGCATCAGCGCCCGCATGCCCGCATCCCCGGCTTTCTTGACAAGGCCGGCAAGTCCGCCTCCCAGTCCGGCCAGCGTGAAGGCCCAGTCCACTGCGGTGCGCAAGGCATCCGGCACTTCCGGATCGATCTTCAGATAGCCGGTACGTCCGCCGCCGATGAACACGTTGGAAGAGCCGGTCTGAATCTTTGCATCGCATTCCGTCCTGTCGTCGATGCGCGCAGCGGCAAGGCCATTGATGAAGACCGTGCCCGAACCCTCGGCCACGCGCGGCAGCGGCGGATGCTTGTCGCAGGCCACGCCACTAAGCTTAACCAGCGCGGCCGCACGGCCGTTGGTGTAGACGTTGTGCGAGCCGCTGATGATCGTTCCGGAGGGCGTTCGCATGGCGCTGCCTATCGCTTCGCCCAGCATCAGGATGCCCGTGGCGCCGACGCCTGCGACCAGGCCGGCCAGCAGGCCGACGCCGAATCCGCAGGTAAAGGTGGCGAAGGCGACTGCCGCGATGAGCGCCACGCCGATGGCGGCGCCGATCAGAAAACCGGACAATGCGCTGCTATGGCTGATGCCATCGTGGATGCGGGCTGCTTCGTACATGTCAGTCCTGAGCGGGTTGCGGGCTGCCGTGTGCGGACGGGGTTTGGGGTGCGGTTGCGGAATTGGCCGGCGCCACGGCGCCGCGCGGAGTAAAGCTCTCCAGCCAGCCGGTCCAGATGGCATTGGCGTGTTCGCCGTGAGGACTTGCGCCTGTCGCCGAAAAGATCAGCACACGCTGCTCCGATAAGGGAAAAGCCGCCTGGCGCTGATATATGGTGCGGTTGGCGCTTCGGTAACAGGCATCGATCTGCTCGCCGTCGATTGCGCTGTCGCCCTTGCCGAGACATGCATTGCCGCGCGAGAGCAGTTTGTACCCGGAAATCTTTTCCTTCATGAGCCCGATCTGGCGCTCAACATACGCGGCAAGCGTTTCATCGGGATGCATGTTGTCGCGTCCGATATTGAGATTGAAGGTCGATTGCTCCGTATCGCCCTGCACGAAGATGTTGGCAGTGCGGTCCTGGAAGCCGGCCGGAAGTTGCAAGGATCCTTCATTGATAAAGTAGGAGAGGTCGTCTGGAAGCATCAAGGTTCTTTCTGCATCATCTTGGATACGGGAAAGATTGATACCTTAATAACAAATTACATTTATTGCAACATTAAAATTCCGCATTCCTGTGGTGCCCGGGCGTGTAGAAAATAACCAACATGAGGCTCGCCAATAGGATGGCGGGCGCATTGGCCTATACTTCCACCAGAGATGCAGCCGTAGTCACCGGCATGCAGTCATGCGGGCGGCGGCATCAGTGAAGGAAATCAGATAATGGCAATGGATTGGTTGAAGGTCTTGAAACAGGTGCCCTGGACGGAGGTCATCGGCAATGCGCCGACCGTGGCCGACGGGGCCAGGAAGCTCTGGGGTGCGGTTGCAAAAACACCGGCGACGGCCGTGCCTCCGGAAACCGCAGTGCATGCCGCCTCGCCGCAGGAAATACTTGCCGAACTGGATAACCGGCTGGGCTCGGCTGAAGCCAGCATCTCCGATCTGCACGGCCAGATGCGTACCTCATCCGAACTGATCAAGGCGCTGGCCGAGCAGAACGCTCAACTCATCCAGCG
This sequence comes from Noviherbaspirillum album, assembly GCF_035916955.1. Lineage (NCBI taxonomy): Bacteria > Pseudomonadati > Pseudomonadota > Betaproteobacteria > Burkholderiales > Oxalobacteraceae > Noviherbaspirillum > Noviherbaspirillum album. Next base: position 255,413 of record NZ_JAWIIV010000001.1, on the reverse strand, counting down.
CATCGAAGTCAATCGCAAGCGCTTGGTCACCTTGGCAATCGCCACCGGCGCGAGCGGCGCCGTCGCAGTCATTGCGCTTGTGACGGCAATCGTGCGTACCGCGGCCTGAACGCCGCGCCGCCGACATTCGCGCTTTCTCGCGGCGGACATCGTCTCGCCGCCGGGATGACGCAGGCTACCCGCCGCCGCGCCGGGTGTAGCGGTCGAAATAATCCATGAAGGCCTGGCGCCGGTCCGTATCGAGGCCAATGAAACGGAAGCTCACCTGCAACACCGGCAACACGATGCCGGCGATGCGCCTGGGCGGCATGGGTATCGCCAGGATTTCGACCCGGCCGCTTTCCAGCGCAACGACATGGCATAAGCCGGCGCCGCAGGGATGGCTTTCAATCGGTGCATGCCGCGTTGCGCCGGGCAGCCAGCGGACGAGATCGGCCTCGGTGCAACCCATCTCGCGGGTCAGTGCCGCATCTTCAGACTGCGCGCGGGTCATCAGCCTCCGGCCACCGGCGGCCAGATCGCGATCACGTCGCCTTCGGCCAGGCTGCGCGCGCCGCGCTGCGCCGGTTCAACGTAGACGCCGTTCACCAGCACCAGGTGCACCATTTTCTCCGGCAGCTTGAAGCGGGCGATCAGGTCGCCCAGCCGGGTCTCGGGGGCCACTTCCAGTTCCACCGCATTGTACTTGCGCTCCGGCGGCAGATAATCGGTCAGCGTCGCAAACAGCTTGAACGTCAGCTTCATGGATGGCGCCACTCCGGCTGCTTGCGAGTGCTGGCGATATAGGCTTCCGGCAGGCAGAGCGGATTGGCCAGCAGCGCCTGCTTCCAGCCGCCGAGCTTCACCCGCGATTCGATCAGTCCGCGCAGCAGGCCGACGTGCTCGGTGAAGCCGATCGCATTGGCACCCACCAGCACGTCGCCGTCGAATTCCAGCCGCACGTGGCGGAACGCCGCCGCATCCGTCAGCTCCACGTGGTCGCCTCCCGGCACGCCGTGCCAGCGTCCGAACGAGGTGGAAACCAGGCCCAGGGTGTCGAGCACGTTGATCTGCGTGACGCCGCGCTGCACCGCGTGCCGGCCCGCCATGTTCATTGCCGCGCAATAGGCCTGGTCTGCGGCGTTGGGCTGGATCGCCGAGACGATGGTCTGCTCGAGAATCGGGTCGTAGGCTTCGGCGCAATCTCCGGCCGCATACACGCCCGGCACCGAGGTCTGCATGGTCTCGTCCACCAGGATGCCCTGCAGGCACTTGATCGGCGCTTCTTCCAGGAAGCCGATGTTGGGCTTGACGCCGGTGGCGGAAATGACGAGGTCCGCTTCCAGCGTGTCGCCGTTCGATAGCCGTGCCAGCAGCGGCGCGCCGCCCGGCGCTGCGCCGGAAGGATTGCGCTCGATCGCCTCGACCCGCGTGCCCACATGCACCGTCACGCCCTTGTCTTCGCACCAGCGCCGGATCATGTTGCCGGCGGCATCGCCCATCATGCGCGGCACCATGCGCTCGCCCATTTCCACCACCGTAAGCCGCACGCCGCGCATGGCCAGCGCTTCCAGGATGATGCAGCCGATGAAGCCGGCGCCCATCTGCAGCACGCGGGCGCCCGGCGCGGCGCGCTGCAGGATGGCGCGCGCATCCTGCAGCGTCCAGCAGTTGTGCACGCCCTCGAGGTCGATGCCCCGCACCGGCGGGCGCGCCGGCACGGAGCCGGTCGCGATCAGCAGCCTGTCGTAGGGAATGAGCGCGCCATCCTCCAGCACTGCCATCCGCGTGCCGGTATCGACGCGCATCACGCGACCGCGCACCTGCTCGATGCGCAGCCGCCGGAAATGGTCCTCATCCTTGCGCAGCAGGGTGCCGCGCTCGTCGATGGCGCCATGCAGCAGGTAGGGAATGGCCATCCGTGAATACGGACGTTCCGGTTCATCGCCGATCAGCACGATGCTGTCGCCGGCGGCATGCTTGCGGATGGTCTCGGCGGCAATCACGCCCGCGGGACCGTTGCCGATAATGACGTGTTGCATGATGTCCTCTTTCATGGGAATCGCCTGCGCCGCAGGCGTACATGCGGGTAAGGAGCGCATGCAGGGGCAGGCCGCGGCACGGCGTGTCCCTGCATGCAGGGCCGCCTACAGCCCGAGGCGGCTGCGCGTCTGCTCGGTCAGCTGGCCTTCCGCCGTCCAGCCGCGCGCGGCGTAATACTCCGGCAGCATCTTGTCGAGGCCGCTGACCAGTCCGGTCGCCGGGCCTGTCCTGGCGGGTTCGGTCATGAGCCGCTTGGGCAGCGCATCATCCTTGCGGGTGAAGCCGGCGCGATTGTTGAAGTCGCGTTCCATGTTCCAGATGCGTTCGCCGATCAGCGCCAGGTTGTCCATGTCGAAGGAGTCGTCGCAGGCCGCGTGCAATTGCGGCTGCAGGTCGGCCAGGGTCCAGGCGAAGGTGGTGAAGACGCAGACGCCGGCCGAATCGAACACGGCGGTGGCATCCTGGAAGGCCTTCACCAGTTCCGGCTTGCCATCGGTGACCAGCGGATCGGTCTTGACCGGAATGCCGAGCACTTCGGACGCCACGGTATAGCCGCGCAGGTGGCAGGCGCCGCGATTGGAGGTTGCATACGCCAAGCCCATGCCCTGGATGCCGCGCGCATCGTAGGCCGGGAATTCCTGCCCCTTGACGCTCATCGACAGGTCGGGATGGCCGTACTTCTCGGTCAGGCGCCTGGAGCCCATGCCGATCTCCCGGCCGAAGCATTCGCCCCTGGCCGTGATTTCGGCCAGGTAGGTCAGCGCCTTCGCGCTGCCGAAACTGGCTTCGATGCCGATCTGCTCCTTGGTGAGCACCCCCATCTCGTACAGTTCCATGACGGCGCCGACGGTGGCGCCGAAGGAGATCGGGTCCATGCCGTCTTCATTGCAGATGAAGTTGGCATAAGTCAGAGCATCCAGGTCATTGACGCCGTTGGCCGAACCGAGCGCCCACGCCGCTTCGTATTCCAGGCCGCCCGATGTGCCCCAGTACTGCGGCCGGTTCTGCACGGTGTAATGCGTTTCGTCGATCTTGGAAATGCGGCCGCAGGCTATCGTGCAGCCGAAGCAGGCCTGGTTGGTGACCAGGTTCGGCTTGCCGTCGGTGGCGCGCGGTTCATGCATGGCTTCGCCGGAGATGTCCTTGGCGCCCTCGAACTGCACCTCGCGGTGGTTGCGGGTGGGCATGGCGCCGATCTCGTTGATCACGTTCATCAGCACCTGCGTGCCGTATTTCGGCAAGCCCTGGCCGGTGACGGCATTGTCGGCGAGCACCTTCTTGGCGGCGGCGGCGGCCTGCATGAAGGCCAGCGGATCGCGGATGTTGCCCACGCCCAGCGTGCCGCGCACCGCGATCGCCTTCAGGTTCTTCGAGCCCATCACCGAGCCGACGCCGGAGCGGCCGGCGGCTCGGTGCAGGTCATTGACCACCGCCGCATACAGGCAGCCGGTCTCGCCGGCGCGCCCGATCGACGAGATGCGGATCTGCGGATCCTGGTGCCGCGCGCGCAGCGCCGGTTCGGTGTCCCAGACCGTCTTGCCCCACAACCAGGACGCGTCGAGCAGTTCCGCCTTGTCATCGCTGATGTGGAGATAGACCGGCGTCGGCGAGCGACCTTCGAAGATGATCATGTCCCAGCCGGCCATCTTCAGCTCGGCGCCGAAGTAGCCGCCGGAATTGGAACAGGCGATGGCGCCGGTCAGCGCGCCCTTGGTGATGACGGAATAGCGGCCGCCGGTGGAGGCCATGGTGCCGGTCAGCGGGCCGGTGGCCCAGATGATCTTGTTTTCCGGCGACATCGGGTCGACCTTGGGATCGACTTCCGAGACGAAGTACTTGGTGGCCAGGCCGCGCTGGCCCAGGTATTCGCGCGCCCACTGCATGTTCAGCGGTTCGGCGGCGCAGGTGCCTTCGGTCAGGTTGACGCGCAGGATTTTTCCAGTCCAGGACATGTCGTTCTCCTTTGCGTTCTCAGGCGGTTGCCTGGTTGCCCAGCTTCGCCGCCCATTGCCGCATGCGGTCGAGTCCGGTCCAGTCGGCATCCACGTAGGTGATGGCGCCGGTGGGGCAGGCCGATGCGCAGGCCGGTCCCGCCACGTTGTCATAGCAGAGGTCGCACTTCTGCACCTTGCCGGTGGTCTGCACATAGTTGACCGTGCCGAACGGACAGGCGATGGTGCACACCTTGCAGCCGACGCACAGGTCGTCCCTGACTACCTTTGCGCCGGATGTCAGGTCGATGCGGATCGCCTCGACCGGGCAGGCATGCAGGCACCAGGCTTCGTCGCACTGGGTGCAGGTGTAAGGCACCTTGGCGCCGGTCTGGTGGAACTCGAATACCTTGATACGCGACTTGGCGGGATTGAACATCCCGTAGTTCTCGTAGCTGCACGCCATTTCGCACTGCAGGCAGCCGGTGCACTTGTCCGGCTCGATGTGTAAGGACCTCTGCATTCTTCGTCTCCTTTGTGTTCTTGAATTCGGCAATCAATCCAACCAACCCAGCGACTCTTCAGCGACTCTTCAACGAAACCATGGCGGAAACCCGACGCTGCTAGAGCGTTTTCGCCCTGACCGGCCTAGTCGACGCCGAGGCAGATTGCTGCTGGAACAAGGCGTGACGACGCGACATGGCCAAGCCATGGCAAGGAGTCGCAACGCAGTGCCGGCGGCAATCTGTCCGGGATCGGCAGACAGGTCAGGGTGAAACCGCTCTAGCCGTTCATCCATACGGGATGAACGCAGCATCAAGCCATAGGCTGACATTGGTGCAGCACAAAGCCTTGCGCATTCGCAAACCATTTTCCTGTCCGGCACTTATTCTTTGCGTGTGACTCTTTTCCGACGGCAATCAGTGAGAGGCACAAAGGGCCTGCGCCTATGCGCGGGCCCTTTTCCTTGGTTGGGGTGTTAAAAAGCAGAGGGACCAATTCCTTTACTTCAAGTACTTACTGTCAGTTTGAAAACTGGGCGTTACGGAGCAAGTTGGTAATTTGAAGTGCTGAAAGCGCTTGGAGCATTACCATGTGACAGAACCGCAGCGGGTCGAACCGGTCAGGCATGAACGCAAAGTCAAGCGTTATCCAAGTGATCCGAGCGATCAGGAATGGCAAGCTATTAAACCTTTGCTGCAGTCACCAGCGAGAACCGGCCGTCGCTGCATCACGGATGTGCGAGAGGTGCTCGATGCCATTCGTTACCTGGTGCGCACCGGATGTGAATGGGCGCATGTTGCCGGTGCATTTTCCGCCTTGGCAAACGGTGTGCTGGCCGGTTTCGGCGCTTCGTGAGGCGCTTGCCGTTCAATGTCAATCATGATGTGGCATTGATGCTGGACCGGCAGAATCAGAATCAGAATCGGCAGAAGCACCCCAGGCAGAAGCACCCCAGTGCAGCGGTCATCGCTAGCCAGTCGGTCAAGGCGCCGGGGGTATCACAAGGGGCTATGGCGCGCGCAAGAAGATCAAGGGCCGCAAGCGACATGTTTCAGTCGATAGCGTTGGGCGGCTGTTGATGGTGAACCTGAGGCCGGTGGATATGGCCGATTCCACTGGAGCCGAATGGGTAGCAGGGCTGAAAGCTTTGCTTATACCATCAAGCGTGAGTATGCAACGCCTGCTCTGCGAGCAGGCGCAAAGACGGTAATGCGTCTGCTCGCAGATTGGGTTGAACAATGCAATGCAAGGCACCCTCACAGCGTGTTATGGAACCTCCCGCCCCGGACGTTGCAACGGGAGCGCGAGGCAGTCCAAAAGGGTCTAGATAGGGTCTAGCGAAGGCCTGGGGATAGGTGGGACAGGGATTTGAGAAAACTCTCCCCACGGAACAACTCCAGTCGGGTCACGAAACGGTTCTTCATTAATCGGCGGATTCTTAATATCGTCGGGATCCGGTTTGGGGGGCGTGAATGCCGGATCAGGCGGTGCTGCTCCGCGAGACGGCGGATTCTGAATGTCGTTCGGGTCGGCCTTGTGTGCCGGCGCGTCCGGTTTGCTCGTATTGTGTTTGGGGTCTTCCGTCCTATACTGGACAGACGGATCATTGCTGCTGCTATGAATCTTTGTCATGTTTTGCTTTCTTTCTGATATCCGATTGACTCTGTAATTGGAAAATGACCTGCTTCAAAATGTCCGCTTCGCATCCGCATTGTTTGCTTTCATGTGCTGAGCAGCTTGTGCATCGCCCTCATTGAGTTGATATGAGAGATGGTTTGATGGAGGTGCGGACTAGAGATGAGTGGAATGGAGTCAGTATCCGGTTCCCGGCGCTAAGTACCTGCCCCATTTCGGAAATGCATTTGTGCCTTTGACTACGGTCGGAAAGACAGCCGAGGCAATGCCTTGTTTCGGTCTGTTGCAGGTCGCCGGAACGTGGTTGCGCGCGTTCACCGCAAGATAATGGTGGTTTGGGTTCGCACTTCGCGCAGTCATGAAAATAACGGTACAAAAGTGAAGAAATCCAAGTAACTGCATAGTGATGCCGCATTGCAGAGAACTTGCGCCCTGGCAGGAGTTTCGGGCAACAAGCTCATCAACACCCCTTTGGCTCTGTCGCGCGCCTGCCAAGGATCGCTGTGCTGCGGGGCAGCCATTGAGCGCTGTCAAATCCATGCAAGCCAGATCCGGTAGAAGTGATCAGGTAGAACCCTTGCCCATGGCAGGCGCTCCGATGCAGGACGCACAATTTTGTTGTGCGTTGCTGCAGTAATGCCGCTGCGCCGCTGCGATCGCGGTATGCACGCGATCCGGCTCGGATGCCGCCATGGGCACATTCATCAATCAAGGAGAACAACATGAATGCATTCAAACGTTTCACCGCCTCGATGCTCGTCGTGTGCGTCACCGGCCTTAGCCTGCCGCTGCAGGCCGGCGCCGCCATCGTATCCACCCAGGAAGCCGCTGCCGCCCCCGCCGTTTCATCGACTGCCGCGGCCAATGCCGAACGGGACCGCGTGATCGGTTTCCTTTCGCGGGAAGAGGTGCGCCAGTCGATCGAAGCGCAGGGCGTCGATCCGCAGGATGCAATCAAGCGCGTGCAGGCGATGTCGGATGAGGAGGTGCAGCAGCTCGCCGGACGCATCGACCAACTGCCAGCCGGCGGCAACATCATCGGCGTGCTGTTCACCGTATTCATCGTACTCCTGGTCACCGACATCCTCGGCCTGACCAAGGTCTTTCCGTTCACCCGTTCGATCCGATGAGCTTCGCGGCATCCGCTCCCCTGTCATGCCTGCGCGCCATCGTTTCCGCGGCGGTCGTGCTGGCGCTGGCGGGGTGCGCGGCGCCGCGGGTCGCATCGCTGCAGCAGCATTGGCCGCCGGGGCTGTCGTCCGAAGCCCGGATCGGCGGCGTTCCATTCTTTCCCCAGGATGATTATCAGTGCGGCCCCGCCGCGCTGGCGATGACCGCGGCGGCGGCGGGCGCGCAGGTGACGCCGGAGCAGCTGGTCAGCCAGGTCTATCTGCCGGGCAGGCAGGGATCGCTGCAGCTGGAAATGCTGGCGGCGGGCCGGCGCCTTGGCCTGGTTACGCACCGGATCCGGCCGGACCTGGAAGCCCTGCTGCAGGAAGTGGCGGCCGGCAACCCGGTCGTCGTGCTGCAGAACCTTTCCTTCCAGTTCGCGCCGGTCTGGCATTACGCGGTGGCGATCGGCTTCGACCGCGGCAGCAATACCATCATCCTGCATTCCGGCCGCACCGAGAACATGGAAATGTCGCTCCATGCCTTCGAGCGCACCTGGGAGCGCTCGGAACGCTGGGCCATGCTCGCGATGCCGCCGGGCCGGCTGCCGGCCAGCGCGGACGCCTCCGCCTATGCGGCTTCGATCGTAGCGCTGGAACGCAGCTCGCCCGAGGCGGCGCGCAAGGCCTATGCCGCGGCGCTGGACCGATGGCCGCTCGACCCCGTGCTGCAGCTCGGCGCGGGCAACACCGCCTATGCGCAGCGCGACTTCGAGGCCGCCGCCCGGGCGTATGGCAAGCTGGTTGCAACCCATCCCGGCCTTGCGGACGGCTGGAACAATCTGGCGCAGGCGCTGCTCGACCAGGGACGGCGGAGCGAGGCGCTGGCCGCGATCGACAAGGCCGTGGCGCTCGGCGGGCCGCGAGCGGGCAGTTACCGCCAGCTGCGGCAGGAGATCCAGGCGCGGAGGTAGTCAGCCCCGCGCGAGCGGAAATACATCGGCCGCCAGCACGCCGCCTCCCAGCTGGCGGCTCGACGCGGCCGCATCGTAGACCACCAGCAAGGCAGGCGGGCCATCGTTTTCGGCAAACAGGCAAATGCCTTCGGCATGATCGACCCCTTGGCCGAATGGCACATCGATGACCCGCTTCAGCCGGCCGGCTTCTTCGCCGGCATCCAGCATGCATTCTTCGTCGGGACAGGTGCCGCCGACCCAGCGGAACACAGTGACGGGGCCGTCGAGATCCATGCTGGGCCCTGCCAGGATCAGGAGGTCGTTGTCCTGTACGCAGAGGTCGCGAATGCCGAGGCCGCCCAGTTCCAGGAAGTGCTTGCGGTAGCGGCGGCCATCGGGGCCGATGCGCTTGAGCTTGAAGATGGAGGGATCGAGCTTGTCCTGCTTGAGCTCCAGTTCGAGGATTACCGCCCGGCCGCGCAGCACCGGTCCGCGCAGGCCGACGAACAGGCGCTTGCCCTTGACGGCGAGGCCCTCGATATCGAATCCGTTGTCCTTGCCGGGGATGGCAAGGAAAGCCGCCAGATGTTCATCGCCGCTCAATGCGTCCATCAGGTCGTTGGTTTTGCCCCGGGCGCGCAGCTGTGCCGCGGTGCGTTTCGCGTTACCTCCCGCCTCATCGTCGGTGGTTTCCTTCTTCAGCATGACTTCGCCGTCTTCCGTCACCACCGGAATGCGAGCCAGGAGATAGCGATTGGTTTCGGAAATCACGCGCGACAGCTGCCTCTGCGCCTTCGCGGCGTCCGTCCCCGGCTCCGGCTTCTTGCGCTTCAGGCTATGGGAGCCGACCAGCCAGAGATAACCGTCTTCGTACGCAAGGCCTTCGATATCCACTTCCTGCAGATCGGCCGGATTGCCCGTCGGCGGTGCCGGCAACCGAAGATAGTCACTGAGCGGAAACTGCTTGTGGCCGCCGGCGCGGGCGCACTCTTTGCCATCTTTGCCGTGCGCGAGGGAAAGCCGCTCCAGGCTGACGGTTTCATCATTGGCGACCCAAAGCGTGTCGCCGATCTGCAGCACGACAGACAGGCCGTCGCAAAGCTCCTTGCCTTTGGAGAAATCATTGTGTTCCGGATGGAATTCCAGGAGCAGGCGCCGGCTTGTCGTCATTGAGAATAGGGGTGATGTGGTTTCAGGTAATGCCGATTTTGCGCTTCAACCCGCCGGCGGCAGAGGAGGGAGATCAAGCCTCGTGCGTTGCAAGGATCAATCATGCAGCGCGTGCGCGGTGCGGGCTGCGGCGACATCGGGCGTTTCACGTCGGCAGCCTGTGCAGTTCCCGGAACAATCCGTTCTGGGAACTGGTTGGAGCCAGCGGCTGCGATAGCAGGTAGCCCTGCACCTCGTCGCAGCCGAGCGCCCTCAGGATATCGAGCTGGCGCTCTTCCTCGACTCCTTCGGCCACCACCCGCATGCCAAGCGCGTGGGCCATGGTGATGATGGCCTGGAAGAACACGTTGCCCTGGTCGCTCCTGCCCAATTCGCGCGTAAACGCGCGGTCGACCTTGAGCACATCGAAGTCGAGCTGCTGCAGCTTGGCCAGCGAGGAGTAACCGGTGCCGAAGTCGTCGACCAGCAGCGTCAGTCCCTGCTTGTGCATGTCATGCAGTGCGCTGTTGATGTCCTGGTCGCCGTTCATCATGGTGGCCTCGGTCAGCTCCACCTCCACCAGCCGCGCATCGACGCCGTGGCGCGCCAGCGCCTCGCGGAAGATGCGTGAAATGTCGGCTTCATTGAACTGGCGCGAGGACACGTTGACCGATACCGGCACCATGACGTCGCCAGTGCGGGTCCAGTGGGCAATCTGGGCGCAGACCTTGTCGAGCACCAGCTGCCCCAGCTGCACCACCAGCCCGGTTTCCTCGGCAAGGTCGATGAAGCTGCCGGGCTGCAGTATGCCTTCCGTCGGATGCGCCCAGCGGACCAGCGCTTCCATGCTCGAAGTGCGTCCGGTCTTCACGTCGATGCGCGGCTGGTAATGAATCACGAACTGATCGTGCTCGATTGCATGGCGCAGATCGGCTTCGCGCTGCAAGCGGTTGCGCAGCGCATCATAGAATTTGGGATCGAAGAAGCGGTAGGTATGCTTGCCGCTGGTCTTGGCCAGGTACATCGCCACGTCGGCATTCTGCAGCAGCGCGCCGGCGTCCTCGGCGTCGTCGGGAAACACGCTGATGCCGATCGAGGTGCCGACCGCGGCGGCGCCGGCCGATAGCCTGAATTTTTCATGGAAAGCGTGCAGGATGCGCTCGGCCACGTGCGCCGCATCCGATTCCTGCACCACATGTTCGATGACCACCACGAATTCGTCGCCGCCCAGCCGGATCACCTTGTCGTGCGGGCGCACCGCCTCGCGCAGGCGCAGCGCGGCATTGCGCAGCACTTCGTCGCCGGCCGCATGGCCCAGCGTATCGTTGACCCGCTTGAAGCCGTCCAGGTCGATGAACAGCACGGCCAGCTTCGCGCCGGCCCTGGCGGCCCTGCCGACCGCGTCCGGCAGAAAGGACTGCACCCAGAGGCGGTTGGGCAGTCCGGTCAGCACGTCTTCGTTGCCGATGCGCTCTAGCTCCAGCACATGCTGCTTCTCGCGGGTGATGTCGCGCAGAGTGACCGCCAGGTCACCGTCGGAACGCACCGCCTTCAGGTGCATGTAGCGCCGGTTCGGATCATTGTCGCCCGCCAGGCACAATTCGCCCTCGAACATGCCTTGCTCGGCTGCCGTCCCGAGCGCGCCGATGACGACCCCGATATCGGCCGGCGAATACAGCACCGACAGCCGGACACCGATGAATTCTTCCGGCCGGTAGCCATAAAACGCCGCACCGCGCTGGTTGCAGTCGATCGCCTCGAAGTCGACGATGCGCCCGTTCTTGTCGCGAATGGGCCTGGAAATATAAAAGCCTTCGCTGCCGCCTTCGGTGGCGATGCGGTAGGTTGCCCTCGCCAGCTCAAGCTGGCGCTTGCGCCAGGCCAGCCGCAGCGACAGAACGGCCGCAATCGCCGCGAACACCAGCACGCCCAGGGATAGCGCGGCGGCGGTCTTGAGAGCGGCCGAGCGCCGCCGCCAGTACGGCGCCATCACGGTGTCATGGTCCAGCCCGGTCAGTGCGATGATGTCGTAGCCCTCCACCTGCTGCCAGCCGACGAAGCGGCTGCGGCCGTCGCGGAACAGCGATCCGCCTTCGAAGAAGCGCTTGCCTGCCGGAATGGAAAGCTCAGGCGGGGAGGGTATTGGGTTGAAAGCGGGGTCATGCACAGTTTCCCCGGTGCGGGCGACCCGCACCCGCCCGTCCGTGCCGATCACGCCGAGAAAGCCGAACGGGCCGAGCGTGACTTCGTCATAGTTGGCGGTAAGGAAACCAAGGTCCACGCTGATGAGGACCACGCCATCGAAATTGCCGCTGGCATCCGACAGCCGGCGCGAATACTGGATGATGGGGTTCCCGGTCGAGCGGCCCCAGGTCGGCAGGCTCATGAACAGGAAATCGCTGCCGGCGGTCTTGTGGGCGAGGTAATAGGGGCGGTCGCTCACGTCGGGGCTGGAACGCAGCGCCCCCGGCCCGAAGGTGCTGGTGACCCGCAATCCATTGCGGTCGACGATGCTGGCGTTGAACGGCGCCGACTCGGGAAACACACCGCGCTGCTTGAAGTCCTCAAGACGCACGCGGTCCCTGGAGGTTTCCCATTCCGCCTTGATCACCAGCAACAGCTGATCGATGGTAGTGATAGTGCGCTGCACGTGCTGTGCATAACCGCGGGAAAGAATGCCTGCTTCCACCAGTGCGGTGTCGATGACTGCCGACCTTTCCTTGTCCAGCCGGTACAGCAAAAGTTGCCAGGAGATGAGCAGCAGGACGGCGGTGCCGAGTATCCACCACAGCGCCAGACGGCCGTTGGCAATCAGAAAATCGAGCCGGTTGCGCCATGTCCGCAATGCGGACCGGCCAGGCGGTAGTGTCGGATAGGTACGCTGGTCTGGGTCCAAGAGCTTGATCTCGCTGCATCCGCGCAAGACGTTCTGCGATGAACGTACTGGCGGGGTCTGGTACGCTCAAGTTTCATGGCTCGTTTGATTGCAAATACTGTAGTTAATTCTGCGTGTCTTTGTAGTCGAACAATTTGCGAAGAGTCAGCATCTCGGACAGCAAGTGATTGCCGGAAAGGCGGAATTAGCGTGAGACCGACCAAGCGCGGCAAGGGCACGAAGCTCACGGACATTGCTGACGCTTCAGGTTTTCCACTCGCCGTGCAACGGCTTCTGCCGGTCCACATGAAATCACCCTTGTCGCGGCTGCCGTCGATGCAACTCTCAGCTATGGACCGCCCCGGCGACCTTTCGGGGATCGCGCCTATGACAGTGATTCGCTCGATGAGATCCTCGCCGCCGACAATATTGAGCTGATTGCGCCGTACAGAAGCAACCGAAAGCACGCTACCCAGGGTGGCCGTCCACTGCGCAGATACAAGCGGCGCCGGAAAGTCGAACGTCTGTTTGCCTGACTTAAAAAGTGCTGCCGCATCCTTGCATCCTTAGCTGGTGGAAGCACGACGATCAACGCTTTACCCGCCTTGTATATCTTGCTTGCTCCATGATCTCGCTATGGAGTCAATTATCAATTGAGCCCTGGCTTTCCAGCCATTGGAGGATATGTGCCTCGTCAATCACATTGTTGCTGCCTGTCGCCGGCCCCTGACCTGATGTCTGGCCGGCGGCCGACACAGGCACCTCAAGGTACTGCGGCGGCAAGAACGCAGCAGAGCGGGACGCGCCTTGCGTTTGCAGATCATCAGATGGAGATACATTGTATTGCGGCTCGTTTCGGGAGCTGTCCTCCCCATCCGCTGCCACAGCCGCAAGCGGTTGCAGGGCAATGGCGCTTTCCAAACGCTCCCGGGCTTCGTCCCCATGCAGTTGTTGCACCTCCTCCAGGTCCGCCTCTTGCAGCGCGTTCAGCGGTATGAAGCCTCGACTGGGCAGATACGCACCCTGCGGATTCAAGGGAGCCGGCGGTAGCACGCGACCTTGCCGCGGCATAAGCACCGACAGGTACTGCTCGCCTCCGGCGGCCGTGCGGAGGTAAGCCTGCAGCGCCTCCCGTGCGGTCTCAAAGTGGGTGTACGCCCGCGGATTCATCGAATCCAACACATGCACATGTCCGTCCAGCCCACTGCATACCAAGGTGACAAAATGTTGCGTTACATCCCGGCTGAATTCCTGACCGCCCACTACTACAATGGCCGTTCCGCTCTGCTCAAGACGTTGAGCCAGCCACTGCAAATCAGCCTGGGCGCGCGTCACCTCCCCCGGTTGCAATATGATGGCGAGATCGTCCATGTCGATCGCGCGCGCTTGGTGAAGAGCTTGCTGCATCTGGCCGATATGAATGCTCTGAAAGGCAATTCCCACCGCATTTCCCTGAAACGCCTGGTTGAGCGCATGCGACGCACAGGTGTTGACCACGGCGCGATCCTGGCTGGTATGGATTTGCGAAGTCAACGGCTGGTCTTCCACATACAAGCCGTCAGGCCGGGGCACACGCGGCGCTTGTATCCTCAAGGGCGTCGCCCCACGGTCCGCAGCGGGGGCCGCGGCAACGGAAAGGCCGCGGGCGGCTTCGCGCAACCCGGCATGAGACCACGGCCTCGACGGGCTGGCAACTCGCATACGTGTTGCAGGCGGCGGTGTGGGCGGTGTGGGCGGCGTGTTGCGACGCTTATCGCCGTCAGCGCCAGGCAGCAAGAAAGGTGCCTTCCGCGCTCGAACGGCTCGTGGGGCGAATAGCGGCGTGCCAAACTGGGCAACATAGCGGTCCCCGTCATGTATGCTCGCCGTGCTACTCATCTCAACCGACTGCAAAACGCCGTAACGGTCGATATGTAGCGTCCCTATAGGGGATCTATCATTCAGGAGTACATCATCGTGTGTATAGGTGAGCCGGCGTCCTCCCTGCCTGTCGCCCACAATATCGACCGTCCACTTTTAAGGATTGTTCGCTATGTCGCGAAACAACCTGATGATGCTCAGGTCGTCAATCCGATCATGCTCGCTGCGCGGCGGCACGACAATGGACTCGCTCGTACCTGGGGCTTGCCTGTAGACGCCTCGAATCACAAGCGTAAACTGACGGTTCAAGTCATTGGGAATTGCCGCGCCGGCCTGCGACGGCTGCGCGGTTGAAGACGAGTGCGCGGCAGGGTTCGTGTAGTTTAGAGGAGGCGAGGGAGGCAGACGGTGTGGGATCATGTCATTTTCATGAGGTTACCAAGTTGACCTCATGGGTGTCATGAAGATGCCGCAAGTTCCAACTGGAGTTTAAAAATCGAAGAGCGGCTCGGGAGCGACGAGGTGATTTGGATACTTCACCTGGCGTAGCTCGATCCGTACGCAGGTCAGCATGATCTTCAGCGGATAAGGCAAGCCCAAGCTTGAACTAACACAGATCAAGCGACTCCTGATGCTTCCGACGCATCAGCCTCATCTTCCGGTGGCTCTTCCCCGGGCATGCCAAGCGGAGCTGCGGGCGTGGGATGGGTGATAAAAGGGCGCAGTGTTGCATCGTCGTTAACTGTGAAATTAATGGCCATCATTTCCTTTAGTCCGGTCTGGCCGGAATAGGATGATCTGAGGTTGGTTAGCGGGAAGACACTAAAACCTCTGTGTTCCATGGCGCCGGCAATTTCACTATCGTACCGGTTGAACAACATCAAATGGACGTTCCTGCCTCCCCATGCAGGCATGACATACTTGTCCAGTTTTCTTAAAAATCCGGCCTTTGTGGTTTCCTCAAGGCTGTCTTTCCCATATCTGAATTTTTGTCCCTTAGCATCCGGTTCCCAATAGGTAGGATCAATAACTCCCAAGGTGCCCTGCTGTAAACTCTCAAGCAATTCCCATCCGTCGCCCTGTTGGATCGTGACACCTGTTAATGCATCGCAGACGTAGTCAATGTGAGAAGGCAAACTATGGAAAAATGTCTCATTCCAGCCTTGCTTCGGCGCAGTGCTGAGTTCCGTTCTCAGGCGCGTGGTTTTAGAATCTTTCTCCGACCGTCTTTTCTTCGTATTGACAATGACTGCAACTTTTTCGAGTAAGCGGTTTTCAATGCCTCTATGTCGGCCGAGTATCATTCCGTCAGCGCGCATGTGTGGCCCCTTGTGCTCCGAACGGGAGAGATTGACTGGTGTGGATGGAATACGGCCATTGTGTTGCGCCAGCAGGTAAAGAGCCGCATTGCTTGCACGAAGTTCTATGTCTTCCTTAGTCCAGTGTTTTGGCTCGGGCGGTAGCGGAAAAGTGAAGTTGTCCAATATGTACGTCTTGAGTTCCGTGTTGAGCTTAAGATTCATTGAGTGGTCGACCTCCGCTGTCTTTAGCCATGTCTTAACAGTGTCATCCAAAAAGCGGAGCATTTCCGCGCTCGACATCGACGCCACGGAGCTTCCGGCGCGCGAAGCAATTCGATGTGCAAGCTCGAAATCCGTTTCCCTGCTCGCCTTGCCATCAACGTTCTTGAAAACCGGATAGGCATTGATAACGCGATAGAACAATTTCTCGATTTGCCGCAGATGTGCATTCAGCGCCTGCTTGACTTGCTCGGGATACCGCTGGACAGTCTTCAACGTGTTGTGGCGGTATTGATCCCATTCGTTCATGACAAGCCGCAGATCAGTCTTCATCTGTCTGCTGCGTTGTTGTGCGGCCACCCATATGGTGAGATATCCGGTACCGGCAAAGGCATCAACAAATCCGTTGATTTTCGGCGCATTCAAACCTTTATATAATGCCCGAAGTACGATGCCAGCGGGGTCTTCCTCCAGTGCGTCTCTCTTCATGCCCAGGAGCGGATACAGCGTTCTAACCCTGTCGCCTCTGTCACCCTTGCCCTCCATGAACATGCGCTGGCGAACGTTGTATTCGGTATTGAATTCAATGGTACGTGCGACGGGTTTGATTCGTTTGGCTTGCTTGGCAGGCATCTGCTCTGAAATGCTGGTGAAATTCTCCAACTGTACCTTACCGACAATCGGAATGCCGATATCGAGCAATTCGCCATCCTTGTTCAGCTTGCGATAAACCTTAGCCAGTTTTCCACTCTTTAGCACAACGTCACGATGGACGAAGACGCCTTCTCCCAGGTGCTCACCCGGAACTGCATCACAAGCCTGTGATAATGCACGTATGTCGACCATGGTTACTTTGTATCCATGATGTACGAATTCCTGCGTTCGCCATCGGTTCGTGCTGACAAATTTGGTGAAGGTACGCGGAGCGACTCCTGTTACTGAATATGTTTTTCCTATCTCCCAAGGAAGATCGGCGTTGGCCGCTGGCTTGCGGAAGATCGCTTCGTGATCGGATTCGGCTTCATCCGTCCCGGCATGGGCAATCGCTTGCGGAGACAACGCGGATACCGGTGCCTGCGCCGGCGGCCAATGCTCGGGCCAGTCACGTAGCCGGATTGCGGCCAGTTTCTGGCGGTCCCTGGCGATCTCCTGCCGGCGTGCAGGATTGGTAGTGTTTCTTTCCGTTTCATCGAAGCGGCGCTGCTGCTCATCCAGCACTGCCTGCAGGGGCTGGGTATGCATGGTCCAGCCATCGGCAGCGGGCACGCGCGCCATCCAGACGCCTTGCTCGGGACGATAAAAGGCGGGAAGCAGGAAGGGATAAGTCCCCGGCATCAGCAGCAGATTGGTATGTCCATCGGCTATGGAATTAAGCCAGCCATCGATCTGGCTCATCTGGTCGGCAGCAACAGGCTGATCAACGCTTGCGGCTGGAATGCCATGCGCCTGAAAGTAAGCTGCCAATCGCTGTGCGGTAATGCCAGTGGCGTCCGGCTTGCCGAAGTGACTGCTCAGTTCAACGATAGGCTGCGTGCCATAAATATCACCAAGACCTCGCGCGATATCCTGCCTGACGTGATTACTCAGGAAGTCGAGATATCCCTCGATCTGGGGAGCGCTGCCCGGCACCATCGCGCCAACCAGCCTGCCGGGGTACTCGAGAAGGTCTCGAAAATACTGACGGGTATCCTGGATCCAGACCGGCCCCTCGTTAAGGGAGTCGAGTTCGAAACACGCCCCTTTTCTGCGCATCAGCGTCTTGTAGTGCCCGTCCCCGTCCGCCGTGTCGAGGTCGCCAGCGAAGATGATCATGTTGTCGGCATGCTCGGCCAGGACATCGGCTAGTGCATCAAACTGGCCATGATCAAAAGTTACTGGCTTGAGTAAGGGCAGGCCTCCGGGAATGTGACGGCACACCAGATCCATGTCGGCGCCATGGTTGGCCTGATGGTCGGGGATGGAGAAACACGGACGTTGCGCCAGGTTGTTGTAAGCATGCTGCAGGCAGCGCATCGCCTCCTGCGGTTCAAAAAAGGTCAGCGTGCGCGCACCTTCCTGCACATGCGCTGGCCATGCTGGCGAAATGGTAACGAAGTGCGCGGGAGCCTGACTGTGCGACGGGCCCGGAGACGCGGGCGGACTTCCGTTACCAGTGCGAAGCCGCTGGTCGATGTGGCCGGTTGGGCTCTGCGGGGATGTGCGCGGTCTTTTTCCGATACTGGTGCGCAGGGCCTCGAAACGGGATGGGACGCGGATCTGCAGAGAAGCGGGGCTGGGTAAAGGTTCGGACGCGTTGAACTCGCATGTCAAGTTGCGGATTTCGGATTGACGCGCCGAGCCATGCTTGACCGGCATGGGAATCGCGAAATCTACTCGGGTCAGCTGATCCTGCCGGTTCAGATGCAAGGTAAAGCTTATTAAGAATAATTTTTCTGTAGATGGCAGCGAAGAAAAAGTAATAGTGCGGGCACCGCCTGGGTGCCTTTTGCAATCCACATTGAATTTGTCAGGGGAATCGGCCGCCAGTCGGAAGGCCAGCAGAACGGTGCCGTCTGCCAGATTTTTATTATCTGTCGCCTTTCGCGCCGGGACGACCATCCGGATTCCGCCGAGAGTGCACTCGAATTGTTCCTGCAGGCTAGCAGGTAGGGAAGCCGACCTGGGAGCGGGCTGATCGGCAGCAGGGGTATTGCATGCTGGACGAGATGTGGAACGGCTGAGTGGTTGCATGGAAGGCCTGACCATTGAATATTAAACGCAGCATGAGTGACAGCCAGGTTAAAACGGTTCCATTTTCCGTGTATGCGAAGTCGACTGCAGAAGGTCAGGGCGAGAACGCTCTAGGGCTCGGGCACGGCAACATCAGGAGCGTCAAATGCGATAATTTCGATTGGCGTCCGGTTTTTCGTCAGAAGATTTCCATATCGCAAGAATAGGGAGGTGGCTCTCAGTCTGCTTGGCAAGGACGTCGCGCATGGCATCATTAAAGCGCTGAAAATCAGTCAGTGATGTGGGGCGTCTGAAAGTCTGAAAATCTGAAAGGTATTCGAAAATCCCTTTCCGCTACCTGCAAGTATTTCCTTGAACCGGAGAACGCACGTGCCGGCAACGCATAAGGCGCTACGGCGTTTACTTCGTTACAGTGACCTGCGGGTTCAATTGGCGGATTGGCCGGGATCCGCAGGCATGGTGTCTTGGAAACTGTTGCATCAGTATGCGGGTAACGCCATTCGTCCATCCAAAGCCATCTTGCAGCGGATACTCGCCGCCGCCGCCGCCACTCGCCTCTGGCGCTAGTTCACTGAGTGCGTACTTTTCGATGACCTTATGTTCACGATGGTAATACCCGCCAACGATCGATAGCCAGCGGCATGCGATGTCGTCGGCAAGCAGGTTTTCACCATAATCAGCCAGGCCCCGAATGGCCATCCACTGCAACGGAGCCCAGCCGTTCGGGCGGTCCCATTGCTGGCTGCTGACGACTTCCGTAGTGGCCAGGCCGCCCGGCTTGAGCAGTCGGGATGACATGGCAGCGACAAGACGGGCGGCCTGTTCACGCGTGGCCAGTCCAACAAAAAGCGGCGTCGCGCATGCCGCAGTGAGATTGGAACGAATACCGTTGCGTTGCCAGTCGTAGTCAAAGAAGGCACCCTGTTGCCCGTCCCACATGTATCGAACAATGGCGGCTTGTCGCGCACGCGCCTTTTTCAGGAAGCTGGCGCAGGATGCATGGTCTCCGACTAGCGAACTGAGCTCGCTGATCTTGAGTTCAAGTTTGTACAGAAGACAGTTGAGGTCGACCGGAAGAATCGCCGTAGTCCGTATTGTTTCAAGCGCGCAGGGATTATCAAGCCAGCGAGAGCTAAAGTCCCAGCCTGATGCCGCGGCCGCTCTCAGGTCGCGGTAGATGTCGTGGACTGGCCTCGTTCCCGATCCGGCCCGAGCGGTCATGATGTCCTCGATGTATGACTCGTCGCGCGGGCTGTCGCGGTCATCCCAATACCGGTTCAGGATCTCGCCATCCGGCATGCGCACGACATGCCGATGCACGTCACCGGGACGGAGTTCATCAACTTCATCCATCCAGTAGGCGTATTCCTTGAGCAGCTGCGGAAGATAATTTGTGGCCGGCTTGAGGCCAACGCTTTCGAACAGTTCCACCATCAGCGCAAAGACCGGTGGTTGCGAACGGCTCAGGTAGTAGGTGCGGTTGCCGTTAGGGATGTGGCCATAGGTATCGATCAGGTAGGCAAAGTTGTTGGCCATGTCGCGCATCAGGACTTTCCGTCCACTTGCTGCAAGGCCAAGCATCGTGAAGTACGAATCCCAATAGTACAGCTCCGTGAACCGCCCTCCTGGCACTACATACGGGTAGGGAAGGGGCAGCAAGGATGAGTGGGCGGGATGCTCACGCGGCTTACGGGTCAGCACCGGCCACAAGCTGTCGATATGAGCGCGCAGTGACCGGTCCGGATCGGATACATAAGCAGACACGGGCGTTTGAGGAATTGAAAAATGGGAGCGCACAAAGCGGGCAAGATCAAATCCGGGAATGGTTTTCTCCCGCCGGAAGGCATCGAGAATGTGCTTCGGGCTATTCTGGAGCGGCACGCAGTCGGTAAAGCATTTGCTGTCATCGAAGATCCGCTGCATTTGTACGGCGACGAATAATTCCTGATAGCGCTCGGAAGGCGTCAGGGTATCTGCCGGAGAGATCCGGGAAACCCTCCTGATTGAGGCAAGATAAGAATCCGTTCCGTTGCCCGCAGCGCGCGGCGTTGCAATTTCAATCTTCCGCATCGTAACCGGCATGCATTTCCCTTCCGTCTTGAAGGCTGTCATCTTCGTGACAGCGGATTATTACTCGGCGTAATTCCAAAGCAGACCACCGTCGACATACATTGTCGTTCCGGTGACGTAATCGGCGTCGGGCGAACAAAGAAAGGCGACGACGCCTGCAACATCGTCCGGCTTGCCCATTCGTTTCAACGGAATATTGTCGATCAGTGCAGCGACCTTGTCTTTATCGGAAAGTAATGCAGCATTGATTGGCGTGCGTATCGCCCCAGGAGCGACATTGTTGACGGTAATGCCGAGCGGCCCAAGCTCTACGGCAAGATTGCGGGTCATCATCTTCATACCGCCCTTGCTCATGCAGTAACTGCTAAAACCGGGGAAGGGCAGTTCTTCATGCACTGAACTGATATTGACAATCTTGCCGGTTCGGCCAGATTCCCGCAGGTACTTCACGAAGGCTTGGATTGTAAAGAAAACGCCTTTGAGATTGATGTCAAGCACACGTTGATAGGCCTCTTCCGTCGTCTCTTCGAGCGCCGCCTTGATTTCAATGCCAGCGTTGTTAACAAGCAGGTCGATTTTCCCTAATCGATCTACCCCTTCCTTGATTGCACGCTGGTCGTCTTCCACCTTGCTGATGTCGCCAAAACATATGCAGCCACGGCGGCCCAAGGCCGTAACCTGGGTAAGCGTGTCTTCCGCCAGGGGATCGTCAGGCAGTGCATGTACGATGATGTCGGCACCTTCCTGGGCAAGCCGCAGCGCAATTGCCTTGCCAATGCCTTGTGCAGCACCGGTTACCAGTGCGACTTTTCCGTAAAGCTTCATACGCGGTCTCCAGAAATGACGATCATGAATCTCTGATCAATAGGCTGCAGCAATAGTTGCAGATGCTATAAATCGGACCGCAGTGATAGGGGCTTCCGAGAACAACCTGTATCACCGCATGCCGGAACGCGTCAATCAGAAAAGCGGGAACTCCGATTTCCCCGGTTACGCTTGCATTTCACTGGATACGTTGAGAATACTGGCAACCACTCGAGTTCATACTTCGTCCAATGGCTCATTCAATGATCATGGTCAACATCAAGCACGTCGTATGCCACTGTCCGGAATTTGATCTGCTTCGATGATGAGATTGGTCGTTTTGGTAATCTAGGCTAGGATCTAACCGAGTGGTTACTGAAAATAGAAAGGCAACATCTGGTGTTTTTGTAGAACTGGGAAAAGTCTTCCGCACGCTCGCGATTGATGGATCGATTATGCGGGACTAGTGCTGCTTTTGCGCTTGAGCGGCAATCGAAAGTTGTCGAAGATCAACTCATTCGCACTCGTTGCCAACCTTGCTTTCGGTTCCACACTCGCTTCGCTTATGGATACCAACCCTGTCTCCCTGAGCCAAGGCTCGACGATGCACGAATCCTAAGCAACCATACATATTCGTGTCGGCATTTTATTTCCATTAGGAGCTGCCCATTTTCGCGAAACGAGCAATCATCTTCTCAGCCGCTGCCGGTAATAGCGCTACGCTTTCAAGTGGCACCGGCGTCATGGCAATTACGGCTCCATGCTGAATTTTCTGCGCAAGGGACGACCGCACGAACTGCTGATTCGGATCCGTTCCAGTTTCTGGTTCGTGCCGGCGCTGATCGTTATATTCGCCATCCTGCTGGCTTTCTCTCTGATCGAACTGGACCAGATTTACGATGACAGGCTCCTGGCGCGTTGGCCGCGCTTGCTCGCCAATGAAGCCGAGGGCGCTCGCGGTGTATTGTCGGCAATTGCCGGCTCGATGGCGACGGTGGCAGGCGTCGTTTTCTCAATCACAATTGTTGCTCTTTCGCTGACATCGAGCCAGTACACATCGCGAGTGCTGCGCAATTTCATGCGGGACCGGGCCAACCAGGTCGTGCTAGGGGTATTCGTCGGCGTGTGGATTTATTGCCTGGTGGTGATGCGAACCATCAGCGACGACGACGAATGGAAGTTTGTTCCGTCACTTGCTGTCCTCACCGCGGTGATTCTTGCGATCATCGCGAGCGGATTCCTTATCTTCTTTATCCATCATATTTCCTCGACCATCCAGGCGTCGGAAATTACTGCCTCCATCACCCGCGATACCTTGCGTGCCGTCGACAGACTTTTTCCAGACGAAATCCGCAATGGATCGGAGATGCCGGAGGCGCATGAACTTCAAGCCGGCCAGCGCTGGTACCCGATTCTGGCCGATGCGATGGGTTACATCCAGGGGATCAATGCCGGCAGTGTGCTTGCCTTCGCATGCGAGCGCAACACGGTGGTACGCATGGAGTCCAAGGTCGGCGAGTTTATCGCGCCGGGACGGCCATTCGCATCGGTGGCAATGGAGCATCCCCCTGACGCATCAACCTGCCGGGACCTGAACCGCGTTGTTGCCGTGGGAATCTATCGCACCATTGAACAAGATCCCGCCTTCGGCATACGGCAACTGGTTGACATCGCGCTCAAGGCCCTGTCGCCTAGCATCAACGATACGACGACCGCAGTATCGTGTATCGAGCATATTGCGGTCATTCTCACCCGGTGCGCCCAACGTTCTATGGTTTCGCTTCGCAGCTATGAAGGCGATACCTTGCGCGTCATTGCTCGCCGGCCGGATTTCGCCGAGCTTGTATCGCTTTCGTTCAGCCAGATACTGGAGAGCGCGGAAGGGAATACAGAGGTCCTGTTGCGCATGCTGCTCGCGCTGGAGCAAATCGCCTATGGGACCTGCGCAAGGCAAAGGCTGGCGACGCTTAGGTTGCATGTCAGACAAATTGAACAAGCCGCACTGCGCGGTTTGAAAGCCGACGAGGCGCTTCAGCGCATACGGGATTCCGTCAAACGCACTGATGCAGTGCTTGACTTATCCGAGTCAACCAAGATGTTGGATTGCGCTCCAGTAAGCAGGCCTTGAACTACAGTACATTTACCTCTCCCATGAACCTGGCCGCTTTGGTATTGGCCTCAAGCCCGATCAGGCCATCAAGTTACCCATCACCTGTCGTCGGTACATGGATGTGAATATCATTGCGCGACCTTAACGCTCAGGCCTGCTCGCGCCAGTCTCGGCGGGTCCTCAAAGCCGAGGAATACCTCTCCACCTACCGTGCGCAGCATGGCGTCGGTCTCAGCCTTGTTTTCCGAATCTAGCGACCGATAATAGTCGCGGGCACGCTGCAGCATCCAGAGACTGTACGGACGGATAATGCGTTGGCCTTCCCGCCCTTCGAGCATGAATGCATGCTTGCCGATGACGCGAGGTAGTGCTTCGTCCGGATGTTCCATTATCCACTGCCGCACATGGCGAGCAGAATCGGCAAGTACCGGTAACTGTTCGATGAACATCCGCCGCAATACCGGAAGCAAGGTCTGCGGTATTTCGTCATTGGGCAGAAAGGCTCCACTCAGCGGTATTGGGTTCTGCATTCGCTCGACCCATTGCGCCACAAGCGGGGCTGTCTTGCGCATGTGGTCGCCGCTTTTCGGATCCCGGTATTGATGAGCATAGAGCGGGCCGATAAGGCCGAAGTCGGCAATGGAGGGCCGATCGCCGAACAGGAAAGGATGGCATGCGAAGTGCCGGGACAAGTCGGCCAGAAGGCATTCGTAAGAAGCTTCAATAGCGGAATGCATGTGCGGCTCCGCTCCGAGCAGAACAGCGGCATTGGCAAAGGGCCCGGCACGACGGGCTCCGATCTCCCGCTGCTGCTCGGCTGACGCATCGGGCGCATTAAGTGCTCCAAACGCCTGGATTGCCCAGTCCCTGTTGTAATGCCACCGATAATGCATCGCCGGTATGACCAGCCACTCGTCACCATATGTTTCCAGTAACAGCGAAGCGAGACGCTGGCGCGGCGTATCCGGATAGACCGATGGTCCGGTGTGGCATGATTCCAGCGTATCGATGATTTCCGTGCTGTCTTGCAGACATCTGCCATCTGGCGCGATCACGACGGGAATAACGGGAAATCCCACTCGTGGAAGAATTATCTCCTTATAGACACCGGCATCGGATGCGATTTCTTCAAACGGAATATTCTTCCAGCGCAGATAGGCTCGCACCTTCCCCGTGAAGTAACTGATGTCTGCACCGTACAACTTATATGATTCGTTCTGCATGACCCCTCCGGCAGCTATGCGCCGTTGCTGGCGCCGTGAGATGGCTATGCTAACAGCAAAAAGCACGCTCGTACTATAATTTGTTTTCCTGAGATGGTCCATCTTCGGCGGCGATAAACCACCTTCCGCACAGTAATTCCAAGACTCGGAAAGGCGCTATCGCCGTTTACCTGCCGTTCGAGTCTCCCGCCAGCGAACGCCCAACCGGTTATTTAGGTCGAGCCGCAAGGCGGTGTCGGCTTCTACGAATTTTCAGGTCTCAACTACGGCTTTGGCATAGCTGGAGCGGTCGATGTCTACAACTTCGACAGACAACTGCGTGTTCAAACCGGTGCCTGATGGAAGATGCTGCTGCAATGCTTTCAATACCCGTTGTGAAAGATCTTGCTTAGCTTCGGGGCTGCGACCGGAAAGTATGGACAAGCGAGCGGCGACGAAGGCACGTCCTGCAGGTGCGGATCCCACGCGGAACGCTGCAACGCAACAGGCGCGACTCTTGATGTCGACTTCCTCAAAGTGGCCTGAGGCCACAAGTTCAGCATTTGCCGTGGCCAGGCAAGCCGCGGCATCGAACTGCGCAAGGTTTTCACTGTACTCGACGAAGAGATGGGGCATTTATGACCTGTTTAGTGTTGAATCGCGGAATGCAAGATTAGCATGGATGGGAGCCGGCCAAAATCGGACTCGCAAATTTCCGATAGCGGTGCCAACGGCAGCCGCGATAGGCCTCGAGGTGCAGGTAAGCGGCTTAACCGAATTGACAAACCACGCATGACCACATGACTGCACCGTTGCATGCACCTCAACATTCATCAGCGTGGACACCATGTCCTGGAAGGCCTGACCGCTGACCGCTGACCGTTTCTTGCCGAGCGGCGCCTGTCGTCTGATTAGCACTGTCGGCTTCATGCCAGGTTCCGTACGGTCGCCGTCGCGGCGTGTACTACCTTGTCGATCCTATTGATTCGGCCCGAAAAATGGTTCATTTTTCGGACTGCTGATTTCACCCTCCCCCTTTGGGAGAGGGTCGGGGTGAGGGGATCCGGCCCAACATATTTTCGGGCCGGATCTATAAACAGCCGTTTTCCTGCCTATACGCGAATGTTCCCATTCGCAATGAAGTGGATTTTCGGCAGGAGGCGTCGACTCTCAGTTTATTCAGCAAGCATCTATCAGGCTGCTTCGCGTTGCCGACACCACAGTGCAAACTCATGGGCCGGCAAGGGACGGCTGAACAAGTATCCTTGGGCCTGATTGCAACCATGTTCCGACAGATACTGCAGTTCGTACTCTGACTCGATGCCTTCACCATGAACATCGAGCCGCAAGCTGCGACCCAATGAAAGTATGGCTTCAGTGACGGCGCGAGACGCATGGTCACGCTCAATATGCCGTATGAACGACTGATCGACCTTCAGCTTATCCAGTGGCAAGCTAGTCAGACTGCTCAGGCTGGAGTAACCGGTGCCGAAATCGTCTAACGCGATGCGTACTCCGAGCGACTTGATCCTGTTCAGGATATCGACGGCTTCATTGACATCGTCCATGACCGCACTTTCGGTGACTTCAATTTCAATGCTGCCCGGACTCATTCCGGTTTCTGAAATAATCTCTCCAAGCTTTTTGGCGAACGTTGGATGCCTGAACTGCAGAGGCGACACGTTAATTGCGATCGTCAGCGCCATGCCTTGTCTTAACCAAATCCTATGCTGCCGGCACGCCTCTTCCACAACCCATTGCCCGAGGTCGGCAATCAGGCCGGTCGCCTCTGCAACAGGAACGAATCTGTCGGGGCCAAGAGTCGCGCCCTGGCCGTCCTCAAGCCGCACAAGAGCCTCGGCACCGATTAACTTTCCACTCTTGATATCGATCACTGGCTGGTAATGCAGACGAAAACCCCCTTGCGCAAGGGCTTTCTTAAGCCTAAGCTCGATCAGGATTTCTTCTTCTGCCTGCTTTTCAAGTTCCGTTGTATAGAAACGAAAACTTGCCTTTCCCGTCTTCTTGCAGTGGTACATAGCGAGGTCCGCGGTGTGGATCAGCCCGCCGACATCACGTGCGTGATGTGGGAAATAACTTATGCCAATCGAAGCCGACACACCGAGCTCCAGCCCATTGACGGAAATCGGCCGACTAAGACTGTCTATGATGTGCCGGGCAACAACGGCGGCGCGATGCCGGTCAGCGTTAATGTAAGAGAGGATGACCACAAACTCGTCACCGCCGAGCCGACCGACCAGGTCTTCGTCACGCGTACACGCAAGCAGTCGATTGCTAATCTCCTTTAATACTTCGTCGCCGGTCTCATGCCCGTAGAGGTCATTGATGGGTTTGAACCGATCGAGGTCAATGAACAAGAGCGCACCTTGGCTATGCCCCCGATTGGCAGCAGCAAGCAAGTGTTCGCAATACTCCATGACCAGGGCTCGATTGGGCAATCCGGTCAGGATGTCATGCAAAGCAGCATCGCGGATCTGGCGTTCGGACAGCTTTCGTTCACTTATGTCCTGGAGCGTCCCGTGCAATTCAATTACTTCGCCCCGCTCATCTTGGACAGCCTCGCATTTGGCGTTCATCCAGATTGTTGACCCGCTGCCGTGATTGACCTGTATTTCAAGGTCATAACCCTTACCGGTTCGTATTGCCTCTTGCGCCGCAGTATTCACACAGTCCCATGATTCTTCGGTGAGAAATGTTCCCCGCTGTTCGGCGAATGGTGGAACTTCTCGCCCGCAAACGGCAGCGAGCGACTCGGACGACGTTACTTGGCCGGTACGCACATCCCAAGACCAGGTACCGATTCTGGCTAGGCGATGCGCCTCCAGCAACTGCGCGTCCTTCGCGTTAAGCAGCGTGCTGGCGCGCCCCAGGGCTGCGGCGACTTTATCCGCCTCCTGGATGCCGGTATGGGGAATTATCGCCGGAGCTCCAGCCCCCAAAGCGGCAGACGGGGCGATAAGAACATTAAAGGAGCGAGCAATTTTTCCTCCCTTGAACCATGCAAGTGTGAGACCGAGCACAAACAGCGCTATTACACCCAGCGCAAGACTGGTACGAGGGGCGGAAAGTGCATCGCTTATTGAATCTTGCGGAATGCCGATCGCGACTGACCAGCCAGTGACGGGAGAGCGCCGATAGAATGTCAATGTTGAAATGCCTTCGTTCGTCGTCGCTTCTACTGCCCCCTCCGGAGCCGTCATCATCGCCTCAAGAAGTTTGTTGCTGGCTTTTTTGCCAATGAACTCGTCGAGGGATAAGTTGCGGCCAACGATAGTCCCGCCGCTGTCGAGAATGCCGGCTACCCAGTCCGACGGCAAATCTTGTGCCTTCAAAATCGCTTGAAAATGCTCTGGTAAGACACCGATACCTAATGAATAGGTGACCACGCCGTCGATTACCACAGGGACATCAAGGCTGATGATGGGATGCTTATACTGCGGGACTTTAAAAAGATCCGATGCGGCAGGCTGCCCGGTCGCGAAAACCCGCCGAACATGATCGCGCGATGGCTGAGGTGGAAGTGGAGCACCATATTCCTTTGAGGTATTGAGAATCAGTTGCTCCGCATTATTCCTCAATACAACATTGGAGCCGATCCCGGCGTCGGCAATGGCTTTCTGCGCCCGCTCATGAAATCGCTCAAAATGCCCCTGAACCAATGAATCCGCAGTAGCCAGGGCCTCAGCGGTTGCCTGAACCCGAAGCAGATGGCCGTCCACCGCTTGCGCTAACGCCCGGGCGGTATGGATCATGTCCCTTTCCTGTTGTACGCGGCCTGCTTGGTACTGAAGCGTGAATAGGACAATCGCCCCGATCACGCCGGGGAGCAGACACGCCAGGACTAGGGAAAGCAGAATGCTTCGTACAGACCGTCCGGATTGAGAAGTTTTTTGGTCGATCACGACGACGCTCGGTAGTTGGTATTGTTATGACGAAAAAGTGATGTTTTCTATCGCGCAAAGTAAGCTTTGATGTTACGTGGGACGAAGGATTCCCCCATGTACTACGACATTTCTGAGCAGTCGCAATAGTGAGTAGCCGCAATACGTGCTGGGGAGAACGTATGTCGAGCTGCAAGATGTCAGTGGATAACGATGAGGCCATCGGTCCCAACCGTTTCAGCCCGATTGGCGACATCGCTGGCCTGATCGAACAGCTGGGTGAGTCAAGCACGGCAGAGGCGTGCCGCCAGCACACACAGTAGCAACGCGATGGAATGCAGATCACCATTGATTAATGTTTCTCACTTGCAGTTCAGGCGGCAGGCATTCGCTGAGAGTTGAGTGAGCCTATTGCGCAGACAGGAATGGATCCGTATTGCCTCGAAATCGAGTAGCGTAAAGCGCCCTCATGGACAACATTAATGAAGCGGCTGTAATTCTGAACAGCATTACAGATCCGGCCCGAAAATATGTTGAGCCGGATTCCCTCGCCCCGGCCCTCTCCCAGAGGGAGAGGGGGAGATCAGCGGCCCGAACAATCAACCATTTTTCGGGCCGAATCAATAAGTTGCTTGCGGTGGGTGTAGCACTAACTCCCTCTTTCGTTACGGCTGAACGCTCAAGCTTCATGTCATGCCGGTTAGCCGCAGCCACTTCAATGGTCAACGGAACACCGGGGGCTCAGTGAGCAGGCTGCGCTTGACGCCGCCGTTGCCGGGGTCGCACGGGTTCGGCCCGTTTCTTTTCCACCCAGCGGCGCTTTTGTCGTTCTGCCGTCCAGCGCCAGCCAACTCCGGCCAATGCTCTTGAGCTTATCGGTCAAGGGCACTCCATTGAATACCGGTGCGTGGCACCAGAAAATCAGTGTGAACGCGCTCCAGTGCATGGGTATTCTTCGACTAGCGCTATTTGTACACCGACCGATGATTTTGCACACGGCTCCGCCCTGCCGCAACGCCGAGCCCTGGATTGCGATGACAGATTGGTTCCGTGAGCTCGGTTCACTATGGCAGGTTAAGGGTACGCGGTCAGCGGCAGCTTCCTGTGCAAGAGCAGACGTTCACTCATATTTATCAACTGTTCCAAGTCGACCCTTACCGGCCTCTCGGCTTTCACGATAGCGGACATTCAACGATCGAGGTAAAGGGCATAGGACGGTTCTGCCGCTATGGACGAAGTGAGCATGCGTGTCCCGGCTTGTCTGTCACTTGACCGAAACATTGGCGTCTGTCGGAATGGTCATCAGATTGAAACCTATGTGTTAGGCAGGAAGTCGCATTGTTTCCCCTCTTCAGTCCATACAGCATCGATATTAAATTTGGCCGTTCAAGTCTCTATGCTATTGAAAGCAGTATGAAGATGTCTAAATCCAGTGGCAGTCTATCTCCTCGATTGGGCGACCTTCATCCAACACAAGCTTTGGCCTTGTCCGTATCCTGGATCATTAGGAGCTCGAATAAATTAATCAGAAAGTTAATCGTTAGCGTTAAAAAAACCGAGCTAATATGTTGGAACGAAGATTTTTGACTTCACCCGACAAATTTCCATGGTCTAATCGAATTGAATACGTTGAATGTATTTCAAGGATTTTCCACGCTTACGACAGCATTTCCCGTCGTAACTGCGAATTTTCTCGGACCTATTCTAACAATGCCTTGAGGGCCTGGTATTCTAGGCGCCTCGCTTCCCAGCGTAAGCGCCTGAGAACCCTTGAACGGCTGACCTCCCATGACAGTACTTACCGAGCCATCCTGCCTTATCTTCCGGATTCCATCACCGAGCACACTGTCAGTGGTGATATAGATCGTTCCGTCAGTGTCCACTGCGATTCCGGTGGATGAAGAAAACCGAGCTTTGTCTCCCATTCCATCCAAGTTCAACGGCTCGCTGCCATAGGGCATAAAATTACCTGCGATGGTGTCAACCCTGCCGTCGGGAGAGATTTTCTGCAAGAGCGAAGTATATCCGTACGCAATCGAATAAAGATTGCCGGTCGCATCAAAAGCTATGCTACAGGCGTACAAGGTCGGCGTGCCAGCGATGGGATTAGCCGTCCCGACAAAATTGCTTACCGCTCCAGAGGGGCTGATTTTTTTAATAAAATAACCTTCTGCGATATAAATAGAATTATCAGGCCCCGCCGCAAGGCCGACGTCGTTGCATCTGCTTTGCAAAGGGCCGCTTACCTGGACAACTGCCAGCGTGCTGACTTGGCCCGAAGGAGTGATCTTTCTGATTGCATAGTCACCCTGTCTCTCCACATCACCGTTAGAAATCAACCTATCGGCTACATAAACATTCTCCGCTGCATCCACTGCGATGCTCATTGGTCCGTTGAATAATGCCTCGCTCCCGATACCATCGGTTATTCCGCTTGGGAACGGACCAATTACCCTAGGCTTGCCGGCCAAGGTGCTGACAACGCCCGTCGCGGAAATTTTCCGGATTGTAAAATTCCCCTTGTCTGCGACATAGAGGTTGCCCGAAGGGCCTTGTGCAAGAGCTGTCGGCTTCCTGAAACGAGCTGCGGCGCCCACTCCATCCATGGCCCCAATGCCGGGACCGGAGGGAATTGAATAATTTGATTCGGTCTCCGTGCTTCCGGCAATCAGTTCGACGACGGATTTTTGTGCCGTGCCGGAAGTGCTCGATGTGCCATCCCCTCCGCCACATGCAGCGATCGTCAGGAAGATGCTTAACGCGCCGATGCCTCGCACAATGCCTTTGCGGCCATCTAGATCAGACAATTTGAAATTGGCCCCGGAACGAACTTTCATTTAGAACTCCCAAACGTCTATAGTTTTCAGATTTTTATAGCAAACCATCAACTTTACTGTTTTTGCCAAAAAATGGTATGAAAAAGGTTGTAGAACACCTCTACGCATGAGATTTCTTGCTTCAGTAGTCAACTTCAGGAGGGGCTCCGGCAAATATGCTCACTCTGCCTTCAGGTATGATTTTGCGGACGTTCATATTCCAGCTATCAACTACGTATACGTTGCCTGCCTTGTCTTCTGCTTCTGACTTCTTTTGGCCGGACTCGGCAGTAGATCGCTTTCGCTCTGACCGGACTGACGATCCCGGCTGCTTTGCCGGCGACACTGCGTTGTGTGGGGGCGCCGAGCCCGCCATGTCGCGTCACCACGCCTTGTTTCGCCGGCAAACCACCTCGGCCTCGCCTAGTAGTCTGACACTGCTCACTTTTTTGTTTTAAAGCGGTCCAAGGGGATTGGCTGTCCAGGAGACTGTGATGAACCGGAAATATGTGCTGCAACTCACTGCGCAAGAGCGGACATGAATGGCAGCAATGGTGCGAACAGGCAAATCGGCGGCATGGAAGATCCGACTGGCGCATGCCTTGCTCAAGATGGACCAAAGCGACGGCTGACCGAGCTGGACGGATGCACGCATTGCCGAAGCGTTCGGCATGACGTCCCGCAGTCTGGAGAACTGGCGCAAGCGCGCAGTGCAGGAAGGGCTTGCGGCGCTGTTTGAGCGCCACTATGCCACGCGGCCAACCAGCCGCAAGCTCGACGGTGCTGGCGAAGCGCAGTTAGTCAAGCTGGCCTGTTCACGCGCCCCGGAAGATGCGGCTGGCTGGACCTTGAATTTGCTGGCCGACAAACTGGTGGAGCTGCGCGTTGTCGATGCGATTTCACGCGAAACCGTGCGGCGCACACTCAAAAAAACGACTTCAAACCGTGGCTGAAAGAGCAATGGTGCATCCCGCCGCTCATGATGCCGAGTTTGCCTGCCAGATGGAGCAGGTGCTGGAAGTATACGCCCGGCCGTACGATGCACGCTACCCAGTCGTTTGCATGGATGAACAGCCCAAACAATTGATCGACGAAGTGCGTGAGCCGGTGGTTGCACCGGACGGGACGGTTCGAGAAGATTTCGAGTATGCACGACGCGGGGTGTGCGTGGCTTGTATGTTCGTCGAGCCCTTGGCCGGTTGGCGTACGGTCGCGGTGAGCGAACGCCGCACGGCCGTTGATTGGGCGCAGCACATCAAGGAGGTGGTGGATGCACCCTGCTATAGGCAGGCCGAGCGGATCACGCTGGTATGTGACAACCTCAACACCCACCGATTGGCATCGCTGTACGAGGCATTTGCACCGGACGAGGCGCTGCGGCTGGCACGCAAACTGGACCTGTTGCATACGCCCAAGCATGGCAGTTGGTTAAACATGGCCGAGCCGGAGTTGAGCGCGCTGACACGGCAATGCCTGGACCAGCGCATCGGTGAGTGTGGACGCGTCGCCGACGCTTGCCAGGGATTGGGCCGAGACACGCAATAGCCGGCAAACGGGTATCGACTGGCAATTCCGCACAACTAACGCGCGCATCAAACTAAAGTACCTCTATCCGAAATTTGAAGCGTGACCGACTACTGGGCCAAACCGACCGCGCTAGGATTGATTCGCCTAAGAGAAAAGCCGCAATCTGCCGCTACTTCCAGCACGGTTGTGAAGAGGCAAACAAGAGGCGAAAAATTTCGAAACCAAGTCTTTCTAATGATATCTAGCAGGAATAGGTTTTCAAGTTGGCATTTCTACGGCAACAGCAGGCACAGCGGGTCTGTTACATCAAAGGAAAGATTATTTCATGGCGCCTCCACCGTCTTCACTGGACACGACAAAGATTTCCGCACCTGCCACCGGGCGACATTACATACTGGGTCTAGGGATATTCGTTGGGCTGGTGCTGCTGTTCTATATGACGCATCGCATACTGATGCATTACGATCCGCGTATCGCCGCAGCACTCCAAGGTGGAGCCATGCCTGCTCTCGCCACCTTTCTAGGCACACTGCCTGTTTTGTTCGCGCAACAGTTTTCGCAACGTACGTTTGACGGTTTGCTGGGTTTCGGCGCGGGCGTGATGCTGGCAGCCAGCGTTTTTTCCTTGATCATGCCGGCATTGGAGGCCAGCGGGGTACAAGGTTTCAGCGCTTGGGGTGCAGGCCTTATCACTGGAGGAGGTATTTTGTTAGGAGCTGCGCTCCTTCTGGCAATGGATAAGCTTGTTCCACATGAGCATTTTGTGAAAGGTGTGGAAGGTATGCACGCCCATCGGCTAAAACGGGCGTGGCTGTTTGTATGGGCCATTGTGCTCCACAATTTCCCGGAGGGACTTGCCATTGGCGTGGCATATGCAGGAACGGACAATGTCGGAGCAACTGCACTGACAACCGGCATTTCTATCCAGGATGTACCTGAAGGTTTGGTAGTAGCCGCTACATTGCGTGGCGTAGGATATGGTCGTACCACAGCTGTGGGTATCGGCGCAGCGTCCGGTCTGGTCGAACCCCTTGCTGCGGTAATGGGCGCCGCGGTGATCGGGATATCGAACATGTTTCTGCCTTGGGGGCTGGCATTTGCGGCAGGGGCGATGCTCTACATTATCAGCCACGAAATCATTCCCGAATCGCACCGGGCTGGTCATGAGACCCTGGCAACCGGCGGTTTGATGATTGGATTCGTGTTAATGATGCTGCTGGACACGGCACTTGGTTGATCCAGACGTCAGCCGGGTGGGCTTCAAATACATGCAGACGAAACCGGTTAAGCAAAGTGTGACATCAGATTGGAAGCCGATCGATAGTCGTCACTGGCAGAGCGGAGCACGTCGACTGCATCAGCCATGCCGTCGCTTCAGCCATATCGTTGTAGAACACACGATGATTGATATCGCCAAACTGGATACGGGCAAGGTAGGCCAACCGACTGTTTGGGACAACGATGGCGATCTGGAAATCCAATGATTCCAGTTCTATGTTCAACGCCTGCTGGACCTCGACTGCTGGGTACGACATAGCGGTCATTTCCAGGTCATCCAGCAATACTCGGCTACAGCTGGTATCCCGGCGAATCTGGCAAATGCGCTGGTGACGCTCGTTAAGCATCTCTACGCTTACATCTCCCCTCAGTCGCGCGATGATGATTTTGCCAACCAATTCAACCCATACATTGTCCTGTAACACGCCCACTTCGTTCCCTTTAGTCATGTGGCAAAGCCATGCATTATCGACAGTACGACGCGGGACACAAGTGCATAGCTTCGCTTCTAGACGTCAAGTTGACGAGCGTCAACCTGCTGGCTGGATCGGTCTGTGTGGCAATGCCACAATAGAAATTTTCCAGCCATTTCAATTCATTTTGTTGCGAAAATAGCATTATTGATTGGGTATGGCATTTATTGAGGAAGCATCAGTGTGCCCCCATGAAATTACAAATGTGAAATAAGCTAAAATGCTGCGTTGCGCTTGCTATACGCCTTCAGATGTTATTGCCGTACTCATCCTCCCTCGTGAACATGGCTATCTAACAGGGTTAGAATACATTGAAAACTCGCAACTATTTAACCCTGATGGTTGCCCTTATTCTTGCACCCACAGTGATTTTCGCGACTTGGGGGCTATACCTACTTCTGGAAAATGAACGCGAAGCCCGAATAAGTCTGGTTGAAGCAAAAGCAGCGGCCATCGCGTTGGATATCGACCAGGAGATTGCAAATATCGAAGGGACACTCCAGGTTCTTGCATACTCAAATTATCTGCAGAACGGCGATCTTGCGTCCTTCTACGAACTGCTAAACAAAGTCAATACAAGAACCGATTCTTCGCTTGGGCTGTATAGCCCCGATGGCAGGGTTCTACTCCATACCCAGAAGCCTTTTGGCACCAATCTGTCTGATGTCACTTATGACTGGATTCCTGCCGCCTTTGCTCAGCGCAAGGTCACCGTATCCGATCTAAGACAGGGAAAGATTGGAAACGCACCAGTCGTCTCGGTCAATGTGCCTGTTGTCACCTCGGCCGGCAAAGAGTACCTGCTTTCGCAGGTCATCCAACCGAAGCACCTCGGCAGACTGCTGAACACGCATAGCTATCCCGACTCCTGGATCGTAGGAGTTGTGGGTTCCGACGGTGTCAGTATTGCCCGAAATAAAAATGAAGCTGCGTTCGCGGGCAAAGCAGTTGCGCCCGACCTGTTCAAGGCCATGCAGGGCCAGCCGAATGGCCATGTCAGGAATATTAGCCGGGACGGCATCCCGGTTTACAGCGTCTTCACTCGTACCGACCGTACCCAATGGTCGATAGCCATTGGTGTTCCCGAGATCGAGATCGAAGCGCCAGCCAAGCGGGCCGTCTTGTACGGCATACTTGCCTTTCTTCTGGTGTTCGGGGTTGCAGCGCTCGCGGTCTTCATGCTCGCAAGACGTATGGCCAATGCATTTGGCGAAGCCGTGTTGGCGGCTGATCTGCTTGGTAACGGCGTCATTCCCGAGATGCGAGCGTCGAATGTATTGGAGGCTGATGTACTGAACGCGGCACTTCATCATGCTGGTGCCAGGCTTGCCGCCGAGAGAGCCGATCGAGAAGCGCTCGAGCATGAGCGCGCTTCGCTTCTCGCCAAGGAGCACACCGCCCGGAAGCTGGCCGAAGACCAGAATGCCGCCAAGGACGAATTCCTGGCCATGCTCGCGCATGAACTGCGCAACCCGCTTGCTCCCATCAGCGCCGCAGCAGAGCTTCTGAAGGTGGCTGGTCCGAATGACAAGATGGTTCAACGGTCGAGCGATATTATTGGGCGGCAGGTCGATCATCTGAGCGAGCTTGTTGATGACTTGCTGGACGTTTCCCGTGTCACCCGAGGCCTGGCTGAACTGGAAAAGGAAAAGGTCGACATCAAATCGGTCGTGGCCGATGCGGTCGAACAAGTCCGACCGTTGATAGAGTCGCGCAAGCATACGCTCAACATACGCGTGAAGGCAGGCCATGCCATGGTCTTAGGCGATAGGACACGCCTGATTCAGACAGTAGCCAACCTGCTGAACAATGCCGCGAAGTACACCCCGCAAGGTGGAGAAATTATCCTCGGCGTTGATGTCGAAATGGAGTGGGTACAGATCAGCGTGACGGACAACGGTATGGGCATGGAGCCGTCTCTGCTTCCGCACGTTTTCGAATTGTTCCGGCAGGGAAAGCGTACTCCGGACCGCTCACAAGGCGGATTGGGGCTGGGACTAGCGCTGGTGAAAAGTATTGTGACGCTTCACGATGGACGCGTGGAAGCGCGTAGCGACGGCCTGGGCAAGGGCAGTACCTTCGAGCTCGTTCTTCCACTAGATAAAACAGCCGCGGATGACGCCCCGGATGGCGAGAGGCAAACCGACGTACACCGCTCCGCCAAGCCAGTTGCGATCCTGATCGTTGACGATAATGAAGATGCGGCACATAGCCTGGCGTCCCTACTGCAGGCAAAGGGACACCAGGTAAAAGTGGAAGCTAATGCGCAAAAGGCCCTGATAACTGCGGCGGATAGCGCTTCACAGCTCTATATACTCGATATTGGCCTACCGGATTTGAACGGCTATGAATTGGTGCGGCGTCTGCGGGCACGGCCCGAAAATGAAAAAGCCATCATGGTTGCTTTAACTGGCTATAGCCAAGCTCATGACAGGGTCCTGTCTAAATCAGCCGGCTTTGACTATCATTTCGCAAAGCCACTAGACACGGCTCAGCTCGATCGAATTTTGGCCGCGATCAATAACGTTTCGACATCGACTAGGTGACCAGCCTTATACCAATCCCATGTCACGGAATGGCTTGGGATTGGTATTACCTGCTTGGTATTTGATGTCGTACATCTGACTATGTAAAACGTCTAGGTCTGCTTGGGATCGCGGAACGTCGGTAATAGGTGAAGCAGAATGAGTCTCCTTTCATACGCAGAAGGAGACAGTCATGAATGCCCACGAAGCTCAGCCCGCTACCATGCGGGCATGGAACAAAGGCAAGTTCGTCGGTCAAAAAGCGCCCTTGAAATTGAAGGAAATTTGGGCCATCCGCATCCGGCTGCAACTGGAGAATCGTACTCGCGATCTGGCTTTGTTCAATCTTGCAGTTGATAGCAAGCTTCGCGGCTGCGACCTGCTTAGTCTCCGCGTCAGCGACGTCACGCAAGGCGGTCGAGTAGTTCCGCGAGCCATCGTATTGCAGCAAAAAACCCAGCGGTCCGTGCAGTTTGAAATTACCGAGCAGACGCGCAGCTCGGTTATGGCCTGGGTTCAATGTGCCCACCTAACCAGTAACGAGTTCCTGCTTCAAAGCCGCCATTCGTGCGGTGACCAAGGACCTTCCTTCACTACCCACTGGGATCGATGTGATGAAAATATGTTATGCAACCATTCTTCGTCGGCCGGTTCATCCTTGCGCCGGCGCACTCGCTCGTTCGTGAAGTCCTTTGCCCGCGGCGCTTTGCCACGAAACGGGGTTTTTCTACGTCATAGGCGCTGTCACCGTACATGCGCTTCTCGCGACCATGCGGCAGGTGTCGCAGCGGATGCTTGCATGCACATTGGCTGGCGTCACCATCGCGCTGTGCGCCAGTCCGCTTTGGCGGTCCACGCCAATGTGCAGTTTCATGCCGAAGTACCACTGCTTGCCTTTGCGCGTCTGGTGCATCTCGGCTTCCGTGGGCATTCCCCCGTCACCTTGAGATCGACAGGAGCCAGCAGGCCTGGGGCCAGCACGCCGCCAGAACCTGTTGCGCCTTTTGCACGCATTGCGTCGCCCGCGCATGCTGCTTATGATCCGGGCATGCCATGCATTATGCAGATTCAATCTCTCTTCAGGATCTCCTTCGCAATCGTATTGCGCTGAATTTCGCTCGTGCCCGTCACGATGCGGTAGAGACGTAGACGGCGGAAGATGAATTCAACCGGGTGATTCTTCGTGACGCCGACATTGCCGTGGATCTGCATGGCTTTGTCCGCAATCTCGAAGCAGCGCTCCGATACGAACAGCTTGCACATCGATGCTTCCTTGCGAACCTCGCGCCCTTCGTCGGCTGCCAGAGCCGCGTTCATAACCATGCTTTCGCAGGCATACAGCGCGGTTGCCATGTCGGCAAGCATGTGCTGGATCGCCTGAAAGCGGCTGATCGGCCCGCCGAACTGCTGGCGATGATGCGCATAATCGACGGCCATCCGGTAGGCCTGCCGCGCCAGGCCGATCATGGTCGGGCAATGCAGCAGCCGGTTCACATTCACGCGGTCCATTGCGATTTTGAAGCCGCTGCCTTCGGTGCCTATAAGGTTGGCCGCCGGTACGCGCACCGACTGCATGTCAATGTCGGCATCGACATGCTGGCCGGTCATCGGCAGGTAGTCATAGGACAGGGTAACGCCGGGCCGGTCAAGGTCCACCAGAATGGCGGAAATGCCGTCCGCTCCCTTCTCCGGATCGGTGACGCACATGACAATGGCAAAATCGGCAAAGGCGGACGCCGTAATGTAATGTTTGCGACCGGTAATGACATACTCATCGCCTTCGCGGACCGCCCGCGTCTTGATGCTGGCCGCGTCTGAGCCCGATCCGGCTTCGGTCATTGCAAAACATGCACCTTTCTCGCCGCGGATGCAGGGCGTGATGTAGTGCTCGATTTGGTAGGGCGTTGCGTATTTGATCAGATTGCCGATCCGCGACGGCCCTCCCCAGTCGCCTAGCACATGCGGAAACAGGATGGCGCCGGAAGAGGCCACATCATCCTTCAAAACGCACAGTTCACTGACGCTGAGCCCCAGGCCGCCGAGTTCGCGCGGAAGCTGCAGGCCGTACAGACCCAGTTCGCGGGAGCGCTTCCAGATTCCGCGCACGGCTTCCTTCGGCAGCTGGTCCTCATAGCCCAAGCGCTTATCTTTCTCGAATGGAATCAATTCCGCATGAAGATAATTATGCAGGCGGCGGCGGATTTCCGTGAATTCGGGACCGGAAGGGGAAAGCATCGATTGCTCCTTGATTTGTTCAGGCAGGCCCAATATTGACAATAAGGCCGGAGCAATGTGATTATCAGGGCGGCGATTTCAATAACGCTAGGGAATGGGATGAGATTGGAAGACCTGGATTATTTCTTGGCTGTGGCCGGAGCAGGCCATGTCGGGCGCGCTGCCGAATCCATGGGCGTGACCCAGCCTGCGCTCACCAAGGGAATACAGCGGCTGGAAAGCGAGTTGCAGATGTCCTTGTTCGAGCGGACAGCAAAAGGCATGGTCCTGACGGCGGCGGGGGAGGCATTTCACGAGCGTGTGCGCATTGCGCGCCTCGGCCTCGACGAGGCGGTCAAGGAGGCGAACGACCTGCGGCTTGGAAAGGCAGGCCTGATCCGGGCAGGCATTTCGCCGACCTATGCCGAGCCGATTTTCGGTCATGCCTGCGCGGAACTGCTGGAACAGCGGCCGGCGGCGCGCATGCAGGTGATGGTCGGTCTCAACGACAAGCTGTTCGCCGCGCTACAGCAGGGCGATTTGGATCTGTGCATCAGCGCGCTCTCGCAGTCCGAGCGGCCCGAATTCCACCAGCATCCCCTGTTCGCGGACAATCTACATGTCATCGCGCGCGAGGGGCACCCGCTTTTCAACTCGATGAGTTTGCAGTTTCGGGACCTGACCACGCAGTCTTGGATCTTGCCGAACTCCGCCGTCATGGCGCGGCGTGCCGTCGATGCGCGATTTGCGGAGCAGGGTTTGCCGGCTCCCAACGTGGTGATCGAATCGGACTCCTCCATCGCCTCTCTACTGAGTGTGGTTAAGGCAACCGATCTGCTGAGCATCATCGGTGCATCCACCCTGCGGCAGCAGAGCGGTGCCGGGCTGAAGGTGGTTCCGCTGCATCTTGCAATGTGGCCGCGCGTGATCGGAATTACCACGCGGCGCAACGCCTATCTGTCTCCGCTAGTCATGCGCTTCATCGAATTGCTGCGCGGCTATGCCACCGTAGGCAATCAGTCTGGTCCTTAAGTCAAAGCATTATTCCGCTGCGTTATTGAGTTTTGGCTGCAAAGTATCACGACGCGTAGTGCTGCCTCCTATCATTCTTCTCACTACTGACGATAGGGGGTGTAATGAACCAGGGTCGATTCATCACGCGCAACGCGCAATACTGGCCTGATCAACCGGCAATCATTTTTAGTGAGAAGGTGACCACGTTCCGCGAACTCGACGAACGGTCAAGCCGGCTTGCGAATGCGCTTCTCGCGCTCGGCGCCAAAAAAGGCGATCGCATCGCAGTCCAGGCATGGAACAGGCCGGAGCTGATCGAACTCGAATGTGCGTTGTACAAAGCCGGGCTGGTGAAGGTGGCACTGAATGCGCGTCTGTCGCAGGCCGAGGTGATCGACACGATAAGCAATGCGGAACCTGTCATCATGCTGGCCGGCGCCGCCCATGTTGCGTCCATCGCCAGCCTGAAATCTTCGCTCGGTCCGGTTTCCCGCTTCATTGCCATCGGCGCGGAACAGGAAGGTTTCCTCGACTACGAGGATTTGCTGCGCGCCGCGGCTGCCGAAAGCCCGGATGTCGAAATGGCAGAGGAAGACCTGGCGGTGCTGCATTACACTTCCGGCTCCACCGGCAAGCTCAAGGCGGCGATGCAGACCGTGGGCAACCGCATGGCATCGCTGCGCAAGGTGGTCATGAGCCGGATGCGGGTCGGACCCGGCGATGTGCTTGCATTGGCGGGGCCCATCACGCATGCGAGCGGCATGTTCATACAGCCCTTCCTGTTCCAGGGCGGCACCATCCTGCTGCATGAACGGTTCGAGCCGGAAGCTTTTCTGGCGTCCATTGAAAAGCACAAGGTGACGGTGTGCTTCGCGGTACCGACCATGATCAACATGCTGGTGGCGCATCCTCGGGTGCGCGACTTCGATCTCAGCTCGCTGAAGCAGATATCGTACGGATCGGCGCCGATGGCTCCCTCGCGCATCAGGGAAGCGTGGGAAATCCTCGGCCCGGTGCTGTCGCAGGGCTACGGCGCAGGCGAAACCACGGGCGGCCTGGTGGCCTTGAGCACCGAAGATCACAGGCTGGCGATCGAGAGCGGCCGCGAGGAACTGTTGAGCTCCTGCGGACGCATCTTCAGTGAATCGGAATTGCAACTGGTCGACGACGACGGCAATAAGGTGGCTTGCGGAGAAGTGGGCGAGATCGTGATCCGCGGCCCCGAAGTCTTCGCAGGCTACTGGCGCGAACCCGAGCTGTCGGCTGCCACAGTCAAGAACGGCTGGCTGCACACCGGCGATCTGGCGCGCATGGATGACCGCGGGTACCTGTACATCGTCGACCGCAAGAAGGACATGATCATTTCCGGTGGATTCAATGTATATCCGACGGAAGTCGAGCAGGCCATGTACCGGCATCCTGCCGTGTACGAAGTCTGCGTGGTCGGCGTTCCCGACCCGGTCTGGGGCGAAGCCATCAAAGCCGTCGTCGTTCTGCGCGACGGGCATGCGGCCAATGAAGAGGAAATGATCGCTCACTGCCGCCAGTATCTGGCGGACTTCAAGAAGCCGCGTTCGGTCGACTTCG
Source organism: Noviherbaspirillum album (assembly GCF_035916955.1). NCBI lineage: Bacteria > Pseudomonadati > Pseudomonadota > Betaproteobacteria > Burkholderiales > Oxalobacteraceae > Noviherbaspirillum > Noviherbaspirillum album. Next base: position 213,600 of record NZ_JAWIIV010000001.1, on the reverse strand, counting down.
TCGGCGAGCTTCCCAAGAATGCCAACGGCAAGCTGTCGCGCAAGGATGTGAAGGAACGCTATTGGAGCGGCCAGGCGCGGCGCGTCGCATAACGGACGGCGACGTATTCAATCCGGATCGGATGAGTTGAACAGAACATGATGGGAGATAGGATTATGAGAATTTCTGCTGCATTGCTGGTGGCGGGCTTGAGCGCTTCGACAGGCACGCAGGCGATAGAGGTGTACGGTATCGTCGACATGTCGCTCGGCTATGTAAAGGGTACGGACAGCACGACCCGGCTGGATGACGGCCGACTGTCGGCTTCGCGCGTCGGGTTTCGCGGAACCGAAGAGATCGCGCCGAATTTGAAGGCCAAGTTCGTGCTGGAGTCCGGCTTTTCGGCGGACACGGGAGCGGAATTCTTCCGCAACAATTCGCTGTTCGGCCGCCAGGCTTACGTCGGCCTGTTCGGCGGCTGGGGCGAACTGCGGCTGGGAAGGCAATTCACGCCGGCTTTCTACAGCCTAGGGAAGATCGACGCGTTTCGATTCAACTCCTTCGCGTCGCCAATCCTGCTGCTCTCCAAAACCTCGTCGCAGGGCGCGGGATACGTGCCCTACGGATCCCGCTTTAACAATGCCGTCGGATATCTTTCACCCAATTTCAACGGCGTGGTCGTTCGCGCAGCCCTCGCAGCCGGCGAGACGGCGGGCAGTACCCGAAGCGGAAGCGGTGCAAGCGCCAGCATCGATTACGACAAGGGGCCACTCTATGCCTTCTATGCGGTGCAGCGGTCGTACAGCACGATCACGGCGGCGGCACCCGAGCCTTATGCATCGACCCATCAGTACGCAGGTGCGGCATACTGGTTCGACAGCGTCCGCCTCGGCGGATTTGTCGGAACGTCGAAGAGCGACGCGCCTGCCACGCGCTCGGCCCGGTATGCGGGGCTCAATCTTATATGGAAAGCGAACTCGCAGAACACGCTGCTTGCCGAAGCAGTAAGGCGTGATGTGCGGGACACGGATAATCAGTTGACGTCATTCGGGCTCGGTATTGACCATTTGCTGAGCAAGAGAACAACACTGTATGCGCGCTTGGTGACGATCGACAATCCTTCGAATGGCAGCGACAACATCAACGCCATTCCGATCGCGGCTGGTTCCGGCGACTCGGGGCGGTCGATCAATGTCGGAGTCCGGCATACCTTTTGATTTGCTTTTCACGATGATGAGCGAGCCGCAAATTTTGGCAGGATAGCCTGCATTCACAGCATTCTTAGGAGGCCAGGATGGCAAAAACAATTCCACCAGCGATGGACATGTCGCGCCGCAATTTCCTCAAGCTGACAGCCGCGGGGGCCGCAGGGCTGGCAGGCGCAATGCCCGGTTCCGCTGCATGGGCATCGGAATGGCCCAGCAAGACGATCCGCTTCATCAGTCAGTCGGGAGCAGGCGACCCGGTGGATCTCAGGTTGAGGGACTTTGTCACCGACCTCGCTCCCGCCCTGAAGAACGTACCGTGCATCGTGGAAAACAAACCGGGTGCTGGCGGAATCATTGCCGCCCAGTCGATGATCAATTCCGAGGCGGACGGCAATACCATCTTCCTCGGCAACGCCGCCATGACCATTCTTCCGAACTATCACAAGAAGCTTCCTTTCTTGCCGATCCGGGACTTCGCTCCGATCGCGCTTTCCGGTCAGGCGCCCACTGCGCTGGCCATTTCCGCAAAGCGCCCGGAAAAGACCTTGGACGAATGGCTGGCCAGCATCAAGAAGCGGCAGAGCAACCCTATCTACGGATCCACCGGAAGCGGCACGCCGGGCCATCTGTACGGATACCAGGTGAGCGAAGATTTCGGATTCAAGGCAGAACATGCGGCGTACCGGGGCAATGTGCCGGCGCTCATGGACTTGGTGGCCGAACGTTTCGAATATGCGGTGCTGGACATCTTCAGCCTGAGGCCGTTCTATGCCAAGGGCGAATTGCGCATCCTCGCGGTGGCGGCTAACGAGCGCTCGAAATTCCTGCCCGAAGTTCCAACTTTTGCCGAGCTTGGACACAAGGGATATGACCGGATGGGATGGACGGCCTATTTTGTAAAAGCCGGCACATCGCCAGCCATCATCAAGCATCTGGCCGATGCCATGAATACGGCGAACAACACACCGAAGTGGCACGATAGAAGACGCCAGCTTTGGAGCGAATGGCAGCTGCTGTCGCCCGCCGATATCCAGAAGAGGTTGCAGAGCGAAACCGAGGCGTGGGGTACGTTGATGAAGCGAGGCAACATCCAGGCTTAGAGCCTGGTTCCTGCGAGCTGTGTTCAGAGACGAAATTGAGGACCCTATGGAAATGACGCAAGACATCAAACCTTTGGAAGCGGTCATGCACGGTTTTCCGCCAGCTCCCGACGGCATCATTGATGCAAATAACTGGTTCGAACTGCCCTATCTCAGGTGGAGCCTGATGAACCGGGCGAGAATGGTGCGCACCGTGCCGGTGTGGCGGGGCGGCGGGCCGGTAGCGCATCTGGGCAGGAAGGAAGGATCGATCACGGGCACGCCTGTTACCGGAATGGATGGCCAGGCGTCTCCTCTTGAAAGCGTGCTGGCCTCTCTTGAGATCGACGCCTGCATCGTTCTTCATCAGGGAAAGATCGTCTACGAGGAATATTTTCACGGGATGCAGCCGTGGACCCAGCATGGGAGCGCATCCATCAGCAAATCCTATGCGGCCGCGCTCGCCGGCATACTTGCGCATGAGGGATTGCTGGATTTCAACCGCCAGGCCGCTTATTACATCGACGAAATGCGCGGTACGGCGATGGGCGATGCAACGCTGCAGCAATTGCTGGACATGCAGGTCGGGATCGTGCGGCCGGGCCTGCAGAGCAGGGCCCAAGGGCTGGGTCCGCAGGACGGCGGTGTATTTGAAATCATCGGCCTGGCCGAGCCGGGACCGTCTTCGCCGAAGAATTTCTATGAATTCATCCTGCGCAAGGAAAGATCGGGCGAGCATGGGGTGCGCTTTTATTACGACAATGGTCCGCCCGAGGCGCTCGCATGGGTGATGAAGCGCGTATGCGGCGCTACCTTGTCCGACCTCGTCTCTAGGTATCTGTTTGAGCCGCTGGGAATGGAGCGCGACGGCTCGTATTCGATCGACAGCACCGGCGCGGAATTCGCAGCCGGAGGCCTCCAGCTGACGCTGCGCGATCTTGCGCGTTTCGGCGAGGCGCTGCGCTGCGATGGATTCTGGAACGGCCGGCAAATCATCCCGGCTTCGTTCATCCAAGAGGTGCGCCGCGGCAGCGATCGGGAGATGTTCAGCCAGAGCCGTTTCGCAGCGGCTATGCCGGGCGGCTCCTACCATAATTCATTCTATGTCGCGCATGATGACGTGGACGGCTTCATGGCCAGCGGCCGGTATGGGCAGCGACTCTATGTCTCTCCGAAAGCCGAGCTGGTGGTGGCGCATTTCGCATCGGCACCGGGACCGTCGCCTCATCCGTTCGAGAAGCCCTACGTCAGATTGCATCGTGAACTGGCGGAACTGTTCCGGCCATAAGCTCGATCAGGCGGCCGCAGCCGATGTTGTGTCTGCCGATCCTGATGTCATTCGCACAGGCATGGTTCGTGCAGTTCCCACACCGTGCGTCCCATACCGGCAGTGAGCCGGTTCATCGAACATGCGCCGAAGTTGCTGCCGAACGCCGAGCGCGTCCGGTTCACTTACGCTTTTTCGCGCCCGATTTTTTCATGCCGTTGGACCGGTAGACGGTGGCCGCAGGCAGCATCGGTAGAAAGACAGCAATCACGGTCGCGTTCCTCCGGCGAAAATGCCGATCACTACGCCGGCCAGACAGGCAAACGCCACGATCACAAAAAAACCCACCTTCAGCGCCTTCTGGTCCGAGTTGTTCTCTGTATTCTAAACCGTGTCCTGATAAAACCGAGAAATTGAGCAATGGCGGCAAACTCAGAAAGTTAGCGTGAATTCGACAGGATAGCCTCTTCGGTTTATCAGGCAGAGTTCCCGTTATGCGAACTATTCCTTTCTACCAAATCCGCTTATGACCCTGTCCAAATGAAGACGTCGTCGTAACGGTGACGGCGTTCACCGTTACGGCTGAAGACGCTACCGAACTTGGTGACGATCAGGCCCGCAATACGCACTTGCAGCAGACGAGCAAGAAGATAGGGCGCTGTCAGAAGCAATAGCGTGACGATCACAGTGCTCACGATTTTCCTTTCCAGCGAAGATATGCCTGATTACTGATTACTGATAACTGATGCAATGGTTGCCCGCTCGCTGGGTTGGATCAACGAAGATAGGAAGAAGTGCCATATCCGTGGAGCGGGATGTCGCTTGGAGGAGCGGAGGACGGCAAGGCATCCGACACGACTTTGTTAAATGCATTGCGATACTCGAAAAGAAAATGCCAGGTTTTGCAGGACGTGCGTACCGACCGCTGACGGACCGGCCCGGTAGTTAAGTCCAGTACAACCGACGCAGCTAAACGGCACGTCCCGGAAGACGGCTGATGCGATGTTGGATTTGCTTAACGACCCGAGCGAGACCTTAAGCTTTCTGGGGAAGAGCGACATGCTGCTCTTGGCCCAGTGGTAGCGGCTCCCATAACCGAGCAGCGGTACAAGCCCTCCGGCCTGTACCTTGTCCGGCCGGTCTACATGTTATTGACGAGGCCTTGAATGCCGACATCTGTGAACAGCTTATTGACGATCCGCCATTCTCCGTCCAGTCGAACGAATGAAAGATAGTCCACATAATGGTAGTCATACATCGGACAGGACACCTTCGCAAAAGCGATCTCATGCGTGACTTCGATGGTGATCGGCTTCATTCTGAACGGCTCGCCTCGCGCGTGGGGTGATTCGCGGTTCGCAACCACGACCAGGTAGTCGTCCAGGGCACGATAATATGGCTGGCCCCGTACTTCGGCAAAAAGCGCCGCTTTCGGATGAAATACTTTTCGCAGTAGTGCGATATCGCCCCGGAAAACTCCCTGGCAATATTCCGCTACCACCGCAATTACAGCCTCATGGTCATTCATGATGTTCTCCTTCGTCTCAGTCATGAAAGGCGTTCGACCGCAGCGCGTACACGCTGGCCGAACAAGAAGGCAGTTTGCAGGTCTCCTTCTGACATTTCGTTCGGAGCTGCATCGGCCGGTGCGGCCGTTGCCAGTCCTGCAAAGGACGACAAATAATTGATATCGTCACGTTTAGATGCTTTCACGTTGCTGGGCATCATGCCCATGCCAACCCATAGCATGCCGTGTTGCTGGGCAAGGGTAAACATCGTGTAAATGGTCGTCTGCTTATCTCCGGCGATAGAGGCCGAGTTTGTAAAGCCGCCTGCAAGCTTGTCTTTCCATTTCTGGGCAGCCCACGCTTTCGACGATGCATCCGCAAATTTCTTGAACTGCCAGCTCATATTGCCCATGTAAGTGGGCGAGCCGAAAATGATGGCGCTGGCGTCGTCAAGCGCATTCCATCCCGCTTCCGGTATGTTGCCCTCCGCGTCGACAGCAAGCAGCGTTCCACCGCTTCCCTCAGCAACCGATTCGGCCACTCTGCGTGTGTGGCCGAAGCCGCTGTGATAAACGATGACGATATTTTTGTTCAAGGTGTTCTCCGACAAGTCAATGATTGATCCAGAATCCAATGTCTATTCATGCGTTGTTGCGCAGGTCAGTCACCGACCGCCCCGCAACGCCCCAGTTGTCGGTATCGACCTCGTCGATCACGACAAAGGTTGTGGCAGGGTCCTTGTCAAGCACGTTGACAACAAGGTCTGTTGCACCTGAGATGAGCTGGTTTTTCTGTGCTGGCGTCACGCCTTCCCGCGTGACCTGGATGAGGATATAAGGCATGGTTTTCCCTTGGAGTGATGAGGCAACTGCATCTTATTTCCTCTTTTAATGTCGATAAAGATAGAATCATGAATATTATTAATTACATGATGTAATCAAATGGGGCGACATTTTGATGGGCAAATGCTGGGCAGCATCGAGCTCTTCTGCAGAACGGCGGAGCTCAAGAGCTTCACTGCCGCGGCTGCACAGGCTGGCGTGACGCAGGCGGCAGTCAGCAGATCCATATCCAGATTGGAAGGGCGCCTTGGCGTGCAGCTCTTCGTCCGTTCAACGCGCAGCGTTCGCCTCACTGAACGGGGGCAGGCGTACTACGAGCAGTGCCGTCAGGCGCTTGGGCAGCTGATCGATGCAGAACGTGAATTGACGGGGCACCAGGCCGTCGTGGCGGGACTCATCCGGATGAGTCTGCCGACGTCTTATGGACATTTGCGTGTTCTGCCTCTGCTCGCGGAGTTCCGTCGCACGTATCCGCAGGTTCGCCTCGAAGTCCAGTTGACAAACAGGAGCGCCGACCTGGTGGCGGAGGGAATCGATCTTGCCGTTCGCGCACGAAATCCGCCTGATTCAGGGCTGGTGTCGAGAAAACTGGAAGACGCTGAGCTGGTTGTCGTCGGTTCACCCGCTTACCTGAAGCGACATGGCACGCCAGCGAATCCCACGGACCTGAAGCAGCATGAATGCATCCAGTTTGAAAGGCCCCTCACGGGGCAGGTGATACCGTGGGCGCTGAACGTGAATGGAGAATGCATTGACGTGAATACGGCGGGGTCCCTTTGTATTACCGACGACGTGCTTGGTCTGTCAACCGCAGCGCGCTCCGGGATCGGTCTTGCGCAAACCTATCGTTTCATCGTGGAAGAGGATCTGAAAAACGGCACGCTTGTTGAAGTAATGCGTGAGTTCGGCGGAGCATCGCGTCCTTTCAATATCCTGTATCCGCCACATCAGCATATGCCCCAGCGAGTACGGCTGCTTGTTGAGTTTCTGGTGAATAAACTACGGGATAGAAACTGAAGCATGTTTCGCTTGGCGAACCATTTGATTCTGCAGATCTACCACTACGCAAACCACCAGCGATTCGAAGCTTGGCCGACATCGCTGGCCGCCATCCCCTTGCTGACGAGCAGCGACAGGAAAATGGGAAGGGGTTCAGTCAATGTGCTGGCGGGGGCGCCGATGTCGATGGTGCGCGCTCAAGCCATTGAATTGCTGACGCCATGTCGTTGTAAAAAACTTCATATTCTCCTTCGCCGAAAGCGAGGCGAGCCAAGTAAGCCAGCTTTGTATTCGACACTACGATTGCACGTCGAAGAGATTCGCCAAGATACCGCGCCTCTACCATGTGCCGCTGCAAGAACACCAGATCCAAATCCGGCGTTGTCATTTCACGAGCATCGTAAAGAATCTTTTGGCGACCTGCATTCCTTACCACGTCAAGTAAGTGTTCATGGCATTCGAGGAGCAGGGCTTCTGTTGCCGCGCCGCGAAATCGGACAATCGCCATGTCCCCGGCCAGCTCGACCGCAAAGCTGCCTTTCATGGCATTAACATTCCTTTCATGTAGAAGTGGACCCATACCGTCCACGCATTTTAATGCGTCTTCCATAAAACTGCGTTTGCCTTGCGCCGCATGACGAGTGAAAACTTCTTGCAATGCACCGATTAGCACTCAGTGTTCTGGCCATCAATCAGGTCAATTCGAATGAAAGCAGCCGCTTGTGCATTCCTAAGTGAGAGCCTTTTCGTTTCGAAAACTGGCTGTTCGACAGCCCACTTCCTGAGACAGCCAATAGCCGCTGAATGATTTTTATCGACGTTCAAGGCACTCGTTTTAATGTTTTCCTTCTAAGGGGTTTGCTAGAAGAGGCAAGAATATGAAGACCATGTTGATTCAGGGCAAACAAGCGCCCGCATTTGACAAAGACCTGCTCCATACACTCAATGTCCCGGAGGGAGGCGCGGTGATGGACGACAATGATGACCTCCTTCGGATTGGAGTACAAAACGAGGAGGGAGAGATCTATCGGATCATCGGCGCTGAAGACGTTATAGATTTCACGGCCATCGTCAAGGAATTGAACGCAGACCATTGGCCAATTGAAAATCTAGCGCCCGATACCAGGCGGGGTCTTCATGCGATTGTGCATCCGCCCGAAGACATCCAGCTGAAAGCTCTGGGAATTGACCCAGAAGATCCAGGAAGCGCCGCCCAATTTTTGTAAGTCAAATGCGGACGAAAGTCGCGCAGATACCGCGTCGGAAATTCTGGCAACTTGTTCTCAAGAGCGCGGCCTTGCTGCGCTTTTCTCCTTGACTCGACACGATTTCGCCACCTCTGTGCCGCACTTCAGCGATGGTCTTCGGTGACGCAAAGTGCACGACCCGAATAAAACCGGCTGATTTTGGGCGGCCCTCCTATTCCAGTTTCTCGGAAAGAACTGGAGCCGATTGGTAAGGACGCGAATCAATGGGTATATCAATGGTAAACGTGGTTCCCCGGTCTTCCCCACTGTCAACTCCAATGCTGCCACCATGGCTTTCGGCGACACTGCGTACATAGGGCAAACCGATCCCCCAGCCCCGCTTGTCGCCTTCCCTTGCCAATTTTGTTCTCTGGAACACTTGAAATACGGACTCGATTTGATCGGGGGGTATCGGATTGCCTTCGTTATGCACGGTCAGGATCAAGCGTTGATGATATGCATCAATTTTGATGGTGATCGGTCGTGCCGCGTCGCCATACTTTACTGCGTTGCCAATCAGGTTTTCCACAGCACGTTTCATACTATCCCGGTCCCACCAGCCTCGAACGGACCTGCCTTCCCGGTGGACGTGTTGTTTGGCGGTCACGTTTGGCGCGCACGCCTCATGGACGACTTCCCATATATCGAATTCTGTAAGCCGCAGCGACATTCGGGCGCCGTTCTGGAAGGCGACAGCATCAAGCAGATCATGGAGCATACGGTCCATACGCGCGACATGGGACAGTGTTTGCCCAGCCAGCTCGTGCATGTGCTTTGGTTCGGAGCTTACCCGAATCAACTCGGAAGTCAGTGATATGGCGCCCAAGGGCGTTCGAAGGTCGTGTGCGACCGCGGCAACAAACCTTTCCCGGAATATGGATTGTGCCAACGCGAATGCAGTAACCGCCTCCCGGATCGTCGTGTCAACTGCACAATTGATGATGCGGATTTGTTCTTCATTGATCGAGACGTTGTTCTGCTTGAGCACATCAAAGGTGGTCCAGCGAAAGAGTTGGTATTCGGCTATGACTGCAGCGATATCGTAATTGGTCAGTCGCGCGCGCTCCCCTCCGTGTTCCGAGCCTACGGTTGTCGCATTCACTCCTGCGCCATCTCGTGTATGGCAGTCCGAGATAGCCTGGACGAGGTTGTCATAGAGCGTAGGTAGCGTGTTGACGAGTATTGGTTCGGCCAGTGTGCTGGCTTGTTTAACTTCAGCCCGAATGCGTCGCATCCACTCGGCAAATACCTCTTCTCGCAGGCTTAGCATTTGACGAGCTGTCTGGGACAAAGCGCCAAGCGCCTTGTCTTGATCGCTTGCCAGAGTCATACGTGTTCTCCCACCGGAATTGTCATTATTGCCATTCTGCTATATACGAATGTAGACTCCGTCGATAAAGAACCGTTCATGCAAGTCGCCCTTGTAATGGCAACGTCGGCAGCTCCAGGCCAGTTCTGCTTGAATCTGCATCGGTATGGGAGCCGGCCTTCTTACCATTGTTATTGCCTGGCGCTTTCAGGCCCGCTTTTAGCCGCATACTGCGTTAGGTGAGCTTGGCACTGCGGGCCGCACATGCGACCTTTCTGACATTCGCTGCCTGTTAGCGACCGGTGCTAGGCGACCCTGAGCGGCCATTCGATCCTCTCCTAAACCTTACCGTTCAACATGGTCAGCATCCGACGGCGGACCGTACGATGGATAGGCTGAGCATCACGTCGGCGATGAAATCCCGCGCCCGGAACTGGCGAGACATGGTCCGTCTTGACAGCCAGACTTCGCTGTCTTTTCCAATGCGATTCAACACGAGAGACGAGATGAACTGGCTTGCAAACAAAGTTGCCATTGTGACTGGCGCTATCTCGGGGATCGGGGGCGCAACTGCTTTGCTATTCGCCAGCGAGGGCGCCGCAGTGATTGTCGGAGCACGCCGCAAGCATGAGTTGGAAACGCTCGTGGACGAGATAACAAAGAAGGGTGCGCATGCAATCAGCGTAGCAGGGGATGTCGGAGATGAAGCTCATGGAGAGTTTGGAGTGCATGCGCTTCAGAGACTGCCCAAGCCGGTCAGAGTGAAACCGCTCTAGCTTTTCATTTTCCTCAGGAATGCAGTGTAGAGTCCAGACGTGTCTTTCGGTGCTTCCATCATCGGTAGATGGCCTATTCCATGCAAAACATGCATTTCCGCACGGCTTAGCTTTGCCTTCAAAACGCCTGCACCTGACACATCGAATACCCTATCGTTTTCGCCCCAGAGAACCAGTGTTTTATGCTTGAGAGTCTCAATTCGTTCATGGAGCAGATAGCGGTCCTTCAACTGACCAAGCCAAATCCGATGATTGGACTCGGCATTATTGATTGCGCTGGACTGCGAGGCTTGAATTATCGGGAACGGTAGGAAAGGCCGCTTCGCGAATACAAGCGACAGCATTTCTTCAAACTCTGCCGGATTACGTGCCACCAGAGGCGCCTTGCCGGCGTCGATTAACATATCCATTTCACTCGGGGTAGTTGAGCGAATACCGTGGGGAGCGCCGATAAAAGCGATGGAGGCGACGCGATCCGGATATTTGATGGCAAACAGTGACGCGATGGTGCCGCCCATCGAATTGCCGGCCAGATGCGCGCGCTTGATACCAAGCTTGTCCAGCATTTTCACCAGCAACTCAGTCTGGGCGGCATAGTCATACTGGAGGTCCGGCATGCGGCTGCTTTCTCCAAAGCCGGGTAGATCGGGGACGATAACGTGATAACTGCCGGTCAGTGGCCTGGCAAAATCGACCCAGTGGTCTTTTTCGGCAAAGATACCGTGAAGAAGAACAACCGCGTCCCCGCTACCGCCCTCCAGGTAATGGATTTCATGCCTGTCGACCAGGATGGTTTTCTCTTCAAGTCCGGCGATTCCTCGATTGAGCTCGATCAGCGGCTCCCGGAAGTAATGCGGAAGCGTGTAATATGTGGCCGAGATAATGGCCAGGAAAGCAGCGGCCAAATACACACAAATGCGCTTCACATGATTCTCCTTGGTTTCTATCCGGTCTGTCGGTCACGGGTTGTCGGTCAGGGGTAACAGCGTCCGCCAGACTATAGATATTCATCCTGAAAAACTTGTACGTTTGGGCTATGCGCGCGACAAACACCTTCACGCTTGGGACTAATCGGGCACTTTATATTGGTGAGTTGCCTGCCACGGAATGGCACTGCCATGCTTCCCCGGTACTGCTGATCGGATTATCTGGGCGTTTCGCGGTACACCTTCCCGATGCCGGGATCCAAAGCTGTCACAGCGTATTGATCGACGCCGGCGTCGATCATGTGTTTGATCCCTGCGGCGAACGGGTCGCGCTGATCTATTTCGAACCAGACTCTATTGAAGCTCGCCGACTGCGGCAGCAGTTTCGTCTCGATGGAAAGGTGATCTTCGATGTTGCAATGCGACCGGTATCGAGCGCAAGTTTCAACCGTCATCTCGGCAGCTTTGACTTGCAAACGCTGCTCCGGTTTAAAGTGCCTGACTCGATAAAGCTAGACGTTCGAGTGGAAAACAGCCTGAAGCTCTTAAGGGCGGTAAACGACAGGCCAGTTGCGAGGGACACTGCCGCGCTGGCCGCCGCGCTTTCTTCCTCGCGATTCAATCATTTGTTCCGAGCCGAAGCCGGTGTGAGTTTCCGAAGTTATCGAATCTGGTCCCAAGTCAGGTCCTCGTTTTTCTCACTGGCGCAAGGCACCAGCCTTACCGATGCCGCGTTATACGGTGCTTTTACAGACTCATCGCATTTCAGTCGTACGTTCAGAAAGACCTTCGGCATGTCGCCTTCGACAGTGCTAAAACCCTTGGAGGAAATAGTCATTGTGTAAATGGAAGATCCGTTCTTGCGAATGGCCTTTCCCACGTATGGCAGACATGTTGAAAGGACCATCTTCACTCTAGCCGAGGTGTCTTGTGCGACGCATGGTATTTACACGGCACATTGGCAATGTCCAAGCTCAGAGCAGTACGCTTGCCGGTGCCAGGCGCCAGGCCAGATACCAATCGCAGGTTCAGAGTCGCGACGGACTCACGCAACACCAAAAATATTCAAAAACGTTTTTACGTGCTTATCCGGGGAATAAAGGACGGTCTATATGGACGGTTGGTGCGCAGCCCGGACTCATGGCATCCCATAAATTGGCTTCCGTGTTGCATGCAGCGGGCAGTCGTACCTTGACTCAAACTATGGTGCAATGCAAAATAGACGGCTATGACCGTCCGTCTTCAACCCGCGCACCTGCTTTCTTGCGATATTTATATCGTTGAGCGGACTCGTTTTGCGGGTTCACACTTGGAGGCAGTCTCCTACCCAGGAGCAGGATTGCCGCGCGGTTATTTCTGCTCAGTGACTCCCCCGTAAGCACCTTCTCATCGATAGATAGACCGATGCCCCCTTGCGGCGTCGTTCCTTTCACTGTTTCGTTCTGCACGCTGCGCACAACCGTTCGCGTAGTGTCTATGTTCATCTTGTACTCGGGAAGACTAGCCCGAGAAGGTACCTCTATGTCTTTGTCAAAAATTCGCCGGGATTGGTTTTCCAACGTCCGTAACGACTTGCTTGCAGGTCTCGTTGTCGCGCTTGCTCTCATTCCAGAGGCGATCGCGTTTTCCATTATTGCCGGTGTAGACCCGAGGGTAGGGTTGTATGCTTCGTTTTCCATCGCGACCTTGATCGCCTTCTTCGGCGGGCGTCCGGGAATGATCTCCGCAGCGACCGGCGCCATGGCCCTTGTCATGGTAACGCTCGTAAAAACCTATGGCTTGGACTATCTGCTTGCGGCTACGATCCTGGCAGGTGTTCTGCAGATTGTCGCCGGCTGGATAAAGCTCGGTCGGCTGATGCGTTTCGTCTCACGCTCGGTTGTAACAGGTTTCGTGAACGCACTAGCCATCCTGATCTTCCTTGCGCAGCTACCTGAACTGACGAACGTCACGTGGCAGGTATACGCCGTCACGGCCGCGGGTCTGGCGATCATCTACGGTCTGCCGTATCTGACGCGCGCGGTGCCGTCGCCGCTAGTCGCGATTGTCGTGCTTACAGGGGTAACCATTGCTCTAGGTCTGGACATTCGCACCGTGGGCGACATGGGTCAGCTCCCGGACAGCCTGCCGTCCTTCCTGATCCCGAACGTGCCGTTCAATCTCGAAACCCTGCAGATCATCCTTCCTTACTCCATGACGTTGATGGTGGTTGGTCTGCTTGAATCGTTGATGACGGCCACCATCGTCGACGATATGACCGATACCAAGAGCGACAAGAACCGCGAGTGCGTAGGCCAAGGCATCGCAAACATTGCCACCGGCTTTATTGGCGGCATGGCTGGCTGCGCAATGATTGGACAGTCTGTCATCAACGTGAAGTCTGGCGGGCGTGGCCGCCTTTCTACCTTGACTGCTGGAGTCGTGCTGTTGATTCTGGTCGTGTTTTTGGATGAATGGGTCAGGCAAATCCCAATGGCAGTGCTCGTTGCGGTGATGATCATGGTGTCCATCGGTACATTTAACTGGGGTTCGATCAGACATTTGCGGGAGCATCCTGCGAGCTCGAGCATCGTGATGATTGCAACTGTCGTCGTCACGGTGGCAACCCACGATCTGGCAAAAGGGGTGTTGACCGGTGTTTTGCTGTCCGGCGTGTTCTTCGCGCAAAAGGTCAGCCGACTTCTGAATGTGAGCTCGCACACTGAGAACGCTGGTCGCGTACGCCGATACCAGGTGACAGGACAGATCTTCTTTGCTTCGTCGGATCAGCTCGTCCAATCCTTCGACTACGGCGAAGCCGTCGATAAGGTGGTTATCGATCTTAGCCACGCGCACTTCTGGGATATCACCGCAGTCGGCGCACTGGACAAAGTCGTGTTCAAGTTTCGTAGGTCAGGTGCGGATGTGGAAGTGCAAGGTCTCAATGAGGCTAGCGCCACCATGGTGGACAGGTTTGCCGTACACGACAAGCATGATGGACACGATGTCTTGGTTGGTCACTAAGGTTCGAACTTAACGTAAAGAGGCATAACGCCTCTCGATCCCGCGGGAATTGCAGCGGGAAGCCGAACTGTTCAAATGGCGCTTGAGTTGCAGGAGCCGGTGCAGGTGCAGGTGTGGAAGCCGATGCCGTAGCATCGTGATCGTCGTTCCCGCCGCATCCGGACAAGCCGATCAATTCAGACGCTATCAAGAACTTTGAAGTCTACTGCAACGTCGTACGTGTCTGCCTTGAGCAGGGCTCGCCGATTCTCAAGGGAACAGTGCAGTCGAATCTGCCATTGCTCAATGCTGAAACAAGACGGCATTTCGATGCCGGCATTTCGCCGGCGACAGCGGTTCTGCAGTTGGAAAAGAAAATCGAAGCATAAGCCGTTGATCGGCTCTGCAAAGATGTAGCCAGCGCTAAATCATGTATTGGACCTGTCGCGAAGAAGGCCTGTCACTGCGATATCGGCCAGGACGTCGTTCGAAAGCACAAGTCAGCAGACCACAGCGCAAACCGGCATCTCGAACGGATCAGGCATGGAGTTTGAACTTTGTCGTCGACCAGCTTGCCAATGGAAACCGCTTTCGCTGTTTAACTATTGTTGATGTTTTTACCCGCGAGAGTTTGGCAATCGAAGTGAGTCAGCGCTTATCAGGTACCGACGCGGTATCGGTACTCAACCGGCTGCGTCAGGCTGGGCGTGTGCCTGGCACTCTTCTTTGCGACCACGGCAGTGAAAGCACAAGCCAGATTCTCGACCTCTGGGTATGCCACAGCAAGGTCGGCATTGGGTTCTGCCGGCCGGGCAAGCGAACTGACAACGCGTTCATCGAGTCCTTCATCGGGACGGAGATGAGTGCATGAATGCCCACTGGTTTGAATCCCACAAGATTTGAGAATGCAGATCCTGGCATGGCATCTGGAATACAGTAGGAGTCGTCCTCTCAGGGCGATTGGAGAAGTCACACCAGCTGAATTCGCCAGTCAACACAAGCAAAAGAGCAAATCGGCAGCTGAAAATAGAGCAGGCGACTAACCTCCGGCCATGGCTACAAGATCCCGGGCAGATCAGGTCTTCGCCGTGTATTAAGCGGTGTAGGCTGCGTCGTCGTATTCAGAAGTGTGAAGAAACGCTTTCTTAACTCATTGAAAATTTTCAGAAAAGCCCGCATAAAAGCCTTGAGCGTCAAAGCCTCCTTGAGGCTCTACCGTATGATTCGATGCAACAACTATGTTGATCAAGCGCATAGCGAGAAAAATCAAAGCGGCTCTGCCGCTTTCACAATACGCTGTTCGCACACTATCCATTCAGGAGATCTGGAGACTCCATTTAAGAGGACGCCATATTGAACGGAAAAGAGCTGGCAACAAGAACGCTAATTCAGAGTAGTGTCGTTGCGGCACTTGTGCTTGTGTTGCTCACGTTGCTCTACGCAGCCGAAGTATTTCTGGTAGTGTTCGCCGGTGTGTTGCTGGCCATCCTGTTTCACAACACTGCCGCATGGCTTCATACAACCACCGGGCTTCCTGAGAAATGGTCAACTGCCATCGCTCTCGTTTTTCCATTCTTGGCGCTTGGCATGCTGATCTGGTTCATGGCTCCAGATATTTCAAACCAGGCTGGAGAACTCACCGACCGGGTCCCCAAGGCATTAAAGGAACTAGAAAAGCAGCTGCGCAGCTATAAGTGGGCGGACAGGCTCATAGACCAGGGCGGCCAGATGCAGGATGCACTTCCGTCCGGATCGAAAGCGTTCGACCTCGTCAGTGGCTTGTTTTCTTCGACCTTCGGTGCTCTCGGCAACCTCGTTATCGCTTTGGCGATAGGTGTCTTCATTGCGGCTATGCCAAGGACTTATTTGTCGGGCCTGATTCATCTCATTCCCATCAAGCATCGCGATAGAACACGGGCCGTGCTTCAGGCAACACGGTCGGCTTTGGCATCCTGGTTAACAGCCAAGCTGATTGCCATGGCGGTCATCGGCTGCTTGACGACACTAGGACTTTGGCTGCTGGAAATTGACTTGGCGCTAGTCCTCGGAATTATTGCTGCTCTATTGTCCTTCGTGCCTAACATCGGGCCGATCGTCGCACTTGTGCCCGCCTTGCTCATCGCCTTTGTAAGCGGGCCCGATCAAGCCATGTACGTCATCGCACTGTACGCCGCAATCCAGACTTTCGAAAGTTATATTCTGACTCCGCTGCTTCAACAACGCATGGTCGATTTGCCACCAGCGTTGACAATCACCATGCAGGTTTTGTTTGGCTTTCTTGCTGGTGCGCTAGGTATCATCGTGGCAACACCGCTCACTGCTGCAGCAATGGTGATGATAAAGATGTGGTACATCGAAGATATCCTGGGCGATCGAAGCCTTGAGTCCAAATAGGCCTGTGCAGTGAGGCCAAAAGATGGCGTCCAAAGCGGTTTTCTGACAACCGGCCTTGAACATAGGCTT
Organism: Noviherbaspirillum album; assembly: GCF_035916955.1. NCBI lineage: Bacteria > Pseudomonadati > Pseudomonadota > Betaproteobacteria > Burkholderiales > Oxalobacteraceae > Noviherbaspirillum > Noviherbaspirillum album. The sequence goes on along the minus strand of NZ_JAWIIV010000001.1, from coordinate 197,015 downwards.
TGGTAATCACGGCGGACATGCATTCGTTGAATCTGTTTGGCCGCTTCCTGACAGCTATTATTTTGCTCTTTAATCCGCTAAACGGTCAGGCTTGATGGCCGAGCGCTATTCCGGGTCGCGGACTTGCCGGATCAGGATGCACGGATACGAGCTCGCCCAATCGAACGGCGGCTGAGTGCAATCCTGGCGAATACCGCTGCTCGTTCTTCTATTGGTATTGAGCCTGTTGGAAGCCGGACACCTGACCGTGTAATCAGCATAGCCGGCCGCCAGGTCCTTCGTGTTACAACAGCCGATGCCGAAGACAACGGCACTACCACCGAGCTATTGGCGCAGCAACGGGCGGACTCCATCAAACTCGGAATGGAACGTGCATCAGAAAGGCGACTTTCGAGCACGGATCGATTTCTGGCAGCGATTCAATCCTGTATCCAGACCGCATTTGGACGGCTACGGAAGGCTGCGGCATTTACTGTTCCACTAATGCAGATTTTGTTGCGAGGCAAAGTGCAGTTGCCCAGCTTGTGCAGTTCTCTAGCGTGAAGGCCTAATCACTGCATCGACTACATGTATGACACCGTTGTCGGCAGCAATATCGCTGAGGATGACCGATGCATTCTCCACTTTTACGAGTCCGTTGTCGGATTCCAGAGAAATTTCACTGCCGTCAATTGTTTCTGTTGTTCCTGGTCTAATCTCCGCAATCGATACTTTTCCACGCACAATGTGATCGGATAAGACCTGACGGGCCATGTTCTGGTCTGACATGAGCTGGGCTCTTTCGTTTCTGGGCATGGACTGGAAGGCCGAATCCTCAGGTGCAAACACCGTGTATGGCCCGCTTTCCCGCAGAATGTGCTCCATACCCGCTGTCCTTACTACCTGCAAAAATGTACTGATTTCTCTTGAGTCGCCTGCCAAGTCAAACAGATCTTGTGCCGAGACAGTATTTAGACACGCAGACAGCATCAGAAAAGCGATTTTCTCTTTCACAAGCGACTCTCCTTGCATCTCAAGAACAAGCGTACCCGCTAAGGAGGCTGTGTAACCTTGGCGGACCATGTTGACGTTTTAGAGCCGGAGCGGTCTCCCTCGTTCCCCACTCAAAAAAGCGAGAAGCAGCTACGGCGACTGGTCGGAGCCCCCTAAGGCCTTGGATCCCGATGCAGCTTGCTTGCACATCGTTAATCCCACGAAAAGCCGAGCAATACCGAGAAGCCGGACACGTAAATGACTAGCATCAGCAAACTTTCGAGCCCGATGTTGCCAGGTCCTGAACGCTGGCGGAACAACAGGCCCGGCAGAAGTACGAGGTTCAGAAGTATTGCAAGTATGGTCAGAAACTCCTCGGACGCTCCTATTCCGGCAGCGTGATAGACAGAACCGCCGAGAAATACCCTATCCGCAGCCGCCACGAACAGTGCATCAAAGAAATTTCCACCAACGATGTCGCTAACCGCGAGGATCAACGCGCCGCGGTGGACCGCTGCAATGGTGGTCACCAGTTCGGGGAGCGATGTGCCACGCCAGATAGAAGGCCGCCGGCGGCAGTTTCGCTCATACCCGTCATGTCGGCAACGACTATCCCTGCTATCGTGATATCGATGGCATTGAGTCCAAATTTGATGAGCAGAGCCGAGAGGGACCCGGCCGCTGGCACCTTCTCCGGCACATCGAGTACAGTGTCTGAAGTTTGGCGCGGTCGCCATATCGGCGTTGCGCTGGTCCGGAATGCCATTCAGAACCCAAGCCCCGCTGCAGCGACCAGCAACACGGTCGCCGGGTGTATATGACCCACCGTTACCGGGGGACTCGCCATGCCAAGCAAAATGAGTGTGAGAAGCACGATCAGTATGGCAGTCTGCACCATGTACGGTAGGAACTTTGCCTTCCTATAAGCTGTCGGTCGTTTATTCATTAGGTAACGCAAGTGCGCCAAGGAGGCCCCTGTCTCCGCGCCCTACACTTTCACGGGGGTACCCACGGATGAAGCGGGCACGACCGATCCGCACCATTGTTACCACTATCATTCTGACTCTCGGCGTGGTTTGGCTTGCCTTGAATCTTACGCTTGGTGACAAGCAATTCGAGGAACGCTTCGTGCGGCAGTACGACGTACACGACCGCCAGTTTCTTCGCACCATGGGCGTCATACTCGGCCCCCCGCAGGTACAAGGAAACGACATCACCGCTCTGATGAACGGGGATGCAATTTTTCCGGCGATGCTGCAGGCGATCCGCAGCGCCCGTCATACCATCAATTTCGAGACCTATATTTTCTGGTCCGGTACGGTGGGACAGCATTTCGTCGATGCCTTGAGCGAGCGTGCTGCCGCCGGCGTCAACGTGCATGTACTATTGGACTGGGTGGGAGGCAATTTGGACCCAGGGGTGCTGGAAGAACTGCGCGCTGCCGGTGTCCATGTCCGCCGCTACAACGCCCCGCATTGGTACAACCTGCACTTTCTGAACCACAGGACGCACCGCAAACTGTTGGTCGTTGATGGCGCTATCGGCTTCATCGGCGGGGTCGGCATTGGTGAAAAATGGCGTGGCAACGGCGATGTGGCCGGTGAGTGGCGCGATACTCACTTCCAGGTCAGGGGGCCGGTGGTCGGGCAACTGCAGGCCGCATTCGTGGACAACTGGATGTTTGCCTCGGGCGAGGTATTGTACGGTAGTCGTTACTTTCCCGATCTGGAGCCGGTGGGGACCCAGCTAGCGCAGGTCTTCACGAGTTCACCAGGCGGCGGCAGGAACAGCATGCAGCTTATGTATCTGCTTTCGTTGACGGCGGCCACGCGTAACATCCGCATCTCCGCCGCGTACTTCGTTCCAGACGATGCATCCGTCCAGACCCTGCTTGCGGCACTGAAACGCGGAGTGCGGGTGCAGATCGTGGTGCCAGGCGAGCAAATCGACTGGAAGTTCGTCAGACGCGCATCACGTGCCCTGTGGGGAGATCTTCTCGAGGCAGGGGCCGAAATTTACGAATACCAGCCATCGATGTACCACGTCAAGGTACTTATTATCGATGACTTTCTCGTTTCAACCGGTTCAACCAACTTTGACAACCGCTCCTTCAGCATCAACGATGAAGCCAACCTTAACGTCTATGACCAGGATTTTGCGCTGCGCCAGATCGACGTATTCGACGAGGACATACGGAGATCTAGCCGGGTCACGCTGGAGGCATGGCGCGAACGCCCGATCCACGACAAGGTCCTTGACTATCTTGCGTCTCTGGCAAGTGGACAACTTTAGCGCTGCAGTAGTCAGGAAATGTCCACCGGGACCGGAAGGTAGGAGCCTTGCGTCGTTGCGGGTTTCGCTGTAAACATCCCGGCACTGCACGGATTGCTATTGAACGGGAATCTGCAGCCCGGCGGGTACTGGGACAGCATATATGGGCTCCCTCCCAAGTACAAGGGACTGATCGACAGGAATGACATGGGGGAGGAGACTGCAGTCGTATATCCGGCATCTAAGGTGGACTCTATTGTGGTCCGTGCCGACATGGAATCTGCGACATCATTGCGCCAATCGATGGAAGCGGCAGACCTACAACTGCCAAGCATGTTATCGGCGTCAAACGATGTAGGTGTATCCCTGGGTGCCATGATGGGCGATCAATCTCTTCGCAAAGGCGGGTATATTAAACGTCACGTAATCGCCTTGGGTTCAGGCGGGCATAGGGTACGTCGGACTGTTAAGCTTCTGACTCATGCGCGTGACGTTTCCTCCGTAGATGTCTCCATCACGCAAAGTCGCATAACAGATCCGCGCAGGCTTGTTGGCCAGCGCGCACGCCGCCTTGTCGTGGTTGGCGCGGGACTGAACACCAAGTGCCCAAGTTCGCAGGCCGTCAATCTGGCGACCAGCCTTAACAGCGATGCTCGCCGCTCGGAGTACCGATCGGGCACCGTGCGTCAGCAGCATGCGCAGATATCGCTCTCCCTTCTTGGAGATGCGCCCCAAGTTTCTGGTATTGCCGGACGAATGTTCTTTCGGCGTCAAACCAAACCAACTAGCGAAGTGCCGGGCGTCCTTGAAATGGGAGACGTTTCCACTACTAGCGGCCTCCATCGCGGTAGCAGTCAACAGGCCAATGCCTGGTATCGACAGCAGCGTGGTGCAGGCAGGAGACTGTGTCGCCAGCACCGTGAGTTCGCGTTCAAGCTAAGCCACCCGAGCTTCGAGCAACCGAATCTCTTCCACCAGCAGCTTCATTGTGCCGCGAATGAGAATTGGGATGGCGGAAGCGGGATCGGCAAGGACTCTGCTGCTTTGTTCCAGGCCGTTGCGACTGCCAGTCGCAAGGAAATCCCAAACTCGCGACGGACTCCTTTTGTTGACTGATCCCCGTGCCCACGCGAACCAGTACGCCTACTTTGACTCCAAAAGACGGAGGAAGTCCATCCCATCAATTAACGGGAACGTATCTGCGTTCTGTCCAATTGAATGTTAGAGCGCCTTTGCCAATGTAAAAAAGCTTGTCTCATCGAAGTTGTCTCCCTGTGCAAGTAGTTCAAAACCGGCTTGTTTCAGAAATGGCTGGATTTCTCCCCGGGACCATGCACGATGTTCAATTGCATCACAAAATTCAATGGGCTTACCATCAAGGATGCCTGTGTATGTGGCTTCCCAAAGCACAACGAGCGGAGAGTCAGAGAGTCGGGTGGTGGTAGATCTTCGCCGAATCTCGGCCGTTTCGTCACGCACGCACAACTCGCCATTGAAGTAGTTTGTTAACCCGATTTTTGAGTCTTCGTAGTTGTCGAAGAAGAGCTTCCCCGATCTTCGAAGTGCTTTGTGGCACGAGCGAACGGCCAACCGCAAGTCCTCGTCAGAGATCATGTGTGTGAAAACACGTCCGACGACAAAGACAAAGTCGAACTCATTTTCGAAAGGTAGCGAACGAAGGTCAGCGACTTCGACCTTGACATCGGGTAAGTGCTTGCGGCCGACACTTACCATTTCTGCGCTATAGTCGACAACAGTGAGATCAACACCATGCCGGAAAAGGCAGCTGGCGATCTCGAACATCCCACCGACAAAAAGTGCTCGGTGACCCGGCTTCACACCTGATCGCTGAAAAATAAAGTCTTCGACAGCATGTCTATCAACGGCCAACTCATAGAACTTCGCGCAAATCGCGGCATGTCTTGCGTACGTGTTATTCATTCGGATAGATATACCACTTCGGTTCGATGGGGTTCATGTGAAGCACGGAAGTCCGAGTGTAACGCCAAGTTAGACCCACGGCGAAAAATCGGCTTCACGAAAAAGTGCTCTATTTCGTTTGGCCCTAGCCTAAGTGAACCAATCTCTTCAAGGTGAGCAGCCCGATGCCGGGAAATCTCCAGAGGCCGGCAAGCAGAGATAAGCATTCGGTCAAAGTCCAATGCAGCTGGATGGTCATGGATCGCCTGCAGCAGAAGTGATCCAATGCCTTTGCCTTGATAAGTCGGATCAACGTACCACCAACTTAAAAGTGGAATTCTTGACGCATAGAGGAAATTCAGCGATGCACAACCGACAAAGACGCTTCCTTGCTGTGCCAGGAGCACAGCTCCGGAAGATATGCTTGCTGCAAGGAGCGGTTCATCAAGTGGGGTGTGTCGGCCAAATTCGTCCTTCCTTTCAAAAGCCATACAGACAGCCATCTCGTTAGTGGTGGCAAGCCTAACGTGTACGTCCACAAGTTCTTGCATCCTTTTCTCCTTGCTATTGTGGGGTCGAACGACTTCGTTGAGCCGCACATAGCGTCGGTGGCGAATGCGAAGTTGAATGAATTATCATGGACGGCTTCCGTGATGGTGTCCTTGCTTGCGTCTTCCACCTCGCTTCATACTGTACGCCACTATGGTGCCGTAAGCGACGACGATGGGAAGAGCAATCAAGCCCATGCCGAGGGTCGCTGCTGCCAACGCCTGCATCATGATGAATAGCGGTGCGGCGGCAGTAAGAGAAAGCAGACGGGAGTGGCGCTCTCCATATAAAAATCCATGCAACAAGCCTATGGCATATGCGGATGACAGGATGATAGCTAGCGTCGCAAATAACTCACCATAAGTCAGTCCATGAATTGGCGTATCAGGGAAATATGCTTTTCCAACCGGGAGCACATCCAGCAACCGATCAATCAGGAACATGGCAAACCAGGAACTGATGAAGCTTGTAATCGCACCTGCTGCTGGCAATAAGGATCTCATGACACTTAACATTCAGGTTGACCCACGCGCAGCATGGGCATCGAATGGCGTGTTATAAAACATGCAAAGATTCCTTGTTCATGAATCTACGGCGACAGCAGCCGCAACGGTACCAATACAAGTAGTCCAACAACGATAAAGACTGTTGTCTTTCGCTTCAATTGCCTTGCTTCGGTATTTCCATTTTCTGCAAGATTGTTCAGTTCACGCGAGTTCAAAACTCCGACCCGCCTCATTCGCTTCATCTTCTGCGGAAACAGCCACAGGACTCCAACGCCTACCCGAATCAAGAATGCAGCAGCAAAGAGATAATTAAAGTTGACCATGTCGGGTGGAAGATTTTGCAACAGTGCTAAAAGTCGAGTTACGTATAACTAGGTTTATATGGCAGGGTCTGCTTGATGAAACAGGATGATGTCTGATAAATCATTTTGCCAAATTCTCAGCAAGTCGCATGCCGCTTGGTCTGTCGCCTATTCTCTACATTCGTACAGCATTAGTTAACCGTAAAAAGCAGCACCCGGAATCCTGCTTCTAGGCGACCACCCACCTTACTCGAACCGCCACTTCTCTTTCTGAGAAACAAGCATTACCGTCTGCAGACGGAAGACGGAGCAGGTCTATTCGTCTAGGGCAAGATGGTATACCCGCATTCACAAACTGCGCCATCCCGCAGACATGGGAGCCTAGGCAACACGATTATGGCGCAATGTTATTGCAGCCAATACCGCTACGATGGCGATTGCGACGGCACTTGTTGCAGCTGCCACGCTGAATCCCGTAATAAACGCGGCTTGCGCTTGCTCCAACACGCCAGCCGGCAGGTCCGCCGACAACGATTTGGCTCCGGCGAGGCTGTCTGATACTGCGTATTGAATATGGGTGGCCATCGCGCTCTGAGACTGATCGGCCATGCGAGCGCGATAAATGGCTGTTGTCAAACTCCCCAGTGTGGCAATGCCTACAGCTAAGCCGAACTCTTGCACCATTTCAGACAGGGCCGAGGCTGCACCTGCCTTGTTGGGTGGGGCAGCGCCTACTATGAGATCGGTTCCCAATGCAGCAATGGTGCCGAGGCCGAGGTACACCAACGAAAATGCAGCGGTGACAAGTGTAATACCCTGAGATACATGAGCGAGTTGCGCCAGCATCAAATAACCGATCACCGAAAATCCCAGCGCTCCAGCGATCAGATAACCTGGCCGAATCCGCCTTGCAAGCAAGGGTGCTGAAATACCGGCGACTAGCATGGCGAGTGCCGGCCCTCCCATTTGCAATCCTGCAGCCAGAGGTGACAATCCAGCCACCAATTGCAGGTACTGGGTCACCAGCAGCATCGTTCCGCCGACACCCATCAGGCCTACAAGAAGCACGAACAACGCGACGTTGAATGCGCGGCTGGAGAACAGGTCGAGGTCAAGCAAGGGATTGCTCAGTCGGCGTTGACGCCGAATGAACAGCAACATGAATGTTGCCCCGCCAATCAAAGCCAACGCGGTGGTAGCTACTATTCCGTCCTTGGCGATCTGCTTGATGGCGTAGATGATGGGAAGCAATCCACAAAGCGAAAGCGCGACGCTAGGCAGATCGATGCTTTCCTGTTGCCGAGCATGGTGCTCCGGCAGAAGAAACGGCGCGGCAACAAGTACTAGCCCGACAATTGGCAGCGCTACCAGAAACGCGGCTCCCCACCAGTAATCTTCGAGCAAGACGCCGCCTACCAGGGGGCCGGCTGCCATCCCCAGCGCGAACATGGTCGCCCACACCCCAATCGCCAGAGCTCGCTGGCGAGGCTCGTGAAACATGTTGGTGATTAGCGCTAACGTCGACGGCATCAGAGTCGCACCTGCCACACCCAGTGCGGCACGCGCGGCAATGAGCATAGCCGAACTAGTCGAGTAAGCTGAGATTAGAGAGCAAACCCCGAAGGCCGCAGCACCGATCATGAGCAGCTTGCGTCGCCCGATGCGATCTCCCAAGGTTCCCATCGTGACCAGAAAACCGGCAATCATAAAGCCGTAGGCATCGACTATCCATAGTGCCTCCACGCTTGTGGGACGCAAGTCCATTGCCAATGCAGGTAATGCCAGATGTAGCAAGGTCAAATCAAGCCCTAGCAAGATCGTCGGGAGTGCAAGTAGCGCTAAACCCAGCCACTCACGGGCACCGGCGTTCTTTTTAGCGGTAAAAGGGCGAGTCGGCAATTGTTGCCGGCCAGGCATTAAATCGTCAGGGGCATTCAAAGCGGCCTCCAAATTTGTTTAGGGTTATAGATCCGGCCCGAAAATATGTTGGGCCGGATCCCCTCACCCCGGCCCTCTCCCAGAGGGTGAGGGTGAGATCAGCAGCCCGAAAAATGAGCCATTTTTCGGGCCGAACCAATAGTTGCGGAGACCACACCTTAAGGGCAATATCAACCCGTTACAATTTAACTGTTTATCCTATTACCATTGCTACTAGCCATGTTCGAACGAAGCCTGCGCCGTACAAAGAGTGAGCTGTCCGAGTTTCTGACTCAACATCGCAAGAAGCTGACACCGGCCGATGTCGGCCTGCCCTCCAACGGGAGGCGTCGAACCCCGGGGTTGCGCAGGGAAGAAGTTGCAGCGCTGGCTGGCGTCGGGCTCACCTGGTACACGTGGTTTGAACAAGGACGCGACGTCCGCGTGTCGGAAAAATTCTTGCTCAACGTGGCATGTGCCCTCAAGCTCGATGACGCTGAGTGCTGCCATTTGTTTCTTCTAGCTCATAAACGGCCACCACCGCCAGAAGCTCGGCAATGGATATCGGTAACACCGCTCATTCAGCGACTGATGGATGATCTCGCAACAAGGCCTGCCTACGTAATGAACTTGCATTGGGATGTCATTGCGTGGAATACATCGGCAGCTGCGTTGTTTGGTTTTAGTGCCCAGCACGACCAAGAACATGGGAGGCTCAACATTCTGCGGATGGTGTTTGCCGAACCTGGAATGCGTCGGCGTCTTTTTGCATGGCGCGATGATGCATCCAAACTGCTGGCGCAGTTTCGCTATGATTTTGCCGTGGCACCGGACGATGCTTCGATGTTGTCGTTGGTTGACGATCTGAAGAAACTGTCACCCGACTTTCGCCGGTGGTGGGAGACGCCGACACATAACGAAGCGCGTCGCGGCATCGAGTCCGTAATGACCGCAGCTAACGAACGCCTGAATCTTCGGCATGAGACCTTGATAGTGGACGAACACCGGCATCTTAGGATGGTGGTCTATTTTGACGATAGCGCTACCGACTGACTCACTGGCGACTGGCAATCTTTGCGGTATCAAAAAGGGGGTAGTATGTTCAGCAAATTGTTAGACGCGGCCTATGGCCGTCCAGGTAAGTGCTGCAACGGCTGCCAAAGCAAACCAGCCGGGGTGGCGCCCTCTCGTGCCGATCAACACCAACAACGAACCGCCAGCATAGGCCGCTATTGTCGCCTCGGCCAGTAAATCGGGGAACGACGCGTGTGGCGTTACGGCAAGCCGCGCCAGCATGGCGGCAAAGGCACAGCCAAACACCGTTGCGAGATGCCAGGTAGCCCAGAGAATGCGGATGTGGCGGTTGCGGAGCGGCGGTGCATCTTCGGCGGGAACGAGAGTGCCTTGCCGCAGATGGCGAAAGATCAGTAGTTCACCCAGAACGGAATGGGCAATGCCGGTTAGGACAGCCAGCACGGCTGCGATAGCGAGAAGGGTTTGCATGTATTCTTTTTGATCCGGCTGTGGTGCTTAATTTAATGCTCCGGTCATCCTCGCAGGAGGCCAACCGGCTCGAGCGGCACGTCCGAGGATGGATCGAACGATCAAACGATGAAATGGCGCTATCAATAGAATGTAGAGGCGTCCTAAGCGATTGTGGCAGCGAACAACGGTTGATAAGGTCAGGCGACGTTTTTCATTCGGAGCCGATTGGCTGGAGCACAGCAAAGACAGCCGAAAGTCCAGGTGCTTGTCACCTTCTCCAAGCACGATTTCCGTTTGGTCGGTGCTGTAGATTTTGAAAAAGCCGACACGGCTTGCATTGGCGTCCTCTCCGAGTGAAGAAAGGTGCTTTATGGTCTTGAGGCCGAAGCCTGCTGCCAGTGCGTCCCGAATCTTCATAAGCGCGGTCATCCAGGGCGATAGCTGGGAAAAAATAAATCTCGCTAACTGCTCCGGATTGGTTGACGCTCCCGCCGGAAGCTCAAGAGAGTAAGCATCGGCGAAATTTACCAACGGATAGGTGCTGGTAATTCTGGAGTCAAGCGGAAGTGGCACCGCCTTTACGTGGTCTTGTTCCATATCCATATCCATATCCATATACGCGTTCCTGTAAGTTTTTCGGTGCCTTATCGGTTATACATCATCTCGCAGTTGATTATCCGCGACGGTGACAGATAAAGATAAACCGTCCGTTGATTTTCCTATTTCGCGGCTGCTGTCGAGAGCTTCAGGCGCAGTGGCTGATCCGGGCGCAGGGTAATATTGAACACGGGTTTTGGGGCGGTCATTTCATCCGGGACCGTCACTGCAAAGCGCTGCAGGAACATCGCTGCAATGATCGTCATCTCGGCCATCGCCAGATGCTGGCCCAGGCACACTCGTGGCCCGGTGCCGAAAGGCATGAAGGCGCCGCGCGGGAAGCCCGGCGCGTCGGCGGCAAAGCGCTCTGGACGAAATGCGTGCGGGTCCGGAAACCATCGTGGGTCGTGATGCATCAACTGTACCGGTATTGTGAACATGGTGCGGGCGGGCAGTTGCCAGGCTCCCAGGGTTATCGGACGACGGGATCGACGTGTCAGCAGCACCGGCGCCGCCGGGTAGAGGCGAAGCGTTTCCTGGAGCGTCTGAGTGAGGTAGGCGAGCGAGGGCAGGTCTTGCGCCGTCGGAATTCTGCCTTGCAGTGCCGTGCGAATCTCTTGCCGGGCAGTGGATTGCGCCTGCGGGTTGGCCGCCATGCACCATGTCCACCAGGTCAAGGTGGCCGCGGCAGTCTCATGTCCGGCAAGGAATGCCGTCATGCATTCATCGCGCACTGCTTTCAGCGGCCACGCAGAGGAATCCTCGTGGTGCAATGCCAGCAGTTCGCTTAGCAGATCCTTCGGCCAAGCGGCGGGTGCCAGCATCAGCCGTGCCTGGATATGCCGGTCGATCAAGCGATTGAGTACAGCGAGTGCCTGCCGCTTGGCGCGTTTCCACGGCATCCAGTCGGGCCATCTTGCGGGCCAATACATTTCGGCATTACCGGCAACCGCCGTGTCGTGTACGGCCCTTTCAGCAGAGCGCGCGTCCTCATCGATTTCGCTGGAAAACATCATTCGCACGATGACATCCATCGCCAGTGACGTAAGGGAGCTCTCGATCGGCCAATCCGCATCGCCGGTACGCCATTGCGCGAAAGCCTTCTCAGCCGCACCCGACATGGCGGGAACGAAGGCTTCGACAGTTTTTGGAGAAAAGTTGGGTTGCAGGGTATGCCGCTTGGAGCGCCATGGCTGGCCCTCGGCGATCAGTACGCTATGCCCGTGCAATTGGGAAAATACCTGGATGCCTCGCTCCCATCGGATCAATGCATCGTGATGGTTGACCAGCAGTTCGCGCACGAGCTGCGGATCCGACACCACGACTTGATGTTCGGGCCAGATATGCAGATGGACCATGTCGCCATAGCCTTGCCGCCATTCGGCCAGTGCGCCGGGAAGGTCGCGCGACATGCGGCGAAGCAGGCTCCATCCGGTCAAGCCGGACGGTGGTCCGGGCGGCCAAGTGCCGGGCGGGTGCAGGTGTGCTGGGGATGTGCCGTCTACATCGGCATGATAGGGGCAATTGGAAGATGTCGAAGGTTTCATGCTGTGGATTATGTGCCGCGCGTCTGCCCGTTTCTTGAACCGAAACGACATAAGCGATTGACAGCATGCGCTTGCTATACTTGGCGCTTATGATTTCCGGACAGCCAGATACGTTGCCGCTTTATCCCGACCCGCTGGAGCGCGCTCCCCGCGCATGTGGTGGGGACGGCGCCCCGAACGCATGGCTGCGCCTTGCGCCTCCGGCGCTGCAAGGCGCACTGGTCGCGCTGGTTGGCCGGGATACGAGCAATCCTCCGCTAAGCAGCGCGCAACGCCTTTCGCATTTTCCTGCGTCGCCCATGGTGACGATTTCCTGGTTTCAGGGCCTTGATGTCGGTTTGGTGGGGCGCGGCGAAAACGGCCCTTGCTGGCAACCGTTCGGAGCGCGGGTAGTCGTCTCCGGTACTCAATCTCATCCGACCGTAAGCTGGGCGCCGACCACAGGGTGCGGTTACATGGCGTGTTTCGCCGCAGACGCTGCTCAGGCACTGTTCGAGTTGGACCTTGCTGCGATTCAGGATCGCTTCGTTCCCGCCGACCAGCTACTAAACGGCAAATGGTCACCGCTCTGGAATGCATTGCTCACCAGCGATGATGCAGATTTGCTGTCGGTGCTGGAAAGCCATCTCGCAGGGCGTTGGCAGGCGCTGCAGGGCCGTGCTTCGGCACAGCCATCCTTACGTCAATTGGGGCGCCACTGGGTGGAGCGCCTGGCTTGGCAGGCACAGGAATGGCGGCGCATGCACAGTCCGCGGCATGTGGAGCGTCGCATCAAATCTTTCAGCGGCAGGTCGCTGCGCGAGTGGCAGGCTCTGGTCAGGACGGAGAGCCTGTTTTTCGCCGTTCGAGATCGATATGAAACCGGGCAGCCATTCGATTGGGCCACGCTGGCTCAGGATGAAGGATTTGCCGATCAGGCGCATATGAGCCGCGTGGCCAAGCGGATAACGGGTTTTTCACCGAGCGAGTTTGCCCAGCGATTCTTCGAAGACGAATCCTTCTGGATGTACCGGCTATGGGTGTGAAGGCAGCACTAAAGTATAAAAGCTTTGCAAGTCGGAATTGCATGTACATTCTCGATGTTCCTTGAATGTAGCCCGGACCGTGCCGGCTTTGATGTCAGCCCTAAAACTTGCCGCTCTTGCACCGAAGTGCATTATTTCCGCATGCCATATACTGGCCGGCATGCACCCCACAGGCTGCTGATGGCATTGGCGGCTCTAGGCCGCATTCCACCCATAGACCTCATGGATACGCAGCGCAGGATCCGACCGAAGTTGTGTGCGAACGCCCTTGGAACGACTTTTAATTTGCATCTGAGGAAGTACCTTGGCTTTTGGCCATGGAGAGATGTTTTATCTTAATTCCGTTTACTCATATTGAGGTGCTTTCACACAGGCTGGACCCAAAGTGGACTTCAGTGGTGCATGAATAACGAGGGTTTGGTAGCGGCTATGCAAACACGAACCATATTCCTTTATTTGGCTCGACCTTGTATCGGGCTTCTACTTATCTCGCCAGCAAATATCAAATCCTGTATGTCAATCGCCGCTTCTGCGCTGCGGGGCCTTACGCGGAAGATGGATTGCAAACGTGACGCCATCGTTCTGGTTGGAGGTAACAACAATCTCACCCTCGTGTGCAGTGACGATTTGCTTGACCACGTATAGTCCTAGTCCCAGATTTTTGGAGTTTGTCGCGACACGTTCATTCGCGGGGCGGATGGCGAATCGTTTGACCGGGTCAAAGAAGGTTCTCAACTTTGCGGGTGGAATCACCTCCCCGTCATTTTGCACCGTGTACACCACTTTGTCCGGAAATCCGCTAATCGATACTTTAATCACGCTGTCCAGACTACCATGCTGAATCGCATTTGAAATCAGGTTCGAGAATGCCTGGGCGATGCGCGCCCCATCCCAGGCACCCAAAAGGTGTCCATCCGTCGTCAACTGAATTTTGCGGTCAGGATGAAATGTCCTGGCTTCCTCCACGACGTTTTCACATATCACCAACAAATCCAGCGTGGAAGGATCGACCGGTATTCCATCGCCCAAGTGAGTCGTTGAAAAATCGAGCAAGTCACGCACAATCTCTTCCATACGCTGCGAACTATTGAAAATGCGCAGCCCAACTTTCAATGCTTTTGAAGGCAAAGCTTGATCTTGGAGCAGCACTTGTGCTCCCATGCTGATAGCACCCAAAGGTGTGCGAACGTCGTGTCCAAGAATAGCCAGAAATAGATGCTGGGCTTCGCGTAGCATCCGCGTGTAGCGCGCCATCGACTCAGTTTGTGCCTGGTCGATTGCTTCATTGAAGCGGATCATGTCCTGTATATCTTCAGGGGTCGCAATCCCGGTATGTTTGGCCCATAATCGCAGTACGCTCGATCGGAGGGCCCTGAACTCTGCCATGACTTGGTCGCCGTTCAAACCAGCTGATACGCGATGCGCTGCGTGATTCTCGGCAGCAGTATCCTCTGTGCCTTGCGGGGCGAGTCCTCTGGATTTCGCGATGCTCTCCTGCTCATCCTGAGCTGTTTCCAGATCAGTGGCAATAACCTTAAGCACTAATGCAGCATGATCGCGCAGCTCGGTCTTGTCAGCATCGCGCAGGGGTTCCATCGTTGCCGCAAAATTTTCCCAATCCTGGAGTATGACCTCGAGATTGGATCGAATAAACTTCGATAGCTTCACGGTGTTCCTCGAGGACTTTCGCGCGAGGGCAGACGCTTGCAGTCGAGTAGTTCACGTACGTGACCAAGCAGCTTCTCAGCGAGAAACGGTTTCTTGATAAATGCATCGTAGCTATTTCCTGGGGCGACTCTGCATTGCAGCGATCCGCTCATCAAGAGAATGGGAAATGGAGAGCCATTCTGCCCCGCGTTCAAGCGCTTGCTCAGTTCCAGGCCACTTAGGTCGGGCATGCAGCAGTCGGAAATCAAAAGTTGCGGCTGCTGAACCTTGATCTGGGACAGAGCTTCTTCTCCGCAAAATGCGACGCGCACAGCGTAGCCATGGGCTTCCAGCAACATTGAACAGGTTTCGGCAATATTTGGGTCGTCATCTACTACCAAGATCATTACTGCTCCCTGAATTCGCTATTTAAATAGGCGAAATATTTTAGAACCAAGCAAGCTTTGCCCTACTTGGCGGAATACCTACGTTCGTTTAAAAGATAGCGGACGGAATGTCCAAGATCCTCCCGAATAAGGGAGTTTTGACTGAAGGAATTAAAACGGAATGGCTCTGTGAAAGAGCAAGACGGGATGCGACCTACAATGATGCTGCTTGATGGAGCACTGCGCTCCAGTCTTCGTACCATACAGGAAATAAGCAGAAGTACCTACCTTTCTTTTCCTCAAAAGGCAAAAAGAGAAAAAGGTAAATTCCGAACTCGAATCAAGCCAACCTTAACGGTCTAAGCTGGTTCATCGATCCAGACATCCAAGAACATGCATGTTCGATGTGACTGACCGGTTTCGGCCTTTGTGCAAATCATCTTCCGGTACTTGCAATGGCCATTCCGTATCGTATTGCCGCCGCCTTTTTAATAGCTTCGAGTTGTCAGCCGGCATTCATTGGAGACGGCTAGCTTTTCTAAAGCAGCCTTCTAAAGCGGCCTTCTAAAGCAGTGCTATAAAGCAGTCTTTTACGCGGTGACGAGAAGACGCCTGAGGTAGGCATATCATCTCGTCGTTCATACCTCATTCCCTTGACAATTTGCGTCATCAGCGTAGGATCTAAATTACCTGTCGCGTTCATACGTGCCAAAGCATCCTTTGGACGATCTACGCGTATTGGTTGGAAATGCGTCCTGGCGGGAGCGATTGTCGTTGCCGATGAACCCGAAGCCATGCTACTTCCGACCCCCTGAACCTTTGGTTCGAGGGTGCTGGCAACGTGCGACAGGTACAATGCAAATCTAACGGCCCGGTTCGAAAGAGCTTGGGCCGTTTTCATTATGGCTGCCAGATGGCGCCTCCGACCGGTCCTCGGGCGTGCACATCAGATCAGGTCGAGCGGCCCGGCGTGGCGCGTGTGCATCTGGCATCCGGCAGCAGGCAGGCAACCTGCCAAATGGTGAAATCTGATAAGACTTTTCGTAATCAAGACTATGCTTGAACTCAGATGAAATGGGCGAAGCAGATCCTGCTGACCACACGTCCTTTTATTATATTTCGTCCATGACCTTGGTGAGGGTCGCCAACGCCAGCGGCTTGGTCAAATGGCGGTCAAATCCAGCCTCTTCGGCTCGTACCTGGTCTCCCTCTGTTCCCCATCCGGTAATGGCGACGAGAAGTATATTGCCCAAGCCGTCGATGTTTCTTATGTGGCGTGCCACTTCGTAGCCTGTCATACCAGGCATGCCAATATCAAGCAACGCAACTTTAGGCCGGAAAGCCTGCGCAACCTGAAGCGCTTGCATTCCATTATGAGCAACCTCGACATCGTGACAGTACATTTTCAACAATGATGCCAGACTATGGGCTACGTCCCTGTTATCGTCAGCCACCAGAATGCGAAGTCTTCTTTGTGGTGTACCGCTTTTCGTCAAGGGCTGATTTCCTTCACCATTGGTTTCATCCACCTGGCCAATCGGAATCCGCACGGTAAAGGTACTGCCACGTCCGACGCCTTCGCTCGTCGCGGTTACCGTACCGTCGTGCAGGGTAACCAAATTGCGCACAAGTGCAAGGCCAATACCAAGGCCGCCTTGGGAATGTTCCATATTGCGCCCGACTTGACTAAACATTTCGAACACCGAGGCCAACGATTCCGATGGAATGCCGACTCCATTGTCGTTGACAGAGACAACCGCATCATTTCCATCCTGCTCAACCGTTAGCGTTATCTTTCCGCCATGCGGCGTGTATTTGGCGGCATTGGTCAGCAGATTGCCGACCACCTGTGCAATTCTCGTTGAATCTACATATAGCCTGATTGGCTTTTCACCAAACTTCACGCTGAGTTCGTGCCGCGCGGATTCTATGATTGGCAGACTGGTTTCTACTGCACTTGAAATAATGCTATTCAGATCAACCAGATTTTTTTTAATTACAATCTTGCCGCTACTTATCCGAGCCATATCCAGCAAATCATTGAGCAGGTGAACCATCTGATTTGCCTGGCGTTCCATCATGTCCCTGACCCGGGCAACGGATTCTGGACTGTCTGCACGTATGCGCAACATCTCAAGGCCCGTAATAATCGGTGCCAGCGGATTGCGCAATTCATGGGCGAGAACGGCCAGGAAGTCGCTCAAATGCTTGTTTGACTGAGACATCTGATGAAACAAGGTCCGGTACTTGTCTTCGGACGTGCGCAGTGCGGCCTCGGTACGCTTGAATGCATCAATGTTCGTGACAACGGCTACTTGTCCTGTGATGTGCCCGCTGTCATTCTTGACCGGTACGGCTGCGACTTGCGTCCAGATCTCCTTCCCGTCGTCCTGCTGATACAGCATCTCGACTCCCGGTACGACCCGCTCTCCACGAAGAGCGCGGGATCCTGGGAAATCTTGACGGACATATGGTTTCCCATCTGCGTGACAGGCACGCCAACGACCATGACGAGCGTCGTCCAGAGAAGGTTGGATCCTGGTTGGCAGATAACGGTGCATTTCCTGATTTGAAAGCACGACTTTTCCCTCGGCATCGACTACTCCAACGCCTACCGGCAAAATCTCAAACACTGCGGCAAGTCGGGATTGCGTCTCGCTCAAAGCCTCTTCCGCCTGCTTGCGTGACGTTATATCCATTACATTGCCGACGAATCCTAAAAATTCACCCGTCGACGCCCGTCGTGGACGGCCCATGTCAATGACCCATCGGTAGCTTCCATCACTATGCAACAGCCTATGTTCGAGCATGAAATCCTGCTTATGCTCGTTGGCATTGAGAAACGCATTGTGCGCCGCTTCTCTATCCTCGGGATGGATGGCGTCGGTCCAACCGAAACCTATGCCTTCACCATCATCCTGCCCGGTAAATTCATACCAGCCGCGAGAAAGAAACGAGCATGATCCGTCAGGTTCGGTGACCCAAAGCATGGCAGGGGCGGCATCGGCTAGATCGCGAAAAAGCGTTTCGCTGCGACGGAGAGCCTGCTCGGTCCTGCGGCGCTGCACAGCAGCTGCCACCTGATTCGCACCGACTCCCAGCACGAGGCGATCATGCTCTGTCGGAAAATCGTCCCGGTGCGACCCTACAACGACAATTCCACTGTCCTGTGCAATGCCGAATCGGGCGAATGTCACGCGAAGCGTCCCGTTACCATACGGATCAGGCATGGTGGCAACCTGGTTTGCATCGAATTGCGTTAAGCCGGATTCCAGCATTGCCCTTATCTGGGGCGAGACAATTTCAGCCGCACCATGCCGGTTGCCGCATATGGTTTCAATCGAATCGTTTCCATCGTGGCTGCCCAAGCGAACATAAACCAGGTCAAGACCCAGCATGTTCCGCAAGACATCGGCCAAGCTCTTGATGAGGCCTTCAGGAGGAAGGGTGCCCCAGATAGCCGACAGGGTCGAGATGGCTACAAGGTCGCGTGTAATCTGCCGGAGGCGATTGACTTCCGCAATGTGCATGTTTGGCGTCTGCATGTCGTGTGCTTGCGACCGCAGAGTCAACTGCGGCGAGATAATTGGTTAGTTAGTGGTTTTCCGGGCTTCGATTTCCCTAAGCATTTCTTCAGGCGGCACATAAAACGGGTTTTCCTGAAGGATGCCACCCACAATCACCATGGGGTGCGTACGCATCACGTCAATGACCATGCCGGCGTCGAAGCGCGACAAGTCATAGGTGCAGATAACCGGGTCATGCCGTTTTGGCAAGACCTGGTTAAGGCGCGCTTCATACTCCACAATGTCATGCACCCCAGGCAAATCTTCCAGGGCCCATTCCATATGGGCGATGTTGCGAGATAATTTGCCGGGAGGATTCTTGCTTGGAGCAATGGCCTCTTTGAGAGTGTCTATCATCAGATGCTGGTCGAAACGGCCATTCTTGAGGTAGGTTTCTTGCCAATGCTGGATTTCCAACTGTCCTGTTGCCTCGGCTGCCGAGGTATCGATGCCTTCTTGCTGCAGGCGCTGTAGATGTTCCGCGCGGTGACTAGCATTCACGATATGGAAGGCTCGATCCCCGTTCTCAAGTCCTTCTTTGATGAAAGGCATCAATACCCGGTATTTCTCTTCCTGGGTGTGGAAAAAGGCACAGATATGACATGAATGTGTCAACGTAGAACCGGCCAACTTTATCGGCTTCCCAATCTCAGACATCACACCGCTCCTGAAAATGCGCCTGAAGCTATCGCGCCAGATAGTCTATTGGAATGTTATCCTACAACAGACAAAACGCGAAAAAGCCTCATGTAAAAATGGCAGGCAGACGATCCGAGCTTTATTGGATGGCAAACCTTCAAAGATCTGGACGGTCGAGAATTGCGGCAGCATAGAATACTCGGTGCCGATAACAAACCTTAACTAACCTTACCGTCTGAATTTTCCGGTCCCCGCATGCTTTTCACGGTCTCAACGTCGCGAAGCATATTGGTCATCCGTTGCACTAATTCCCTTGCATTTACCGGTTTGTTAAGAACAGGTATTCGCCCATCCACCCGAAGGGCTTCGTTAGCAAATCCAGTAACGATAATAGCCGGCAGGCCCGGTTGAAGCTGATGCAGTCGTTGTATCAATTCATGGCCGTTCATGCGCGGCATACTGAAGTCGGTAACGACGCCGTCGATAGGATCATCGCGAACGATTTCAAGAGCTGCGAACGGGTCGTTGACGACACTCACGCGATAATTGCTCAGCGTGAAAATATTTTCAAAAAGATAAGTAATCGCGACATTGTCGTCGACTAAAAGGATATGGTGCATGGCAAGGGTAGGTCATGCAGCCCCTGAGCAAGCTGCCAAACCAACAAAATGGTGAATGATACAAGCCAAAGGAAAAACGAAGCCTGTTGCTTTGATTCAAGACAGTCGTAATTTGATTTTCATCAAATTCCTGGCGCGTGTTCATCCTGCGTTTTCGGAACGATATTTGAAGACGATCATTTGCGCTGGACCGTTACAGTTGCGGTTACGGTTCCGGTAGACACTTCCAGCCCATGATTGGAGATTCGAGCCCAGACCCAAGTCGAGCCACGAAGCGGTGTTGGCTTGAACGACTTGGCAGGCTGCTCACCCACGCTGCCGCGATGCGGCGGTTCTTGGACGGGTAATCGCCTTGGCATAGGACCACTCGATCAGCTCCACCAGGTAGTCCGTCGGGACTGTGCTGACATCCACGATTGTGACCCAGTGAAACCTGGCCATGTAGCGCGCTGGCTTGATGCCGGGCACGTCGGTCAACTCCAGGAAGCGTTCAGGAGTGGTGCGAATGCTGAAGCGCCATTTTTCCGGGTCGCTGGTTTTGAAGTAGGCAAACTTTTTACTGCCGGCGTAGTAGACAAGCACGTTGCTGGGCGGCCCGAACAGCTTGGAAGATGCGCCGGGATAACGGCCGCAATGCTCTTTGACGGCGATAATATCCATTTCTCACTGTCCTCAATCTCAATGATTACATCGACAAGCTTTTAAACGGGCATAAGGGCACGACCACGTGCAACCAGGTACGTCGCCTCACTTACCGAGCTGGCGATGCAAGCAGGCCTTCCAATTGCCGCCGCGCCACGGCGAATTCCTTTTTAAGTTCGGCGAGCAGGCCGCTGCTGCCGTCCAGGGTTCCTTCCTTGCCCATCCTTTCAAGTTCCATGCAGGGAGCCCGCATGCGGATGGCGCCCAGGTTTTCGATGCTCGACAGGAAACGGTGGCAAGTGGCCTGCACCTTCTTCGCATCGTTCTCGGCCAGCGCATTCGCTATGGCGTCCAGGTGGCGCGGCGAATCGTTGATGAACAGCTGAATGATGTCGGCCACGATGGTGGGGTTGTCGTCGTCCTGCAATTCAAGCAGCTGGTCGATGCGCTGCCGGTCGATGACGATTTCCCCGACCGCACCTGCCTGCGCTTGCGGCGAGGTGGCCATCAGCGCGGCGCGCACATCGTCGAGTTCAACCGGCTTGGGCACATAGTCGTCCATGCCGGCGGCAAGGCATTTCTCGCGGTCGCCCGGCATTGCATTGGCAGTCATGGCGATCACCCGCGGGCCACCGCCGCCGAAACGCTGCCGCAGCCGCCGGGTCGCTTCCAGTCCATCCATTTCCGGCATCTGCACATCCATCAGCACCACGTCGTAGGATTGCCGCTCCAGCGCGTCGAGCGCTTCCACGCCGTTGGCCACCACATCGGCCCGATAGCCGAGATGCACCAGCAGTTGGCGCACCACCTTCTGGTTGATGGTGTTGTCTTCCGCCACCAGGATATTGAGCGGCAGCGTATCGGCCAGCTTGCCGGGGGCGGCCGGATGCTGTTCCGGGCGCGCGGCCGCCAAATCCAGCCGCATGGCATGCAGCAGCACCTCGAACAGCGCGCCGGGCTTGATGGGCTTGTTCAGGAAGGCGGCAAAGCCGATGTCGGCAACGCGCGTGTCCTGCGGACGGCAGGCCACCGAGGTCAGCATGATCAGCGGCAGCGACTGCGGATCGCGGGTCTTGCGGATTTCCAACGCCAGGCCGAGGCCATCCATTTCCGGCATGCTCATGTCGAGGATGCCGACGTCGAAGGCTTGGCCATGCCGCACCAGGTCCAATGCCTCCGCCGCCGAGGCCGCAGCCGATGGGATCATGCCCCACAGCAGGGTCTGCTTGATCAGGATGCGGCGATTGGTGCTGTTGTCGTCGACGATGAGCACATGGCGGCCGGTCAGGGCGGATGACTGGTCCTGCAGCAGGCTGCGCGCCAGCTTCGAGCCCGAGGCCCTGGCGGTGATGGTGAAGTAGAAGGTGGAACCCGAGCCCACGGTGCTTTCCACCCACATGCGCCCGCCCATGATTTCGGTGAGCCGCTTGCTGATCGCCAGGCCGAGGCCGGTGCCGCCGTACTTGCGCGTGGTGGAAGTGTCGACCTGGGTGAAGGCCTGAAACAGTTCGCCAAGGCGCTCGCCGGGAATGCCGATGCCGGTATCCCTGACGGCGAACCGCAGTTCATGCTCGCCGCTGTCGAGCAGCGTGGCGCCGACCGACACCACGACTTCGCCGTGCGGAGTGAACTTGATCGAATTCGACAGCAGGTTCACCAGCACCTGGCGCAGGCGGGTGACATCGCCGATCACGGACGCCGGCACGCCGTCGTCGATGAAATAAGCGAGGTTGAGATTCTTTTCCGAAGCAGCCGAGGCCAGCAGATCCAGCGACTCTTCGATGCAGCGGCGCAGGTCGAAGGGATGCATTTCGATGTCGAGCCTGCCGATTTCGATCTTCGAATAGTCGAGGATATCGTTGATCAGCGTGAGCAGTACCTCGCTGCTCGACCGTATCGTCTGTGCATAGTCGCGCTGTTCGTCATCGATGCCGGTATTGAGCAGCAGGCTGGTCATGCCGATCACCGCGTTGAGCGGCGTGCGGATCTCGTGGCTCATGTTGGCGAGGAACATGCTCTTGGCCTGGGTCGCGGCTTCCGCTTTTTCCTTGGCGGCCTGCAATTCCATCTCATATGCCTTGCGCTGGGAAATGTCGCGCAGGATGACGGTATAGACCAATCCGTTATCGCTCTCGAGCCGCGAGATCGATGCCTCGGCGGGAAACTCCGTGCCATCCTTGCGCAATGCGAAGATCGCCCGCCGTTCGCCCATCTTGCGGGCGTTTTGCCCGGAACGGTCGAAGCTGTTGATGTGCGTTCGGTGCACCCGATGATGACGTTTGGGCAACAGCAGGTTCAGATCCTGCCCGTTGGCTTCATGGGCCGTCCATCCGAATACGCGCTCGGCGCCCTGGTTGAACAGGATGATGCGATGGTCGCCGTCGACGCAGATGATGGCGTCGTCGGCAATGCTGAGGATGCCGTTGAGCTGGGCGGAAGTCAGGTTGGCTGGCATGTTGGAACGGTCATGAAAGTTGGGGAGCGGCAAGCAGGGCATGCATCAGCTGACGCACGGCGGCCTGCTCCTGCCGGGGAGAGAAGAGCGGCGCGCGCCGGGCGCACTGCTGCTTCAGGGTGTCGAGATAGGCCCGGTCGCTGATGGTTCGCGCGATCATGGACGCGAGCATGTCATGATCCCCGACCGGGAAATAGCCGGCATAGCCGGAGCCGAGCATGCCGCGGTTGCCCGGAATGTCGGTGGCCAGGACCGGCACGCCGCTGGTCACGGCTTCGATGATGACATTGGCGCCGCCCTCCATGCGCGAAGTCAGCACCAGCAGATCGCTTTGCGCCAGCTCGCGGCGTGTCGCTTCGTGCGGGAGTGCGCCCAGCCAGCGGTAGTGGGGCAGCCGGCGCTGCGCCGCCTGCGCCTGCAGTGCAAGCTCCGGATCGAGCGCGCCGCCGATGTGAAGCAGCCGCGCGCGGTCAGGATCGACCAGCGCGGCCGCGCGCAGGTAAGTCATCGGATCCTTCTCTTCGCGCAGATGTCCGATCATCACGACACGCAGTATTTCCCTGTCGGGTCTTGGAGTTTCGGCAAGGAGCGGCGGCGCGGATTGATAGATCACGGATGCTTTGTCGCGCAGCGCGGCATCGAGTTCCTGCAGCCCCGCTTCCTGCAGCAGCACCAGTCGGCTGGCCAGCCGCAGCGAGCGCCGGGCCTCTTCGTCATGGCGGATATCGCGGTAGAGATCGGTGCCGGTCAATACGAGTACCGACGGGCGTTGCGGAAAGCGCGCGTGGAAGTCCGCAAGCGAGGCCGCCGATCGGCGCGCATGCAGCGCGATCATCGCGTCGCATGGCGTTCCATCCCATTGCTGCCGCAAATCGATCCGGTAATCCGAAAGACAATTCGCCCAGCGGATTGCGGTTTGCCAATTGCCGTTGTTGGCTTTTGCCGTTGCCGGACTGATAATGCTGACGTGCGCTTTTTTCAATGCCGCTTTCCTGCCTGGTTTGGATTGCAATGATGTTTCCTGAGAATGACCCGACAAATGACCCGACGACCGAAACGATGAGTGCTTCCTTCCGCCAAGCCAGTGCGCACCAGCTTGCCGATGCATTGCTGCAAGTTCATGCGCAAAACATGCTGCTGTTTCGCAGCCTTGCCGAGCGCGGATTTGACGTCGCGGCCAGGGTGCCTTGCCTGCCTGTCATCAATCCGCCGCTGTGGGAAATCGGTCATGCCGCCTGGTTCGCGGAGTGGTACGTCCTGCGCGAAGCCGCCAGCAGCGCGCCATCCGCAGCCCGGCATCCCTCGCTGCTGAACCGGGCCGACGGCTGGTTCGATTCTAATACGGTAGCGCATGATGCGCGATGGACACTTCCGCTTCCCGCCGCGGCAGACATCCTCGCCTATTGCGCAGAAGTGCATGAACGCGTTCTGGAACGGCTTGCCGGCATCGGTACCGACCGCGCCGACGAGCCGACGCTCTACCCGTTCCGTCTCGTGCTGGCGCATCATGCCATGCACGGCGAAGCCTTTTTTTATACGCTGCAGACGCTCGGCGTCCGGCCGCCGCCGGAACTGGCGCCGCAATTGCTGCCGGACGCGGCGCCGGGGCAGCCCGGCCAGGAGATCGACATCGGCAGCACGGCCTTCATCATGGGCACGCCGCCCGGCCAGGGCTTCGCCTTCGACAATGAACAGCATGCGCATGTGAGGGAGGTGGCGCGGTTCGCGATCGACGCGCAGCCTGTTTCAAACCGCCAATATCTCCGTTTCATCGACGCGGGCGGTTACCGCCAGCCGCAATTCTGGAGCGAGGCCGGCCGCCGATGGCTGGCGCAGACGAAGCGCGAGGCACCCGCCTATTGGACTGCCGGGACCGCCCGGCATGCCGGGGAAAACCCCGACGATGGTTGGCGCTGCCGGCGCTTTGCCGGCGATCTGTCCCCGCCGCCCGACGAGCCCGTACGGCATGTCAGCCTGCACGAAGCGCAGGCTTATTGCGCCTGGGCCGGACGGCGGCTGCCGACGGAAGCGGAATGGGAAATCGCGGCCCGTTCGCAGTCCGAGCGCTTCGGTTGGGGCCGGATATGGGAATGGACCGCATCCTCGTTCGAACCGTATCCCGGCTTCGAAGCCGGCGCTTACCGGGAGTACTCGGCGCCGTTCTTCGGCAGTCATCAAGCGGTGCGCGGCGCTTCATTCGCCACGCCATCGTGCCTGCGCGCGCCGCAATTCCGCAATTTCTACCTTCCGCACCGCGACGACATCTTCATCGGTTTCCGCACCTGCGCGACGGAACCCTGACCATCGAGAGAGACCACCATGCCCGTCACCACGACCGTCACTACGCTTCCAGCACGCAACATATTCGGCGAACCCCTGGTTCCCTGTTCCTTCGACCCCCTGACCGGATTTTTCCGCGACGGCTGCTGCAAGACCAATGCCGAAGATATCGGCACCCATGTCGTCTGCGCGATCATGACTGATGAATTCCTGTCGTTCAGCGCCAGTCGCGGCAACGATCTGTCGACTCCGGTGCCGGAATGGGGATTTCCCGGTCTCAGGAGCGGTGATCAGTGGTGCCTTTGCGCGCTGCGCTGGACGGAGGCCCTGGAGGCCGGCATGGCGCCGCCGGTCGTGCTGGAAAGTACCAACCTCGCGGCCCTGGAAATGATCGACGAGGACGTATTGAAGCAGTTCGATCACCGGCTGCGCTGACCGCGCCGCGTGACCGGGGTCAGGGACCGGGGGCCGTTGACGAATCTTTTCGGAATGGGAGACTCCAAGCGCAATTGCAGCCTTGGGTTTTCATAAAGTCCGATGTGCCGACGCCGAAAAACACTTCTTTAGCATCTGATGCCCGGCCCCAGAGGTCAGTACGCACATTGCTGCTATGGCTTGTGCTTGGATGTTTGCTGCCGGGAATCGCCGGTGCCATATTCCTGCTGGTTCATGAAGTACGGCTGAGCCGATCGCAGCTGGAGCGTGACACCTTGCAAACCGCAAGAGCCCTGGTGCAGGCCGTCGATACCCAGATACTCGGGGTGCAGCGTCTAGGGCAAGGCCTGGCCACTTCCGACGCCATTGATCAGGACAATCTCGGGCGCTTTCATGCGCAGGCACGGCGAACCCTTGACCAGGCCGGACTGGGGTCGACCATCAGCCTGTCCGACGCCGAGGGCCGGCTTAAGGTAAGCACGGCGGCCGAGTTCGGCACCAGCCTTCCGATGAACGGCAATCCGGAACTCGTACGCCGGGTATTTGCGGAACGCAGCCCGGTGATTTCCCCGCTATTTTCGAGCTCCATTACCGGGCAGTCGCTGATGGCTGTCGGCGTGCCCGTGATGCGCAACGGCGAGGCGATCTACGCATTGACGGTCACCATCGAGTCCAGGGGCTTCAATGATCTTCTTCGAAGTCAGCGCCTGCCGGACGGATGGATCACTACCATATTCGACGATACCGGCGTCATCGTCGCGCGCAGCCAGGAGGTGGAGAAATTCACGGGACAGAAGGCCGCGGACAGCTACATCAGTGAGCTGAAGAAAGGCGACGAGGGGCATTTCGAAGGCGCCAATGGTGTCGGCGTTCCCGTCCTCGTCACCTATGCCCGCTCGCCGCTTACCGGATGGCGGGTTGCCGTCAATATTCCCCGCGAGACGCTGGCCAAGGAGTTATCGCGGCAAGTGGGTATCCTTACTCTGGGAATTCTTGTCCTCTTCATCATAGCCCTTGCACTGGCTCATCTCCTGAGCCAGAAAATCGTGCGCTCGTTTCAAGCGTTGGTAAAGCCCGCGGCGGCCTTGGGCGCCGGCGACGAGATCATTATGCCGCGCGTGGAGGTCAAGGAAGCGGCCCTGGTAGCAGCGGCGCTGAAGGAGGCGGCGGATCTGCTTGAATCGCGTTCAGCCGCCCTCAGGGCCAGCGACCGCGACCTGGCCGAACGGAGCAGGGCGCTGCAGCGAAGCGAAATGCGCCTGAAGACATTGACCGAACATGCCCCCGTCGCCATTGCCGTGTTCGACCGGCAGATGTGCTATCTGGCGGCAAGCCGTCTCTGGCTCAAGAACCTGAAGCTCGAAGACAGGAGTGTTGTCGGCGCATGCCATTACGATCTTGTTCCGGGTATTCCGGAGACCTGGCAGGATGCGCATCGGCGTGCTCTTGCCGGCGAAACCCTGTGCGCGGACGCCGACCGTTTCATCCGCGAAGATGGAACGGAACAGTGGTACCGTTGGGAAATCTGGCCATGGAACGACGATACCGGCGGCGTAGGCGGCATCATCATTTCCGCCGAAGACGTTACCGCGCGCCGCCAGGCCGAACGGCAGTTGCGCGACAGCGAGTCGCGGCTGGCGCTGGCATTGAGAGCGGGGAATACCGCCGTATGGGAAATCGATGTGGCGACGCAACGCCTGCTGCCTGCCGACGACCGGCTGTATTCCATGCTCGGCTATCGTGCAGCGGACATGGACACCGTCGGCAAGTGGCTGGACAGCATTCATGAGGATGAACGCAAAAGTACGGGAGAGCTGCTGCGCGATGTCGTCGAAGGGAAGCGCGACAATTTCTCGATCGAGGCACGCTACCGCACGGCGGACGGGGCCTGGTGCTGGCTGCTGTGCCAGGGCATGGCCGGCGAACGGACCGGCGACGGACGTGCAACCCGGCTCGTGGGTACGCATACCGACATCAATGCAAGGAAGCTGGCGGAGCAAAGAGCGCGCGAAGCCGCGCTGCACGATCCGCTGACCGGCCTGCCGAACCGGGCCCTCGTCTTCGAATACGGTAACCGGCTGCTCGCCGCCGCGCAGCGCAAGCACGGCCAGGGCGCGCTGCTGTTTATCGACCTCGACCGCTTCAAGCCGATCAACGACCTTTACGGCCATGATGTCGGCGACAGGGTGCTGCAGGAAGTGAGCCGGCGCCTGCTTTCCTGCACGCGCGCCGAAGACTTGGTCGGGCGGCTGGGAGGCGACGAATTCGTCATCCTTCTGCCCCATCTCGCGCCGGATCTGCGCCGGGCATCCATTGTCGCATTGCATGCGATCGAGACCCTGAACCGGCGCGTCATGATCGACTCGCTGGAGCTGTCTCTCTCGGCATCGATCGGCATCAGCTACTATCCGGCGCACGCAACGGGCATGAGCGAACTTGTCCATGCCGCCGATCTCGCCATGTACCAGGCGAAGCAGTCGGGGCGCGCCAACTTCCAGGTCTACTGCGACGAATTCAACCAGCGCGCCGACGAGGCATACCTGCTGGAAGCGCGCTTGAAGCAGGCGCTCAAGCACGGGCGGCTGAGCCTGCACTATCAGCCCGTGATCGACATGGACAGCGGCATGCTGACCGGCGCCGAGGCGCTGGTCCGCCTTGCCGACGACGGACAGGCGGTCGGCCCGCAGGCCTTCATACCAGTGGCCGAAGCGGCGGGACTGATCGGCGAGCTCGGCGAATGGGTGGTCAGGGAAGCCTGCCGGCAGCACGATGCCTGGCTCGCGGCGGGATTGAAGGTCTCCATCGCGATCAATGTCTCGCCGCTGCAGTTCAGGGAGAAAGGCTTTGCCGAAAAAATGAAACGGATCATTCTCGACGCCCAGATCGAACCTTCTTTCATTCAGATCGAGGTCACCGAAAGCGCGGTGATGGAAAATATCGATGAGGCGATTGCCATCCTGAACAGGATCAAGTCGCTTGGCGTGAAAGTGGCGCTCGACGATTTCGGCACAGGATATTCCAGCCTCAGCCACCTGAGCAGTCTTCCGCTGGACAAGCTGAAGGTGGATCAATCTTTCGTGAGGCGCATTGGTTGCGATCACTCCAGCCAGCTGGTCACCGAAGCCATCATTGCGCTGGGGCGCAGCCTGAAGCTGGAAATCATCGGCGAAGGCATCGAATCCGAAGACGCCTTCCTGTACCTGAAGGAGCATGGCTGCAACCATGCCCAGGGCTATTGGCTAAGCCGTCCGCTGCCGGCGGATCAGTTTGCCGAATGGTGTACGCAGCAAATTTCGTAATGCCGCGGATACGGTATGATCGGATCCGTTTCCCCACCCGGCCTGCTGGCATCCATCACATGACAACATCAGAGACAACATCCCATTCCGACCTCATCCGTTTCGATAACCAAGTCGCCATCGTGACCGGTGCAGGCGGCGGGCTCGGCCGCTCGCATGCGCTGCAGCTTGCCGCGCGCGGCGCCAGAGTGGTCGTCAACGATCTCGGCGTATCGCGCGATGGCGCCGGCGCCGCCGTCTCTGCGGCGCAGCGCGTGGTCGACGAAATCCGCGAGGCAGGCGGCGAAGCGATCGCCAGCCCGGCGTCGGTCACTGATCCCGACAGCGTGGCGCAGATGGTGGACGCAGCCATGCAGCAGTGGGGCCGCATCGACATCCTTGTCAACAATGCCGGCTTCCTGCGCGACAGGAGCTTCTCGAAGATGAGCCTGGAGGATTTCCGCGCCATCGTCGATGTTCACCTGATGGGCGCCGTCTACTGCACCAAGGCGGTATGGGACATCATGAAGCAGCAGAACTACGGCCGCATCGTGATGACGACATCGTCATCGGGCCTGTTCGGCAATTTCGGCCAGGCCAACTACGGCGCGGCCAAGATGGCGCTGGTCGGGCTGATGCAGACGCTGGCCATCGAAGGCGAGAAATACAATGTGCGGGTGAACTGCCTCGCGCCCACCGCCGCCACTCGCATGACGGAAGAATTGATGCAGCCTGACGACCTGGCGCTGCTTACGCCGGAGAGCGTCACGCCCGGCATGCTTTACCTGGTGTCGCGCGATGCGCCGACCAAGACCGTGCTGTGCGCCGGCGCCGGCACCTTCTCCCGGTCCAGCATCACCCTTTCCGACGGCCTGCATATCGGTACGCCCGCGGATGCGGCGGAACAGCTGGCGGCGAGCGCCGGCCGACTCGCAGATCGCAGCGCAGAGATCGTTCCGGCATCGGGATTCCAGCAATCGCAGATGGAAGTGGCCAAGGCGCGCGCGGCGCGTTCCTGAACCCCGGCCATGCCTAGTGCAGTCAAACCGAAACCGCTCTAGCGTTTCCAGAGCGGCGCCGAGCTTGGCCAATCCATGGTCAAGCCTCGGTCAATACTCGTTCAATCCTTCTTTTCCCGGAATTCCACATCGATGATCGTCTTGTCCTGATCCGGCGTTCGTGCTGGATCAATACCAGGCTTCAGGAATGAAGACATCGTGCGCGCGACCAGGACTCGCCGCAGCCGTCGATAGCAGAGCAGAAAGCCAGCCGCAAATCCGAGGAACAGCACCGGCACCCATTCGCCGCGATAAAGAAAATGCAGCAGGCAGCATGCCAGCAGCGCGGCCATTACCGGCAGCCGGGCCTTTCCGGGCAGCAGGCCGACGGCGCGCAGTTTTCCCTGGCGTATCCAGGGCAGCCTGGCGAACAGCACGCCGAGAAGAAGGCCGGCGACAAAACGATTGACGTCGAGGTAATGCGAGACGACGCTGACAACGAGGTAGCCGGCATAGGTGGTGCTGCTGGCCAGCGCCACCAGCGCCAGCAGCAGGACGGCGCCGGCCAGCTTGGGCATGCGCATCGCGCTTTGTACAAGTAATCGGAAGATTTGAGTTACTCCTGCAACATCTAAGTGCGGTGATTTCAGGAAGAGAGTTTCAACGCCATGCTTTGTTCCGGCGTTCCTTCCACGTAATCGTGTCCATGGTTCGTCAGGCGCCAGACGCCGCTTTCGGATTCGTCCACCAGCTGCCTGTCCTGCAGCAGGCTGAGATGGTGGCGCACCACCGGCGGTTCCACATTCAGGCGTTGGGCAATGTGACTGGCGCTGACCAGCGGGTCCGGAGACTGCAGCAGCTGGCCGAGTATGGCTTCCATTAGCATCGGATCTCGTTTCATGGCGTCCTCGTTTGCAAAAGACGCCATCTTAGAGCAGTTTCAGCCTGGCTGTACCGCCGATACGGGGCCGGACGGAAACCGGTCCGGCGCCACCCCCAGCCGCCATGGAGACGACACGGATTCGAAACGAATCATGTGGGAGCGGGCATGCCGCACGCGCCGGCCACGATGCAGCGCCAGCCCGCGAAGCATGCCTCGAATTCCGCGGCCGGCAGCGGCCGGCTGATCACGTAGCCCTGCACTTCGTCGCAGGAGGTGCGGCGCAGGAAATCCAGGTGCTCCGCGTTTTCCACGCCTTCTGCCACAACGCTCAGCTTGAGCGCGTGCGCCAGGTCGATGATGGATTCGGCCAGGATCAGCGGATTGATGTCGGACGCCTGTTCCTCGTCCAGAAAGCTCCTGTCGAGCTTGAGACAATCCAGCGGAAACTTGCGCAAATGCGACAGCGACGAGTAGCCGGTGCCGAAATCGTCGATGGAAAGCTGGACGCCGAGATGCTTCAATTCCCGCATGACCGAGATGGCGAGGTTCTGGTCCTGCATCAGTGCCGATTCCGTGATTTCCAGCTCCAGCGCTTCCGGCGGGAGGCCTTCCCGGTCGAGCACCTCGCGCACCGTGTCCACGATGCCGCGGTCGTTGAGCTGGCGCGGCGACAGGTTGACCGATATTTTCAGCATGCGCCCGCCGTTTCTCCAGGCGGCGACCTGCCTGACGGCTTCGGTCAGCACCCAGGCGCCGATCTCGGCAATGCAGCCGTTTTCCTCTGCCAGCCCTATGAAACAGTCGGGCGGAACATTGCCGAGCCGGGGATGACGCCAGCGGATCAGCGCTTCGGCGGAAACCACCTCCAGGCTGTGCAGGCTCACGCGCGGCTGGTAATGCAGGATGAATTCTCCGCGAGCCGCAGCGCCGCGCATGTCCTGCTGCAGGGTGTGGCGCATCAGGGTCTCTTCGCGCATTTCGGCGCTGAAGAAACGGTACACGCCTCCGCCCTGCTCCTTGGCGCGGTACAGGGCGGTGTCGGCCGCCGACAGCAGGGATTCGCTGGTGGTGGCATCGCGCGGATAAAGGCTGATGCCGACCGATCCGCCCACCTTGATTTCCTGGGATTCCACGACGATGGGGCTCGATAGCACGCCGAGCAGCTTCTGTCCAAGCCGCGACGCCGATGCCTCGCCCCGGCGGCATTCCGCCAGCAGGACGAATTCATCGCCGCCGAGACGCGCGACCAGATCGTCGGGGCGCACGCATGCCCGCAGCCGCCGCGCCACTTCCCGCAGCAGTTCGTCGCCGAAGCGGTGGCCGAGCGAATCGTTGACTTCCTTGAACCTGTCGAGATCGAGAAAAAAGACGCCCAGCGGCGAGCCGATGCGGCGGTCGTTCAGGCGTGCCCAAAGCGTGGACTCCAGCACGCTGCGGTTAGGCAGTTCGGTGAGCGCGTCAAGCGTCGCCAGCCTCTGCATCTGCTGCGCGGTGCGGATCTCCCGGGTGACGTCGGTGGTCGCGCCGCGATAGCCCGCATACACGCCGTCGACGTGGAACGGTTCGCCGGACATGCGGATATGCCGGATCACGTTGGGGTATTCGGGCAGGCTGACGGAGAACACCAGGTCGCGGAACGGCTGGCGCGCGGCGAAACAGCGCAGGAATTCCTTGACGCCATCCTCGCTCATGTCGCGCGCGGTGTCGGCCATGGGGCGGCCGATGAGCGCATGCGGCGGCAGGCTCAGCCGCTGCTGTATGCCTTCGGAAATGAAGGTAAACACGGCGTGCGTGTCGATTTCCCAATACCAGTCCGATGACAGCTTGGTCAGGCTGCGGAAGCGCTCCTCGCGCAGCGCCAGTTCCCGTTCCGCCTCGACCTGCGGCGTAATGTCGCGGCCCACCGCGACCAGTCCCTTGCGCTCGCCGGTCCTGGGATCACGCACCGCGCGCAGGTTGAGGCTGATCCAGAAAGTGCTGCCGTCGCGCCGCCGCCCGCGTATCGTCGTCAGCCCGCGCGGGCGCGTGCCGCGAGTGGCGGCCGCGCGGTCGAGGTCCTCGCTCATCAGGAAATCGGCGGCCCGCTTGCCGATCATCTGCTCGGGCTCGTAACCGAAGAAATCCCGGTGCGAGGGCGACACGTAGACGTAGCGGCCTTCTGGATTGAGATGGGCGATCATGTCGCCGGCATTTTCGGTGAGCACCCTGTGTTCAGCCTCGCTGCGCAGCAGGCGCTCCTTGCCCTCGTAATGGCTGGTGACGTCGGCCAGGCTGCCGAGCAGGCCGATCACGTTGCCGTCGGCGTCATGGCGGGGCGCCGCGTTGCTGAGCAGCCAGCGTATGCTGCCATCGCTGCGCACGATGCGATATTCCATGGTGTGATGATGGCCGCCGCGGGCGCGTTCCGCTCCGACGGCGAACCCCGCGGCGTCTTCCGGATGGATATAGCTGATCCAGTCATCGAAGCTGAAAGCCTCCGGGGACACGACCTGCGCCGAGCTCGGATCGAGGTAGACG
Organism: Noviherbaspirillum album; assembly: GCF_035916955.1. Taxonomy (NCBI): domain Bacteria; kingdom Pseudomonadati; phylum Pseudomonadota; class Betaproteobacteria; order Burkholderiales; family Oxalobacteraceae; genus Noviherbaspirillum; species Noviherbaspirillum album. Next base: position 163,578 of record NZ_JAWIIV010000001.1, on the reverse strand, counting down.
CAACGCCTGTTCATATCCATTTCCCAGACGACGGCAGGCGCCTCGTCGGCGAGCCGGCGGGTGCCGTCCCGTGTATCCATGTCGGCCATCATACGCTTTGTCATAGTTGATCTTGACTGCCGGGCGGACATAAGCGTCTCGCGACCGTACCGTCATGCGTGTCTCCCTTCCATGTAACCATAAAAGATTGATGTAAGGCAACAATATTATGCCGTCAGCAACACCGTGAGCAGGGATAATCACGTGTTTTAGTATTAACAAAGTAAGAACGGTTGTGAGCGCACCGAACCGATGATGCTCCACGCGCGAGTGGGCAGGTTCCCTCAATTTGCGAGTGTTTGGTATCGAATGGTGATACCGATAGTCGGAAGACTGGAGACCAAGCTCATATTATTAGACCGGATTGCACCCTTTTGCGACACTGCGCTCACTGTCAACCAAGAAAGGGAGCGCAACATGCAAGTCACTTACCAACGCGATACACGTGCCTGGACCATGCAAGTCTGGGTGTCCTTCGGCGTCGCCGTTTTCCTTTGCGCGGTAGGCCTTGCCTACCTGCCCGGCAAGGATCTCGACCGCGCGTTCATGGTCATGGGCTACCTGTTCTGCCTGACCAACGTCTTCGTGCTGGCCAAGCATGTCCGCGACAACGAAAAGAGCCGCCTGCGCGGCAAGGCGGTCGACAGCCCGATGTTCCGCTACGTGGTCTGGGGCGGCTTCATCCTGGCGATGGCATTGACCGGCTGGGGCATGCTGCGCATGGAGATCAATGACACCTACAAGGCCTTTCTCGGCGTGAGCTGGCTGTACCTGATCTCCAGCGCCTTCACGCTGGCCAAGACCCTGCGTGACCGCCACGAGGCCGACCTGCTGGAGCAGCGCGCCGAACGCCAGAGCGAGCAGCGGGCGCAATAACGAATGTCTCGCAAACTCAACCATTCAAAACCACTCGGGAGCAAAGCCATGTTCATCCATCTGTTTCGATCCTCTCTTACCGTGCTGGCGCTCGCCGCCGCGGCGCTGTCCTTGCCTGCAAAGGCTCACAACGATGCTTCGGCGATCAGCGCCATCTCCGCGCTGCCGCTGGCTTCGGTGGTGGCCGGTGCAAGCACCGCGGCGGCGGCGACCGCGATGCTGCCGGTCGCGCTGTCGACCAGCGGCGCGGTGCTGGTGGTCAAGACCGTGGAAAGCACCGCCCGCGGCACGGTGCTGGTGCTGGAGCGGCTGTCCGACGGTGCGGCGGTCAGCATGGAAATCGCGGGCTCCGGCCTGGCTGCTTCCGCGCTGGCGGTCGGTTCGGCGGTCGGCGTGACCGTCATCGGCAGCGGCGCGATCCTGTCGGCGGCAAGCCAGGTGATCGCCTTCGTGCCGAACACGATCGGCAAGGCCCTCCTGCACAACGAACGACTCACGTACTGACCCGCGGAGCCATCATGCGCAAATTGATCATTCCGCTTCTTATCGCCGTCGCCGGGCTCATCGTAACGGCCAGAGCCCATGCCGGCCGCAGCTGCGAGGAAAACCGTCCCACCGTGCAGACCATCGCGCGCGGCATGGCGCTCGCCGAGCGCACGATGCAGCTGCTCGATCGCAGCGGGCACCAGGTGGTGTTTCTCGCGCGCGCGGGCCAGGATCTGACGAAATACGGCTTGCGTTACTCCCACCTGGGCATCGCCTACCGGCAGCCCGACGGCAGGGGAGGCCATGCCTGGCGCGTGCTGCACAAGCTCAATCAATGCGGCACCGGCGACGCCGCCCTGTACCTCCAGGGCCTGGGCGAGTTCTTCCTCGACGACCCCTGGCGCCACGAAGGCGCGTATATCGCGCCGCACGCACAGATGCAGGAAAAGCTGCAAGCCCTGCTGGCCAGGAAGGAGGACGCGCTGGCATTGCACGCCACGCCCTACAGCATCGTCAGTTACGCATGGGGGCAGAAGTACCAGCAATCCAACCAGTGGGCGATCGAAACGCTGGCGCTGGCGATGGCGCCGAACATCGGCACGCGCCTGCAGGCGCAGGCCTGGCTGCAGCTGCACGGATATGAGCCGTCGGAATTAAGGATCGATGCACTGACCCGGCTAGGCGGGCGCATCGGCGCGGCCAATGTCGCTTTCGATGATCATCCGGCGGCGAAGCGTTTCTCGGACCGTATCGAGACGGTGACCGTCGATTCCATCTTTGCCTGGATGCATCGGACCGGCATGGCAAGCGCGCCGGTAGTGGTTCGATAAAGAACGGCCCGCCGCTACTGCTGCTACTGCTGCCCGGCGCCCTGCGGCTCCACATAGCCGAACACCTGCCGCAGGTAGGCGAGAAAGGTCTCGTCGGTCGCCATGGTCTTGCCCGGCGAGTCCGACAGTTTCACCACCGGCTGGCCATTGCAGGTCACCAGTTTCATTACGACGTTGAGCGTCTTGTGGCCGGTGTCGTTGCTGAGGTTGGTGCCGATCCCGAAGCCGGTCAGCGTGCGGTCGCGGAAATGACGGTAGAGCGCGAAGGCCTTCGGGAAATCGAGCGCATCGGAAAACACCATGCGCTTGGTCATCGGGTCAATGCGCAGCTTTGCGTAGTGCGCCAGCGCTTTCTCACCCCATTCGAACGGGTCGCCGGAATCGTGGCGCAGGCCGTCGAACAGCTTGGCGAAATAGAGATCGAAGTCGGCCAGGAAGGCATCCATGCCGACCACGTCGGTCAGCGCGGTGCCGAGGTCGCCCCGGTATTCCTGCACCCAGTCTTCCAGGGCCGCCTTCTGGAAGTCGCGCAGGCGCACGCCGAACGCCTGGTAGGACTGCAGGTATTCATGCGCCATGGTGCCGATCGGCACCAGGTTGTATTTCATCGCGAGATAGACGTTGGAGGTGCCCTTGAAGAATTCGGGAACTTCGCGCGCGAGGGTGGCCACCACCTCTTCCTGCCACGCGCCGGAGAAGCGGCGGCGCACGCCGAAGTCGAAGAACTCGAACGGTTGGCGGCCCAGGGGCTCCCTGCCGAAGTCCTTGAGCATGGCAATCTTGGCGGCCAGTCTTTTTCGTCCTTCCTCGATCGCCGGCTCCTGCGGAAAACGCCGGAAATAGAGTTCATTGACGATATACAGCACGAAGATCTCGAAGGCCATCACATGCACCTGCGGACCGGTGGCGACGATGCGCAGCGCCGGGCCGTCGGTTTCCACGCGGATGAACTTGCGCTGGAAGCGGAAGAGGGTGAGGAAGTCGACGAAATCGCTCTTGATGAAACGCAGGCCGCGCAGATAGTTCAGCTCCTCTTCACGGAAGGAAAGCGAGCAGAGGTGATCGAGCTCGCGTTCGACTTCATCCTTCAGCTCCGCCAGCGGATACGCCGGCGTATTGCGGCATGCGAACACGTATTCGGTCTGCGCGTCGGGATGGCGATGCAGCATGGCCTGCCACATCGTAAACTTGTACAGGTCGTTTTCCAGCAGGCTGCGTACGGCGAACGGGGCGGCGGATGGGGCGGCGGATGGCGCGGAATTCATTGTTGTGTTCTCGTATGGATTCATGGCGGACAATGATGCCCGATTCTGTTTGGCAAGCTCGCGCTTCCCTTTAACTCTCTGAAAGCGCTTGTCATGTTAAGTTCTTCCGGCATTATCGCCGCTTGAACAGATAGGGGCTCATTGCCCTTGCGGAAAACTCGACATCATCGCCGGGCTTCAGCATTTCCGCTTCCTCGTTCGAGACGATCACTTCCAGGATCTGCGCGCCAAGCAGCAGCGTGACGATGTACAGCACTTCCTCGTGCCTCACCGCCAGCACCTGCGCATGCAGGCTGAGCTGTCCGGACAGGCGGTTCTTCAGGAACACGTCCGCCGGCGTGCCGCAGGCGGTCAGGCGGCCGGCCTCGATCTGCAGCACCTGCCGGGCCAGCTTGAATACTTCGCCCAGATCATGGCTGACCATGATCGTCGTCAGGCCGAGGCGGTGGTGCAGGGCCGCCAGCTCCTCCTGCAGTTCGGCGCGCAGCTGCATGTCGAGCGCCGACAGCGGTTCGTCCAGCAGCAGCAGCTGAGGCTTGCGCGCCACCGCGCGCGCCAGTGCCACCCGCTGCTTCTGCCCGCCGGACAGTTGCGCGGGGCGGCGCCCGGCCAGCGCGGACAGGCCGGTGAGGTCCAGCAGTTCGTCGACCCATGCCGCATCCGTGGCCGCGTAGCCGATGTTCTGCCTCACCGTCAGGTTGGGAAACAGCGCATAGTCCTGGAACACGAAACCGATCGGGCGCTTCTGCGGCGGCAGGTTGATTCCGCGCGCCGAGTCGAACCAGGTGATGCCGTTGACCGCGATGCGTCCCTGTTCCGGCTGCAGCAATCCGGCGAGCATGCGCAGCACGCTGGTCTTGCCGGCGCCTGACGGTCCGAACAGCGCGGCGAAACTGCGGGCTGCGAGCTCGGCCCGCACGTCCAGAGCGATGGCGCCGGCCGCTCCCTGCAGGCTGTGGATGAGCGAAAATTCGACCATCAGCTACCCGCCTTGAGCCACTTCTTGTTGCTCACGTAGACCGTCAGCAGAATGACGAAGGTGACCGCGAACAGGACAAGTGCATAGAAGTTGGCGGCCGCATAGTTGAGGCTTTCCACTTCATCATAGATCGCGATCGAGGCCACCTTGGTCACGCCCGGGATATTCCCGCCTATCATCAGGATCACGCCGAATTCGCCGATGGTATGCGCAAAGCTCAGCACCACGCCCGACAGCAGGGCCGGCTTGATATTGGGCAGCAGCACGCGCAATAGCGTGTACCAGTCCGGCTTGCCCAGCGTGCGAGAGGCTTCGATCAGCGAGGCGGGCAGGGCCTGGAATCCCGACTGGATGGGATGCACCATGAACGGCAGGCTGAAAATCACCGAGCCGATCACCAGGCCGGCAAAGCTGAACACCAGCCGCACCTGGAACCACTGTTCGAGCCATTGCCCGAACGCGTTCTGCGGACTGAAGGCCAGCAGCAGGTAGAAGCCGAGCACCGAGGGCGGCAGCACCAGCGGCATGCTGACCAGGGTTTCGACCAGGGGCTTGAAGCGGGTGCGGGTATAAGCGACCCAGCAGGCGAGCGGAATGCCGATCAGCAGCAGGATCAGCGTGGTGACCGCCGCCAGCCGGAACGTCAGCAGCAGCGGCTGCCAGTCGTGGTTCAGGTAAGCCGCGGGGTTCATGGTTTCGGATCCCGCACCACCGTCATTTCATTCGCCTTGATCAACGCCTCCACGCTGTCGCCTGGAACGATCTGCAGGGCATGCGCCGAGCGCGTCGTAATGATCGAGGCGATGGCCTGGCCGTGAAAATCCAGCCTGACCCGTGTCATCAGCTTGCCTTCTTCGACACCTGTCACCGTGCAGGCCAGGCGGTTGCGCAGGCTGATCTGCCCCGCCAGATTCCTGGCCAGGGAGACTTCGGCTTCCTTGAACATGAGCATCACCGGCATGTCCGCCTGCCAGGACGCCACTTCAGCGCCGGCCCCGATCAGCATCGCGGTGAAGCGCTGGCCGAAAGCGGTTGCATCCACCAGCGCGATGCTGCCGTGGACTTCAATCGAGGCGATGCGCGCGGCGAGGCGATTCATGCCGGCCGGCCGGCGCTGCGGCGATGCGGGATAGGGTAGGTGGTGCAATTCATTGCTTGGATTCAGTCAGGGAATTCGATAAAACGGCGCATCAATGGAAAGGGCGATAAGCAATTCGATAAAGCTGGAACCGTGTCGCCAGGCACCATTGTCCACGGTTTTGAGGGAAGTAGACAGGCTGCCGACAGGTTCCTGGCTATATGGAAGGCAATATGCAAGACAACTGTCGGGCAACCGGGCGTCCAAACCTGAAAAGCAAACGATAAATTTTTATCATCGATTTTATTGCGAATGATTCTTATTTGATCTATGATCGACTCACTGAATCGCGATCGCTCACTTGGCAGCTGCGCCGCCGTCCGCCGTTCAGTTGCGGTCATACCCAGCAACGCCCGGTATCGCCTCAGTAGCGCCGCAATATCGCTCTAGTATCACCCGTCCGCCAGCCAGCTTTCCTTTCGTGTGAGCCGCCAGCCCCGTGTATTGATGTCTTGCATGGAAGCGCGCATGGAAGCGCATTATGCGCCCCTCACCGGCTGGCAGTGAAATCCCTTCATCTGCCTTTCGTCTGTTCAGTTCCTCCCGTGGCTGCCACGGCGGGAAGTGTGCGTCTTCACGGCGTTTCCCTGCATGCACTGTGTCCAACTCAAAAAACGAAAACACTCGCAATCATGCCGATGCCACTCGCCACCGCCGCTTCAGACACATTGAACCCGATTTCCCCTGCGCCCGCGCGGCTCAAGCCGATGACGCTGGCCATACGCATGGCCGCCGCCGGCCTGCTTGGCTGGGGCTGCATGGCGCAGGCGACTGCCCAAGCCCAAGCTCAGCAGGTCGATGCGCCCGCCGTTAATGCCCCCCATCCCGCAGAGCAGGCGGCAACCGTGCTGCCCGCGGTGCGCGTGACGGCAGATCGCTCGGAGAGCCTGCCGCAAGCCTACGCCGGCGGCCAGGTGGCACGCGGCAGCCGTCTCGGCGTGCTGGGCAACCAGGACATCATGAAGGCGCCGTTCAGCGTCAGCAGCTATACCTCGCAAACGATCCGCGACCAGCAGGCAGCAACCGCGGCCGACGTGCTTGCGCGCGACCCCTCGGTCCGCTCCACGGCGAATGTCGGCGGCATTCTTGACGCCTTCACCATCCGCGGCTTTCCGATCGGCGAGGGCAACGTGGGCGAAATCGCATTCGACGGACAATACGGCATCGCGCCCAACTACCGGGTATTCTCGGAGTACGCCGAGCGGGTGGAAGTGCTCAAGGGACCGGCCGCGCTGCTGTACGGCATGTCGCCCAACAGCGGCATCGGCGGCGTCGTCAACATCGTGCCCAAGCGGGCCGGTGCCGAAGACCTGACCCGCGTTACGCTGGAGGCTTCTTCAGGATGGCAGGGCGGAGCCCATCTCGATACCAGCCGGCGCTTCGGCGAGGGCAAGCAATTCGGCGTGCGCTTCAACGGCAGCCATCGCCAGGGCGATACACCGGTGGATAAACAGGAGCGCAAGGCAACCGTCGGCGCCGTGGCGCTCGACTACCAGGGCGAACGCTTCCGCGCCACGCTCGACGTGATCGACCAGCGGGAGCGTTTCGACGCGCCGTCGCGGCCCTTTCTCGCCGATCCTTCAATCGCCATTCCCGGCGCGCCCGACGGCAAGAGCAATGTGACCCAGCCGTGGGAGTGGGCCAGGGTCGAAGACCGGGCCGTATTGCTGCGCACCGAATACGACCTGAACGAGCAGCTGACGCTGTTCGCCAATGCCGGCGGCGCACAGACCGACGTCGCCCGCTTGTTCGGCACGCCGACCATCTTCAATGCCGCCGGCGATACCCGCAATACGCCCGGCTATTTCAAGTTCGACATCGACCGATCCACCGCCGACGTCGGACTGCGCTCGCGCTTCGCCATCGGCTCGGTGCAGCATGCGGTCACCCTGCAGGCAAGCCGCTACCGCGACCAGCTGGACCGCGGTTCGGTCAGCGGCCCTACGGCGCTGTCGAATATCTATGCGCCGCGCAACACCGCCGCCCCAGCGGTTGCCGCGCCGGCGACCGTGCCCGCCATTTCCGAGACGCGCCTGTCGGGCGTCGCGCTGACCGACACGCTGTCGATGATGAACGACAGCGTGCTGCTGACCGTGGGCGCGCGCCGCCAGCAGGTCGAATCGGACAACTTCAGCCCGACCAGCGGCGCCGTCACATCGTCCTACGATGAAAGCGCGGTCACGCCCTTGTTCGGACTGGTGGTTCAGCCATGGAAGAATGTTTCCCTTTATGCCAATTACATCCAGGGCTTGAGCAAGGGCGATGCCGCCCCGCTGACCGCATCGAATGCCGGCGAAGTGTTCGCGCCCTACAAGGCCAAGCAGCATGAAGCAGGCGTCAAGGTCGACCTCGGCAGCATGATTGCCACTCTCAGCCTGTTCCAGATCAGGAAGCCGAGCGGACAGCTGACCGGCAATGTCTTCGGCGTCGATGCCGAGCAGCGCAACCGGGGCATGGAATTAAGCGTGTTCGGGGAAGCGGCGAAAGGCGTGCGCCTGCTTGGCGGCATCACCCTGATCGATGCCGAACTGACGAAGACCAATAGCACCGCCACCCGCGGCAAGACCCCGGTCGGCGTGCCCGAGGTGCAGGCCAATGCCGGCGCCGAATGGGATACGCCTTGGCTGCCCGGCCTGACGCTGACCGGCGGTCTGGCCTATACCGGCAAGCAGTTCGTGAACCAGGCGAATACGCAAAGACTTCCATCCTGGACCCGGGTCGATCTCGGCGCACGCTACACCACCAGGGTGGCGGGCAAGGCCACTACCTTCCGTGCCAACGTGCTCAATGCCTTCGACCGCGACTACTGGTCGGGCGTGGCATCGTACGGCGGCTTTGCGCAGGGGGCGCCGCGCACCCTGCTGCTGTCGGCATCGGTGGATTTCTAAGTTCAAGTGAAGGAGGCATCCATGCGAAATGAGACGCCGCGCGCCGAAGCCGTCCCGGTAAATACCCGCCGCTTCAGGCACGCAAGCGCGCATGCGCCTGCGCTGCTCAAGCCGATTCTCGACGAGGCGGTGCGCGGCTTCATCGAAGCATCGCCCGGCAGGCTGTTCGATCTGGCCGACCAGTATGGATCGCCCCTCAATATCGTGTGGCCGCAGATGCTCAAGCAGAACGTGCAGGCGTTTCGGAAAGTGCTGCAGGCACACCAGGTCAGGCATGCCATCTATTACGGCGCGAAGGTGAACAAGTCGCAGGCGCTGGTGCGTGCCGCCGTCGAGGCCGGCATCGGCGTCGATGTCTCCAGCATTCATGAAATGCACGATGCGCTGCGCGCGGGAGCGAAGATGTCGGACCTGTGCGCAACCGGACCGGCCAAGACCAGCGAATTCCATGCGGAATTGATGGCTGGCGCGGCGCTCATCTCGGTCGATTCGGCGGAAGAATTGACAGACCTGATCGAATCGGCCGCCACCATGGCGCCGCCTGTCCGGCCGCGCCTCTTGCTGCGCTACCGGCCGGATGCGTCGGAGGCAAGCCGTTTCGGCATGGGCCGCGACGACATCTTGTCCTGCCTGCGGCAACTGGCGCGGATGAGGGACCGCTTTGCCTTCGAGGGCTTTCACTTTCATCTGAGCGGTTACGCCGCCGACAGCCGGGCGCAGGCCATGCGCGAACTCTTGCCACTGGTCGACGCCGCGCGCAGTCTCGATCTGCGCCCGCGCATCATCGACATCGGCGGCGGCATGCCGGTGTGCTATGTCGAGGGCAACGACTATGATGCTTTCCTGCAAAGCCAGTCCAGGGAGCACTATCGGAACGGCAAGCTGCCGGAATCTTTCTATCCCTATGGCAGCCGTCTCGATGCGGCCGCCTGGCTGGACGGCCTGCTGACTTCGCCATGCATGGAAAATGAAACCGTGGCGGCCTGGCTCAATGCCAACGACCTGATCCTGGCGCTGGAGCCGGGACGCAGTCTGGTGGACCAGGCCGCAGTTTCGGTATTCAGGGTCACGCGCATCAAGCGGCTGGCCGGCGGCAGGCATGTCATTTTTGTCGAGGGCAGCAGCTTCAGCGCCTGCGAGACCTGGTTTGTATCCGAGTTCCTGGTCGACCCGATACTGGTCTCGGCAGCCGGAGAAGACGATGCGAAGCATGCCATGCCGACGCAAGCCTATATTGCCGGACACAGCTGCCTCGACGACGACGTCATCACCAACCGCCTGCTTGCCTTCGCGCGCAAGCCGCGCGCCGGCGATCTGCTGGTCTATGCGAATACCGCAGGCTACCAGATGGATCTGCTGGAAAACGAATTTCACCGCCACCCAATGCCGCGACGCATCGCCGTCACCGTCGATGCGTCCGGCCGGCAGCAAATCTCCCCTGACGATTGAACGGAGGAATACCATGATCCTGAACAAGGTCACTGATCTGATCGGCAATACCCCCATCCTGAGCTTGCCGGTCCCCTCGAAGAATTCCAGGCTGCTGCTCAAGATTGAGAAGAACAATCCCGGCGGCAGCATCAAGGACCGCATGGCCCGCAACATGGTGGTTGCCGCGCTCAAGTCCGGCCGCCTAAAGCCGGGCGGCGTGATCGTCGAGTCGTCGTCCGGCAATACCGGCATCGGCCTGGCGATCACCGCCATCGAATTCGGCCTGCGCTTCATTGCCGTGGTCGATCATCATGCGGCCCAGGACAAGATCGCCGTAATGCGCGCGCTCGGCGCCGAAATACGCTTTGTCGAAGGCAGTTATCGCGAAGACGAGGTGGCCGTGGTGGAACGCCAGCGCCTGGCGGCGGAACTGGCCAGCCAGATTCCGGGCTCGGTGTTCATGAACCAGTCCGACAACGTGGCCAATGCCGGCGGCTATTTCGATTTCGTGCGCGAGGTGATCGACCAGATCGGCGGCCCGGTGGACGCCTATGTCGGCTGCGTCGGCACCGGCGGTTCGATGACCGGTATTGCGCGCGGCTTGAAGCTGCATAATCCCAACACCCGGACCATTGCGGTCGAGCCCGACGGTTCCATCGTGTTCGGCCAGCCGGGGCATCCCTATTTCCAGTCAGGAACCGGCACGCCCAAGGGCGATACCGTGGGGCTGGTGCTCGATTACAGCTGCATCGACATGGGCGTGCAGGTGACCGATGCGCAAGCCTTCGAAACCGCGCGCTACATCGCCAAGCATACCGGCCTGCTGGTCGGCGGCTCGACCGGCGGCGTGATCTACAAGGCGCTGGAATTCATTCATGGCGGCCTGATAGGCGGCAACGTCGTCGCCGCGGTCGCCGACGGCGGCGAAAAATACCTGCATACCGTCTTCAACGAGGATTGGCTGAAGTCGCGCAACCTGCTCGACCCCGACATCGGTAAAAAACTGGACGGTTGGCTGAGCACCGACAGCGAGGAAGAGGCGCCGCGTCTCTATCCGCGCCTGAGCGTCGCATGAGCCACGCAAGCGAGGCGGGCCCCGGCCCGCTGAACGTGGTCGTCTGCGGCGGCGGTCGCACCGGGCACCTGAACGCGGTGTTGTTCAAGCAGTTGCCCGGCGTGCGCGTATCCATGCTTACGCAGAATGAAGACGTGATCGCACGCCATCGCGCGCAGGGCAACATGCTTGCCGCGTTCCTGCCCAATGGCGAAGCACCGAGGGCGCGGCTCGATGCCATATCGCGCCATGCCGGGGAATTGATGCAGGATGCCGACATGGTCATCATCACCGTGCCGGCGCAGGCCCGGCCGCAACTGCTGGAAACAATTGCAGCGGCGCTGCCCGCAGACAAACCGGTGCATGTCGGTGCCATTCCCGGCTTTTGCGGCTTCGACTGGCTGGCGGAAAAAGCGCTGGCCGGCCGGCCCAATGCCGTGATCTGGGGCATGAAGGATGTGCCCCATACCGCCTTCGACCTGCAGCCCGGCGACTCGGTCCGCATGGGCGGCGCCAAGAGCCGCCTGTATGTCGCCACCCATGCGCGCGAAGACGCGGCTTCGCGCCGGTTGCTGCTCGACCGCCTGCGAAGGCTTTATGCGGCGCCGGTCGAGCTGCTCGACAATTACCTGGAAATCACCCTCACGCCGGGCAACCCCATCATGCATCCGTCGGTGGTCTACGGCCTGATCGGCCCCTACGGACAATGGCACGGCAGGAAGCTGCCTGCTCGCCTGTGCTGGTGGACGGACTGTCCGGAACTGGGCGCGTACTTCCTGGAACGCTGCGATGAAGAAAGCCGCCAGCTGTGCAGGACGCTGGAAGAACGGCTCGGCATCGACCTGTCGTCGGTCAAGCCGCTGCGGCAGGAAATCATCGATGCCTACGAAGACCAGATCCGCGACCCGGCCACCATGCTCAGCGTGCTGCGCACAAACCGGGCCTATGAAGATATCGAAGCGCCGCTCATACCCGCTCCCGACGGCGAAGGTTACCTGATCGACAAGCGCAGCCGTGCCTTCCATGAAGATGTCGCCTACGGCCTTGCGCTGCTGGTCGGCATGGCAAGGCGGCTGAAGCTTGCGGCGCCGCACCTGGAGGAAATCTTCGAGTGGCATGTGTCCCACATGGGCGGCATGCGTGCCTCCGCGCTGGACTACCTGCCTGCAGGCTGGCCTGAACGACTCTTACCCGAACCAATCTGAACGAATTGCGAACCATGAAACCTGAACTCAAATTGCTGCGGCCCGACAGCAGCTTCTACGCCGAGCGCAAGAGCCAGACTCTGGCAAGCGCGCGGCGCAATGCCTTGCGCCGCCTGGTGCGGTGCCTGTTCGCCGAAAATATCATTGACAGAAAACTGCTGGTGTTCGCACCGCAAGGGCAGGGCGCCTGGCTGCCGCTGTGGCAGTCGCATGCACTTCTCTTCTTCGACAAGCTGTGGGCGGCGCCTGCCGGCACCATCATCAACGGCGGCGACATCACGCTGGTCGAAAACGGCGGTGCGCGTACCGCGATAGAAACACCGGACGAACTGCTTCAGCTGCTGCGACCGCACTTCGACTTTGCCCCATCGGACGAAGGCGTGGCGGGATTGAAAGCGGATATCGCCAACAGCATCGGCAACGATGCGCTGGCCCGCATTTACCGCGACGCCTGGAATGCGGAACTGCGCGAAATGGCACGGTCCGCGGGCGCGCCGACCTTCCTCGACGGACTGCGCAGGCAAGCCAGCACCCGCGATGCCGCCGTGCTGCTCGATCAGTGGGGAGCGCTGGAAGGGCATCCCTTCTACCCCACCTGGAAATCCAAGCCGGACCTGTCGCCGGAGGAAGTGGCGCAGCTGTCGCCGGAATTCAACGCCAGGGTGAAGCTGCGCATCGCCGCCTTGCGCGCCGACATGGCCTATGTGGAGCGCATGCCCCAGATCGGCGATGTCCGCGAGTGGTTCGCCGATCGCTTCCCGATGCTGTGGTCCGACTGGAAAGCCGGACTGAATGCGCGCCGGCTCGATGAGAACGACTGGCTGCCGCTTCCCATCCATGCCTGGCATCTCGAACACTACGTCAAGCGCGAATACGCGGCGGAGATCGCCGAGGGCATCCTCATCCTCGACGGGCCGGAGATCGATACGCTGCCGACCATGTCCTTCCGCACCATGGCGCCCGCGGACGATGGCAGGGCGCCGTTCATCAAGCTGCCGGTGGCCTTGTGGCTCACCAGCGAGCAGCGCAGCCTGCAGGCCAAGTCCATTCACATGGGGCCGCGCATCAGCGCGCTCATCAAGCGCATTCTCGTGGATGAAAACCACTTCGGCGGCACGCTCGACATCTTTCCAGAGGAAGTCGCCTTCCATTACCGCCATGCGGTGCGCCAGGAAGACCGGCCGGGACGCCACCTGTCCGTCGCCTACCGCGCCTGCCACGATGCCTTCGAGCGCAACGACGGCCTGCTGCCGGTGACGGTGGCGGCCCTGTTCGCCGCTTCGCCGGTCGATGGAAGGCCGCTGGCGACGGAATTGATCGAGGGCGGAAAAGGCAGGGCGCAGGCCGCGCAGGTCGAAGCCTGGTTCCGGAAGTATGCGCAAACCGTCATCCATCCTGTCATCGGTATCTACATGCTGTACGGCATTGCCCTGGAGGCCCACCAGCAAAACACCACCGTGCTGTTCGATGCCGGCGGCACGGCGCAAAGCCTGCTCATACGCGATTTCGGCGACGGCCGAACTTATGCGCCGCTGCTCAATGCGCGGGGACATGAACTCAAGCCCTATGTGCATCCCGGCATCCTGCCTACGGTCTTCACCGAAGAGATCGAACCGGTGCGTACCTTCGTTATCGATGCGTGCTTTGTCTGCCACCTGCATGAACTGGCCCTGCTGCTCACCGCCGAATACGGTCTTGCGCCGACGCGCCTCTGGGAAATCCTGCGCAGGGAAACGGAGCGCAGTTTCGAAGCCTATGCGCCGCGCCTGTCGGCGGAATTCCTGCAGGCCGAGAAGGCCGCCTTCCTGGAGCAGCCTTGGCAGACGCGGTCGGTATTGCGCATGCACCTGCTCAAGTACGCGGACTACCGGCTGCAGCATGGCTTGCCTAATCCGCTGATGTCGCTGTCCGCACGCCAGGAAGATTGAGCGATGCCGGATGTCCATGCCAATGCCGGGCCGCCGCAGTCCCCGCAGTCCCCGCAGTCCCCGCAGTCTTCGCGCCTGATCCATGTGCTGTTTGCGATCCAGCTCGTTTCCATGGGTGCGATGGAGATGAGCGGGCCGTTCTGGCCGGTTCACCTGAAGGCGCTCAGCGATTCCGACGCCGTGTTCGGTTTCGCCAGCGTGGCCGTCTATGTCGGACCGATGCTGGGCATCGTGCTGACGAGCGCCTTCTGGGGACGCATCGGCGACCGCTTCGGACACAAGCCGATGATGATCCGGGCCCTGCTCGGCCTGTCGCTGACGCAGCTGGCGCTCGCCTTCACCGCCGACGTCTGGATGATCCTGATCTTGCGGTTCCTGCAGGGTGCCTGCGCCGGCTATATCGCACCGGCGCAGGCTTACGGCGTGTCCATCGTGTCGCCGCTGCGCCGGGCGCGGCTGTTTGCCTATCTGCAGGTATCGACCAACGTCGGCTCGCTGGCCGGCGCGGTCGCCGGTGGCTTGATCCTCGACCAGGCCAGCTTCTTCCGCATCAACGTGGTCGCCGCCGTCCTGTGCGCGCTGTGCGCCGTCGTGGTGGCGCTGGTCCTGCCGGCGGTGCAGCCCTTGAAAGGCAAGGTCGCGGCAGGCGTGCCTCCGGAGCCGCCGCGCGGTATCGGGATGGCGGCAACATGGAGGTCCCCGCCCATCCTCGGGCTGCTCTGCGTCACCGGCATCCTGCTGGTCAGCCGCATGATCACGCAGACGCCGTTCTCGCTCTATGTGCGCACGGTATTCGACGTAAACAACTGGGTCGTCGGCCTGTGCTATGGATTGCTCGCGTTCGGATTCGTCGTTTCCGCCTCGCTGTGGGCGCGCCACTTCGAAGACAAGTCCTTGCCGGAGTCGCTGCGCCGCATTGCCGCTGTCGCCCTGGCGTGCGCGCTGCTGACCGCCGTCGCCGGCGTTAGCCGCAGCGTGCTGATGTTTGCCGCGATTCACTTCGCATGGGGGCTGCTGCTCGGCGCGACCACGCCGGTGCTGATGTCCTTGATCTCGAAGGCGGCAGGCAGCCTGAGGCAAGGTTACGTGCTCGGCGTCGCGCAGAGCACCACGCAGTTTTCCTCGATCGCCGGCATTGCGCTGGGCGGCTGGTTCATGCAGGCGGCTGGCCTGGAATACACCTACTTCCTGGTGACGCTCTTCTACATGCTGTCGGCCGGCGCGGTCTGGTGGCTTTGGCGCGGGCAGCCGGCGCCTGCAGCACCCGACGGCGTGGAAACCTCTCCAGGGCAATAAATCTTCAACATTTCAACGAGTCTACCGAGTCTACCCTATGGCAACTCAATCTCGCCGGGCCGCTGTGCTCCTTCTCATCATCCTGGGCTGTCTGCTGGGCGCAAGCCTGGCACTTTTCCGAGCGCCGGACAATGGCGGCCGGAATGCGGCGCAGCAGGGCAGCGACGCCGCTGAAGGCGTGAACGATACACGCAGCATCGTCACGGTCACCGACCTGCTCGGACGCAAGGTGGAAGTCCGCGTGCCGGTGCGGCGCGTCATTCTTGGCGAGGGCCGACAGCTCTATCTGGTTGCCGCTCTGGATACCGCCAATCCGATCGAGCGCATTGTCGGCTGGCGCAAGGACATGATCCAGGCCGATCCGGATACCTATCGGCGCTATCTGAAGCAATTCCCGGCCATCGCCGACATTCCGACGTTCGGCGGCTTCGAGGATGGCACTTTCGACATTGAACAGGCGATCGCGCAGAAGCCGGATGTCATTTTCCTCAAAATCGAGGCCCAGCGCGCCACCGAGGATTCGCGTTACATCGAGAAGTTGCATGCGCTCGGCATTCCGGTGGTCTACATCGACTTCCGGCACTACCCTATCGAAAACACCGAGCCGACCATGCGCCTGTTCGGCAAGCTGTTCGGCAAGGAGTCTCGCGCCGACGAGTTCATCCGTTTCCGCGCCGAGCAGATTCGCCGGGTCACTGATGTCATCGATGCCAGGAAACCGGCACGGCCCAAGGTTTTCATCGAGCGCATCGGCGGCTATACGCAGGACTGCTGCCTGAGCTTCGGCAACGAGAATTTCGGCCGGTTCGTCGAGCTGGCCGGCGGCGACAATATCGGCAAGCAATTCATACCCGGCACCTTTGGGCAGCTCAATCCGGAACAGGTGGTCGCCTCGAACCCCGACCATGTCGTCGTCACCAGCGCCAACTGGGAAGCCTATGCGCCGGGCGGCAGCTGGATAGGCGTGGGGCCGGGGGCCGATCTCAAGGAGGCCGCGCGCAAGCTCGAGGCCTATACGGCGCGTCCCGCCTATGCCGGCACCACCGCCCAGCAGCGGCGCGCCTTCCATGCGATCTGGCACCAGTTCTACAACAGCCCGTATGAATTCATCGCTATCCAGCAGCTGGCCAAATGGTTTCATCCCGAATTGTTTGCCGAACTTGATCCCGACGCCGGCTTCCGCGCCTTGCACGAACGCTTTCTTCCCTTCGGCCATGAACCAGGCTATTTCGTATCGCTGAATGCGAATCCAAGCAATCCGGCAGCGTCGGCAGCATCGGCAGCATCGGCGAGCCTGCCCGGACAAGCCAATGCGGAGGTCCGCCCATGAGCGCCGTCCTGCAGGAAGAAACCGGGCAACGGGAAGCCTATCGCAAACTGGTGCGGCGCAAGCAGTTCGTGCTCGCGTCGATCAGCCTGCTATTGGTGTTGAGCGTGCTGCTGGACCTGGCGCTCGGCCCGGCCAATTACCGCTTCGGCGACGTCGTCCGCGCCCTGTTCATGCCTGACAGCGCGCCGCTGCAGCTGCGGGTGGTGCTGTGGGAAATCCGCCTGCCGGTGGCCCTGATGGCGCTCGCGGTGGGGGCGGCGCTGTCGGTGGCGGGCGCGCAGATGCAGACCATTCTCAACAACCCGCTCGCCAGCCCCTTCACTCTCGGCATTTCCGCCGCCGCAAGCTTCGGCGCCGCGCTCGGCCTGGCCTTCGGCGTCAGGCTGGTGCCGGTGGCGGCCGAGTACCTGGTGCCGCTCAATGCCTTCCTGATGGCCATGCTGTCGGCCTTCCTGATCCACATGCTGTCGATGCGCCGCGGCGTCACCGCCGAGACCATCGTCCTGCTGGGCATTGCCCTCGTGTTCACCTTCAATGCCCTGCTTGCGCTGGTGCAGTATTTCGCTTCCGAACAGGCGGTGGCCGCCGTCGTCTTCTGGACCATGGGCAGCCTGACCAAGGCGACCTGGACCAAGCTGGCGATCACATGCGCCGTCATCGCCGTCACGCTGCCCCTGTTCGTGCGGCGCGCCTGGGCGTTGACCGCGCTGCGCCTGGGCGAGGACAAGGCGGCGAGCTTCGGCGTCGATGTGCCGCGCCTGCGCTTCCAGACGCTGGTGCTGGTCAGCCTGCTGGCCGCGATTCCGGTTGCCTTCGTCGGCACCATTGGCTTCATCGGCCTGGTCGGGCCGCATATCGCCCGCATGCTGATCGGTGAAGACCAGCGCTTCTTCCTGCCGGCATCGCTGCTCACCGGCGCGCTGGTGCTGTCGCTCAGCTCGGTGGTCAGCAAAACGCTGATTCCCGGCGCCATCTTTCCGATCGGCGTCGTCACCTCTCTCATCGGCGTGCCTTTCTTCATTTCTCTCATACTCGGCAGCAGGAGGAATGCATGGTAAGCCTGCGGCTGGAGGGTATCGGCGCCAGCTATGGGCGTCAGCCGATCATTGCCGGCATCAGCACGCCGGCCTTCCGCGCCGGTGAAGTCGTGGCCGTGATCGGACCCAACGCCGCCGGCAAGTCGACGCTGTTCAAGCGAATGGCCGGCCTGCTCGACGGTCCCGGCAAGGTACGCCTGGAGCATTCGGACAAGGGCATGGAAGGCATCTGCTACATGCCGCAGGACATCAGCGCGAATGCGCGATTGACGGTGTATGAATCGGTGCTGCTGGCGCGCAAGCAGCAGACGCCGTCATGGACGGTGCATGATGCCGACCTGGCGCTGATCGATGAAGTCATGGCATCGCTGGGCATGGCCGAGCTGGCATTCCGAAACCTCGGCGAACTCAGCGGCGGCCAGCGCCAGCTGGCCTCGATCGCCCAGACGCTCGCGCGCGACCCGGAGATCCTGCTGATGGACGAACCGACCAGCGCGCTCGACCTGCACCGGCAGGTGCAGGTGCTCGCCTTCATGCGCAAGCTCGCCCGTCAGCGCAACATGATCGTGTTCATCGCCATTCATGACCTCAACCAGGCATTGCGTTTTTCCGACCAGGCGCTAGTGATCGCCGGGGGTACGCTGCAGGCCAGCGGGCCGAGTGCGGAAGTCATCACCGTCGAGATGCTGCGCCGGGTGTACCGGATCGCGGCGCGCATCGAGCGTTGCTCGATGGGCATCGGCCACGTGATTGTCGATGATGTCGTCTGAGCGTCGTCTGACCATGGTCAAGAGGAACCGCAATGCATAGAGACCTTCCCCCGAGCTTGCTCGAATGCCTGCGAAATACCACGCCGGGCACGGATGAAGTGATTCATCTCAATAACGCCGGCGCCTCGCTCATGCCGCGCGTGGTGCTCGATACCGTGCTCGATCACCTGCGGCTGGAAGCCCGCATCGGCGCATACGAGGCGGCCGAGGCCGAACATGCGCGCATCGAGAAGGTCTATGCCTCGGTTGCCCGCCTGCTCAATGCCCATCCGGATGAGATCGCGGTCGTCGAAAATGCCACCCGTGCCTGGGACATGGCCTTTTATGCCCTGCCCCTGAAGCGGGGCGACATCGTGCTGACATCGACCACGGAGTACGCGGGAAATTACATCTCCTATCTTCAGCTGCAGCAAACACGCGGGATAGAGATACGTATTCTCCCCAATGATGAGCGCGGGCAGGTCTCGGTCTCCGCGGCACGCGACATGCTCAAGGACCCGCGCGTCAGGCTGATTTCATTGCCGCTCATCGCTTCCAACGGCGGACCGGTGCAGCCGGTCGGCGCCATCGGCCCCATGGCCCGCGCGGCCGGTGTCTGGTTCCTGCTCGATGCCTGCCAGGGAGTGGGCCATCTTCCCGTTGACGTGAAAAAGATCGGCTGCCACATGCTGTCGGCCACCAGCCGCAAGTATCTGCGCGGACCGCGCGGCATGGGCTTTCTTTACATCGAACAGGAGCTATGCCGGCAGCTTGAGCCGCCGTTCCTCGACCTGCATGCGGCGCGGCTGGAAGCGCCCGACCGTTTCCGTGTCCGGCCGGATGCACGCCGCTTCGAAAACTGGGAATGCAATGTCGCCGCCAAGCTGGGCATGGGGTCGGCGATTGATCATGCGCTGGACATCGGCATCGACGTCATCTGGCGGCGCATCCTGGCGCTGTCCGATTCGTTGCGCGAGGGCCTTGCAGCGATTGCCGGCGTGCGGGTGCATGATGCCGGGCTGGTCAAGTCGGGCATCGTGAGCTTTGCGGTGGAGGGATTGTCCGCTGCCGAGGTGCAGCGGGCGCTTGCGGCACAGGAGAAGCGCATCAACGTCAGCACGACGACGTTCCGCTCGACGATGCTCGACATGCAGCAACGCGGACTGACCGAACTCGTGCGCGCTTCGGTTCATGCCTACAACGCCGAGCACGAGATCGACACCCTTGTGACATCCATCGACCTGCTTGCGAAAGGAAAAGCACATGCCTGAACTTCCAATCCTTAGTCCATCCTACTGCGTGGCGATCAAGCCGATTTCGTTTCTGCGCCGGTCGGAAGAGGTCGACGACAGCGAGGTGCGGCAACTCGCCGATCGCATACGCGAGGCCGATGTCTGGACCATGCCGATCCCGATCGATATCCAGACCGGCATCATCATGGACGGCAACCATCGTGCCCGCGCCGCAATCCTGCTCGGCCTCGACTACCTGCCTTGCGTACTGCTCAGCTACCGTGACCCCAGGGTGATGGTCAGGAGCGCCCGCACCGGCGCGCCGTTCAATGTCGACGAGATTTATCGCCGAGTGGTGCATGATGTGGAAATGCTGCCGTACAAGACGACCCGGCATGACTTTGCACCGGCGCTGCCGTGCACGGAAATCCGGCTCGGCATGCTGCGTTCCGGCGGTGCTGGTATTACTCCATCTTGATGCCCGCCTGTTTGATGATGCGATCCCACTTGCTTCTTTCGCTCTTGATGAAGCGGTCGAATTCCGCCGGCGATGAACCATCGGCGCGGGTGCCGAGAGACGCAAGCTTCTGCACCACTTCCGGCTCCTTCAGAATTTTCGCGGTTTCCTTGTAAAGCGCATCGACGATCTCGGGCGGCGTTTTCGCCGGTGCGACGAGGCCGAACCAGGACAGGACTTCCGCATCCTTCACGCCGGCTTCCGCCATGGTCGGCACGTCCGGCAACTGCTCCAGGCGGCGCGGTCCGGCCACCGCGATCGGCTTGATCTTGCCCGATTTCATCTGCGCGATCACCGACGGCGGCGTTTCGATGGCGCCGGTGACCTGGCCGGAGACAATGGCGGTAAGCGATTCCGATCCGCCCTTGTAAGGCACGTGCGTGACCTTCACATTGGCCGCGCGCTGGAACAGTTCCGCGCCGAGATGCGGCGTGGTGCCGTTGCCGGGCGAGCTGAAGAAGATATTGCCTTCATTCTTCTTCGCATAAGTGATGAATTCCGGCAAGGTCTTGGCTTCCACCGTATTGTTCACCACCAACACCATCGGCATGTCGGCCACCATGGTGATTGGCGCGAAGCTGGTCGCCGGATCGAATGTCAATTTTGAGTACAGGCTGCCGTTGATGGACAGGATACCGGCTGAAGTCATCAGCAGCGTGTAGCCGTCGGGCGCAGATTTCGCCACCACGTCCGCTCCCATATTGCCGCCCGCGCCCGGCCGGTTCTCGACGATCACCGGCTGGCCGAGCGACTTCGACAGCCGCTCGCCGATCAGCCGCGCCATCACATCGGCCACGCCGCCCGGCGCGAAGGGTGCGATGATCTTGATCGGCTTGGTGGGATAGGCATCCTTGGCGAGCGTCGGACCGCATCCGAGGGCGGCTGCGGCAATCAGGACGAGGGTGGTTCTTCTGGCTTTTGAAATCATGTTTGTCTCCTAGTGTTTTGTATTAACAGCTTGTGGTTTCGGATGATGCAGGCAAATCAGGCGACTTCGATCTCCACCAGCACCGGCGTCGGCGAGCGCAGCGCCTCTGCCAGCACGCCGCGCAGGTCTTCCGCCTTGTCGACCCGCACGCCGTCGCAGCCCTGGCCTCTGGCCAGAGACACGAAATCGATATCAGGCAGGTCCGTGCCTTCCAGCTTTTCATCCGGGCCAAAGCCGAACACGCCGGCAAATTCCTGCAGCGCCGCATACCTGCGGTTCTTGAGGATGATGAAGGTGATCGGCAGTTTCATCTGGGCCGCGCTCCACAAGCCCTGGATCGAATACATGGCGGAGCCGTCGCCGATCAGCCCGATCACCTTGCTGTTGCGCTTGACCATGGCCACCCCGACCGCCGCCGGCAAGCCATAGCCGAGCCCGCCGCTGCACATCGTATAGAAGGTTTCGCTGCGCAGGATGGGCAGATAGTTGTGCATCACCGGGCGCGAGCTCGGCGCTTCCTCCACCACGATGGAATCGGGCGCGCGCAATTCGGCAAGCGTCTGCAGCGCGAAGGCCACCGACATGCGGCCGCCCGCCGCGGGAGGTTCGGCGCGGCGCGGCGCGGCGCGCAAGGCCGGCGTCGGGCGTGCCGGCGGCGGGTCGCGCTGCAGCAGGTCCTGCACGGCGAGGCGGATGTTGCCGACCGCGGCGGTGCCGACCGGCGACCATGCGGCAATCGCCGGATCTTCGATCAGCTGGCACAAGGCGGCCCCCGGCGGCACGTGCGGCCCGAAACCTTCGACATGATAGGTAAAGGCCGGCGCACCGATCACCAGGATGAGATCATGCGGCGCCAGCAGGCCGACAATTTTTTCACGCATCGCCGGCAGGAAGCCGGCGAATAGCCGGTGGTCTTCCGGAAAGCCGCTGCGGCCCGACATCGGCGCGGTGAAGACCCGCGCGTTGTGCCGCTCGGCCAGCCTCACTACGTCGTCCCATGCTTCGCCGCGATCGACCGCCGCGCCGACCACGAAGGCCGGCCGGGTGCTGCCATCGAGCGCGCGGCCGATGCCGTCGAGCACGGCCGGATCGGGACGGGTGCAGGCGCTAACCACTCGCTGCGGCACGGGTTCGGCGGGACGATCCCAGTCATCCGCCGGGATCGATACCAGCACCGGGCCGCGCGGTTCCTGCATTGCGATGTAATAGGCGCGGGCGATCGCCAGCGGCACGTCTTCGGCGCGCGCCGGTTCGCAGCTCCATTTCACATAGGGCTTGGGGAGTTCCGTCGCCTGCGCGGAGAACAGGAAAGGGTCATAGGGCAGGATGGCCCGGGCCTGCTGGCCGGCGGTGATCACCATCGGCGTGCGGTTCTTGTGGGCGGTGAAGATGTTGCCCATTGCATGCCCGACGCCGGCCGCCGAATGCAGGTTGACGAAGGAAGCATTGCGGCTGGCCTGCGCAAAGCCGTCCGCCATGCCGACCACCACCGATTCCTGCAGGCCGAGCACATAGCGGAAATCCTCGGGGAAATTGCGGAACAGCGGCAGTTCGGTCGAACCGGGGTTGCCGAAGATGGAGGTCATGCCGAAACGGCGCAGCAAGTCGATGACGGCGTCGCGTACGGTGAAGGTCGGTTGGGATGCGGCTGGGGCGGATTGGGACATAAGGGGTAATCTTGAATTGAAAGGACTGGGCAATTAGTTCAAGGCATGTGCTCCTTTCTCCCGCAGGCGGAAGAAGGGAGACGCTCTGCATCTGCGGTTTTAAATCTCACACTGCCCAGTATGTCAAACTCGCCATTGCCGCGAAATTGCTTTTTTCGAGCAAAGCCATTACATTTCAGTATGACTTTAGACGGCCGACAGATCGCTGCATTCCTCGCCATTGCCACCCACGGCAGCCTGGGACGGGCCGCCGAGGCCATGCACATCACCCAGCCTGCGCTCAGCCGCATTGTCAAGCGGCTGGAAGACGAGCTGGACGCACCCTTGTTCGAACGCAACTCCAAGGGCATGCGGCTGACGCCGTTCGGCGAGGCGCTGCTTCCGCGTGCCACCTTGCTGCAGCAGGAAGCGCTGCACGCCGCCGAAGAAATCCAGGCCATGCGCGGCTTGGGCAAGGGCACCATCCGGGTCGGCGCCATCGGCAGCATTGCCAGTTCCATCCTGCCGCATGCGATCGAGGAAGTCCTCACCCGCTGGCCCAATCTGCGCATCGAAGTGGTCGAGGGCGTCTGGGACCGGCTCGCCGACGCGCTGGTGACCCATGAAATCGACATCGCGCTCGGCACGCAGATGGAAGACAGCGACGACATCTGCGCAATTGCAGACTGCCGCTGGACCGATGCAAGCTACGTGGTGACCGCGGCCAGCCATGAACTCCGGCAACGCGAGAAGCTTTCGCTCGCCGATACGCTGGAGCAGCGTTGGGTGATCGTCCCGCGCGGCACCGCGCCCTATGAAGACATGCGCCGCATGTTCGCCAGGCACGGCCTCGGCTTGCCCAACATCGTCGTCGAGACCCGTTCCATCGTGGTCTTGAAAAGCCTTGTGATCAATGCCGGCTTTCTCAGCTGGATGCCTGCGCCGATGTACGAGGTCGAGCGCAGGGCTGGCCTGCTCGATGCATTGCCGATCGAAGGGGCCCGCGCCGAGCGCACATTGACCGCGTTCCGCCGCCGCGAAGGTTTGCTGCCCGCGCCGGCGGCAAAGCTGGTGGAAGAATTGCGAAGGATCGCCATGACGCCGGGAAGCGGCGGCAAGCGTGCTTGATTCCAAACCAAAAACCATGCTGCGGCGCACTTCGGTATACCAAGAGGCTGGTTTTACATGAAAAATCGTGCCGTCTACCATGATTTTTCGTACAAACCTGGGTTGACGGTATACATCAAAATATTTGCGGTGTACTTTAATAGCCATTCCAACAAATTAAATCTGGCTAAAGAAAACCGCATGGATACCCAGACCGCCCGCTTGCTGGTTGAACTCCGCGATCTCATCATGAAGGGTGCCTTCGCCGCCGGCGAGCGGCTGGTGGAGGCGGCGCTGTCGGAAAGGCTGCAGGCCTCCCGCACGCCGGTTCGCTCCGCGCTGCTGATGCTGGAGCAGGAAGGCCTGGTGCAGCGCGTGCAGGGCGGCGGTTACATCGTGCGCAAATACACGGCACGCGAGATTTCCCAGGCGATTGCGGTGCATGCCAACCTGGAAGGCATGGCCGCCCGCCTGCTGGCGGAACAGGGCGTGCCGCGCAGCCTCAGCGATGAATTGCAGTCCTGCCTCGATGAAGGCGACCGCATCACGTCGGCTGCAAAGATGGAACTGAATGCCGTGGCAGCCTACTTAGAAATGAACAACCGCTTTCATCAATTGATCGTCGATGCCTGCGGCAACGAAGTGCTCAGGCAGTGTCTCGCATCGATAGACCGCATTCCTTTCGCCTCGGCAGGCGGCATGCTGCCGTTCCAGTCCAAGCAGGCGCACAGCGATGAACTGATGCGTTTCGCCCAGCGCCAGCACCACATGCTGGTCGATGCCCTTCGGCGCGGACAGGGTGCCCGCGCCGCAGCGCTGGCGGAGGAGCACAGGCAGATCGCGTTGCAGAACCTCAAGCATGCAACCGAGCACAGCGGCGAAGACAACCCGATTTCCATCCTGCGCCTGGTGTCCTGACAGGCTTCGGACCGAAACGATATTGCGCTGATCAACCCTTGCCGGCAGGGCAGGGGAAGGCGGAGCCATGTCTGGAACATTGCAGTCACTGCAGCAACGTCATCATCGGCAGCACGGCAGCACCGAAAACAGAACAGAAGATTCGTGTGGCAACCAAGCATTACAACATTGGAGAGAGACAAAATGAAACATCCCATCAATCTGAAACGCAGAACCCTCGCAGCGGCCCTCGCACTGGCCGCCGCCGCTCCCGCCCTCAGCTTCGCCCAGGCCGATAAACCGATCCGCATCGGCTACACCATGTCGCGCACCGGTCCCTACGCGCCGGGCGCACAGGTGTCGCAGGAGCCGAACTATCTGCTTTGGGCCGAGCAGGTCAATGCCGCCGGCGGCCTGTCGGTCAAAGGCCAGAAGCGCAAGGTCGAACTCGTCGCCTACGATGACCGCAGCGAAATCGAGACCGCGGTGCGCACCTATGAAAAACTCATGGGCAGCGACAAGGTCGACCTGATCCTGCCGCCATGGGGCTCGGCGATGAATTTCGCGGTCGCACCGCTGGCTAACCGCTACGGGTATCCATTCCTGGCGCCGACCGCGCTGTCGCGCAAGCTGATCGACATGCAGCTGCCTTACTTCTTCTCGCTGCTGCAGCAGCCGGACAAGATGATGGGTGCGCTGGCCGACATGCTGGCCGCCAATGGCGTCAAGACCGCGGCGGTGGTCTACATGGATGACCTGTTCGGCATCGAGAACATGGCCTCGCTGCGCATCGCGCTCAAGGACAAGGGCATACAGATCGTCGAAAGCAAAAGCTATCCGCTCGGCGTGAAGGACTTGTCGCCGGTGCTCAAGAGCATCAAGACGCTCAATCCCGACGCCTTCATCGGCATCACCTATCCGCCCGATACCATCCTCGCCTCGACGCAGGCGCGCGAAATCGAATTCAACCCCAAATTCTTCTATGCCTCGGTGGGCACCGCATTCCCGCTCTACAAGCAGCGCATCGCGGCCGATGCGGAAGGCGTGCTCGGCATGGGTTCCTGGAATCCGAAGGTCTCGCCCGGCGCCAAGGCCTACTTCGATGCACATGTCGCGCAGATGAAGAAGGAACCGGACCGCTGGGCCAGCGGCCATGCCTGGGCCGGCCTGCAGATCCTGCAGCAGGCGGTGGAAAAGGTCGGCCTCGATCGCAAGGCGCTGCGCGAGCACATCGCCGGCAACGAGTTCGACACCATCCTCGGCAAGATCCGTTTCCAGCGCGGCGAGAACACCAGCATTCCGGGCACGGTCGGTCAGTGGCAGAACGGCGAGTTCGAAGTTGTGTGGCCGCCGGCGCGCGCCACCGCCAAGCTGGTGACGGCCAAGCCGGCCTGGAAGTAAAGCCGCGACCCACAGCACTCGTCGAGACTAAAAAATGGATCTTTCCCTGTTTGCCGATCTTGCGGTGAACGGCCTGGTGATCGGCGGCATTTATGCCGTCATCGCCATCGGCCTGAACCTGCAGTACGGCCTCATGCGCATCCTCAATATCGCCCACGGCGAATTCCTGATGATCGGCGCTTTCCTCACCTTCACCCTTCACACGGTCACGGGAGCGAGCCCGCTGCTGTGGCTGCCGGTGGTCGTTGCCTTGTGCTTCGGCGGCGGGCTGGTGCTGCACCGGCTGGTGTTCCGTCGCCTGGCCGCGACCTCCAAGTCGCTCGACCAGGTCGAGGAGCGCAGCCTGATCATCGGCTTCGGCCTGATGTTCATCCTGCAGAATGCCGCCAACCTGATCTGGGGCGCCGACATCCGCGGCTATGACTTCATGAGCGAGCCGCTCAAGTATGCCGGCGTGGTCGTGACCAAGAACCGGCTGCTGGTGCTGTTCCTGGCGGTGGCGGCGAGCGTGGGATTGATCCTGCTGCTGCAGCGTACCCTGCTCGGCAAGGCGGTGCGCGGCATGCTGCAGTCGCCGCTCGGCGCCTGGCTGGTCGGCATCGACACGCAGCGCCTGCATCCCTTCGTGTTCGCGCTTGGCATTGCCATGGCAGGACTCGCCGGCTCGCTGCTGAGCATGATCTACGAAGTGTCGCCCAACATCGGCGAGACCTATACCGTCATGGCGCTGATCGTGATCACGCTCGGCGGGCTGGGCAGCATCGGCGGCAGCTTCGCGGCCGCCATCCTGCTCGGCCTGGTGGAAAGCTTCGGAACGCATTTCACCAATCCTTCGCTGAAGATGCTGCTGAGCTACGGCATCTTCGTGCTGATCCTGATGACCCGACCGAAAGGCCTGTTCGCAAAATGAAAACCTTCATGAGCCTTGTGGCCGCGGCCGGCATCCTCCTGGCCGCCGGACCGTGGGTCCTGTCCGACTTCTGGCTGTCGCTGGCGATGACCTGCATGATGTATTCCGCGCTGGCGGTGAGCTGGGCCATGTTCAGCGGCACCACCCGCTATCTCTCTCTGGCGACCTCGGCCCTGTTCGGCCTCGGCACCTATACCACCGCGATGGCGATGCAGCACCTGCCTTGGCCGCTGCTGATCATCGGCGGCGGGCTGGTATCGGCGCTGTTCGCGCTGCTGGTCGGCGCGGCCGTGATGCATCTGCGAGGCACCTATTTCGCGGTGCTCACCTTCGGCCTGGGGGAACTGGTGCGCCATTCCATCACCTATACCGAGAAAAGCGTGTTCGGCACGGTCGGCCGCGTCCTGACCGAAGTGCCGTCCAACGAAACCCTGTACTGGACCATGCTGGTATTGGCGCTGCTGTCCATCGTCACCTACAAGCTGGTGTCGGCATCGCGACTGGGCATGGCGATGCGCGGCATCGGCGCCGACGAGCAGCGCGCCGCCACCTTCGGCGTAAACACCCGCGCCACCAAGCTGGCCGGCTTCGCCCTCAGCGCATGGTTCGCCGGCGCCGTAGGCGCCGCCATGGCGGTACGCTGGACCTACATCGATCCGCATTCCGCGTTCAGTCCTCTGATCGGTTTCCAGACGGTGCTGATCGCCATGATCGGCGGCGCCACCACCTGGCGCGGCCCGGTGATCGCCGCCATCGGCCTGAGCCTGCTATCGGATGCGCTGCGGCTGAACTTCCCGCATGCCTACCTGATCATTCTCGGCGTGCTGCTGATCGTGTGCGTGCTGTTCATCCCCGGCGGACTCGCCAGCATCCGGTGGAAGAAAATTTTCAACAGGAATCACGGCGGCCTGGTTGCCGGACACAAGGAGGCGGCATGAGCACATCCATGCTTTCGGTGCGGGGCCTGGGCATGCAGTTCGGCGGACTCAAGGCACTGTCGGACGTAACGATGGAGGTCGCCACCGGCGAGTTCGTCGGCGTCATCGGTCCCAACGGCGCCGGCAAGACCACCTTCTTCCATGCCATCAGCGGCGTTCATGTGCCGACCTCAGGCACGGTGCGCATTCGAGGCCAGGAGATGCAGGGCAACAGTCCGGATGCCTTCTGCCGCGCCGGCGTGGCGCGCACCTTTCAGACGCCGCGCATCTTCGGCGACATGACGGTGCTGGAGAACGTGCGCTTTGCCTTCATGTTCGGCAACCGCGGCGGCGATGCGGCGCTGGTCGACAAGGTGATCGAGGAAACTCATCTGAGCGGCTTGCGCGGCGAGACGGCCGGCGAGCTGCCTCCGGCCCGCCAGCGCCAGCTTGAAATCGCGATGGCGCTCGCCACCGCACCGCGCCTGCTGCTGCTCGACGAAGTGGCGGCCGGCCTTACCGAGGGCGAAGTCGAAGACGTCGCGCGGCTGATCCGCCGCCTGCGCGACACCTATGGCCTGACCGTGGTCTGGATCGAGCATGCGGTGCGCACGCTGATGAAGACGGTCGACCGCGTCGCGGTCCTCAACTTCGGACAGCTGCTGGCCGACGGCACGCCGGCGCAGATCGCAGCCGATCCGAAGGTCATCAGCGCCTATCTCGGTGACGAGGTCGATGATGCCGATAAGGCCGATAAGGTCGATGAGGTGAGCCAATGAGCGCATCCATGAACATACTGCTTGAAGCAACGCGACTGTCGGCCGGCTACGGCCCGCTGGAAATCATCCGCAATATCAATGTCCGCGTGCTGCAGGGCCAGCTGACGGTGATCGTCGGTCCCAACGGCGCCGGCAAGACCACACTGATGCGGGCTCTGTCGGGCATCCTGCCGCTGGGCCAGGGCGGAGTTGCGCTCGCCGGCAACGCGGTCGAATCCTTCAACGTATCGAAGCGCGTTTCCAACGGCCTGGTGCTGGTGCCGGAGGGCCGCCACCTGTTCACCCAGATGACGGTGGAAGAGAACCTCGAACTCGGCGGCTACCTGCTGCCGGCTTCCGAGCGCCGGCGGCTGATGGACGAAGTCCTGGCGCTGTTTCCTCGCCTTGCGGAACGGCGCGGGCAGCTGGCCGGCACCATGAGCGGCGGCGAGCAGCAGATGGTGGCGGTGGGCCGGGCCATGATGGGCAAGCCGAGGTGCATGCTGCTCGACGAGCCTTCGCTCGGCCTGGCGCCGAAGATGGTGGCCGAACTGTTCCGCATCCTGCGGCAGATCTGCGACCAGGGCACCGGCGTGCTGCTGGTCGAGCAGAACGTCCGCCAGGCGCTGTCGGTCTGCGATCACGCCTACATCCTGGAGCAGGGGCAGGTGGTAGCGGAAGGCTCGGGGCAGGAATTGCTGCAGGGCGAACGGATCAGGAAGTCGTATCTGGGGCTGTAGAGAAGCAAGGGCTGCCGGCCATGCAGCGCCGGCGGCATATCACTCACATTCAACATGATTGGGAACCGAAAATGAGCACTATCTCCATGCTGATCAACGGCGAACGCGTACAGGCCCGCAGCGGCGCGCAATTCGAACGGCGCAATCCTCTCGACGGCAGCGTCGCCACCACCGCGCCGGCCGCCGGCGCCGAGGATGCGATCGCCGCGGTCGATGCGGCGGCCAAGGCCTTTCCAGCCTGGGCCGCGATGGGACCGGGCGAGCGCCGCGCGCTGCTGATGAAAGCCGCCCATGCGCTCGAAGCCAAGGGCGAGGCCTTCGCCGCCGCGGTCGCCGCCGAGACCGGCGGCTCGGCCATGTGGTCGGGCTTCAACGTGCACCTGGCGGCCGGCATGCTGCTGGAAGCCGCATCGATGACGACCCAGATTAGCGGCGAAATCATTCCGTCCGACGTGCCGGGCAGCCTCGCCATGGGTGTGCGCCAGCCGGCCGGCGTGGTGCTGGGCATGGCGCCCTGGAATGCGCCGGTCATCCTCGGCGTGCGCGCCATCGCCATGCCGCTTGCCTGCGGCAATACCGTGGTGCTGAAGGGTTCCGAGCTTTGCCCCGCCACCCACGGGCTCATCATCGAAGCCATGCAGGAAGCCGGCCTGCCGCCCGGCGTGGTCAATTTCGTCACCAATGCGCCGCAGGACGCGCCGGCGGTGGTGGAAGCGATGATCGGCCATCCGGCGGTGCGACGCGTTAACTTCACCGGTTCCACCCGCGTGGGCAAGATCATTGCCGCCTACTGCGCGAAGTACCTGAAGCCGGCCGTGCTGGAGCTCGGCGGCAAGGCGCCGTTCGTCGTGTTGGACGACGCCGATATCGACGCCGCGGTCAATGCCGCGGCCTTCGGCTCATTCGCCAACTCCGGCCAGATCTGCATGTCCACCGAGCGCATCATCGTCGACAGCAAAATCGCCGATGCCTTCGCCGAGCGACTGGCGGCCAAGGCCGGCCAGCTGCCGCTGGGCGATCCGCGCAAGGGTCCGGTGGTGCTGGGTTCGGTGGTCGACATGAGCACCGTGCATCGCTGCAACGAACTCATCGACGATGCGCTGGCAAAAGGCGCGAAGCTGCTGTGCGGCGGAAAAGCCGATTCCACGCTGATGCCGGCCACGCTGATTGACCACGTGACGCGCGACATGAAAATCTACCACGAGGAATCCTTCGGGCCGGTCAAGGGCATCGTGCGCGTCGACGGCGTTGACGAGGCGGTGACCTGCGCCAACGACAATGAATTCGGACTGTCGTCGGCGGTGTTCGGCAACGATATCGCGCGCGCGATGAATGTCGCCAAGCGCATCGAGTCCGGCATCTGCCACATCAACGGCCCGACCGTGCATGACGAGGCGCAGATGCCGTTCGGCGGCGTCAAGGGCAGCGGCATGGGCCGCTTCGGCGGCAAGGCCGGCATCGCCGAGTTCACCGAGCTGCGCTGGATGACGGTGCAGACCGCGCCGCGGCATTACCCGTTCTGATCCGCTAGAGCGGTTTCGCCTAAGCCGGACAGGTTGAAACCGCTCTAGTTCAGCAAGGTCCTGGCCATTTCGAAACGGTCGGCCCAGTACCGGCTGGTCAGCTTGTCCACGCGGACCTTGCCTCGAGAGTTCGGCGCATGAATGAACTCACCCTTGCCGAGGTAGATGCCGACATGCGAAAACGGCTGGCCAAGGGTATTGAAGAACACCAGGTCGCCGGCCCTGAGCTGGCTGATCGCCGCCTCCCTTCCTTCGCGCGCGAGCGACGCCGCGTTTCCCGACAGCGGCATGCCGGCCGCTTGCCGGTACACGTAGGTCACCATTCCCGAGCAATCCAGCCCCGCATCCGGATTCTTCCCGCCGAACCTGTATCCGGTCTTCAGCAGCATCAGCGCATACATGGCGATTTCGCGCGCCGCCGGTGACGACTCGGGTTCGTTCTGAAACATGTCGGCAGTGATTCTGCCTTGCGGGGCATGAGGAGCACTGCCGCAGCCGACGAGGCCGGCAAGGAGAAAGGCGATGAGAAGGTTTCGCTTCATGCGGGTTCACTTGATTTTGTGCGATTGCATAGGATGTCACTATACCTGCAACAAGTGAACTGCCGAAGCCGGCCGGCTAGACTTGTGGCGCTTTCGTCAGATCCGGATGCATGCTGCAGTAATACCAATACCAAGTCATGACATGACAGATGAAATTGATGGATTTTTTCGTCTGGCGAGGTGCGGGAGGAATCCATAGCGGGGCTATGGATGACGAGTGCAACGCGGCCAGGCGGAAAAAGACGCGAATTCATGTCATGGAATGGCTTGGGATTGGTATAAGGGTAATCGGCCAGTCGCCTGCCATGACGCCACGCCAGGAATCGTTTATTGATACTTCATGGATAAGTGTGGGTTCGACGGCATGTGTTTTTCTACACTGGCTGCAGTCAAGCCGGAGAACACGATGACCCATTCCACATTCAAATGCGCAGCGCCTGCGCTTCCATCAAGGCGTCTCTTTTTAACGCAGGCCCTCGGCACGATAGGTATGGTGTCGCTTGCAATGGCCGCTCCTGTCTGCGCTGCGGACCTGCTGGTGCCGAACATCACCGGCCTGTATTCCGTCAGTGTCGCGAAGATCGAGCGCCCGTCATTCACAGCCGAAGTCGCGGAACTGGTACGCCAATGGCCGGGAAGGATAGCGGTGGGCGGCGGCCGCTACAGCATGGGCGGACAGACGGCGGTGGAGGGCGGGCTGCAGATTGACATGCGGAGCATGAACCGCCTTGTCTGGTTCCGCCCGCAAGCGAAGACGGTCAGGGTGCAGGCCGGCATGCGCTGGCGCGACCTGCAGGACATCATCGATGGCCATGGCCTGTCGGTGAAGACCATGCAGAGCTACGCCAACTTCACGATTGGCGGCTCGGTGTCGGTCAATGCGCACGGGCGTTATGTCGGAAACGGCCCGGTCGGCAATTCGGTCAGGGCGCTGCAGATGGTCCTGGCCGACGGCAGCATCGTCGAGGCTGGCCCGGATCGGAACCGCGCCCTGTTTTCGGCCGCCGTCGGAGGATATGGCGCTGTCGGGATCATCACCGAGATCGAACTGGAACTCGGCCGCAATGTGAAGATCGAGCGCATCGTACAGGCCGTGCCGCTGGAAGACTATCCCGCATTCTTCAAAACCCTGATCGAGCCGGACCGCGAGAACGTCCTGCATAATGCCGACCTGCTTCCGCCGGAATTTGATGCTCCCGTTTCCGTGACGTGGAGAGAATCGGGCAAACCGCTCACGGAGAGGCAAAAGCTCATACCGAGAGACGGGTCTTACACCGCAGTGCAGAACGCGATTTGGGCAGCGACGGAAATGCCCGGCGGGGATTGGCTGCAATCGAAGCTCATCCGTCCGAACGAACTGGGCAAACCCGTTGTGAAATGGCTCAATCATGAAGCCAGCCGCGATACCGCCGAACTTGAGCCTCGTACGAGGCTGATGAGCACGTATGCCCTGCAGGAGTACTTCATCCCGGTCCGTCATTTTTCCGGGTTCGTTCGCGGCATGCAAACCATCCTGCGGCAGCGCGACGTGGATGCACTGAATGTCTCGATCAGGCACTCGCCGGCGGATGCCGTCGGCATGCTGCCCTGGGCCAAGGAGGAGGTGTTCTGCTTCGTCCTGTATCACAAGCAGCGCACGCATGCGAAAGCGCGCGCCGATGTCGGACGCTGGACACGCGAACTGATCGACTTGGCGTTGATTTACGAAGGCCGGTATTACCTGCCGTACCAGCTTCATGCGACGTCGCAGCAATTCAGGCGTGCCTATCCTGAAGCGGCAGAGCTTGCACGCTTGAAGGCCCGCGTCGATCCGGCCGGCAAATTCTCCAACGAATTGTGGAGAAAGTACCTCTAAGCCTCCGGGTTCGCCAGGATAGTCAGTGGGAGGATTCCTTGAGGGTAAGCTGGCGTGTGTCGTAAAAGCCCTGGAAACGCGCAATCTTGCCTTCGTCGTCAAATGCAAGCAGGCTGACGCCGTCGTAGGAAAGCGCTTCGCCGGAAGGACTCTTGCCGGTGGATTTCCAGAACAGGCCGGCGGAATGATCGCTGGTTGTCACGTCGTAGAACTCGGAATGGATTTCGCCGAACGCCGATGCATACTGCCGCCAGAATTCGGCGATCTCGCCGCGCCCCTGGCGGATGCCGTGTTCTCGCTCCAGGACGGGATTGCTTAATTGCGCGCCATCGGCAAACATGTCCGCGATCTGCTCGGCAACCTGCGGGTCGCCGTCTTCAAGACGATGCAGCTGTTCAATAAATCGATCGGCAAGATGTCTTGCTTGTTGAACGTCCATGACAATTCCTCATTTTGAATGTGGTAGATATGACATAAACCGGTCGCTGTCCGATTCGGTTTGAGCCTTAAAGTTCTGACCTCGCGGGATGGGCGCGCGGGCGCGAAGTCCGGGCGGGCCGCCGCCTTCAACGACGCTTTCGCTCCCACCTGTTGCCGGAAACCCGCCAGCAGAAGGCCAGTCTTTTTTCCAAAATGGAATTTTGCAAACATTGGATTCATCTTCAGACGATAGGCAGGATAGAAACATCCGGCTATCTTGGGTTGGCCGGACATTGAAACGGTCGCGCATATATCGCATTGCGTCGCCCGGGCTGCCTTGCGTGAAAGGCGAAGTGCGCATGCCTCTGTTCAGTCCAGCTTTTCGAGTTGCATAGAATGCGCGAGCGTTTCGATCGGCAGATGTTCGCTAGGTGTTATGGCTGTCCTTGAACAATGCATTCAGTTCAGATCCGGCGGCGGCATTGGCAAAACCGTCGAAACGACCCTCATCCGCCAGGAGCTTGGCGGCACGCATCAACCCGCCCCATGCCGCACGCGCCAATCCTCCGCCGACGCTGACTCGCCTCACACCGAGTTTGGCGATATCGGCAATCGTCATATCGCTGGCCGAGCCGACGAGCAGATTGACGGGTTTCGGATGCACCGCAGCCACCACGGCTTCGATTTCTTGGCGTGTGCGTATGCCGGGCGCATAAAGGCAATCCGCACCCACCTGCGAATAGGCTTTCAATCTTGCAATCGTCTCTTCCAGATCGGGGCGACCCGCGAAGAAGCACTCGGCCCGGCCAATCAGCATGACATCGCCGCCAGCCTTGTCGATGGCGCGCCGCGCGGCTCGAAGCCGATCGCATGCCACCTCGATGGAGTAAAGCGGCTGGTCTGAGATGCCGGTCGAATCTTCAATGGAAATTCCGGCCACGCCGGTCTCGATTGCCAGCCTGACGCTCTCTTCGACCTGTGCGGATTCGGCGGCAAATCCGCTTTCAAAGTCTGCATTGATCGGCACGTCCGTAGCGTCGACCAGCTCGCGCAAATGGGTCAGAACCGTTTCACGGTCGAGACTATTGTCGGGGTGGGCACGTGTCCAGGCCAGGCCCGAACTGGTGGTGGCAAGCGCTTTGAATCCCAGGCCCTGAAGATATCTGGCACTGCCTATATCCCAAGGATTGGGAATCACGAAACACCCGGACTCATGCAGTTTCCAAAAATTCTGCCGCTTGGAAAAAATACCGGATGCTTGTGTTGACATGACCATGCTCTCTGTTAATGTTTTGACGAAACCAACCATTTCGTTGGTGCCTGAAGATTCGAATCAAGCTGCATTGCTCTGCGACGCCCTGTTGGCTGGATATCGTAATTCCAGCTGATCGGCGATCAGCGAAGCGGTATTCACCGAGTCGGTGAGGCCGAGGTGGCCATGTCCGACGGCCAGCCACAGGCCGGAATTCCCGGGCGCTTCACCAATGACTGGCACCGAGTCGGGCATGCATGGTCGATGGCCCATCCATGTGGAAGCGGGCATCGTGCCGAGATCCGTGAATGTTTCGCGCGCAATCCGTTCCAGAATAGCGGCGCGGCGCATATCCGGCGGACGTTTGAGCCCGGCGATCTCCACCGTGCCTCCGACGCGAAGCCCGCCTTCCATTGGCGTAACGAACACCTTCCGGTCAGCGAGCACAACCGTGCGGGATACGAGGTTTTCCGCACCGGCGAATTGCACGTGATACCCGCGCTGGCTCTCAAGCGGAAGCCGAACCCGCAAGGGATCAAGCAACTTGCGCGACCAGGCACCGGCGGCGACGACAATGTGGTCAGCCGTCACCAGGGCATTCATGCCTTTGACTGACCACCCTGACTCCGTCTGCGTCAGCGCCAGGACCTCGTCGCGCAATAGCTGACCGCCATGGCGAACGAAAGCCTGTGCAATCGCAGAGACGTATCTGGCCGGATTGCGGATGGTCGCATGGTCAGGCAGATACATGCCAGCCTGATAGCGCGGGCCGATCCGTGGTTCGAGCGCTGTAATGCCATGGCGGTCGAGCACTTCGAAACGAAAGCCATGGCTCTCGCGTATCTGCCAGGCTTGCGCATCGCCCTGTGCTGACTGCTCGTCCGGATACAGGTGAAGATGCCCCGCCTGCATGAATAACTCCGGCACGCCCACTTCGCGCGTCAATGCGGCGTGCTTTGCGATAGCGTCGTTGTGCAGCGCTGCCAAACTGGAAACCGACTGATTGACTCGTTCCGGCGATGCGGACAAGACAAAGCGTGCCAGCCAGGTAGCGGCTCTGGGCAAATATCCCATCGGCAGGCGCAGCGGACTTTCCCTGTCCATGAGCATTTTTGGCAGCGATGCCATCACACCAGGCGTGGCAAGGGGAACGATGGAGCTCACGCTGATGGCACCGGAGTTGCCGTAGCTGCAGCCTTTTCCGGGGTCATCTTTGTCGATCAGTGAAACGGCCATGCCGCGCTTCTGAAGTTCCAGGGCAATGCAGGTGCCGATGATCCCCGCGCCGATGACGGCGATCCTGGGGCGCGTGGAAGGGGATTGGAAATATTGTTCAGTCATGGCAATTACACTAACCTCAGTCCGATTTCAATACAACACCAAATATTGACATGCAAACCGGGTTGCAAAACCTGGAAAACGAAACTTCTTATGGATAACTAGACACGACTTCGCCACATTTGCCTTCAACACATTTCTAACTCACCCCATTAGGGGGAATGCTCATTAGAGCGCTTTCGGTTCGACCTGCCTGACGATCCCGGCTGCTTTGCCAGCGACCCTGCGTTGTGTGGGAACGCCGCGTCCTCCTTGCCATGGCCCGGGGGCGCCGAGCCCGTCGTCGCGTCACCACGCCTTGTTTCGCAGGCAAACCACCTCGGCCTCGCCTAGGCCGGTCAAACCGAAAGCGCTCTAGCCATTCGGTTTCACGAAAATTGAGAAAAAGCGAATGAGGTATTTCCATGCGTATAGCTTCGTTTCGTAATTAAACGATGTTGCCCGGACGATTGTGGTTTTGCTGTCCCTGTAAACTTTGTCCTGATTAACCGACCAATAAATTAATTACTGAAAACTTAGGGTAACTTTGAATTCGACGGGACGGCATCGTTGGGTTGGCTAGCGAAGTTCCCACTTTGTCTGCCACATGGTGTCATATAAATCTGGCTGGGCACGGGTTACAGGAGTCACAGCGATGGACAAAAGCCTCGGAAAAACTATCTGTTGGACTCCCACCTGGAAAAAGGCGCATGAAGGCATCGGGCTGGAGCATTTGCTACTGACGGAAACAAATGCTGACAGCGTAGTTTTGGGCATAGATGAAGAGCGAGGCCCATTTCGCCTTGTTTATCGTCTCAGCTGGGATACGGGCTGGCAGCTCCACAGTGCCGAACTGTCCCTGGTAACGGAACGGTCTTTTGACTCGATCGCGCTACGCACGGATGGTAAGGGGCGATGGGAGGACGGTGCCGGCCGGAGGCTTGCCGAGTTGGATGGCTGCCGCGACATTGACATATGGCCGACCCCTTTCACCAACAGCTTTCCAATTCGCCGGCGGCTGCTTGCAATCGGAGAACGGCAGGAATTTCGCATGGCGTGGGTCGACGGCCTGGACTTGACAGTGCGGCCCCAGCCTCAGCGCTACACGCGCCTTTCCGAAAGTATGTACCTCTTCGAAAGCCTGGATGGGAGCAGCTTCCAAGCAGAGCTGCCAGTGGATGAAGATAGTATCGTGCTGGACTACCCTGGTTTATTCCAGCGTGTAAAGGTGGTGTAGGCCAGGATGCCTAACGCTTCCATTGAACAGCCATCTCCAACGAGCTTCGCTCGGGATCGGTCGCCAATCATGCCGAACGTGAGCGGCATAGTACGGTGTATCAGCCAACGCTAAACGATTGGCGGGCCAACGCCCGGGAGAGTGCGGTCGTGCTTGCATAGCCAGCCTCTTTGGCCGCCTGCTTCAATCTGCATCCATTCATGACCGCCTTGCGGGCGATCGACAATCGCACCTGCGCCAGATATGCACCTGGCGGGCGATTCATCGTGTCACGAAAAAGTACGGCGAATGCCGTGCGCGACATGCCAGCTTCCAGTGCCAGCGTTTCCAGGGTCCAGGGAAGTTGCGGCGCAGTGTGGATGGCGACCAGTGCCCGAGCAATCCGCATATCGGATAGTCCATTCAGGATTCCGAATGGAGTCCGGGGCTGTGCGATCAGATGACGCAACAACCCTATGAACATGATGTCGCCCGCTCTTGCCAATAATGCCGGCTGACCACACCGTGGCTGGGATAATTCCGATGCGATAAGACGTATCACCAGATCCATTTCCGAATCCGATGTATCAAGCGATAGCATAAGAGGCTGGGCAAAGGCTTCCAACAGAATCGTGGATACCGGGCCGGCAAAACGGGCCTCGACACACATGACGACCGGAGCGTCCGCTTCGCTATCGCTCATGCTTAGGGCGCACGCCACATCGCCGCGTATCACGGCAACGGCAGGTGCTGACAAGCATTGTTCCCTTTCTCCCGCCAAGCTCAGGCGCACCGTACCGCTTGTGATGAGATGCAATCGAAGAAAATCCATTTCCGCTGCTGCATGGGATTCCACCTCGGACAAAAGGCCAGCATGCCTGACGAAAAATCGAGGAGCCAATCCTTCAAGAAGCGCGGACAATCGGTCAAGACGAGGGGGGTGAATCATTTCTGAACGATAAGCTAACGATTTTGAATATATTAGCATCGACCGTACGGGAAAATGGGAATGTCTCTCTCACCCAAAAGGAAATCGTCATGCTCATTCCGCGTCAGGCAGTACCTTCACTGTCGGTCGAAACAGTCGCTCACGGTCACTTTGACCTTGCCGCCCAACCAGCACAACCAGCCGCGCGATTTACGATGGCGGCTTTCTATCGTGGCCTGCATTGCCCGATTTGCGCCAAATACCTGGCGGAGCTTGAGAGACTTCTGCCTGAATTCGAGGAGCGCGGCGTTGCGGTGATTGCCATCTCTTCGGATGCCGGGGACCGGGCGTCCGCAATGGCGGATAAGGTGCGTGCCACAGGATTACGTATCGGCTTTGGACTGCCGTTGCAAACGGCGCGTGAGTGGGGGTTGTACGTATCGGAAAGCCGCGGCAAAACCTCCATTGGGATCGAGGAACCGGCGCGGTTTTCGGAGCCTGGCGTATTCCTTGTCAGGCCGGATGGAACGCTTTATTACGGCGCCGTGCAGACAATGCCGTTCGCACGCCCGAACTTCACCGATCTCGTTGGCGCAATCGACTTCGCAGTCGCCCACGACTATCCGGCGAGAGGGGAGTACACCGGGGCGGTTTGATCGATGTGGAAGCACTCGGTCATGCTTGCCGAGTGCTTCCTGCCCTATATTGCTTAATCAGGGATATGCGGGATGCGGAACTACTGCTTGCCCATTCCGCAGCAACTGCATCCGCCCGCATTCATCTTGCTCATGTCGCAGCAGCCGCATCCGGACTTTCCATTGCCGTCCTTGCCCGGACTGCACATCGCACCGTGCTGCGGCGAAGACTCGCCTTGCTTCATGGCATGCGACATCCCCCCTTTATGCATGCCGCAACAAGCGCAGCCGCCGCCAGGCATGTTTTTATGCTGGGAAGAAGTGCCGGCTGCCACTGGCGTGTGCCGCATGTCCGGATTAGATAGCGCACCTGCACAGCCCGATAGAACAGAGGCGGCAAGCAATGCGGGAATAAATGGAGGAAGTGAAAGTAATCTCATTCTGAAATCCTGGTATCTGTAAGCTCGTGAATCATCGTTGCTGCTCAAGAGGGCCTCTCAAGCGTGGTGGCTTGAGAGGCAGCCAGCTTAAGCTGCCGTTCTAATTGCGGCGGTTGCGGCCGCAAGTGTTTTCGGAGTTGATTACGCTAAGGTGAGCTGAGGCGGGCGCTGCAAGCCTTCCGGGATATAGGAAGTGTAGAACTCGTCATGCATGGCAATGTGTCGTATCGCGCGGGCGATCGGCAGCACCCTGTCACTCGGGAGCAGAGCGATCGATGCGAGCGCAAGGCAGCTGCTGTTCATGCCGCAGGAAAAAGGGGACGAAGAGGAGGAAGGGGAAGAAGGGGGCGAAGAGCCGGCATGCTGTTCGGCATCCGGCGTGCCGGCATCCGACTTCAAGTCTTGTATCATGAATGCACTGTGGCAGTCTTCCATGTCATGCTCGACCACCGCTGCCTGATTCATTTCAGCATAACAAGCCAGAACGGCCACGGCTGCCGGAGCCTGCAAAGGCATCAGCAGCAGCAGTAGATAAACAAGAACGCGTTTGACATCGTTATGCATCATGCGATGGTACCAAAAATCATTGGCCCGGTTTTAATGACAGTGCCGACAGCACGCATCGTCGATTTCGCACGTTGGCGCAGGGAAGAGTTGCCGTCCGACTGGGCAATCCGGAACTTTCCGCCGAAAATCAGCAATTCTGGGACGTGTTTGAGGTTTGCATCAATCGCATGCCAGCAGCGACAGCGCGGGTTTTCGCGATGCGGGAGTTTCTGGGCATTGAAGTCGCGGAAATTTGTAAGGAAATCGGCACCACTGCGTCTAACTGTTGGGTGATATTGCACCGGGCAAGGATGATTCTGAGGCTTTACCTTCAACAACGCTGGTCTGGAGAGGAAGATCCGACATGATGTCGTGCAGGAAGGCAACCACTTTGATGTCGCAGCAGCTCGACCGTCCGCTGGGGGGAACTGAACGCATGGCGCTGCAATTCCATCTCATGATGTGTTCGGGCTGCACCAACTTCAATAAAAACATGATGTTCCTGAGAGCCGTCTGCGGGCAGGCCAGCGGAAAGTCCTGATTTGCAGGAGATTTGCAGGAAATCTGCATCCTGCGTTGTGACGTCGGAAGTATTGCAAAAACAACCATTGAGAAAGGGTTCGGGCATGCTGGCAATTATTGGCGGAACTGGTGTCTATCAAATGAGCGGTATGCGAATCGTGGAAACACGAACAGTGGAGACACCGTTCGGCGCGCCGTCTTCCGATATCGTAAAGGGAGCTTTCGGCGATCATGAAATCCTGTTCCTCGCCCGGCATGGCAGCGGGCATCAACATCTTCCGCACGAGATCAATTACCGCGCCAACATATACGCACTCAAGGCGCTAGGCGCAACGCAGATCATCGGTATCTCGGCGGTGGGCAGCTTGCGGGAAGATATTGCTCCCGGCGACCTGGCGATTCCATCCCAGTATTTCGACTGGACCCGAGGTCGCCGCGTCCAGACCTTCTTCGGCAACGGCATCGCCGCACATGTTTCGACCGCAACGCCCGTCAGCGCCAACCTGATGCGGTGGATAGCCGCTCATGCGGCGCAGCTCGATATTCGCCTGCACCCTGACGTGACCTATGGCTGCGTGGAAGGTCCGCGCCTGGGCACGCGGGCCGAAAGCCATTTCCTGCGCCAGGCCGGCTGCGATCTGGTCGGCATGACCAACGTGCCGGAAGTATTTCTCGCGCGCGAGGCACAGATCTGTTACGCCACCATTGGCATTGCGACCGATTATGACTGCTGGATGGAAGACCCCTCCAGGCATGTGACCGCCAACTCGATCTTTGCGCTCTACCGGCAGAGCCTGGAAAAGGCGACGACGCTGCTGGCATCGCTGCTTGCTGCTCCCCTTCCTCCGGAAGAGCCGGAAATCCGCACCGCACTGTCGCACGCATTATTGACGCCCGATACTGCGTTTAATGAACAGCAGAAGCAGTGGATGGATGTCCTGAGGAGGTGAGTTCAGCGCATGCATGACAATCTTTTGTAAGGAAACCACTTCAATGCCGTTTAAGGTAAAACGACTCTCCTGGAATAGCCATGCACGCCACATATCCCCTGCTACGCAAGACCGACTTCCCTGCCATTCGACGCAAGGCGCTTGATACGCTGCAAGTCAATCTCGGCTATAAATGCAATCAAACCTGCCAGCACTGCCATGTCAACGCCGGGCCGACTCGCAAGGAAATGATGGATGCCGACACCGTGGACCTCGTGCTGCGAGTATTGCGC
The DNA here is from genome assembly GCF_035916955.1 of Noviherbaspirillum album. Taxonomy (NCBI): domain Bacteria; kingdom Pseudomonadati; phylum Pseudomonadota; class Betaproteobacteria; order Burkholderiales; family Oxalobacteraceae; genus Noviherbaspirillum; species Noviherbaspirillum album. The sequence goes on along the minus strand of NZ_JAWIIV010000001.1, from coordinate 121,576 downwards.
GACCGCCGGCTGACGATGCTTGACCTGACCGGAGGTGCGCCGGAAATGAATCCCCATTTCCGGCATCTCGTGCAGGAAGCGCGGCGTCTGGGAGTCCGGGTCGTGGACCGCTGCAATCTCACCATTCTGCTGGAGCCGGGATATGAAACGCTTGCCGATTTCCTCGCGGGGCAGGGCGTTGAAATCACGGCGTCCCTTCCTTGCTATTCAGCGGAAAACGTCGATCGCCAGCGTGGCGACGGTGTATTCGAAAAGAGTATCGCCGCCTTGCGCATGTTGAACGCTCTGGGTTATGGCAGGGAGCAGGGCAACCTGATGTTGAGTCTCGTCTACAACCCCCAGGGTCCCTCACTGCCGCCAAACCAGCAAAAGCTGCAGGCAGACTACAAACGAGAGCTCGCTTCCCATTTTGGCATCATGTTCAATCAGCTCTTCGTGCTGGCGAACATGCCGATCCAGCGTTTCGGCAGCATGCTGGTTTCCAAGGGGCAGTTCGCGCCCTATATGAAGCTCCTTAAAGACAACTTCAGTGACGCCAATCTCGATGCCGTGATGTGCCGCAACCTCATCAGCGTCGATTGGCAGGGATTCCTGTACGACTGCGACTTCAACCAGATGCTGGGGCTGCCACTGCCTGCCTCCGGACAGGGAAAACGCCATTTGCGCGATCTGATCGACAAGGACGTGGAGGGCGAGCCGATCACGATTGCCGACCATTGCTATGGTTGTACCGCAGGACAGGGAAGCAGTTGCGGCGGTGCCTTGGCGGCGTAGTGCCTTGTCATGAGCCATCTCGCCGGACACAGGGGAATAATAAATGAAGAGTAAGAAACTGCTTGTCCTGGCGGTCTTGCTGGCAGCCGTCGTTGCGTACTTCGGCCTGGAACTTGGCCGCTATCTGAATCTGGATTACCTGAAACAAAGCCAGCAATCCTTTCAAGCCTATTACGCAGAGCACCCCTTGACGGCCGTTGCCGCCTACTTCGGAGTCTATGTCGTCGTTACCGCGTTATCGTTTCCCGGCGCGACGGTGGTTACCCTGGCCGGTGGGGCCTTGTTCGGCGTTGTGCTGGGTACGCTCATCGTCTCCTTCGCGTCCGCGATCGGCGCCACCCTTTCCTTCCTCGTATCGCGCTACCTGTTACGTGACTGTGTCGCTTCGCATTTCCGCGGGCAGCTCGATACCATCGACAAAGGCATTGAGCGTGACGGTGTGTTCTACCTGCTGACGCTGCGGCTTTTGCCCGTCTTCCCGTTCTTCCTGGTGAATCTCCTGATGGGATTAACGCGCATGCCGGCCAGGACATACTATTGGGCGAGCCAGCTCGGCATGCTGGCCGGGACCATCGTCTATGTCAATGCGGGAACGCAGCTTGGCCAGATCGATCGACTGCAAGATGTCCTGTCTCCGGGGCTCGTCTCGTCGTTTGTCCTGCTTGGCTTGTTTCCGCTCATTGCAAGGATGCTCCTCAACCTGTTCAGGCAGCGGAGGATTTACAAGGGCTGGAAGAAGCCATCGTTCTTCGACCGAAACCTGGTCGTCATCGGCGCCGGTTCCGGCGGTTTGGTGACAGCCTACATCGCGGCCGCCGTCAAAGCCAGGGTGACGCTGATCGAAGGCGGAAAAATGGGTGGCGATTGCCTCAATACCGGCTGTGTGCCCTCCAAGGCCTTAATCCGTTCCGCCAGGCTCGCCAGGGATGCAAGGAAAGCAGCGTCACTGGGAATTGCCCGTGCCGAGCTCGATCTGCACTTCGCCGACGTCATGGCGCGTGTCCGCCGCGTGATTGAAGAAATCGAACCGCACGACTCGGCGGAGCGCTATTCCGGATTGGGCGTTGAAGTCATCCATGGCCGTGCGAAGATCACATCGCCGTGGTCGGTGGAGGTCAATGGCCAGCGGATTACAACACGCTCGATAGTCATTGCCGCGGGAGCGCGTCCTGTCGTACCGCCCATCCCTGGCTTGGCGGAAGTCGGATACGTGACGTCGGAAACGCTGTGGTCCCTCACTGCGCTGCCAAAGCGCCTGGTGGTTCTGGGTGGCGGGCCGATCGGTTCGGAATTGGCACAAGCCTTTGCCAGCCTGGGGTCGCAGGTCACCCAGGTGGAGCGATCTTCCCGCTTGCTCAATCGCGAAGATCCGGACGCTTCGGATATTGTCGCCCGCGCGCTGGCGTCTGATGGCGTTCGCATCCTCACAAACCATGAAGCGGTGCGCTGCGAGCAAGCCGACGGCATCAAGCGACTCATCGTCAGGACCGCCGGCAATGCGACGAACGGCGAGTCCTCCAGCGAGCTGGCGGTCGAGTTTGATGTCTTGCTCTGCGCGGTCGGACGCGTTGCACGCACCGAAGGATATGGACTTGAAACGCTAGGGATGCCGCTTACCAAGCAAAAGACCATCGATACCGACGCCTACCTGCAAACGCTGTACCCGAATATCTATGCGTGCGGTGATGTTGCGGGTCCGCTTCAGCTCACGCACGCGGCCGCACATCAGGCGTGGTATGCCGCCGTGAATGCGCTATTCGGACCGTTCAAGCGATTCAAGGCAGACTACAGCGTGATACCCCGGTGCACCTTCACCTCTCCGGAGGTGGCGCATGTCGGCATCTCGGAACAGGAAGCCAGGGATAGGCAGATCGACTATGAAATCACGAAGTACGATATCGGCGACCTCGACCGTGCCATTGCGGACGAAGCTGCTTACGGCTTTGTAAAAGTTCTGACGCCTCCTGGCAAGGACACCATCCTAGGCGTAACGATTGTCGGCGAACATGCCGGCGACATGCTGGCGGAGTATGCGTTGGCAATGAAACACAAGCTTGGATTGAAGAAGATTCTGGGCACTGTCCATACCTATCCGACAATGGCGGAAGCCAACAAGTATGCCGCCGGCGAGTGGCAGCGCCGGCATGTGCCGCAGCGATTGCTGCACTGGGTCGAGAAGTACCATGGCTGGCGCCGGAGATCACCGCGGATGGCGGTGGCTAAACAGCCGGTTTCATAGCCTGATTCATTTTTATACTTGTTCAGAGAAAAGGGATGCGATGCAATGCAGCGAATACTCAGAATACTTAGAATACCCAGCCTTCCAGGTCTTCGGGCAAATCACTCATGCCGCTGAACGAACCGGAACAATCCGGGCACCAGCGTGGCAATGGAAGCCTCGGCTGAACTGCCATCCATGATGAGCGCTGACTTAAATATGCTGCCATGAGCATTTCCATCATCATTCCGGTTCTGAACGAAGCGGCGTCAATCCGCCGCGTTCTCGATAGGGTCCGTTCGCAACCCGGCAATCCGGAAGTCATCGTGGTCGATGGCGGCAGTGTCGACAATACGCCGGCGCTCTCCATGGCAACAGCAGACAAGGTCCTCAGCGCGCCGCGTGGCCGCGCAAATCAAATGAACGCCGGCGCCGCCGTCGCCTCGCATGAAGTGCTGCTCTTCCTGCATGCCGACACGTTTCTTCCCGACGATGCCACCTCGATGGTGGCCCAAGGATTGGCCTGCGGCCGATATCGCTGGGGCCGGTTTGATGTCCACATCGATGGGCGGCCAAGGACGCTGCGGATAGTGGCATTGCTGATGAATTGGCGTTCCCGGCTGACTGGTATAGCAACCGGCGACCAGGCCATCTTTGTCACGAAAACGGAATTTGTCTCGGTGGGAGGCTTTCCCGCGCAGCCATTGATGGAAGATATTGAATTGTCGTCCCGTCTCAAGCGAAATTCGGCGCCTCTCTGCCTTCGCGCCAGGGTCTCCACTTCGGGAAGGCGATGGGAAGCCGGCGGAGTCTGGCGCACGATCCTTCTGATGTGGGCCCTGCGCCTGCGGTACTGGCTGGGCGCGCCGGCTGAACAGCTTGCAAAGGCATACCGATGAAAACCGAATGTGCGGTGATTGTATTCGCCAAAGCGCCCGTTCCCGGCTACGCAAAAACACGCCTGATTCCCGCACTCGGTCCCGCTGGCGCGGCGGCCCTGGCGACGCGCATGCTCCATGAGACGCTGGCACGAGCGGCCGAGGCGAGAATCGGTCCCGTAGAGCTATGTTGCGCACCCGACACCGCCAATCCTGTCTTGATGGAAGCCGCCCGAAGCTATGGGGCAACGCTGACTTCACAGGGTGAAGGCGACCTTGGACATCGCATGCATCGTGCGCTGGCTCGAGGTCTTCAGGTCGCCAGTTCCGCGCTTGTGATCGGCACCGACTGTCCCGGCCTGGGCGTGAGGGAACTGCGGGCTGCCGCACAGTATCTGGCCGATCATCGCGCCGTTTTCGCGCCCGCGGCAGATGGCGGATACGTTCTCGTCGGCATGTCTTCCCTTTACCCTGCGCTGTTTGAAGATATTGCCTGGAGCACGGATAAAGTCATGTCCCAGACGCGCGCGCGCCTGGAAACGCTCGGCCTCGTTGCTGCGGAACTGCCGGTCATGCATGACGTGGACACGGCGGAAGACCTTGCTCATGTGCCGCAGGAGTGGTTGCCATGACGTCGGACACTTCTCTCATGAAGTTCGTCCTCATCGGAGGACTTCCAGTTGTTCTGTCGGCGCTACAGACCGTTCATGCCGCTCCTCCGGAGCTTGCGCGCTTTTCGGCAATGCCAGCGGGCCAGTCCATCTCGGGATGGACGGCCTTCAGGCCTGCGCCAAAGGCCGGGGATACCGATTATTCGCTGGTACGGGACGACAACCGAACGGTATTGAAAGCTTCCGCGAAAGCGTCGATGTCCGGCGTGATTCACCCGGTCAGGGTGGATATCCGCGAGTTTCCGCTGCTGCGCTGGCGCTGGAAAGTGGCCGGTACCGTCAAGTCGGCCGACATGATGACCAGGCAAGGTGACGACTACGCTGCTCGCGTCTACGTCATGTTCGACTACCCGCCCGACAAACTGTCTTTCGGCACGCGGACCAGGTTGAAGATTGCCGAATCCGTCTACGGTCAAAAAATTCCTACGGCGGCACTCAATTACGTCTGGGACAACCGTTACCCGGTCGGCACGATACAAGCCAACGCGTACACCGACCGGGCACGGATGATCGTCATGCAAAGCGGCGCTGCCCGGACCGGACAGTGGATTACCGAAACGCGTGATCTCGCAGCCGATTTCCGTGCCGCCTTCGGTGATGATCCTCCGGACATTGTCGGTGTCGCATTGGCGACTGATACCGATAACACCGGTGAAACTGCAACCGCGTGGTATGGCGACATCGAGTTTCTGCCGCGTACGGCATTGGAAGCGCGATGAGACAGCTGGTTCTTGTCGGCGCAGGCCATGCTCATGCCCAAGTTCTGCTTGAATTGTCAAGACGCACGCTGGACGATGTCAAAGTCATCCTCGTCGCACCGCATGCCCTTGCACCGTACTCGGGCATGGTACCCGGCTGGCTTGCCGGGCATTATTCCTGGGATGAGTGCTGCATAGACTTTATGCATCTCTGCCGCTGTGCGGGAGCCGACATGGTGCTCGATGCGGTGGCTGGCATTGACACGGCACAGTCTAGAGTGATGCTTGCAGGAGGACGGCAGCTGAACTACAAATGGCTATCTCTGAACCTTGGCTCCACGCTGCTGCCGCCTGAAAGCACCAAGCTCCGGATCCTGCCGATGCGACCGCTGGCCGAGCTGCAGCGGCATTGGGACGACTTGCTCGAGGCGGTGCGGTGTCTGCCGCATGGCGCCGGATTTCGCGTCCTGATGGTGGGCGGCGGCGCGGCCGGCGTTGAAAGCTTGCTTGCGGCGCGCCATCGAATGGCCTCCGCAGCGCCACATGTTCGTTTTGACTTTCTGCTTGCCACCCAGGGAAAAGAACTCGTGCCAGGGCAGTCAAGAACGGCGGCGCGCCTGCTGCGGGCTCATCTTGAAAAACACCGCATCACCATCTTTACCTCCTTCTCGGCTGACAAGCTTGAAAACGGCTCGATAACCAGCACCGAAGGGCAGGTCATCGACGCCGATACGGTGTTGTGGGCAACCGGCGCACAGGCGCATCCATGGGTAACAACCTCCGGTCTTGCGGTCGATACCCAGGGCTTCATCCGTATCGGGCCTACACTCCAAACCATTTCGAATCCTGATGTCTTTGCGGCGGGCGACTGCGCCGGTTGGGAAAAACCCTTACCGAAGGCCGGAGTCTTCGCGGTACGCATGGGGCCGGTTCTTGCACGGAATATCATCGCCAGGATAAACGGCAGTCGTCTTGAGTCGTTCTCTCCCCAACGACGCTACCTCACCCTGATCGGGACCGGGGAGCGGCACGCTGTCGCTTCCTGGAATGGTATCGGCTGGCAAGGCAACTGGGTATGGCGCTGGAAGGAGCACATCGACCGGCGGTTCATCGCCAGGTACAACACACTCGTAAGGAAGCACGGATTGGTGCGTCTAAACGAATAACCATACAAGGAGACTTCCGTGCGTGTTTCCTACGATGATGCCGGCTGGCGCTCGGCATTCCTGGAACAATGGACGCAAGGCAGCGCCGCCCATTCATCCTGTTGGCGTCGAATCACGCACGGCTCGCAGTATGATTCGTCTCAGGCCGATCAATCCCACAACGTTTATGTCGATTAAAGGAGGTTCCATGCCTAAAGCAACCTGGAATGGTGTCGTGGTCGCGGAAGCGTCTGACGATACAGTGAAAGTCATCGAAGGAAATGTTTACTTTCCTCCCGAGTCGGTTAGCCAGGAGCATCTGTCCCCCAGCGAAACCACCAGCCGATGCCATTGGAAGGGAACTGCAAATTACTTTAATGTTTCCGCCGGTGGTGAGATCAATCCGGATGCGGCTTGGGTCTACAACGATCCTTTGCCCGCTGCGAAAGAAATTGCCGGCTATATCGCCTTTTGGCACGGGGTTCAGGTATCGAAGTAAGAATGGGAGTTTTATTATGGTCCGGCTCCTTGGTCATTCGGCGAACCCGAATGACCAATACCAGCCTTTGGCGCTGAAGCGGTTTCGCTTTGACTGGCTTAGTCGAGGCCGAGGCCGAGGCGGATTGTTTCTGGGACAAGGCGCGGCGACGCGACATGGCGGGCCATGGCAAGGAGGCGCAACGCCATACCAGGGACAATCCGCCCGGGATCGTTAGGCAGGTCAAACCGAAAGCGCTCTAAAGGCGGCGGAATAAGAGGCTGGCGTTGACGCCGCCAAAACCAAAGCCATTGGAAATGGCATAGTCGGCTGCTATTTTCCGGGCCGATCCGCTGACAATGTCGATGCCTTCCGCGGCCGGATCGGGCTGTGCCAGGTTCAATGTGGGAGGCGCCATCTGGTCGCGCAGGGCAAGCACGGTGAAGATTGCTTCCACGCCGCCAGCCGCCCCGAGCAAATGTCCTGTCGAGGACTTGGTGGCGGAAACGGCGGGGCCGCATCCCGTGCCGAATATCGCCTTGATGGCAGCCAGTTCACTGGTGTCGCCGACCGGCGTGGACGTCGCATGAGCGTTCAGGTGCCCGATCTGTGCGGGTACAAGGTTTGCCTGCCGGATCGCCAGCTCCATGGCGCGCCGTCCGCCGGCGCCGTCGTCGGGCGGAGACGTCATGTGATACGCGTCGGCGCTCGTACCATACCCCAGCAGTTCCGCAATCGGCGTGGCGCCGCGGCGCAATGCGTGCTCAAGCTCTTCGATGACCAGCATGCCGGCCCCTTCTCCCATGACAAAGCCGTCTCGTTCGACATCGAAGGGACGGGATGCCTGCGTGGGATGGGCACTGAAAGCGGTGGACATCGTTCTTGCGGCGGCGAACGCGCCGAAGCTGACGCGATCGATGCAGGCCTCGGCTCCGCCGCACAAGGCAATATCGGCTTCGCCGGCGCGAATCAGTCGCGCGGCATCGCCGATGGCTTGCGCGCTGGCGGCGCATGCGGTGACAGGCGCGCCCAGCGGACCGCGAAAGCCGTGGCGAATGGAAATGTGTCCAGCGGCCATGTTGGCCAGAAAACTGGGGACGGTAAAAGGAGAAAGCCGTCTCGGCCCACGGCCGTCGGTGGTCCTCACCGCATCCACGATTGCGCCGAATCCGCCCACGCCTGAGCCCACAATGGTTGCCGTCCTTTCGCGCGCGCTGTCAGTGTCGGGCTGCCAGTGGGCCTGGTCCAAGGCCTCCTGCGCTGCGGCCATGGCAAACAGGGTGAAGCGGTCCATTTTTTTGTGATCCTTGGGCTCCACAGCGAAGGCAGCATCGAATCCCCACGGGCGGTCTGGCGTCAAGCCCGGCACGATGCCGGCGACCTTGGATGCAATCCCTTCCGTGACTTCCTCAGGCAGCGTCGCCAGTCCGGAATGACCATCCAGAAGGCGGCGCCATACAGCCTCGACGCCACAGCCCAACGGCGACACCATACCCATGCCGGTTACGACAATTCGTCTCGTATTCAAATCATGCTCCTTCGTTGACTAATGAAGATATGTGGAAAAAATTGGCAAAATGCGCCATGCGTCGGCGTTTGCACATGTCGGGTGCCGTTGGGATCAGGGCAAAGTATAGGGAGTTGGTGAACCGGTAGTTGACGCATCGCGCCAATGAATATGCAAAATGCGCCATAATGCAGGAACCATGAAACTGTCCTGGCAAAGCACTCTTACTGTTTCGGCCCACTTCCTACATGGAATGCTGCACTTCGTTCGCATCCGTCACGGAGAAAAGGTGGCAGCACAGGTACTCGCGAGTGCCGCAATTCCCCATTCTCTGCTCCATCAGCCTGATGCACGTCTGACGCCAATGGCAACTTTGTGATGCTTACCTGCCATCAGGCTCATTTTGAGAAACCGGGCAATTACCCTCCTGCGCAAACTCATGGATGAACGCACGATAAAAAGTAGAGTCGCAACAACATTCGGCTTTGCCTTAGTCTCCGTCCTAAAAATGCCGCTTTCGCTTCTAACGGAAACAACTCTGCGGTACATCAAAAAACAGACGCTGAAGCAGGCTTACTTTTCCTGAAGCAACGAGGAGACGATCATCATGAAGAAGCTTAAGTCCAGATCAGCGTGGTCCGCCATATTCGCCATTGGATTCGTCGCGGCCGCCAATGCCGGTGCGCAGACGGCAGCGGCGGCGTCCGTCGAAAAGCTCCAGCGCTATCAGATCGACCCGGCGAAGGTCTTTGTCGCCGGCATTTCCTCCGGCGGCTTCACCGCGGTGCAGATGCACGTGGCCCATTCCGCGACTTTCAAGGGGGCGGCCATCTATGCGGGCGGCGTCTACTGGTGCGCGGGCGCTGGCGGCGCCGCGACCGCCCTCGCCAACTGTGGCGGCCAGACCTTGCCGACGAACGAAGCGTCCTACAACAGCATGCTTGCCCAGTCGATCGCTTATCTGAACACCCAGTCTGCCCTGGGCACGATCGACTCATCGGTGAATCTCAACGGTCAGCCGGTTTATCTGTGGTCCGGCACCAGGGACGCCACCGTCAATCCACGCCAGATGGCCGACCTCAATGCGGAGTATCTTCACTATGGAGCCAAGGTGGTGTTCGATAATGGCTTTCCAGCCGCGCACGGCTGGGAATCCCCGAACGGTGAACTCGACTGCGGCAGTGCGGGCAGCCCCTTCATGGTGAGATGCTTCCTCAATGGCGCTCCCTACGATTCCGTCCAAACCTGGCTGAAGCACTTCCTGGGCCGGCTGAACCCGCGCAACAATGGAAAGCTGCAAGGCACGCTGTCAACCTTCGACCAGGCCGAATTCGGCGCAGCGCCCAACGTGTCGTTGAGTTCGACCGGCACTGTCTTCGTGCCGAAAGCCTGCGCGCAAGGAAAAACATGCGGCATGGTGCTCGCACTGCATGGCTGCAAGCAGTACTCGGCACTCATCGGCAATCGCTGGGTGACCCAGGCGGGCATCAATGAATGGGCCGACACCAACAACCTCGTGGTTGTCTATCCCGACACCATTGCGTCGTCCGCACCAGGGCCGACCAATCCGAATGGCTGCTATGACTGGTGGGGCTACTCAAACCAGATCGATCCCAACTATGCGCTCAAGAGCGGCGCGCAGATGTCGGTGCTCTACAAGATGGTGCAGCGTGTGACGGGACGGCAGTAGTGCATATCGGCATAGATAAACTCCCGCCCAGCCGGGTATGACTCTATGAACGACAGGGTGGGAGCGTGTCTCTTTTTCCGGAGGAAACCTCACACATAGCAAGGCCCTAGAGCGGTTTCACCCTGACCTGCCTGCCGATCCCGGACAGATTGCCGCCGGCACTGCGTTGTGACTCCTTGCCATGGCTTGGCCATGCCGCGTCCTCACGCCTTGTTCCAGCGGCAATCTGCCTCGGCCTCGACTACGCCGGTCAGGGAGAAAACGCTCTAGCTTCGATGATGTGCGAGTGTAATGATGACGATGGGCATTGGCGGCTGGAAGACATGATGATTCTGGCATCAATCGCTCTCTTGCTTGTTGGACCAATATTGGCCCTTGATAGGCGGCACATCAACCTGTCATGAACTTTTAGCGTCGCCGTTCATCGCAAGAGAAAGCCATGCTGACAAGACCCTGATTTCACCACCACGGACACATCATGAACCAGAGCGGCGATGAAGGACCTCGTTTCCCCACGGCGGCCGGCATTTTTTTCGGGCTGGGGCTGGGCGGCTTCTTCGACGGCATCGTGCTGCACCAGATACTGCAGTGGCATCACATGTTCACCAGTGCCGGCTATCCTCCAGACAGCGTTTCAAATCTTCAATTCAACACTCTGTGGGACGGATTGTTCCATGCATCGACCTACATCTTCGTCGTGATCGGACTGATCCTGCTTTGGCGCGCAGCGCACCGTCGGCATCTGTGGTGGTCGGGGCGCATGCTGGTAGGCAGCATGCTGATGGGATTCGGCATCTTCAACCTGGTTGAAGGCATCATCAACCATCAGATCCTGCAGATCCATCATGTAAACGAGACCGTGCCGCCAGACCAGTGGCTTTACTGGGATCTGGGCTTCCTCGCATGGGGTGCGGCCATGCTGGCCGGCGGCTGGTGGCTTCTGCGCTCCGGGCGGCGGCGTACCGAAAGTCGCAAGCCGCATCTGCGGCGCGTGCAGTAGCGCAGCAGCGCAGCAGGGCGGCAGCTTGCAAACCGCGCACGTCGCTGCACCACCCAGGTGCTGAGTGGCGATCCGGGCGCCGCGATGGTGCCGCTGCGGCGGTCTTCTGCACCCTGAATGTGCAAGCGGCTGATGCAAGCGTGCCGGCATTCCTTTATTTCCCTATATTTCCTTCAGTCCCTGCAACTTCGGCCGATTTTCCGGCTGGCACACCAATTGCTGTACCGGGAACAGAGTAGAAGCGGCTAGCGTTTCACTGCAGCGCCGGACATCCCGGCGCGCATGGAATGCGGGGCATTGCTCTTGCGGCCATCCGGCCGCACGCACGATGTGACGGCATACGTTGCATCCGGCGTTTGACTTCCGATGCATGTCGGACCTCAAGAGAGAGAACATCATGCCCCATGCCATACCGATTGCCACTGCCACTGCCACTGCATTGTGCGGCAGCCATCCCGTTTTCCCTACTGTCGTCGCCCGCATTCGCGGCGTGCTGCCACACCTGCACGGCCTGCCGAGGCTGCTCGAGCGCGCCGCTTCGTCCCATTCGCTTCTTCCTTGCCAACCCAAGAGTGATCCCATGATGAAATCTTCATTTTCCCGCCGACTCCATCGTGCCGCGCGCGGCCTGCTGCTTTCCGCGGCAGCATTTGGCCTGCTGCAAGGCGGCGCCTTCGCCGCCGACAAGGTGACTTTCCTCACCAGCTGGTATGCCCAGGCCGAACACGGCGGCTTCTACCAGGCGGTGGCCAAGGGCATCTATCAGAAGCATGGCCTCGAGGTTTCCATCAGGATGGGTGGGCCGCAAGTTAATGGCATGCAGTTGCTGACCAGCGGCCAGGCCGACTTCCTGATGGGTTACGACCTGCAGGTACTGAAGAGCATCGAACAGGGTCTGCCGGTGACCACGGTTGCGACTTCCTTCCAGACCGACCTGCAAGGCATGATGACGCACGCGGATGTGAAGGGTCTGGCCGATCTCAAGAACGGCAAGACCGTGCTGGTTTCCACTTCGGGTCGCACCACCTGGTGGCCATGGCTCAAGGCGAAGTACGGGCTGACCGAATCGCAGTCGCGCCCGTACACCTTCAACCTCCAGCCCTTCATGGCCGACGTGAACACCGCGCAGCAGGCTTATCCTTCCTCCGAGCTGTTCCAGGCGCTGAAAGCCAACGTCAAGACAAACTTCTACCTGTTTGCCAACGACGGTTATCCGCCCTACGGCACGACCATCGTCACGATGGACAAGACGGTCAAGGACAGGCCGGATGTGGTCGCGCGCTTCGTGCGGGCATCGATGGAAGGCTGGAAAAGCTACCTCGCCGATCCGGCGCCCGCCAATGCATTGATCAGGCAGGACAATCCCAACATGAAGGATGACCAGCTTGCCTATGCCATGGACAGGCTCAAGGAATTCAACTTCGTCGGCGGCGGCGATGCGGCAAAGGGCGGCATCGGCATCATGACCGAAGCGCGCTGGAAGAAGACTGCCGATTTCATGGTCGGCGCCGGGCTGCTCAAGCCGGAAACCGACTGGAGGAAAGCGTTCACGACGCAGTTCGTGAAGGACTTGAAGGTCATGCCCTGAGTCGGCAATCAAAGCATCGCAGTGCAGGCGCGCAAGCCTGCACTGCATGAATCAGGAAGCAGCAAATCAAGGGCGAAGGCGACCGTGTCGGCGCGCCGGCCCATGGCGCAAGCCATTGTATTGGAGTATCCCATGCTGGTCACACAACAGAAAACCCTGCGCAAGTTCTGGTACGCATTGATGCCGATGACAAAGCTCGATGAAGGCCCGCAGCCCTTCAGGCTTCTCGGCGAAGACATCGTGGTGTGGAAGGGCGCCGACGGCAAGCCTGCCGCGCTGCGCGACCGCTGCTGCCACCGCACCGCGAAACTCTCGAAGGGCTTCGTCGAGAACGGCAATATCGTCTGCGGCTACCATGGCTGGACCTACGATTGCAGCGGCGCCTGCGTGCGCATCCCGCAGGCGCCCGACAGCAAGATTCCCGCCGGCGCCCAGGTGCAGTCTTATCGCTGCCAGGAAAAGTACGGCTATGTCTGGGTGGCGCTGGACGAACCGCTGCAGCCCATTCCCGACTTTCCCGAAGAGAGCGACCCGGCCTATCGCCGCATCCTGCAGTTCTACGAAAAATGGAACACCAGCCCTTTGCGGGTGATGGAAAACTCTTTCGACAATTCGCATTTCAGCTTCGTGCACAAGGCCAACTTCGGCATGATCGACAATCCGGTGCCGTCCAAGTACGAGTTCCGTCCCAATGACTGGGGCTTCGAAGCCGAGACCCATGTGCCGATCAGGAACCCGCCGGCCAGCTACCGAATCACCGGCACCACCGATCCGGTCACCGAGCGGCACCTGGTCAACCGCTGGTACCTGCCGTTTTCGCGCCGTTTCGGCTGCATGTATCCGGCATCGGGACGCCACCACATCATCTACAACTGCGCCACGCCGATCGACGACAAGAGCCTGATGCTGGTGCAGTGGCTGTATCGCAACGACAGCGAGGAAGACTGCTCCGCGCAGGAGCTGATCGACTGGGACCGTCCGATCACCGACGAGGATCGCGACATTCTTGAAGCGACAGATTACGACGCCTGCGTCGACACCCGCCGCCGCGTCGAGTTCCACATGGAATCCGACAAGCCCGGGCTGTTGATGCGGCGCATGCTGATGGATTTGTTCACCCGCGAAGGCGAGAGCGAAGCTTTCCGTCCCGTCATTGAAATCCAGCCCGTTGAATGACGGGTAACAGTCGAACAGAGAAGGGCCGGCGCGCCGGCCGAAGGACATGCGATGAAACGTGAAGACATCATACCCATGGATGGACTGCCGGACCTGAAGTCGGAAAGGGATGCCGATACGGTGCTGCTCGCCAACCAGGTGGAAAAAACCTACCCCAATGGCACGCACGCGCTCGACCGCGTGAGGCTGGAGATAGGCCGCGGCGAGTTCGTCTCGCTGCTCGGTCCCTCGGGCTGCGGCAAGAGCACGCTGCTGAAGATGTTCGCCGGACTGGAAACGCCGTCGGCCGGACAGATCCGCTGGTGGGGCGGCAACATGGCCACCGTCAATACGCCGGGGCGCACGCTGGCGATGGTTTTCCAGGAAGCCACGCTCATGCCCTGGGCCAGGGTGGCCGACAACGTGCGCCTGCCGCTGGACCTCGCCAGGCTGCCGCGCGAACAAAGCATGCCGCGCGTGCAAAAGGCGCTCGACATGGTCGGCCTGTCGAAGTTCGGCCATGTGTATCCGCGCGAACTGTCGGGCGGCATGCAGATGCGCGCTTCCATCGCCCGCGCGCTGGCCACCGAGCCCAACGTGCTGCTGATGGACGAACCCTTCGGCGCGCTCGACGAGTTCACGCGCAACAGGCTCGACGCCGACCTGCGCGCGCTGTGGGCGGAGCGCGACCTGACCGTGGTGTTCGTCACGCACAGCATCTATGAAGCCGTCTACCTGTCGTCGAGGGTGGTGGTGATGGCGGCGCGTCCCGGCCGCATCATCGCCGACGTGCCGATCGAAGGGCCGCAGGTGCGCGACGAGGACTTCCGCGTGTCGCCCCAGTTCATCGGCTATTGCAAGCAGCTGTCCGACCTGCTGACCGCGGCCAACATGGGCCATGCACATTGAAACCGGAGAAGCCATGACACCCCGTTCCAAGAAACCGCTGCTATCCGACCCGCGCATGCAGCGCATCGCCGCGCCCGCCGTGGTCGGCGCCATCCTGCTGCTGCTGTGGCAGGCGCTGTGCACCGCGTTCGACGTGCCGGTCTACCTGGTGCCGACGCCGGCCGCCATTTTCGGCACCCTGGTCGCCGACTGGAGCCTGCTGTTCGGCACGCTGCTGGTCACGCTGAAGATCACCTTCCTCGCGTTCGCGCTGGCCGTCGTGCTCGGCGTGGCGGCCGCGTTCCTGTTCGTGCAGAGCAGGCTGGTCGAAGCCAGCCTGTTCCCCTATGCGATCCTGCTGCAGGTCACTCCTATCGTGGCGATCGCACCGCTGATCATCATCTGGGTCAAGACCCCCATTTTCGCCCTGACGATCTGCGCAACGATGATGGCGCTGTTCCCCATCATTTCCAATACCGTGCTCGGCCTGCGCAGCGTCAATCCCGGCCTGCTCAACCTGTTCCGTCTCAACCGCGCCACCCGCTGGCAGACGCTGGTCCGCCTGCGCATTCCGAGCGCCTTGCCGAGCTTCTTCGGTGGATTGCGCATTTCCTGCGGCATGTCGCTGATCGGCGCTGTGGTGGCGGAATTCGTGGCCGGCACCGGCGGCACCGGCACCGGGCTGGCCTACCAGATCCTGCAGGCGGGTTTCGAACTGAACATCCCGCGCCTGTTCGCTGCTCTGCTGATGATTACCGTCACCGGCGTGCTGCTGTTCGGCCTCATGGTGACGCTGTCGCGCCTGGTGCTGTCGCGCTGGCACGAGAGCGAACTGGAATAGGGAGGCGGCATGCAGCAGAACGCATTGATGACGGTGCGCGTGACGGAAAGGCGCGCGGAAGCCGACGACATCTGCACCTTCGAGCTGCGCGATCCCGATGGGGGCCTCCTGCCGCCCTTCGGTGCCGGCGCGCATATCGACGTGCATGTCGCACCCGGCCTGACGCGGCAGTATTCGCTGTGCAACGCTCCATGCGAGCGGGAGCGCTATCTGATCGGCGTGCTCAGGGAAAGCGCCAGCCGCGGCGGCTCGCGCGGTATGCATGACGACGTGAAGCAGGGAAGCCTGCTGCGCATCAGCGCGCCCAGGAACCACTTCCCACTCGTGGCGGCGCGCAAGACGCTGCTCTTCGCCGGCGGCATCGGCATCACGCCCCTGATCAGCATGGCGGAACAGCTGAGCAGCGAGCCGTCGGAATTCGCTCTGCATTACTGCGTACGCTCGCTGTCGCGAGCTGCCTTCCATGACCGCATCGCGGCGGCGCGCTACCGGCAGTCGGTAAGCCTGCATGCCGACGATGCGCCCGGCACGCGCTTCGATGCGGCCGCCATCCTGGCTGCCGCCGACCCCGACACGCACCTGTACGTCTGCGGCCCGGCCGGCTTCGTTGCCCATATCACCGGCGCCGCGCGCGATGCCGGCCTGCCGGCTGAACAAGTGCATGTCGAATACTTCGCGCCGCCGGCGTTATCGGTGGGGCCTCGCGCGCCGGATGCCGGATTCGAGGTACGTATCGCCAGCAGCGGCAGGCGCTTCCCGGTCGGCGCGGGGCAAAGCATTGTCGAGGCGCTGGCTGACGGCGGCGTCGATATCCCGGTATCGTGCAAGGAGGGCGTCTGCGGCACCTGCCTGACTCGTGTGCTTGACGGCGAAATCGAGCACCGCGACTACTACCTCAGCGAGACCGAACGCGCCCGGCATGACCAGTTCCTGCCCTGCTGCTCCCGCGCGAAGAGCGCGGTACTTGTTCTCGATCTGTAAAGGCAATTCCATGTCCAACCCCGATATCGCTTCAACATGCCAACCGCAGGATTCCTGCCTGGTCCGCAACGCCGCCGCCATCATGACCGGCCTGGCCGACGCGGCGGCCCGTCATCCCGGGCCGGACATCCGTATTGCCGGCGGCGTCATCGCCGACATCGGCGTGCTGGAGCCCTTGCCCCATGAGCGCGTGATCGATGCCACCGACTGCGTGGTTTACCCGGCATGGGTCAACACGCATCACCATTTGTTCCAGTCGCTGCTCAAGGGCGATGCCGCCGGCATCAATCTGCCGCTCACACCCTGGCTGGCGGCCACGCCCTACCGGTTTCGCGCGGCGTTCGACGAAAACAGGTTTCGGCTGGCCGCGCGCATCGGCCTGATCGAGCTGATGCGTTCCGGTTGTGTCACCGTGGCCGACCACAACTATCTTTATTATCCGGGCATGCCCTTCGATACCTCCGCCATCCTGTTCGAGGAGGTAGAAGCGCTGGGGCTGCGTTTCGTGCTGTGCCGCGGCGGCGCCACCCGGACTCGCCGGCTCGAAGCCGACCTGCCGTCGGCGCTGCGGCCGGAAACGCTGGAGGCATTCATCGGCGATGTGGCCCGCCTGACCGCGCGCTATCACGACCCGTCGCCGGCAGCGATGCGGCGTGTCGTGATGGCGCCCACCACGCCGCTGTTTTCCATGCCGCCGCAGGATCTGCGCGAGACCGCGGCCGAGGCGCGCCGGCTAGGCATCCGCCTGCACAGCCATCTGTCGGAAACCGTCGGCTATCAGGAATCGGCGCAGGGCATGCATGGCTGCACGCCGGTGGAATTTGCGGCACGATGCGATTGGCTCGGGGCCGATGTCTGGTTCGCCCACCTGGTAAAGCTCGACCCGCAAGAGATTGCCCTGCTGGGCGCGACCGGCACCGGTATTGCTCATTGCCCGCAGAGCAATGGACGGCTGGGCAGCGGCATTGCGCCGGTGCACGCATTGGAAGCGGCCGGCGTCGCGGTGTCGATCGGGGTCGATGGCGCCGCATCGAACGAGGCCGCCGACATGATTTCCGAAGCCCATGCGGCATGGCTGATGCAGCGTGCCCGCGCCGGGGAATTGGCGAGACCTGCGTATGCGGGCGGGAACGGCGAAGGCGGCGCGCATGCCGCCTCGGTGGAAGACGTCGTGCGCTGGGGCACGACCGGCGGCGCCCGCGTGCTCGGTCTGCCCGGCGTTGATGGCCTGCAGCGCGGCATGGCCGCCGATGTGGCGATCTATGCGCTGGACGATCCGCGATACTTCGGATTGCATGATCCCGCGATCGGCCCGGTGGCCTCGGGCGGTCGGCCCACGTTGAAATGCCTGCTCGCCGGAGGCAGGGTGGTGGTGGAAAACGATGCCGTTCCCGGCATTGATCTCAAGGAGCTCGGGTCGCTCGCAAGGCAGGCGACGCGTGAATTGCTCGGGATGGGATGAGCGGCGACAAATCCGTCGGCGATGAATCTTCCTGCCCGATATGCTGCGGCGGACGCGCCGCGCTAGAGCGATTTCGGTTTGACCGGCCTAGGCGAGGCCGAGGTGGTTTGCCGGCGAAACGGGGCGTGGTGACGCGACATGGCGGGCTCGGCGCCCCCGGCCATGGCAAGGGGGACTCGGCGTCCCCACACAACGCAGTGTCGCTGGCAAGCAGCCGGGATCGTCAGGCAGGTCAAACCGAAAGCGCTCTAACAGGCACCCCTTTCAAGGTGATTCTTATGGGGTAAATAAGGCACCAGACAGGAGCTGAGGCATCCAAGCGGCACGGAGGTGTGGGATGGTCATGGATGCGGTAGTGCAACGTTGCGTGGAGCAAAGCCCGGTGACAGTCATGGCAAGACTGACCATGCAAAGAGCGCTGGAGCCGAACTGGATCAATGAACTGTTCGAACAGGAGCGCGGCTTGCAGTACACCCGTCAGCTGCTATTTTCCACAACGGTCGAACTCATGTCAGTGGTCGCCGTTGGCCTTCGCCCTTCCCTGCATGCCGCTGCCAAGGCCTGCAAGGACCTGCCTGTCTCCCTGCAAGCGTTGTACGACAAGATCAACGGCATCTCTCCCAGCCTGGTGCGCGCCCTGGTGCAAGGCAGCGCGACTCGCCTCAATGAGGTACTGGCTCCCATGCTGGGCGGTAGGGCGCCCATGGTGCCCGGCTATGAGCTGCGCATTGTCGATGGCAATCATCTACCCGCCAGCGAGAAACGTCTCAAGCCTTTGCGTGGCTTTCGCGGCGCGGCACTGCAAGGCCAGTCGCTGGTGGTGTACGACCCGGATACCGATCTCGTGGTCGACATGCTGCCCTGCGCAGACGGCCATGCCCAGGAACGCACCATGATGCAGGCCGTGCAGCAACAGGCAAAGCCAGGCCAGTTGTGGATTGCCGATCGCAACTTCAGCACGCGTTCCATCTTCTGTGGCTGGCAAGAACGCGGCAGCTGCTTCATCGTGCCTGAACATGGTCGCACACCAAGCCCGCTGGAACTCGACGCCATGCAATTGCGGGGCAAGATCGAGACGGGCATTGTCCATGAGCAAGCCGTGTCAATCGAGAATGACCAGGGCAAGCCGATACGGCTGCGCCGGGTGGAATTGCACCTGGAGCGCCCCACCGAAGATGGCGACACCGTCATTCGGCTGCTCACTAACCTGCCAGCATGGGAGTTCACAGCGCGCAGTGTGGCGCGTCTGTATCGGTGTTGCTGGCGAATTGAGTCGCTGTTCCAGAGGCTCGAAGCCGTGCTGCATAGCGAAGTGGCTTCGCTGGGTCATCCACGGGCTGCGCTGTTTGCCTTTGGCGTGGCGGTGATGGCGTATAACGTGCTGGCGGTGCTGCAATCGGCGGTGTGGGTCGCGCATGACCTGCAGGATAGTGACGTGGAACTGTCGTCATACTGCTTTGCTGACGAAATCCGGACGCACTATGCCGGTATGGTAATGGCTGTTATACCAATAGCATGGGAGCCTTACGACAGCATGACCGCGGCCCAGCTGGCGGAGGTATTGCTACAAATAGCACTACATGCCAATCCTAAGTCACTGCGAAAGCATATACGTGGCCCGAAGCCATCGGCAAAGAAAGGCTATGTTTCCGGTGCTGTCGCACGCCGCCATGTCGCCACTGCGCGAGTCCTCAAAAATGGCCTCGTTAAGTAAGACCTTGAAAGGGGTGGCTCTAACAGGCTGTTGAAAAACGATTTCTCTACCCGCTTTTTTGGGTTTTCAAGGGTGCTCAAACCATTGATGACCTCAAAAAAATCGCTTGTAGGGCGTTTTAAGCGACCAGAATTCTTCGTACTCCCATCTGCAAAGGGTTTTTCAACAGCCTGCTAAAGCTCCATCCGCAGCAGCGTTGCCATCGCGCTCGGAGACGTCGTCTTTCCGGTTTCCGGCATCGACGGGTTCCATTGCGGGTTATCGATATTCATCAGGCTGCCGACAACGATTCCTTCCGCGACCATACGCCTTTCCTTGCTCAGCATCTCGCCTTGTCGCTGTGCAACCATGAGCATGCGGATATGGGTCGGACCTGTCCGTTCGTGAGGCGCTGACGCCGCGGAGCGCGGAACCGTTGCAGCCGAAAGCATCGAGTACACCTTGTCCACGGTCGTATAGAACATATCCTTGGCCAGGGAGTGCGCGTGCTCCAGCTCGCGGCGCTTGACAGGATCGTTGGCCAAGGCGGCAATGACAGCCGGGTCAAATGCAACCGGCTCCTCCTCCATGACGGTGCCTGGCGGCGGATGCGCTTCATCCGCGGCGGCGTTGTTCGTCGCCGGCATGGGAGACGGCATTTCGGCGGGGTCGCCATCCGCGCCAGCCAGAGGGGTAGGGTTGAAATCGGGTGGAGATAATAATTCGGGTGTTGCCGGTGGAGCCGCTTCCGGCGCCTGCAAGGGAGACGACTCGATGCTTCCGGGTGAAGGATCGAACGCCAGCGACGGGTCGGAGGTGTCGGGAATCTGAGGCAGCGGGGCGTCCATGTTCATGTTTCTGATCATTTCTTAAGCTGGTTTTTAAACTCCGCGAGCGATGTTCCAACCATTTCATCCCTCCGATTTCGCGCTTCGTTGTGGCGCGCCGGTTTCCGTTTCTACATCCATCAAGACAGAATTCCAAGGGCTACCAACTTGTCTTTGGCGTTGTTGATCTTCTGCGACATATCTTGAACTTCAGCCGGCGTTGCGGTCTTGTTTTTATCCGGATGCCATTTAAGCATCATCTTTCTGTAAGCTGATTTGATATCGGCTGGCGTCGGGTTGTCCTTGGGGTCCAGCCCCAGCACATTAAGCGCATTGTTTACTTCCGCTTGTTTCTTTTGCTCCGGCGACTGCGGCTTTGCGCCGCCGGCTCCGGACGCTCCACCTGTATTGCCTGTATTGCCTGTATTGCCTGTATTGCCTGTATTGCCTGTATTGCCTGTATTGCCTGTATTGCCGGTATTACCCGTGTTACCCGTATAGCCCGTGCTACCCGTATGACCTGCGTATCCGGTCCCGGGCTGATTGTGGCCGGCATACCCGCTGTGAGCGGTTGGACGAAACACCTGGACGCTGGACTGGCCGGTCTTGTAGTCAAACATCATGCGGGTGCGCGTGCCGGACCGGTCCGGACTGGACCAGTCAGTCACGGCCGCATGTGCTCCGGTCCTGAGATCGACACTTTCGTGCCACAAGCGATTTGTCTTGCAGTCGAAGACCTGGCGCCGCTTCATCCCATTATCAAGCACGAAAGGCGTGGAGCAGCTATGCGAGCCGGTTTTCAGGTTCTTGAACTCGTGCCAGGTTTCGCCCTTGTCATTGATCGTGATGCGCGAAAAGGTACCGGTCCGGTCCGGGGGGGGCCAGGGGAAAGAGAACGATACGCGGTTCGTCTGCGGATTGAAATGTTCGGTCCATTTCTTGCCTGTCGTAAGGTCCTGCACGGCTCTTGCGCGCATTCCGCTACTGTCCGGCAGAGACCATTGCGTAGCATGGCCGCGCGCTCCCGTCCGCGGGTTGAAGAACTCATCCAGATGGTTGCCGCCATTGTCGCGCACCGTACGCCAATGCACGCCGCGTCCATCGGGTGCCGACCATGCCGTCAAGGGTGAAAACCGGTTAAAAAAACCGCCCGGGTGCGGCGCTCTTGCACTTTCCGCGCTCCGTGCAGTTCCGGTTCCGGGCATTTGCGCACCGGCATGAGCCCCGAGTTTCTGGCGAAGGTCGGATTCAAACGAACGCAGGCGGGCACCGGCAAAATTCGTGGCGGCACCAATGTCCTCCTTCGGGAAAGCGCCGGATTTCGAGGCCAGGTTTTCCGGACGAAAATTCGAAAACATGTCATTGAGCTTCGAAGCGGCAGGCTGGCTTGGTCCCGGCGCTGCATGTTTGGCTTTCGAATCACTTCCCACCCGCGGGTCTGCGAATCGGTTGACTCCGGGGTTGAATCGAACATTCATGTTTCGCTATCCTCAAGTACCAGAAAAATTTGGACGTTCTGATGCTAATAAGTGGTTGAATCCCGATCACGGTTCCCTTTGCCTTCTTCAAAGATTTCGCATCGCCATAGAAGTTAAGAAAATCGCGGTGCGTGCCGGTTCTTTCGCATGCCTGCCCGAAGCTGCATGCGGCTTTTTAAATGCATGGCATCAGGAAAAGGTTTCGCCTTGCCGACATGGACGAGGCAAATGCCTGGAAGGCTGCTCTGATAAAGAACCGGCAGTTACCTGGTGCCAGGCAAGGTCGGAATCGAAGCCTATTCAGCCTGTCCGGATCAGGATAAATGTGAATTGTCTCGGTATCCCTGCCGAGGGTCGGTCCGTTGTATTCCTTTGTAATCCGACATCAGCATCAGGGCAGTCTTCGTGAGGGCGCCGACCTGGTTGAAACTGGTCCAGTCCACAGGTGTCAACGGGTGCGATATCGCTTTCAAGTCCTTGAAAAATCTTGAGGCCGCGTCGATATGGCTGCGCAGATCCTGAATGGATTTTCCCTCTTTCCTCAGCGCGTCTTTCACTGCGGACGCCGCCGGACCGCCTGGTATTCCGGCGCCCCGGCCGCGCATGTATGTACCCTTGACCGTATCAATCCACATTCCGCTTTTAAGAAGACGATCACCTTCGTTTTTAAAGACGCTTGAGATTTCATCTTTCAAGGTTTTCAATTCCGTATCAGGGATCGACTTCAGTATTTTGGTGATGACCTCATCCTTATCTTGCCTGTTCGAATAGTGGTGTTTAAGGTTCAAATAATTTTCCAGATTCGGATTCTCATGAAAGCGCGAAACCTGGGGCGGGGCAAGGGTGCCTTGATTGCGTCCGATCGTCGGACCGCCTGCGCCTGGCATCGGCGACTGCTTATTGCGGATGAGATGCAGTGCAGTCTGGCGAGCATCCTGGCCGGGTTTCCAAGATGCGCCCGCATTTTTTTTCTCTTCGATTGCCGCCAATTGGAATGCCGCCTGGATGACGGCTTGCGCTTCCTCGTGACTCATCATCGGGTCTTGGATGAAGTCCGTCTGCCTCGCCGCGTTCGGCATGACAGGACGGGTGGCGCCGTTCATTCTCAAAACGGAATTAACGAATTTCAGATAGGCGGAGTCAACATGATTGGCCGGTGTTTCCACGGCTTTGGCATGCATGTTACTGCGTTGAATAAAACCTGTTGCCGTTCCGTTTTTGGGAGGCAACCCGACAGATCCTCCTCCGGGCTGAATGCGCAATTTCCTTCTGTACCCTTCCGCGAGTTCGGCCGCGGTCGCGCCCAAGGCGTAGACATCGTTTGCCTTGCCGGCTCCCGTCTTGCCCCTGTAATCCTCGGAGATGGTTTCCAACGGGCTCCTGCGGCGCGTGTCGCCGGGCCTTTTCGTCGGACCGTAGTCGACGATCTTGACGGCGCCATCCTCTCTCACCATGATGCCGTCCTGCCTGATGTCCCTATCCACAATGCCGGCCTTCCTGAGATGCTCGGTGGCATCCAGGGTGCAATCGCAAAGATACTGTATCGCCCCCCAGTATTCGCGCGCGGCGAGATAGTTCGCGTCCAGGCATCGGCCAAGGATGTCGGCGGTTTTCTGCGCGTCGTGGCCGGGAACCGCCTCCATCAGCAAGGCCCGCATCTGGACGCCATCCACGTTCATGGTCACGATGCCATAGAATTCGCAGAGGTTCGGGTGCCTGCTCAGCGCATTGCTTCCGGGGCGTGCTTCGATGATGTTCCGGTAGATTGCCAGTTCTTCCCGCAGCTTGTCGCCCGATTTCGTTTGGCCCGCTGCCTGGCCAGGCGAGCCGTGCTCGTCTAACATGAACTTGGCGGCGAGCTGCACCTGTTCGTTCTGATCGACGCCGCCTTGCTCCTTCGCGCGCGGGCCGATGCGCCTTGCCTGCAGGCGCACGATGCAGCCGAAACTGCTTTCTCCGGGAAGCTCGCGGGTCGGCTTGATCGTGTTCCAATCGATATCGGGCATGCCCGGCAATGGGCCGCAATCCGTTTCCCATTGCATTGGAACGGCGCCTTCCTGCGCCAGCAGCCGCTCGATCTGCGCCATTGCTTCCTGCCTCAGCGCTGCCTTGGTCTGCTCTCTCGCCGAGGTGCTTCCGGTATGCTGTGCCGATGCGGAGGCCTGTTCATAATCCCCGAGGATCCGTCTCATCACCGACCGTCCCCGATTGGGTTGCCAAACGGGCGATGTGCTAGGTGTGCTGGAGGTATTGGTATCCTGTGAGGATAGATGCGCATCCAGGTGATAAGTACCGCCTTCCTGAGCGGACGCTGGCGGGGATTGCCGGCTGCCCGGCGCAACTTCCCTGCGCCCTTGCGGACCGCGCGGGACGCCGGTGCTGCCGGGATTTGCCGGCGCGGCACGGGAGGAGGCACCGACGCTGCCCTTCCCGATCCCGGAGGCGGGGGGCGCGGGTATTCTTGCCCGCTCACGGCGCGTCGTATGCACGGATGGCGGCGTATTGGCGGGCGACGGTGACGGTGTAGGGGGCGCTACCGGTGCCGGAGGTGCAGCCGGGTTCGCTGTCGCGTTCGCGGGCTTCGAAACGTCGGTAATTTTCGAACCGAATGTCAGCCCGGGTGAGGGATTCGAAATCTTGCGCATTCAGCTGTTTTCCTGAAATGTTGTCGTCGACCGGCTTACCGCGCGGGCCTCAGGCCATGAAAAAGAAAAGTAATGGAATATTCGATTATCCTGAAGATCTCTCATCGCTGCCGGCCATTGGTATTGGCGCTGCCATCCGCCTGGACCTTGAAGTTTCCCGCATTGAAGCGAAGAGAGGGCAAGGCGTCACCGTCAGCGAAATAGCGTGCACATTGGAAATGAGTAACGCCGCTATTTAAAGAGTTCCATCCCGAAGTGAAAATGGTCTCACTCTCACCCTCTAGGAAAGGGTCGGGGTGAGGGGATCCGGCCCAACATATTTTCGGGCCGGATCTATAAGGAAGGAATTCCGAGTCCCGTCTCGACCAGGCCGCCTTCATGCCTTGCTCGCTCAGCCCATCATCGAATGATCAGGTCCTGGTCCAGCAGCCGCGCCGCTTGCAGCATGCCGGCTTGCGGCGCGGAGGCATCGGCGACCGGATCCCAGTCATTCAGAAGAAGTTCATCAGCCATGGTTGTCGTCGGCATTGCCGGTAGGAACAACAAAGTACGAACGGACGTGAGTACAAAGTAATTCCGCGTGCAAACAATGTTCCATCATGGCGGCAATCGGCAGGCGGCGGCAATACGGCATCGCGGCAGGCGAAGAAGCTTATTTCGGAATCGAGCCGTCCACGCCCTTCACATAAAAATTCATGTCCATCAGCAGGCCGATTTCAGCTTCCTGGCCTGCCGCGACCACTTCCGTGCCGGACTGGTTGAAACCCAGCATGGCAGAGTGATACGTTTGACTGCGCTAAAAATGTTTCCAGGCGTCTTTGATCTTGATTGCCGCCTCATCCATCCGCCAGCTGCGACTAATACCAATCCCAAGTCATTCCATGACATGAGACCGCGTCATTTCCGTCTGGCCGCGTTGCGCTCGTCATCCATAGCCCGCTATGGATTCCTGATCCGCACCTCGGCCTCGCCAGGCGAAAAAATTCATCGATCTGATTTGTCATGTTATGACTTGGGATTGGTATAACCGCTTGCTTGTGCTGTCGGAAGATCTACTCCAGCAATGGCGGGGGCCGAGTTGCCCAGCGGTTGATCGACGAGTCATCAACCAGCACGACGCGCTCCTGCATCATCTCTTCCAGGTGCCGGTAACTCATATCCGCTGCAAACGCAGAAAAAATTTCTTGGAACAAGCTGGAACTCAAGGGCCGATTAGTTCCACCCATGCCCGCTTCCAATTCATCCTGCAGAGCTAGTCAATCATGCCCATTGGTTTTCCCTCCCCACATTCCTCCGGCGCCTCCTACATGCACTCCGACACTTTGCCCACCGGACAATCGCCGCGCGAGGATAGAGAGGCGACCCCGCCTGTTGCCGGTCCGTCCTCGGCGGTGCAGCCGGCGCGCCACAGACCGCGGGCCCGATCGCATCCTCTTCAGGTGCAGATGCGTGCTTCCGTCAAACGCCCTCTGTCACCGGACCCGGATGCACAACAAACCGACCATGCTCAAAGTGAGCAAGGTCGAGGGTTTTCCGAAAGAGCACTTGGAAAACGAAGAACTACTGAAAAGTCCCCTCCGCCTGCAATCCATGCAGGGGACGATGCGGTTGGCGTCATGTCCGAAAATGAGGAAATTACCCATGGCGATGTCAGCGCGTTGGACAAACTATGGACAAAAGGCCAGCATTACACCGTTGCGGCGAACTTCGACATGAAGAAGATGAGCAGTCTTGTCCGTGCAAGTTCAGCGCGCAAGTCAGAACTTCAACGCAATGGATACAAGGCAACAGCCAGTGGGGCGCGTGAATTATCGCAAGCTTGCGATGCCACGCCGGGCCAGTACCTTGGCGAAGGTATTTTCGTCCATCACGATATCACGCTGAAGAATGGACAAACGGCGCCCGCGGTCTACCGCCTGCTCGATGAACAGAGCTCGGTGCGCGATATCGGCGTACCGTTTGCCGGCGAGATGGATGGCATGCGGATCAATACCGAGCAGGCGATCCTCGCACGCATGCGTGAAAGAATTCCGACGCTCTATCCACTTGTTGGCAGCAAACAGTATGCCACCGAGCAGGAACAGTCCGGCGTGGTCGTGCAGGCGCTGCTTGCCGCCCTGAATGCCCCGGAGGTCAACTGTTTTGCCGATGCATTTGCCGGCACTGCATTCTTCTCGTTGTGGATGGCAGCGCAGCAGCGCAGTGGAACAGTCAAATCCGGCTTGCGACTCATTACAAACGAGTGGGACCATTACCGGCACAACACCTTGAAGACGGTCCAGCAGCATCCACAGCAAGTCAAGGAAGCGCTGGAGTGGCATATGCAGCGCATCAGGCATCTGTACTATCGCGTCCTGAACGATTATCCGATCTATGAAGTGGTCAATGGTCAACGGGTCCGGCAATCCGACGTGGAGCTTGCTCGCCGGATCGCGCAGGATGCGGGGGAAAACCCGGCAGCGATGACGATCTCCGGATTGATGCGGCTCATGAACGACACGGTTGAAACCTGGATAAGGGAGACAGACATCAACCGGCAAAAGAATAGTGATCTGAGCTCGGCGCTCAAGCAATATGTACTGAGCAGTCTAGAGTATCCGCTGCCGGCCGAGCCTGAACATTACACCGACGAAGACATCGGTCTTCGGGCGAGCAATGCTGCCCTGTACCTGCTCGCCCAGCACAACAACCGGTTTCCAAGCACTCCGATAAATTTCACTCATTCGACAGTACAAAGAGCGAATGTGGATCCAACCGGGCTTACTACTGGCCGCAGCGGTCTCATCACAAATCAGATGCTTGAAATACCCTTTCGTATTATGCACAAGATAGATGGTGTAACGAAGCTGAAGTTCGGATGGCTGAATTCGGAAACGTCCAATGACAATCGAGCTTTCTTCGATAGCCTGCCGGTCAATATCGATCGAATGTCGGATGCCTTGACTGGAGCCGATGTGATACAAGGCGACGGATGGAAATTGCTTGATAGCTTGAAACGCGGCGTGCTCGCGGTGGTTGACCCGCTTTATTGGGAGCCTGATGGTACAACCAGGGTAGCGACGTATTCCAACAATAATGTCCCTGAATCGAAACTCGGCGGCTTTTTTGAACAACTGGACCGCCATGTCATGCCTGCCTGGCGAGACAGACATGTGCGTATCGTGATGTTCAACCGATCCTCTCCCGGAGCTTCCTGGAGCCTCCAGAGAAGGGGATTTGAGGTGTTTCCCTTGTCCAAACTGGATGTGACTAGCGGGTATTGGGGCAGCCTGCAGGAAATGGTGGCAGTCAACTTCTCCTTCGACGCCAATGCAACGCTACACTCCTGCGTAACGTTGCCCGAGCCTGAAGCGCCGCTTGGCGTACCTGACATTGAATTCGTTGAAGATTCGGCGGACAACCAGGAGTCAGCAGGATCGAGCAAGCAGACTTGAATCTGGCGGGGAAGGAAGACGAGCCTCGAACGGTTCTGATGCGGTAAGCCGGCTCTGCTAGAGCAGATTGCGGGTGAGTGCAGGAAAGAGTCGCTTTGCGTTGGAGTGCAGGGCAAGGCGAGACGGCCGTACAATTAACCGCAATCCGCTCCAATACTACTTGTTCGACGTTCCTGATGGGCTTGCATTCCCGCGCTCCCGCGGAACACTGGCTCCGGAAACCGGATCTGCATATATCCCGCCGGAAACGCCGGAGTCGCCGCCGGACGGGCCAGACGTGCCGATGCCTTGGCGGGCTTCGGACTGGGTCGGACGTTCCAGCGCCAGGAAATAGTTTTCCGTCGTTGCCCGTTGTGCGGGTGCATTCAGATCCGGCCATTTATTGCGCGTAAAGCCCTGCGCCATGTCGAGGCGGTCACGGTTCATCTTGAACACCAGCGGGTCATTGCGCTCCTCCGGTAAATTGAAGGCCTTTAACGGCAATGGAAGCAGCTTGTCGTCGAGGCTCCATGCCTTGTCGAAATCCAGCACGACATAGGCGATCCGCCCGCGCCCCACATCGATGACTACGTCTTGAACTTCACCGATATCCTGTCCCTTCAGGTCATCGACATCACGCCCCATAAGTTCCGAGGCGCGCACCATTCCACGTGTCGCAGGTTGCCTGTCAACTTCGCTGCCAAAGAACCGGTCGACTCGGGAAAGAAGGCCTTTTTGTTCGGAGTAATCAGGCCAGGCGTTGCTGTCAAAACCGGGCATGTTGACAAGCTTTTCCCGTCCCACGTTGAGTATCATTTCACCCCGGTCCCGGCTAAGGCTGAATGCCGTCATGGGGAACGGGTACAATTTATCGGCAGCGCCGAGCCCACCCCCAACTGAAAGCACCGCGTAAGGAACGCGTCCGGCCTGAAGGTCGACGAAGAGATCCTTTATTTCACCGAGGCTTTCGCCTTGAGCATTCCCGACGTCTTTTCCGACCAGCTGGCTGGCGCGCATATCGAACCGTTCGGACCGCTGTTGCGATGTGGAGGACGCTCCCGATGCCGCACCAGCCTTGCTGTTCTGCGCGGACATCTCCCGCCGGCTCGCGCCGGCATTTTTCCCGTCTTCATTGGACGTACCGCCTGATCGGTCATGCAGGGCATTTGCTTCTTTACCCCTGCCGTTGTATCGCATCGAATCGGTCACCGCAGACTCGCCGAGTCTATCGTTATGTGCGCCCGGAGTTCCGCCATGCGTTGCGGCCCAGGCGCCGTTCAACGCGAGCACACAAACCGCAGGCACGATCGCACGTTTTATGAGATTGGTATTTTTCATGTCAACTCTCCTTAGTCGGTCTTCTTTCGTTGGATCCCGGTCCCTGCGCAACTAGCAGACGAAATCAATCGGACCAAGACGAATGCATAAAAGTTGGTCAACGATAGACGGTGATCGTTCATTGAAAATCTGCCGATGTCTGTTCAATTTCTTAACTTGATACCTCAGGGCGGAATCGGAAGTCCATCTCAAGCTTGTGGAGAGTGAGTGCAGCGCAGCAAGGCCGCAAAGGACGCAATCTCATCTCTTCGAAAACCTGAGACAGGTATTGGCGAGCAAATGTATTCGAATCGGCACAATCGTGACGCAACACAATTATCCAACCATAATGCAAGACGCAATATCGTGTTGGCGCTTCTCCGGGCATGGTATTTGTAAGCTGCCTGAATGTTCGTAAAAGATTCCTTAATGAAATCCCGGGCGGGCGATCCTGATCTATGTGTAATGGTTGTTCGTATCGGCCAGATGCATCAAAAGCCTCACCTTCGATTGTTCACAAGCCCGTAATGGCTACTTGGATATACACTCTTCGCTTCCGGATGCGCCTCTTCAAGAATGTGGTACGGCTTGCATTGAGAAAATTCATGCATGACGACATGACGACCTACGCGTCGGCGCTTGCCTATCACATGCTGTTTTCCTTCTTTCCATTTGCCATTTTCCTGTTTGCCGTTCTCAGCTTCTTCGACTTGTCCATCCTGCTTGACTCCATTCAGCAGGCAGCATGGCACGCGCTCTCTCCTAAAGCCATGGAAAGAGTTCGCGCGGCGTTCAACGAACTGCGTGTTCCTCAGGGAGGACTGCTGTCCTTCGGCGTTCTCCTCTCCATTTGGCTTGCATCGCGGGGAACCCGTTCGATGATGAAGGCACTGAATGTTGCCTACGGTACTACGTTCAACAGACCTGCTTGGCAAAGCTATCTCGCGTCCATCGCCTATACGCTCGGCATCGCGGTCATTCTGATAGCGGGCACCGGCATGCTCGTAATCGGTCCGGAAGCCATACGCTGGGTCGGGTATTTCGTCGGACTGGAAGATACCGCGGTGATGCTCTGGACTTGGCTGCGCTGGCCGGCTGGCCTTTTTCTTCTGATGGCCGCCACTGCGATCGTCTACCATATCGTGCCCGACGCCGCCAACCCATTCCGGCTGGTCTCGCCCGGCGCGATCATCTCCGTGCTGGTCTGGGTGGCCGCCTCCCTGGCATTCAAGTACTATCTGCAACACTTTGCCAGCTATAGCGCAATGTTCGGAAGCATCGGAAGCGGCATTGCGCTGCTGCTTTATTTGCAACTCTCCACTTCGGTCCTTCTTTTCGGTGCCGAAGTCAATGCGGTATGGGCCAAACTCTCACGTGCGGCGCACGCATCCTGACGGGCCGGCCGTTCAGGCCGCCGGCGTCGGGTCAGCAGGATTTTCCGGCCATTTCACAAGATCAACTTGATACCGGAACGGCAGATCGCCTATGAGGTCAGTCACCATATCCTTATTACGATTTCCTAAGTGAGAACGGGGCGTACATGCATTCAAAAAACACGCGCAACGAAAAGTCGATAGACCGATTCAGCCAGACCATTGGCCATAGCCGTTTCATCGTTCTCATTGCAGTTGCCGCAGTGATGCTAATTGCCGTATCCCTCTTTCTGCTAGGTGCAATACAAGCCTTCACCAGCGTCTGGGACGCATGGAAGTCGGTATTCGATGGTGACATCCACTCGACCGAATTAACCATACAGTTTCTGGAGGTCGTCAGCGTCATGCTCAAAGCGGTCGTGTTCTATATCATCGGTGTAGGACTCTACAGCTTGTTCGTCGCCCCGCTCAACATCACCGTATCGCTTGGGGTTCAGACTCTTGCCGACCTCGAATCAAAGGTGGTGAGTGTCGTGGTGGTGATTCTCGCCGTCACCTTCCTTGAGCATTTCGTCCGTTGGGAAGAGCCGCTGGCAACGCTCCAGTTCGGCGGTGCGATGGCCGTCGTAATAGCAGCACTGGTCTTGTTCCAGCGACATAGCCATCAAGCCAAGGAAGAGCAGAAGCAACACAATCCCGATGAGCAGGCACGCGCCCAGAAGCATATGTTCGAAAACGAAGACGAGAAAGCCGAGATCATTCCTCACGATAACGTCAGTGAAGCCAGCGCCAAACGTGAGCCGTAATGTGAGCGGCTCGTCGAAGCCGCACTAGAGCGGTTTCGGTCTGACCAAGATCATGCACGAGCGCGGCGTGTTCGTTGGTCACACGACCATTCATAGCTGGTCCTTCAAAACTCTACCGGTGCTGGCTGCGGCATTTCGCCGTCGCAAGCGCACGGTGGGCAGTGGCTGGAGAATGGACGAAACTTACGTGTTCTTCGGTGGACAATGGAGGTGTCTCTATCGTGCCGTCGACCGTCACGGCGCCACGGGTAACTTCCTGCTTACTGCCAAACGCGATCAGGCTGCGCGCGTCGCTTTCTGAAACGCGCCATCGGCCAGCACGGCTTACCCGACAAGATCACCATCGACAAGTGCGGTGCCAATACGGACGTCATCCACCCAATTCAAGCCGATGTTGCGGCATACATATGGAGCGCATGCGGTCGAAGCCGGCATGCCGCTGGACGTGCTGCAGCAGACGTTGGGACATGCTTCGTTCGACACGACTACGATCTATGTGACGACGGAAGACCGGCGAAGAATGAAGACGGAACAGGGCTTTTGGGAGAAGAAGATGAAATAAAAGCTCTCGACCTTGACCAAGAAGAGCAAGCACTCTCTGTAATAGAAGTCGCTGCGAACGCGCGGGCAAGAAAAAGAGGGCGCAAGAGACCAGCCCTCTTCTCGCTTCCGCCACGTAAAGTTGACAGTCCCCTGCCGACCAGTTCTATCTCCTGGTCGCCTGAACGACGGATACCGCTCGCTTTTTCTCGCGCTGACTTCCTTATCGCAACAGGACAACCATGACTAAACCGCTGCTTCATAGCAAGTCGCAGCCAGGCACCTATGCGAACAGGCATGATACGACGGTCCCTCGGGCACTGGTACGGTGTGGTATCGCTTCGCATGGCAAGTCGGGGGCAATGTTCCGTCGAGTTTGCACAGATAGGGAGCATGCAGAAGGCCATGGCTGAAGCGCCCGATGGCGAGTTAGAATCGGCCCATCCCGATCAGCATGTCGTGCCGCACAGGCTGCACGGCCAACAATCCGACATGGCAGCAGAATCCGACCGACCCAGACTGGTTGTCTTCGATTTCGACGGCACGCTTGCCGACTCCTTTCCATTCTTTCTCCGCAGCTTCGACGTCCTTGCCGGGCGCCACGGCTTCAGACCGATCCTGGGCGAAGACCTGGATGCGCTGCGCGGCTGCGATGCGAAACAGATCATGCGGCATGTCGGCATTCCGCTCTGGAAGGTGCCGCGCGTGGCCTCGGATTTCAGGACCATGATGGCAAGCGAAATCGACGACATTCCGCTGTTCGACGGCGTAGGAGCCATGCTGCACACGCTCGTTGGCGAAAACGTCCGGCTTGCGGTGCTGAGTTCGAATTCCGAATCCAACGTGCGCGCCGTGCTCGGCCCGGAGCATGCGCGGCTGATCGAGTGCTATGCCTGCGGAGCATCGCTGTTCGGCAAGCGCAGCAAGCTGCGCCGCCTTCTTGGAGAGATGAATATCGACCGCCGGCATGCGCTGTGCGTCGGCGACGAGGTGCGGGACGCGGAAGCGGCGCGCAGCGAGCGCCTGCGCTTCGGCGCGGTAAGCTGGGGATATACGCGCGCCGACGTGCTGCAGGCGACCCGGCCCGACTACCTGTTCCGACGGGTGGACGATATTGCACCGGCCTTGCTAGGAAGGAGTACGTTGGTGGAAGATTGATGGACAGTGCCGATTAATTCAAGGAATTTTTCTTCCCGCTGAGTACGGCGCACAAGCCGGGAACGGCTTGCCTTGGATCGCGTTAATCCGGGATATGCGTTGGGCCGCGCGGAGTGCTGGCGCTCCCTCATTCTGCTACATCTCGCCGGGAAGACCGAGCGCGGTTTCATCACATACTGCCTCAACAAAATTACGGTGATTCACCGATCCGGTATTTTTTAATCTTGTCGTGCAGGGTAGTCTTCGCGACACCCAGGGATTCTGCCGCGCGGGCGAGGCTGCCGCCGCAGCGCGTCATCGCTTCGGCAATCAGGGATCGTTCGAAGGCCGCGACCGTTTCCGCCAGCGGCTGGGCATGAGGGCCGGCCTGAACCTGGGTACCGAAGGGTGGGAAGCCGGCTTCGATCCCGAGAACGCAGCGGTCGGCGACATTACGCAGCTCGCGCACGTTTCCAGGCCAGTCGTAAGCCAGCAGGGGCCCGGTATTGGCCTCGCCGGCGCTCGGTACCGGGCGGTCATGACGGGCTGCCGCCTGGAGCAGGAAGTGTTCGAACAGGAGCGGAATGTCTTCGCGGCGCTGCCTCAGCGGCGGCAGCAGCAGATTGGCCACATTGAGGCGGTAGTAGAGATCCGGTCGGAACTTGCCTTCGTCAGCCAGTGCTTTCAGGTCGACCTTGGTCGCAGCGAGGACCCTGCAGTCCACCGGGATGGGCGTATTGGAGCCAAGGCGCTCGAGGCTGCGCTCCTGCAGGACGCGCAAGAGCTTGGTTTGCATCGCCAGCGGCATGGATTCGATCTCATCGAGAAAGAGCGTGCCTCCTCGCGCATGCTCGATCTTGCCCACGCGCCTTCGGCTTGCGCCCGTATAGGCACCGGCCTCGTGACCGAAAATTTCGCTTTCGAACAGGGTCTCCGGTAGTCCGCCGCAATTGATTGCAACGAAGTTGCCGTTGCGCTTGGGGCTTGCATCATGCAGGCAGCGTGCAACCAGTTCCTTGCCGGTTCCGGTTTCCCCTTCGATCAAGATGTCGGCGGCGCTGTTGCCGAGATCCACCACCAATTGCCGTACGCGCATCATTGCCGCGGAGTTGCCCAGCAGCCGTGCTTCCAGATGATCGCGGCATTGCAGACGCGCGCGGAGCTGGCGCACTTCAAGCGTCAGGCGACGGTTGTCGAGTGCGCGACGCGCAACTTCCACCATGTAGTCGGGCGAGAAGGGCTTTTCGATGAAGTCGTGTGCGCCATCCTTCATTGCGCGTACCGCCAGCGATACGTCGCCGTGGCCCGTGATCAGAACGACCGGCAGATCCGGATCGATACGGCGCACTTCATTGAGCAGGGTCATCCCGTCCATGCCCGGCAGGCGGATGTCGCTGACCACCACGCCGGGATAATCCGGAGCTATGCGGAGCAGCGCCTGTTCCGCCGTCTCAACCACAGCCACGGGAATGTCTTCAAGTTGCAGTGCCTGTTCGCAGCCGAGCCGCACGTTCGGATCGTCCTCGACGACAAGCACGTGCAAGGTTTCACTCATTTGATGGGTCCTCCGGAGCAGCAGGGATTTCCAGCGTAAAGACGGCGCCGCCGTCGGGATGGCGGTCGCCTGACAGGCTTCCGCCGAAGTCGGCGACGATGCCGGCCGAGATGGCCAGGCCCAGGCCCAATCCGCGCCCGTCTTCCTTGGTCGTGAAGAACGGTTCGAACAGGCGCGGGCGAACGTCATCCGGGATTCCCGGGCCGCGGTCGCGTACCTGGATTCGGACACGGTCGCCGTTGCGGCAGGCAACCAGTTCAAGCACGACTTCATCCATGCCGTCCATGGCATCGAGCGCATTGCCGGCCAGGTTGACCAGCACCTGTTCCAGCCGGTTCGCGTCGCACCATGCATACAGCTCGCTCTCGGAAAGGTCGACGCGCGTTTCCACGCGCGCCTGCGTCAGGCGCTGCTGCAGAAGGAAGAGCGCATTGTCGATGGCGCGCCGTATCGAAACCACTTGCGGGGTCCCCGAGGACTTGCGGGCGAAAGATTTCAGCTGCGCGGTCACGGTGCCCATCCGGTCGACGAGGCCATCGATGCGTTCCAGGTTGCTGCTGGCGGTGTCTTGATTGCCGCGCGCCAGAAACTTGCGGGCGTTGCCGGACAAGGTGCGCAGTGCGGCCAGCGGCTGATTCAGCTCGTGGGCAACGCTCGCCGCAAGCTGGCCTATCACCGCCAGCTTGCCCGCCTGAACCAGTTCATCCTGTGCTGCGCGCAGCGTGCGTTCGGCTTGAATGCGTTCCGCCACTTCCTGCTGCAGGCGGATATTGGCCGAGGACAGATCCACCGTACGCTCGGCGACCTTGCGCTCGAGTTCGTCGTATGCCTTTTGCAATGCCTCCCGGTCTGCGAGCCTGGCATTCAGATGACGGCGGCGTTCATTGAGCATGAGGGCCAGAATGCAGAGAAAGCCTGCAACTACACCGGCCAGCAATGAACGGTCGGCGGCATTCCGGCGGATCTGGTCCTGCGATGAAAATACGGTGATGTTCCAGGGTGTTCCCGGCAGAACCTGGGTCTGTGCGACGAATTCGCCGGTGACCGGAAACATCGCCACCATTTCCGGATTCGTTTTGGGCAAACGGACCAGTCGCGCCCCATTGTCGAGATTCTTCAGGTCGACAACGCCGAGCGGATGAAGCG
Organism: Noviherbaspirillum album; assembly: GCF_035916955.1. Lineage (NCBI taxonomy): Bacteria > Pseudomonadati > Pseudomonadota > Betaproteobacteria > Burkholderiales > Oxalobacteraceae > Noviherbaspirillum > Noviherbaspirillum album. Next base: position 85,672 of record NZ_JAWIIV010000001.1, on the reverse strand, counting down.
CTTGCCGGTTGTATTGCTGTGTCTGGTCGAAGGCACGGCGTGCGGCGTCGTCCAGCGGCCAGAGCGTCATGAACTTCCAGCCGGGTACTGATGCCAGGATGACCACGCCATTCTCGTCGGAGACCAGGGCCGGCGCTTCCACCGTCGACCAGGATTTTTCCAGTTGCTTCAGGCCGATCTTGACGACGGCTGCTCCCAGCGCTCCCTGGCTGTTCGCCAGCACCGACGAGAGGTAATACCCGGGCTCGCTGCGTGTCGTTCCAATGCCGAAGAACCGCCCGCTGCCCCTGGTCATCGCCTCGCGAAAGTAAGGCCGGAACGAGAGATCTTCTCCGACGAAGCTGTCCTCGTGGCGCCAGTTGCTCGATGCAATCACCTTGCCCGCGCGGTCGAGGATGTAGATGGACAGCGTGCCCGCCCGTTCATTGAGCTGTTCCAGATATTCATTGACTTCCTGGACTTGGGCACGCCCGGGACTCGGGGTTTCAACGAGTTCAAGCACATCCCGCTTCAGTCCTAGGGTGGTCGGAAAATAAGCGTACTTGTCGATCTCCCTTTCCAGATTCGTTGCATACAGGTTCAACCGATGACGGCCGGTAGCCTGCAGATCTTCCAGTCCGAGCGCCATGCTGTACTGGAATGTCAGCATGGCGGCGTTCACTGCCAGTATTGCGAACACAAGCACCAGCACCAGCGAGGGAACGTTGAGCAAATGTTTTTGGAAAGGCATAGGCGTGGCAGGCGTTCGGACCTTCGGATTATGCGCCTCTTCCTGCAGGGACCTTGGGAAAATGCCTGCAGGAAAGGATGTCCGGCAGATCAGGCCGCGCGCGAGGCGTGCCGCACTTCCTCCAGCGGGAGTGCGCTTTCGGATTCGGCCAATTCCTCGGGAACCGGCTCGATAGCGTTTTCCCATTTTGCGACGGCAGCGGTGGCGATTGCATTGCCCAGCACGTTGGTCACGGTGCGGCCCATGTCGAGGAAGTGATCCACTCCCATCACCAGCAACAGGCCGGCTTCCGGCAAGCCGAACATCGGCAGAACGGCGGCAACGACCACCAGCGATGCGCGCGGCACGCCGGCAATACCCTTCGAAGAGACCATCAGGACCAGCAGCATGGTGATCTGCTGGCCAAGGGTCAGCGGAATGTCATATGCCTGAGCGATGAAGAGGGCCGCGAATGCGGTGTACATCATGGAGCCGTCGAGGTTGAACGAGTAGCCAAGCGGCAGCACGAAACCTGTGACACGGTCCTTGACGCCGAATTTTTCCAGCTGTTCCATCAGTTTCGGATAGGCCGATTCCGAGCTTGCCGTGGAAAAGCCCAGCAGCATCGGGCCACGGATCAGCTTGAGCAGCCGGAAGATATCCTTGCCGAGGACAATGAAGCCGGCAAAGATCAGCACCATCCACAGCACGCCCAATGCGAGGAAGAAGCTTGCCATGTACTTACCGTACACCAGCAGGATTCCCAGTCCCTGGGTCGTGATGACCGAGGCAACCGCGGCAAACACGCCAACCGGAGCGAAGCGCATCACGTAGTCGGTGACCTGAAGCATGACGTGGACCACGTCTTCCGTTGTTTTAAGCAGGCTCTTGGAAGTTTCGTTCTGCAGCTTGCCCAGTGCGATACCGAAGAACATGGCGAAGACGAGAATCTGCAGGATCTCATTGTGCGCCATGGATTCGAAGATGCTCTTCGGGAAGACATGGGTAATGAAATCCTTCAGGTTCAGTGCGGAGGTTTTGAGGTTGGTCGAGGCAGTGACTTCCGGGAGAGGGACGGCAAGATTGTCTCCCGGCCGCAGCAGGTTGGCCATGATCAGGCCGATCAGCAGGGAAAGCAGCGATGCGGTGATGAACCATCCGAGCGCCTTGCCGCCGATTCGTCCGACCGCCCGGGAATCGCCCATGCTTGCCAGGCCGGCGACCAGCGTCGCGAGCACCAGCGGGGCAATCACCATCTTGATCAGGCGCAGGAAGATATCGGTAAATATGGACAGGTAGCCGGCGATGTCCTTGGCGATGGCCGAGGTCGGCGCGAAGGTATGGCAGAGGTAACCGACGACAATGCCGGCCACCATGGCAACAGCGATCCGGGTCGTAAGTTTGTTGCTTTTCATGAAAACTCCTTTGTCTCTTCTTGAACTGGCCGAAGGATGAAAACGTTAATGTTTATAGCCATGACGGCTTTTGGCGCGAATATGCCGGGTTGTCTCTATGCATGTGCCGTGCCAAATTCATGCGCACGGGAAAAGTCATGCACCGTTTTCGCAAGTGCCTGTTTACAAAGGGTTAAAAATCCGGCGATGGGAAATGAGTGGCTGGAGTGAGTGCGGATATCCGAACAGTTCGATTAATGCAGATTCGGATATCCGAATGACATTGGTCCTGTTGTTTCCCTGTTACTTGTATCAAGTTGGAGACGTAGCGAGTACATCGCCACATCCTGCGCCGGTATGAAGAGGTTCTGCATTTACTGCAGCGAATTTGGGTGCCGCATACAATGCAGCTTGACCTTCCAATCGCTGGAAGGCTTATCTTCACCTTATCTACAGCACCAGCAGGAAGAAGATCATGAACACCGGCTTGACCAAACATACCGACATCGCCGACCTGTCCATCCGGATAGACGGCATGACCTGCGCGTCGTGCGTGATGCGGGTCGAGAAAGCCTTGAAGAAAATTCCCGGCGTTACCGAAGCCTCGGTCAATCTCGCCACCGAAAAGGCGCAGGTCCGCGCCGTCGGCGTACCGGTGGAAACGCTGATCGCGGCGGTCGGCAAGGCGGGTTATGACGCTGCGCTCGATCTGCCGGAGCAGCGGGGCGGGGCGGTGGAGCCGCGGGCCGGCGGCGCGCCGCTGCCCGCGTGGTGGCCGGTCGCCGTGTCGGCGCTGCTCAGCCTGCCGCTGATTGCGCCGATGTTCGGCATGCTGGCCGGCCGCGACTGGATGCTGCCGGGCTGGTGGCAGCTGGCGCTGGCCACGCCGGTGCAGTTCTGGCTGGGAGCGCGCTTCTACAGGGCCGGTTGGAAGGCCTTGCTGGCACGCTCCGGCAACATGGACCTGCTGGTCGCGCTCGGCACCAGCGCCGCCTATGGTTTGTCGCTCTACCTGCTGCTCAAGGATGCAGGGCATGGCGGGCATGGAGAAGCGCCGCACCTGTATTTCGAATCATCGGCGGTGGTGATCACGCTGGTATTGCTTGGCAAATGGCTGGAAATGCGCGCCAAGCGCCAGACGGTGGCTGCGCTGAATGCGCTGGAGAGTCTGCGCCCCACCGAGGCAATCCTGCGCAGCGGCGCAACGGAAAAACCGGTACCGATCTCATCGATTCGCGTCGGCGATACGCTGGTGGTGCGGCCCGGCAGCCGGGTGCCGGTCGATGGCCGGGTACTGGAAGGCAGCAGCCATCTCGACGAATCCCTGCTGACCGGCGAAAGCCTGCCGGTGAACAAGACGGTCGGCGACAAGGTCACCGGCGGCGCGGTCAATGCCGACGGTTTGCTCATCATCGAGGCCACCGCGGTCGGCGGCGCCACCATGCTGTCGCAGATCATCAAGCTGGTGGAGGATGCGCAGGCGGTCAAGGCGCCGATCCAGCGCCTGGTCGACAGGGTGAGCGCGGTATTCGTGCCGGTCGTGCTCCTGATTTCCGTACTGACCCTGCTGGCCTGGGGCTTGCTGACCGGCGACTGGCAGCAGGCGCTGCTCAACGCGGTCGCGGTGCAGGTCATCGCTTGCCCATGCGCGCTCGGATTGGCGACGCCGACATCGATCATGGCCGGCACCGGCGCGGCGGCGCGGTACGGCATCCTGATCAAGGATGCGGAAGCGCTGGAGACCGCGCATGCCGTCACGACGGTCGCGTTCGACAAGACCGGTACGCTGACCCAGGGCAAACCGGCAGTGGTTGCGATTGAAACGGATGCGGCTTTTGCCGCATCTGCGGTATCTGGAGCATCTGCAGCATCTGCGGCCGCAGCTGCAGCGATAGCCAGCCGGGCAACAGGAAGCGAGGCGCAAGCATCCGAACGCCTGCTTGCGCTGGCTTACGCGGTGCAGCAGTACAGCGATCATCCGCTGGCCAGGGCGGTGGAGGCGACCGCCAAGGAACACGGCATTGCCGCGCCCTCGGCGACCGCCGCCAAGGCGCTGGCCGGCCGCGGCGTGCAGGCCAACGTGAACGAAATGACGGTCTATCTCGGCAACCGTCGCCTGATGCAGGAACTGCAATTGCCGCTCTCGGCACTGGAAGACGTCGCCCGGCGCCATGAACAGGCCGGCCGCACGGTGTCATGGCTGGCATTTTCGAAAGAGGGAGTTTTGCACCTGGCCGGCCTGCTGGCCTTCGGCGATGCGCTCAAGGTGACGGCGCGGGCAGCGGTGGCCCGGCTGGAGCGGCAGGGCATACGGTCGGTGATGCTGACCGGCGACAATGCGGGCAGCGCCGCTGCAGTCGCCGGCGCGGTCGGCATCGAAGACTTCCGCGCCGAGGTGCTGCCCGCCGACAAGGCCGGCGTGGTGGCCAGCCTGAGACAGGACGGCCGCAAGGTGGCCATGGTGGGCGACGGCATCAACGATGCCCCGGCGCTGGCTGCGGCCGATGTCGGCATTGCCATGTCCACCGGCACCGACGTGGCGATGCACACGGCAGGCATCACGCTGATGCGCGGAGACCCGGCGCTGGTGGCGGATGCGATCGAGATCTCGCGCCGCACCTACCGCAAGATCCGGCAAAACCTGTTCTGGGCGTTTATCTATAACCTGGTCGGCATACCGCTGGCGGCATTCGGCCTGCTCGATCCGGTGATCGCCGGCGCCGCGATGGCGCTGAGCTCGGTCAGCGTGGTCGGCAATGCCTTGCTGCTCAGGCGCTGGAAACCCGCTCTTTCGGACAGCAAGGCTTCGAATTCGACGGAAAGGAGTGCGGCATGAATATCGGGGAAGCGGCGAACGCCTCTGGCGTGACCGCAAAGATGATTCGCTATTACGAAAGCGTGGGCCTGATCGGCCAGGCGGCACGCACCGATTCCGGATACCGCCAGTACGGGCCGAACGAAGTGCAGACGCTGCGTTTCATCAAGCGCTCGCGCGAGCTCGGCTTTTCCATCGAGCGCATCCGCACCCTGCTGGCGCTCTGGGGTGACCGCGGCCGCAGGAGCGCCGATGTGAAGACGCTGGCGCGGCAGTACATCGAGGAGCTCGACCGGGACATCGAAAAACTGCAGACCATTCGCGACCAGCTGCATCATCTCGCCGACTGCTGCCAGGGCGACAACCGACCCGAGTGCCCGATCATCGAGGACCTGGCGCGGCGGATGTAATTCGGATGCGGATGTGTGCGGCCCTGTCCGAATCGGTATCGGTATCGGTATCGGTATCGGTATCCGGTCGTGCAGGCCAAG